>NZ_JAUZVA010000002.1:0-622129 GCF_031844325.1 Curtobacterium sp. BRB10
GGTCACGAAGAACTTCCTTCCGAGCGCGGAGGTCGCGCCTCGCACCGATTCGTACCCGTCGGACGCTGGGCACCGGTCGGAGGGCTATCCTCCTCGCGCGTTGCCCGGGCGCGCGGTCAGCGCCGCGCCGGAGCGTGCACGGCCTCGAGCACCTCGGTCCCCATGGTGCGCAGCGCCTCGACGACGGCCAACCGCCGCTGCAACGAGGCGTCGTCGAACGTCACCGTCACGGCATAGCTGACCGACGACTCAGGCCCCCGCAGGATCCCCGCCTCGGCGCGCACGCCGGTACTCGACCCGGTGACCGCGACGACCTGCAGCCCGTGGTCGAGCGCACGGTGTGCCAGGGGGTCGAGCCCGAAGGAACCGGCGACCAGGTTCAGGTCACTCGCCAGGGACAACCAGCCGAGCACCCGGTTCGACACCGCCTCGTCGACGACCTCGCCGAGCGCCAGTCCGCGCATCACCCACGACAGCTCCCCGGTCGGCGCGACGGAGGCGTCGGGGGCGTCGTCCGGGCCGCGGCGGTCCCGCACCCGGTCGATCAACGCCGTGCGCTCGATGCCCAGGGACTCCGCGCGCTCCCGGACGGCGTCGATGCCCACGGTCGACAGCAGCGCGTTCACGGCCCAGGCGTCGGCGGTGGCCCCGACCAGGGTCGCCAGGTCGGGTACCTGCATGGTCGGCTCCTGCAGGAACTGCCACAGGCCGGCGCCGGTCGCGGTGTCCCGTGCCATCCGCTGCAGGCGGTCACCGTGCAGGCGGCCGTCCTCGAGCTGGGCGGCGACCTCGATCAGCAGCAGGACCCGGCCCAGGCTCGCGACCGGCTGCACCAGGGTGTCGTCGATCGCGAGCAGGGCCTTGCCGCTGGAGGTGTCGATCACCGAGGCGCTGACCCCGGCGCCCTCGAGCGCGAGGGCGCCGAGGGCCTCGGTGGTGGCGGTGAAGCGGTCGTCGGCCCGGCCGCTGTGCCGACCACGACCGCGGCCGCCACCTGCTGGGCGGTCGTCCGGTCGCCGGCGGCGCGACGACCGGGCCGCGTCCGGCTCCGTCATCACCAGATCGCGACCCGCTCGGCGGGGTCGAGGTACATCGCGTCCTGCTCGGTCACGCCGAAGGTGTCGTACCAGACGTCGATGTTCCGCACGACCTGGTTGCAGCGGAACTCGTTGGGCGAGTGCGGGTCGATGCTCAGCAGACGAGCCGCCTCTTCCGGGCGGATCGCCATGCGCCAGGCCTGGGCCCAGCTCAGGAAGAAGCGCTCGGCACCGGTGAGGCCGTCGACGACCGGGGGCTCCTGGCCGTCGAGCGACAGCAGGTACGCCTTCCACGCGATCGACAGGCCACCGAGGTCACCGATGTTCTCGCCGATCGTCAGGGCACCGTTCACGTGGCTGTCGGGCACCTCGGTCGGCACCAGGGCGTCGTACTGGGCGATGAGGGCCTTCGTGCGCTCCTCGAACGCCGCGCGGTCGGCCTCGGTCCACCAGTTCTCGAGCTTGCCGTCGCCGTCGTACTGCGACCCCTGGTCGTCGAAGCCGTGGCCGATCTCGTGGCCGATGACGGCGCCGATCGCACCGTAGTTCGCGGCGGCGTCGCGGCCGGCATCGAAGAACGGGAACTGCAGGATCGCAGCCGGGAACACGATCTCGTTGAACCCGGGGTTGTAGTACGCGTTGATGGTCTGCGGGGTCATGAACCACTCGTCGCGGTCGATCGGCTTGCCGATCTTCCCGAGCTCGCGGTCGACCTGGAACGACGCGTTGGCGCGGACGTTCGCGACGAGGTCGTCGGCGCGGACGGGCAGCGCGGAGTAGTCGCGCCACTTCACCGGGTAGCCGATCTTCGGCGTGAACTTGTCGAGCTTGTCGAGCGCGCGCGCCCGGGTCTCGTCGGTCATCCAGTCGAGCGCCGTGATGCTCTGCCGGTACGCCTCGACCAGGTTGGCGACGAGGTCGTCCATCTTCGCCTTCGAGGTCTCGTCGAAGTGCTCCTGCACGTAGATGCGGCCGACGGCCTCACCCATCGCACCCTCGACCAGCGAGACGCCGCGCTTCCAGCGCTCGCGCTGCTTGGGCGCACCGGTCAGTGCGGTGCCGTAGAACGAGAAGTTCGTGGCCGAGAACGCGCTGTTCAGGTACGCGGCCGAGCCACGGATGACCTGCCAGCGCAGCCAGTCCTTCCAGACCTCGAGCGGCTGGTCGTTCAGCAGGTCGGCCAGGCCCGTGATGAACGAGGGCTCGCGGACCACGACGGTCTCGAAGGCGCCGGCCGGGGCGTCGATGGCCTGCCACCAGGTCTGCAGGTCGACGCCCTTCGCGAGCGCGGCGACCTCGGCCCAGGGCAGCTTGTTGTAGGTCTTCTGGCTGTCACGCGTGGTGACGTTGTCCCAGTGCTGGGCGGCGAGCGCCGTCTCGAGCGCGATGACGTGCTCGGTGCGGGCCCCGCCGTCGTCGAGGCCGGCGAGCGGGAACATCGCCGCGACGAACTCGCGGTACTTGGTCCGGATGTCGGCGAAGCGCTCTTCGCGGTAGTACGACTCGTCGGGCAGCCCGAGGCCGGACTGCTCCAGGAACACGACGTAGGACTCGGGGTCGCCCGGGTCGTTGTCGACGAAGAGCTGCAGGAAGCTCGGCAGGCCGAGGCGCTCGAAGCGGCCGACGGCGGCGATGACCTCGGGCACGGACTGGATCTCGGTGATCTCGGCGAGCAGGTGCTCGATCGGTGCGGTGCCGAGCTCCTCGAGCCGGGCTTCGTCGGTGAACGAGGTGAAGAGGTCGCCGACCTTGCGCTCCTCGGTGCCGGGGGCGGCCTGCTGCGAGCGTTCGATGATGTCGCGCACGGCGATCTCGGCGGCTTCGGCCAGCACCGTGAAGGAGCCGTACCGGGCCTTGTCGTCGGGGATCGGCGTCGCCTCGATCCAGGTCCCGTTCACGTGGCGGTACAGGTCGTCCTGGGGGCGCACCGCGGGGTCGAGTTCGTCAGTGTGGATGCCGGAGGCACGTGCGACGTCGGTCATGCGGTCCACGATAGCCACCGACCCCATGGGGCAGGCCGATCCGGGTCGTCACCGGCACACGGCTGCCGGTACGGTCATCGCATGGGACTTCCGTGGAAGCTGCACGGAGACGGCAAGACCGTCTCCGCGACGACGATCGTGGCACCCGATGAACGGCTCACCTGGCCCCGGACGATCGGTCTCGGCGTGCAGCACGTCGTCGCGATGTTCGGCGCCACGTTCCTGGTGCCGCTGCTGACCGGGTTCCCGCCGTCGACGACGCTGCTGTTCAGCGGCATCGGCACGATCCTGTTCCTGCTCATCACGGGCAACCGCCTGCCGAGCTACCTCGGCTCGTCGTTCGCCTTCATCGCCCCGATCGGTGCGGCGACCAAGATCGGTGGCATCCCGCTCGCCCTGTCCGGCATCATCGTCGTCGGCGTGCTGCTGGCGATCGTCGGGCTCGTCGTGCACCTGGCCGGCGCCGGCTGGATCGACCGGTTGATGCCCCCGGTGGTGTCCGGCGCGATCGTCGCCCTGATCGGCTTCAACCTGGCCCCGGCGGCCCGCGACAACTTCACGGCGGCCCCGGTCATCGCGCTCATCACCCTCGCGGCGATCATCCTGGTCACGGTCCTGTTCAAGGGCCTGATCGGCCGGCTGTCGATCGTCATCGGTGTGCTCGTCGGCTACGTCGCGGCGCTCATCGGCGGCCAGGTCGACTTCTCGAAGGTCGACGCAGCACCGTGGATCGGTCTGCCGGAGTTCACCGCTCCCGCCTTCGACCCGTCGCAGCTCGCGATCTACCTGGCGTTCGTGCCGGTCGTCCTGGCACTGGTCGCCGAGAACGTCGGTCACGTCAAGGGCGTCGGACAGCTCACCGGCCGTGACCTCACCCCGCTCACCGGTCGCGCACTCCTGGCCGACGGCGTCTCGACCGTCCTCGCGGGCGTCGGCGGCGGCTCCGCCACCACCACCTACGGCGAGAACATCGGCGTCATGGCCGCCACCCGCGTCTTCTCGACGGCGGCCTACTGGGTCGCCGCCATCGCCGCGATCCTGCTCGGCCTGTCGCCGAAGATCGGCGCCGTCATCTCCTCCGTCCCCGCCGGCGTGCTCGGCGGCGCCACCACCGCCCTGTACGGCCTGATCGGCGTCATCGGCATCCGCATCTGGGTCGAGAACCGCGTCGACTTCGCGAAGCCGAAGAACCAGCTGACCGCGGGCATCGCCCTGATCATCGGCATCGCGGACTTCACGTTCCGGTTCGGCCAGGCCAGCTTCGGCGGCATCATCGTCGGCACGATCGCCGCGATCGTCGTCTACCACGTGATGGATCTGATCGGTCGGGCCCGCGGCACGGACGAGCCCTCGACCGAGGTCGCCGACCCGGCACACGCCGCCACCGGCGGCGTCCCCGCCGAACCGCGCGCCGACTGACGCGAGTGGTCGGCCGGAACGCGCGTCCGGCCCGACGACGTGGGACCACCGGACTGGAGGCCCGTGGCGGACACGGCCACGGGCCTCCAGTCCGTCACGGTGCGGGGTGCAATCAGGAACGCGTCCGGCTCGGGCTGAGCAACGGGGACGACGCCCACGGCAGATCAGCGGCAGACTCGTCCCCGTGAACCTCCGCACACCCGCTGTCTCCGGGATGCTCCTCGCCGCTGCGCTGTCGATCACGAGCTGCGCCCACCAGGGCCAGGAAGACGGGTACCTCACGCTGACTGCGGGCGAGGCCACCCTGTCGGCTTGTCCGACCGCGGCGCCGGTGCAGGTCGAGGCGTTGCGGACCGAGGAACTGCCCACCTGTGATCCGATCGGGCAGACCCTCGTCTTCCCCGACGGCGAGCAGATCCAGCTGCCGGAGCAACAGGGCGGCGGCGGCGCGTCGACCTCGGAGTCGGGCGACCACTACGCGTACCAGAACGTCGGCAACTGGGGACTCGTCGCGGCCCGGGCGGACGCCGACTGCTCGCACGTGCAGGAGTGGGGCAACCCGGAAGCCCTCCGACGCGTGCACGAGGCGTTCGGGAGCGGATGGGTCTGTCCCTGACCCTGCCCGAGTGACGAGCGCGCAGCTCCGCCGCGGCGTGGACGAGGGCGTTCGCCGTGCCCGATTCACCCGTCCGTCTCGGTCGCCGTTCCGGTGGGCGAGCGCTCGGCGTGGTCGTTCCACAGCGCTCGGCGACGCCGGACCGCCCTGAGCGTCACCTGCCAGCAGACGAGATAGCCGATGCCGACGAACGGCAGGACCGCCCACTGCGGGGCACCGAGCCAGCCGGCAAGACCTGCCAGGGCGACCACTCCGAACATCGACCCGACGAGGATCAGTGACTGGACGTTGCGGAGACGGCGTTCGCGTCTGCTCGGCTTCACCCGCTCACGATAGCGACCACGATCAGGAACCGGGGACGGCGGACTGGAGGCCCGTGGCGGCGCCGCCACGGGCCTCCAGTCCGCCGTGGGGTCGCGCCCACCCCGCTCGGCGACCACGACGTGTCGGCATCGCCGACAGAATGGGTCGGTGCACCGACCCAACCGACCCGCTGTGACCGCTGAGCGGCGCGCGGTCGACCGCGACATCGTGCGGCTGGCGGTGCCGGCGCTCGGCGCGCTCGTGGTCGAGCCGCTGTTCCTGCTCACCGACACCGCGCTCGTCGGGCACCTCGGGGCGACGCCGCTGGCGGCCGTCGGGCTCGCGAGTGCCGTGCTGTCGACGGTGACCGGGCTGCTGGTGTTCCTGGCGTACTCGACGACCCCGGCCGTGGCACGGGCGCTCGGTGGTGGCGACCGTCGCGGAGCCGTGCACGCGGGCATCGACGGCATGTGGCTCGCGCTCGTGCTGGGGGTGGTGCTGGCGCTGGTCGGGTGGCCGCTCGCCGGGCCGCTCGTCGACCTGTTCGGCGCCTCGGTCGAGGTGTCGGCCGCCGCGACCGCGTACCTGACCGTCTCGCTGATCGGGCTGCCGGGCATCCTGGTGGTGACCGCCTCGACCGGACTGCTGCGTGGGCTGCAGGACACGAAGACCCCGCTCGTCGTCGCGACGATCGGGTTCGTCGCGAACGGGCTGCTCAACGCCCTCTTGATCTACGGCGTCGGCTGGGGCGTCGAGGGATCCGCCGCGGGCACGGTCATCGTGCAGTGGGCGATGGCCGTCGTCTACGTGCGCATCGCGGTGCGGGCTGCTCGCTCGTCAGGGGCGCCGCTGCGCCCCGGAGCCTCCGGCGTCGCACGAGCACTGCGGTCGGGCGCGTGGCTGTTCCTGCGGACCGCGTCGCTGCGGATCGCGATGCTCGCGACCGTCGGGGCCGCCGCCGGGCTGGGGACCACCGGACTGGCGACGACCCAGGTCGGGCTGACCGTGTTCTCCACGCTGGCGTTCGCGCTCGACGCCCTGGCGATCGCCGGGCAGGCGCTGGTCGGACACGGACTCGGCGGACGTGACCCGGAGCGGGTGCGGCTGGTGACCAGGCGGCTCGTGCTGCTCGGGATTGCCGGTGGAGTGGTGCTCGGGGTGCTGACCCTGGCCGTGAGCGGGCTGCTCGGGCCGGTGTTCTCGGACTCGCAGGCGGTGCGGGACGCCCTGCCCGTCGTGCTGGTGCTCATCGCGGTCGGGATGCCCGTCGCCGGGTACGTCTTCGTGCTCGACGGGGTGCTGATCGGCGCCGGGGACGCGCGGTACTTGGCCATCGCCGGAGGCGTGAACCTGGTCGTGTACCTGCCGCTGCTGTGGTGGGCCGGTGGGACGCTCGCGGGGCTGTGGGCGGTGTTCTCCCTCGGGTACATCGGAGTCCGGGCGGTGACGCTCGGGGCGCGGGCGCACCGTCGCGGCTGGGTGGAACAGGCGTTGGCGCGGTGAGCGGGTCTGCTCCTTCTGGGCCCGCTTCGTCTGCCTCGCCTGCCGGGCCTGATTCTCCTGCGGCACCGTCGTCTTCGGTCGCTTCGTCGGCCGTGCTCGCCACGGTCGGCATCGGGGTGCAGGGCGTCGCGAAGCTGCTCGTGACCGTCGTCGTCGGGCGGGTGTTCGGCACCGAGACCCTCGGGCAGACCACCGCGCTGCTGTCGCTCTCGGTGTTCGTCGCGCTGCTCTGGCCGAACGCCGCGGGTAACACCGCGTCGCGGTTCCTGGCGATCGCGCTACGGGGTCGACGGTCGGACGCCGCGGTGAACCGGCTGCTCGGGGTGTCCATGCTGTTGTCGAGCGTGGTGCTCGCAGCGGTCACCGTGCCGATCGCGCTGGCCTGGGACAACGGCCCCGGCATGGTGCTCGGTGGTGCCGCGGTCGTCGTCGGCTACGGCCTCTACTGCTACGCCCGCGGCGCGCAGCTCGGCTACGACCGGGCACCCCGGGTCGCACTCTGGGACTCCGTGACGAGCGTGCTGGCGCTCGGGTTGCTCGTGGTGGCGTGCGTCGCCCGGCTCGAGCCCTTCGTGCTGCTGCCCCTGGCCGTCGGGTACACCGTGTTCGCGATCGCGTGCTGGCCGCGGGGAAAGGGCTTCGCTGCTGCTTCGCGCGAGCCCGCTGTCGGGGTGCTCGGGTTCGCGGCGTGGAACGTGCTGGCGGTGGTGACCTCGAACGGGTTGCTGCAGCTGACGATGATCTCGGCGCAGGTGACGGCGTCGGCGTACGACGCCGGTGTCTACGCCGCCGCCTTCACCCTGGCGACGCCGGCGTCGATGCTCGGGCAGGCGTTGGGGCAGGTGCTCGTGCCGGCGTTCGCGCACCGGACCGATGGTGGATCGCTGCGCTCCCGCGGCGCGCTGCTGCTCGTCGTCGGGTTCGCTGCAGCATCCGCCGTCGTGTTCGGCGTGGTCGTTCTGCTCGCCGGGTGGTTCTTACCGATCGTGTACCCCGCCGAGGGCGCCGCTGCCGTCGCCGACCTGCGGTACCTGATGGTCGCGGTGTGGGTGTTCACCGTCGGGCTCGTGCCTGCCGCGTTGCTGCTCGCCGCTGGGCGTTCACGGCAGGTCGCCCTTGCCTCGGTCGCCGGGTTCGTCGTCGGCGCTGGGCTCATGGCGGCGCTCGGACCGGTCGCCGGGGCCGCTGGTGGGACCACGGGATTTTTGGTCGGGAGTGCGGTGAACCTGGTTGCGGTTGTGGGGCTGGGGGTGCGGCGGCGGTGAGCGCCGCACGCAGGGGGAGCGTCAGCGCGCTGTGACGTTTAGCGTCCCCTCAATGAGAATCATTGCGGACCAGCTATTCGAAAATCCCTTGGTCAGGAGGTAAGGGACGGCAGGGGAACCAGGCCACCTGGGAGGAGGTAGCGGTGGACGACCGGCTTACGGGACGGCAGCTGCCAGCTGATCACCTGGCTCACCGCCGTGCCGTCTCAACAGGCGGCAGCCGCCGTTTGGGGATCGGACTGGTTGACTCAGGGGGCGGAGTTCACCCACCCCAGAGCAAGGATCTGCGCCAGTGCTGAAAGCCAAGAAGCCGAAGACCGCCATCGTCTTCGGGCTGTTCTTCGTCCTGTTCGGAATCGCCGAGATGATCTTCAGCCGCGCGGATGCTGCGGGGCAGATCATCTTCGCGGTAGTCCTGATAGTCCCCGGGTTGCTGTTCATCGCGGCCGGCGCACGGGCATTGACGCACGGAGATCACTCCTAGCGACTCGGCACGCGGCGCCTCTCCGGAGGTTGAAGACCTTTCGGTCCGCTGAAGTATCGACTACCGGGTGGAGGCACGCGCAAAAGAGCTAGTCTGAAGTGGCGGGGTGGCTGTGGCTCCGGCTCCTCCCGCACAACGAGGACGACTCCGACGAACAGGAACGCAGCGACCGGTGCGTTGACCCAGAACACCGCTGGCCAGCCGAGCACCGTCGTAAGCAGTCCACCGATGAGGAACCCGGTTGCACCGGCTGCGTAGCTGGTCGGCTTCGGACGGGACTGGACGTGGTTCGGGTCCGTATCCGCTCACCTGCTCGTTAGGGTTTCCGCCTGCGCCTTGACTTGGAACGCGACGGGTTGCGCGCAGCGCTTCTTCTGGACGAGAGCCCGCTCGTCACCGTGGAGTCGCGAACGTTCCTGCCGATCACCAAGGGGCTTCTTGCGGTGACATCGACGCGGATTCTGTACACGTCAAAGAAGTGGAGTCGGGCGTCGGAGCTGCAACACGTCACTGCTGTATCTCTCACGCAGGAACGGGCACGTGGCACGATCCGGATCAACTCGTCCAAGATCGAGGTCTTCGGTTCGGGGTTGTGGGATGCGCAGCAGGTCGGCAGGGCGATTCAAGTGGTACTGGCAGGTCGGCAGTAAAGGAACTGCCGAGCCGGCCGCGGCCGACCGGCTGCGGTGATGAGAGGCTTCCCAACGGGATGTGTGCCCCACCATCCGAGATCGTCAGCATCGACGCCGAGGATGTCGATGTAGGCACCCATTGGCTCTGCAAGGTTGAAGTCCGCCACCTCCTGATCGAACTCCTCAGGGGTCGTCACGTCGCCCGGCGCATCCCGGTACCCCCTCGCAGCTGGAGCTAACGCCGCCGTCGCCGTCGGAGAACGACCCCGACCAATGCTGCGACCGCGACGACGACCACCGCGGCCACGACCACAAGAGGGTCGAAGTCTCCAGTTGACGGTCCGAGGGTGTCCTGGCAGTCGGTGGTCGCTGTTGCGCACGAGGAGGCCGCTTCGATGAGGCTCATTCCGGCAGTGAAGCACGAACGCGAGTGCGGCGGCGAAGCCGAGGCGATTCGTTATGCAGGACGGCTGGTGAACCCAGGTGCGCTGTGCCAGAGTGAGCCCTGAGTTGAACGCAACTCATCTCTTCGAATCAAGGAAGCGTCAATGAAGACAGCTGTGATCAGGGTGGGGGCGGCGCTCGTGCTCGTAGGCGCAATGGTGAGCGTGAGCGTGGCACCTGCAAGCGCGTATGCCTTCCTCGGACCGAAGTGGGGAAACAGCCCCGTCACCGTGCTGCAGGACGGCTCGAACTCCGCCGCCACTAGATCCGCGTGGCGCGGGGGTAACTCAGATTTCAACTCGATGACTGACATCAAATTGGAAAGTGCGCCGGGTTCGGTAGCCATGATCTATCAACGGTCAGTCAGTAGCGCAAACGTCACCTGGGACGGAATCACCTACCCGAAAGTGCGGAGTGGTAAGTACCAGGCGAGCACGAATATGTATCTCAATACGAGGTACACGGGCAGCTACACCAACGCCAAGCGGCGTGGGGTCGCCGCCCACGAGCTTGGACATGGTCTCGGGCTGGATCATGTCAGCGGTTGCCACCTCATGAACGGAGCCACCCCTTCGCGTTGCGGCATCTACCGGCCCACCGCGGACGAGATCGCCGGCATCAACAAGCTGTACTGAGGAGAACGCGCATGAACACATGCAAAGCAGCCGTCGCTCTCGCAGCGATCGCCATCACGAGCATCGCTCTCACCGGCTGCGCGCAGCAGGACACCGAACCGGTAGCGCAGAAGACAGTCGTCAGTCATCCGAGCTACGCGGAGTCGTTTGCAACCTTGGGTGATATGAGCACCAGCGCTGACATCGTCGTCCATGGCGTCGTCACTGCGTCCACGCTGGGGGAGCCGATCGGAGACATCGCGACGTCCGAGTACACCTTCAAGGTGGACAACTGGATCAAGGGAGCCTCCACCACGAATGACGAGGTGACAGTGTTCCAGACCGGCGGCGTTGTCGATGACGTGACCTATGTGGCGGAGGACGATCCGCTGATGACGGTCGGTGAGGAAGCCATCCTCTACCTTGGCGAAGGGGACCCAGGGGTCTTCCACACAGTGGCCGGCCCGACCGGCCGACTCGACGTAACAGACGGGCAGGTGCGCAAGCTCGCGGGGTCCTCGATCGCCGTGCCCATCCCGTCGACGGTCAAGTCAGTCGAGGAGGCAACCGAGGCCGCCCTGCGATAGTGGCTGCTACACGGGTGGGCGCACATACGAAGGGGGGCGCTGAACTTTCCAGCGCCCACCTCCGCCGGCTGAGCTCGCATGGGTCGGGTTCACCAAAACCCAGCACGACCTCCTTGAAACGCTGCACACCATCGGTAACAACGGGTGGGATCGCAACGGACAGACCGACGAGATGATGCCGAGGCTGCTCGACCGCGCTGCTGCCGAGGACCTCTCGCTTGCCCGCATCAAGGAAGCGATGTTGGCAGTCGGTCATACCCGGAACGCGCTGCACCAGCTCGACCGCTGGGAGTCCAAGCGCACCACAGGCAAGTTCGGACGATGAGAGCGCACATGGCACCGGTCGACCGTGCGCCAGGTCCTCGGTATGGCGGATTCGGACGACGTGGGATCAGCGCGAAGGCGGCGGCCCCGTCGTGTCCCCCACCCGCAACTCCGAGACGAACGACGCTGGCTGCGGCTCCGCACCCTCGAGCATGGCCAGGGCGGCGCGGGCTGCGGCTTGGCCCTTCTGCACGAAAGGCTGCACCAGCGTGGTCAGGTGCCGGATCGGGCTGCGGTGGAGCAGGCTGTCGTCCACCGTGATGCCGTCGAAGCCGACGACACTGACGTCCTCCGGGACACGGAGCCCGGCGTCGAGCGCGGCCGAGATGACCCCGACAGCGATCAGGTCGCTCTGCGCGATGACGGCGGTGGGGCGGGGGCCGTCCGGCGCGAAGAGCTGGGTGCCGGCGAGACGTCCCTCTTCCACCGAGCTGCCAGCGGTCTCGATCGCGACGGCGTCCGGGTAGACCTGGCGCACACCACGCAGGCGTTCGAGCGTGGTGAAGGCGATGCCCTCGGCCTGCCGGGCTGCCTCGATCGGGCCACGGCGGCGTGCGGCATCGAGGGGCAGGGTCACGACGGTCACGTCCCGGTGCCCGAGCCCCTGCAGGTACTCCGCGGCACGGCGTGAGGCATCGCGGTTGTCGAGCTGGACGGGGACAGCGCCCTCGATCTCGTCCGCCTCGATCGCGACGACGGGGATCTGCCGACGCCGCAGCACGGCGACGGCGGGGTCGATCCGGACGTTGCACCCGACGAGCACGACGGCGTCCATCGGGGCATCCACCAGCGGGCCGGCACCCTGCTCGTCATCGAGCGGACTCCGCACGAGCAACAGTGAGGCACCGGCGGCACCCGCGACCTCGGCGATGCCGTCGAGCGTCAGGACGTTGACCGGATCACGGAAGGCATCGCTCAGACGCTCGTCCATCACGACGCCGATGACGCCGGAACGACCGCGGCGCAGCGAACGGGCACGGGGATCGGGGCCGCCGTAACCGAGGTCGGCGGCGGCGGCGAGCACGCGGGCCTTGGCGTCCTCGGACACCGGGCCGAGACCACTGAAGGCGAGTGAGGCCGTCGACGGCGCCACGCCGGCGGCACGGGCGACTGCGGCCAGCGTCGGGCGCGACGAACGGGTGACGCCGCCGCGGGAAGGCGACGCGCCGGGTCCTGTTGCCGGTTCGTCCATCGCCCGTTAGCGTAGCCGGAACGAGCGGTCGAATCGATTCGACAACCGCAACACCAGCACCGGAACGCGCAGCACCGAGCGCGCCGCAGCACGATGGGAACCACCATGACGACGCCGTCCACCCGCACCGTCCCGACCACCAGGGCCTGGATCATCGCGGTGTTCGTGGTGTTCACCCTGTCGGGGCTCGACATCGCGACGTGGCTCGGCCGGATCCCGAGTGTCCGCGACTCCCTCGGGGCGAGCACGTTCGAGATGGGCCTGCTCGTGCTCGGCATGGCCGTCGGTTCCATCGGCGGTCTGACCTTCGCGGGTCACATCGTCGCGAAGCTCGGCGCAAGGCGGGGCGTGCAGGTGGCTGCGGCATGCCTGGCGGTCGGGATGATCTTCGCGGGGGTCGCGGTCACGCTCGGGTGGGGCTTCGCCGCCATCTGGATCGCGCTCATCGCGTTCGGCTTCGGCAACGGCCTGTGCGACGTGTCGATGAACGTCTCCGGCGCCGCCGCCGAGAAGGCCGGCGGCCGCACGATCATGCCGCTGTTCCATGCCGCGTTCAGCCTCGGCACGCTCGCGGGTGCAGGCCTCGGTGCGCTGGCCGAGCGGTTCGAGATCCCGGTGTCGTGGCACTTCATCGTGCTCGTGGTCGTCACGAGCGCCGCCATGCTCGTCGCCGTCACGAGGTTCCAGGACGAGCACCGCTTCGAGCAGCCGGTGTCCACCGACACCAGCCCGGTCGCGACGCCGCTCACCCGCTGGCAGGTCTGGGCACAGCCCTCGACGCTGCTCATCGGCGTGATCGTGCTCGGCATGGCGCTGGCCGAGGGGTCCGCGAACGACTGGCTGCCCCTCGCGATGATCGACGGCCACGGGCTCGACAACGCCGGCGGTGCTGCCGTGCTGACGGTGTTCCTCGCCGCGATGACCGCCGGCCGCGTCGCCGGCAGCCCGCTGATCGACAAGTTCGGCCGCGTGCCGATCCTGCGCATCAGCGCCGCCGTCGCGGTGGTCGGCCTCGGCATGCTCATCTTCATCGACAACGTGCCGCTCGCGATCGTGGGCGTCGTGTTCTGGGGCCTCGGTGCCAGCCTCGGCTTCCCGATGGGCATGTCCGCCGCGGCCGACGACCCTCGCACCGCGGCCGCCAAGGTCAGCGCCGTCGCGACGATCGGCTACGTGGCGTTCCTGGCCGGGCCGCCCCTGATCGGGTTCCTCGGTGAGGAGATCGGCCTGCTCGGCGCGCTGCTCATCGTCTTCGTGTTCATCATCGCGGCCGGCCTGGCCTCGGGTGCGGCACGCGAGACCGGCGCCGCCGCCCGGCCCGCCCGCGGGACCGAAAAAGCGAGCGGGGTCACGAAGCGCGAGACCGAGAACGCCAGCGACCGCAGCTGACGCAACCCGCGCTCAGTCGCCCTCCCCCGCCCGCGCCCGCGTCGCCAGGTGCAGGGCGAGCCGGGTCTCCGGGTCGGACAGGTCCACCCCGAGCAGCCGCTCCACCCGCGCGATGCGGTCGGACACGGTGTTCCGGTGGACCCCGAGCACCGCGGCGGTCTCGGTGATCGACGACTCCGCGTCCAGGTAGGCGGCGAGCGTCGTCAGGAGCGCACCGCCACCACGTTCGAGCGGTGCGAGCAACTGCCGTGATGCCGGCAGGAACGTGTCCGTCTGCGTCCACGCGAGCAGCAGCTGCGCGAGCCCGAGCCGGTCGACGTGCACGAAGTGCCCCGACTCCGGACGGCTGGCGGCCAGACGGGCGGCGTCGCCCGCCTCACCGAGCGTCCGGACCAGCCCGGCAGGGCCCGCCTGCAGACTGCCGACGCCCACGTTGGTCTCCACGGTGGTGCGGAGCGTGTTCTGCGCGCGCCGCAGCCGACCCGCGATGTCGGCCACTGCCTCCCGGCCGGGTTCGTCGGGTTCCGACAGCCACAGCACCCAGCCGTCCGCCTGTTCGACGACGACCGCGTCGAGTCCCTCGGCGCGCACCGCGGCGTCGACCTGCTGGCGGAGCGCGACCAGGTCGACGCCCTGCCGTGCGACCACGCGTGCGCCGACGTGCCAGGCGTCGAGCCGCCACCCGGCGGCGATGGTCCGCTGCACGAGCTGCGGGGCGGGCGCCCCGTCGGCCGCACGGAGTTCGTCGAGCATCGCCATCCGGTAGCGGGCGTCGCGCTCGTCGTCGAGCCTGGTGAGCAGCAGCCGGTGGCCGACGGCGACGGCGGCGACCTGCAGGGCACTCGCGACCACCTGCTGTTCGGCGGCGATCGGGACGGACAGGCCGACGGCCAGCCAGGCGCGCGGTCCGATGCCGGTGCCGACCGGGATCGCCACGAGCGTCTCGTCGATGCCCTCGGCGGTCAGCACGTCGCTGGTGCCGGCGCGGCGGACGAGCACGGCGCGGGCCGCGTCGTCGACGGCGGCTCCGCGGAGTGCCAGGCCCGAGGCGTCGAGGAACCGCACCGGGTGACCGAGCGACCGGTCGAGCCGGGTGAACAGGTCGTCGAGTTCGGGGCCGGCGTCGAGGGCGACGCGGGAGGCGTCGAGGGCGGCCCGGGCCGCCGGGCCCATCCCGGTGCCGATGAGTTCGTGCAGGCGGACCGAGGTCGCCCACGGGTCCGGGGTGGCGAGCACGGCGACGCCGAGCCGTTCGGCGAGCGTCGTGGTGCCGGGTCCGAGTTCCAGCGCCCCGTCGACGACGAGCAGGGTGGTGCCGGCCGCGGACGCCCGGCGCAGCAGCACGTCGAAGCGCGCGTCCGCGCGGTCGACCGGGGTGAGCAGCACGACGACGTCGTCGCCCTGCGACAGGGACCGGCCGACCTGGTCTGGGGTCCCCACCACCCCGCGGACGCTCCGGACCGCGGTGCTGCCGGCGCCGACGAACAGGCGGGTGCCGGACGGCAGGAGCGGGAGCAGGTCGCCGACGGCGTTCACGCGAGCACCTGGCCCGCGGCCTCGGGGACGACGTCGGCGTCGATGCCGAACGCCCGCGGTCCCATGTGCGCGGTGCGGTCGGGGTCTGCCCACCACCACGGCGCCGACGGCAGCACGAGCACCGCGAGCTCGTTGCCGACCCGCGTGCGGTCGGTCGCCACCGGCGCGAGCGACCGCGCGTCGACGACGGTGATGACGCTCGGCGTGCTGGCGACCGGCAGGCCGTCGACCAGGCAGTGCACGTACTCGCTGCCCGCCTCGACCCGGGCGATCGCGCCGGTGTCGGCGTCGCGGATGGCCAGGCTGCTGCGGACGAACGCGAGCGCATCCCCCTCGCGCTGGACGTCGATGACCCGGCCCTGTGCGACGACCCGGCCGCCGATGAGCGCGGCGAGTTCCGCCGCGTCGCGTGCGCCGCCCGCTGCGCGTCCGATCCGGAGGGCGCGCTGCACGCTGCCGACGACGGCTCGCTCGCGCAGCAGCGCGACCGGGACCGGGCCGATCGCGAAGGCCGCCCAGCCGCCGCTGTGCGAGACGGCCTCGCGCCAGACCGTCTCGACGTCGTGGGGGTGCCGGGCGTCGACGACGATCCGCAGACCGCTCGTGGTGGCCGCCGCTGCCGTGACCGTCGTGGTCGGGCCGACGAAGACCGACAGCTGGTCGATGCGCGGGACCGCGCGGCCGACCAGGTCGGCGTCGACGAGCGGCAGTCCGGCGGCGTGGGCGGTGAGGGCCGCGGCCGGTCCGGTCACGCCGCCGATCTGCGCGGCGACGACGGCGTCGGCACGGGTGCCCGTCCAGCGTTCGACCGCCGCGAGCGCGGCCGGCAGCTCCTCGCCGCTCGGCATCTTCTCCTCGAGCACGGTCGTCGACCCGATCAGCCCGACGGCCACCACCGAGCCGAGCGCGGGGTCGTCGAGGTCGACGACCGGCACGCTGCGGTCGCCGAGTGCGACGCGGAGTGCGCTGACCATGTGGTCGACGCGGCCGCCACCGCCGCAGCCGAGCAGGGCGGTGCCGCGTCCGAAGACGGTCGCGTCGTCGGCCTGGAGGCCCGCCACACCGCCGCCCCGCCGCTCACCGTGGTCCATGGGTCCATTCTGCTGCCGTGGTCGCGTCCCGGGGGGGGGCAGAGCCCGGCGCCGGGTGCACGGGCCGGGCGCCGGGGTCGGCGCGCGGCCGTCGGTCAGCCGACCGCCGGGGCGGCCGGGCGGACGTGCTCGTGGAGGTCCTCGACCGGGACGAACGGTTCGTCGAGCCCGAAGCACGACGGCCCGAACACGGCGAGCGCCTCCGGGGTCCGCATCAGGTCGGGCGTCGAGATGCCGATCACCCGGACGCGCTGCCCGAACCGCAGCCGCTCGGTGGTGATCGGCTCGGCGGTCTCGGCGTCGAGGACGCAGATCAGGTCGGGCACGACGGCGACGAGCTGCCCGTCCCGCCGGGCGACGAGGTTCTCGTTCTGGAACCGGAGCTCGAGCTCGGAGCCGTCGGTCCCCTGCACGGTGGCACGACCGCGAGCGAACCCGTCGACCGTGCGGCGCTCGACGTCGACGACCTTGCCGTCGAACAGTTCGCGCAGGTGTGTGTAGATCGTCGTGCCGAGGGCCTCGGCGAGCGCGTCGATGGGGTCGCGGTGCGCTTCGCGGGCGATCCGGATGGCCCGACCGACGGCGAGTGCCAGGGACAGCGTGCGTGGGACGGCGGTCTCGCGGACCTGGCGGCCGGACATGGCGTACTCGGCGATGTAGGCGACGCCGCCGAGCCGGATGGTGACCCCGCGGGCGAGCCACTCCATCTGCTTGTTGTCCGTGCCGGTCTCGATGATGACGCCGTGGCCGTTCTCGTCGCTGATCGCCAGTGGACTGCCGGGGACCCCGTAGACCGAGAACGTCTCCATCTGCAGTTCGGGGAACGCGCGGCCCATGCCGTCCGCGTCGACGACGGGCAGGCCACCGGTGGCACCGACGAGCAGCGGGATCATCGAGTTGATGCCGCCGCACTCGATGGGCATCGTCGCGGTCGCCGTCCGGCCCAGGTGGGCTTCGAGCCGACGGAGTGCGCCGAGGGGTTCCGGTCCGGCCGGGATGCGTTCGAGCACCACGGTCGGTGCGCCCATCTGCGCGGTGGGGATGACGAGGGCGTCGTCGGGCACCTCGGACGGGTCGAGGATCGTGACGGGGCCGTGCTGTTCGATCGCGGCACGGACCAGGAGCATCCCGATGGTGGGGTCGCCTCCGCCGCCGGTGCCGAGCAGCGCGGCGCCGCGGGCCAGGTCGGGCAGGTCGTCGACGTCGAGGATCCAGCTCATCGGTGCGCTCCCGTGTTCGTCTCGCCCGCGCTCGTGGTGCCGTCGTGGCGGACCGCGGGGGTGTCGTAGCCGAAGTACCGCGGGCCGGCCAGGCGCAGGCCGTCCGGGGAGTGCCAGCGCTCGTCGGCCGGTGCCGTGACGATCCGGATGCGGGCACCGAACCGCAGGGCCTCGGTGGTGATCGGCTCGCCGGTCTCGGCGTCCAAGGTGATGATGAGGTCGGGAGCCGTGGTGCGGACCTCGCCGGCCACCTCGACCAGCAGGTGCTCGTTCTGGAACCGGAGCACCGCCTCCAGGCCGGTGTCGCTGCCGGAACCGGCGATGCGGGCCGTGCCACGGGCGAACCCGGTGACGGTCTTGCGCTCGATGTCGGCGACCTTGCCCTGGAACACGACGGTGCCGCCGAGCACCTCGGTGACCGCCGCGACGGGGTCCGCGTTCTCGCTGCGTGCACGGACCAGCGTCTCGCCCAGTCGGACGCTCAGTGACAGGCTGCCGCGGACGAACGACTCCTTCACCTGCGCGCCGGACATGGCGTACTGCGCCGTGATCGCGGAGCAGCCCATCTCGACCGTCGCCGTGCGGGCGAGCCGTTCCGCCCACCGGTTGTCCACCGTGTCGAAGACGACGGTGTTGCCCTTCTCGTCGGCCAGGGCCATCGGTGTCGCGCTGACCCCGGACAGGGTCGGCAGCACCATCTGCACCTCGGGGAAGGCACGGCCCATGCCGTCGCCGTCGACCAGGGGCAGGCCGAGCTCGGCAGCGGCGACGATCGGGGTCGTCGAGTTCACGCCGCCGACCTCGATGCAGGCCAGGTGGGTGGGGGTGACCCCGAGGAACGCCGACAGGCTGCGGATGGCCTCGGCGAACTGGCCGGCGGACGGCAGCTTCTCGACCATCACCGTGGGAGCGCCGATCATCGCGACGGAGAGCACCACGGCGTCGTCGGGCAGGTCCTCGACCTGGACGATGTCGACCGGGCCGTGGGCGCGGACGGCGGCCTCGGCGAGCAGGCGTCCGATGTAGGGGTCACCGCCGCCGCCGGTGCCGAGGATCGCGGCGCCGCGGGCGAGGGCGGAGCAGTCGGCGCCGATGGCGGTGAGGGGTGCTGTGGGCGCGGCGGCGCGGGGCGCGGCCTGCGTGGCGCTCATCGGACCAGCGCCCCGAGTGCCAGGTCGCCGACGGCCTTGGCGCGGATCCGCGTCGCGTTGCCCGGCAGGTACGGGATCGGGACCTCGTCGAAGTCCACGATGTCGACCGAGCCGGGGTCGGCGCCGGCCGCGATGGCACGGTCGACCGCCTCTTGCCGGGCCTCGTCGACCACGGCCGACCGGCGGCCGTCGCTGATCGCGTAGACCTTGTCGACCTCGCCGCTGACCTGCGCGATCGCCGCGCCGATGGCGTTGGCGACCGAGTAGTGCTCCGGGCGGTGCACGGTGCCGAGTCCGGGCAGGGTGTCCGGCAGCAGCACCGAGCCGCCGCCGACCGCCACGACGGGCAGCGGGTCGGACGAGGTGCGCATCCGCTCGACGATGTCGGCGACGCGCTCCGCGATGACGTCGAGCGCGCGGGCGGCGACCTCGGCGGGCACCCCGGCGACGAGCGACGGGTCCCCGATCGCGCCACGGCCACCGCGGACGGCCACGTCGGTGGCGGTCAGGGTGGTGCCGCCGAAGACCAGACCCTCCTCGGTCAGGCGGTACCCGACGGAGTCCGGTCCGACGACGCTGCCGTCCTCGCGGATGCGGGAGCCGCCGCCGATGCCGACGGACAGCACGTCGGGCATCCGGAAGTTCGTGCGGATGCCGGCGACGGCGACCTCGCCGGTGGCCTCCCGCGGGAAGCCCGCGGTCAGGACGCCGACGTCGCTCGTCGTGCCGCCGACGTCGACGACTGCACAGGTGTCGAAGCCGGACAGCACCGCGGCGCCGCGCATCGAGTTCGTCGGGCCCGACGCGAACGTCGCGACCGGGTAGCGACGGGCGTACTCGACGTCCATCAGCGTGCCGTCGTTCTGGCTCAGGAACAGCGGTGCGTCGATGCCGCTGCCCGTGACCGACCCGGACAGGCCGTCGACGATGCGGTCGGCGAGCTCACGGAGCGCCGCGTTGATGATCGTCGCGTTCTCGCGCTCGAGCAGGCCGATGCGACCGATCTCGGACGACAGCGAGAACGCCACGTCGGGCCCGAGCTCGGCGGCCATGATCTCCTGCGCGCGCTGCTCGAACTCGTCGTTGATCGGCGAGAACACCGACGAGATCGCGACGGACCGGATGCCCGCGGCCGCGATGGCACCGGCGTGCCGCTTGAGTTCCTCGGGGTCGAGCTCCGAGATGACGCGGCCGTCGAACTCGTGGCCGCCGTGGGCGAGGAACGGCTGCGCGTGCACGGCCGACACCAGGTGCCCGGGCCAGTCCGTGAACGGCGGCAACGACGCCGTCGCCGGCAGGCCCAGGCGGACCGCAGCGGTCGGCGCGAGGCCGCGCGCCTCGACCAGGGCGTTGATGAAGTGGGTGGTGCCGATCATCACGCCGTCGATGTCCGTGGCACCGAAGGCGTGCTGCTCGCGCAGGCCGTCGAGCGCGGCGACGATGCCCGAGGTGACGTCGGGGGTGGTGGACCGCTTGACCGCCGCTCGGACGGTGCTGCCGTCCATCAGGACGGCGTCGGTGTTGGTGCCGCCGACGTCGATGCCGATGCGCATGGGGGTTCCCTTCGGTGGTGCGGTGGAGCGGGTGCTGGGTCGTTCGGGGGTGCTGGTGGTTCGTGGGTGCTGGTGGTTCGTGGGGACCGGCCGCGCCGTCACGCGGATCAGGTGCGCGACGACGCGACCGGCCGTTCGGGGAGCCTGCGTCAGGCGGCAGGGGTGGCTGGGGCCGACGCCGGGGCCGGCGCGGCCTCGGTCCGACTGACCCCGACGCCGCGGATCAGCCCGACCTTGCCGGCGACGACGTAGAGCACGAAGGCGATGACCACGGAGTTGATCGACGGGATGCCGACGGCGACGAAGTACCCGATGAGCGACGCGATCGCCCAGATGACCAGGGTGGCCGGCACCCAGGTGGGCGAGGTCGCCGGGATGTTCTCGGCGTCGCTCAGCTCGCGGCGCCAGCGCTTCACGACGAAGTACTCCGCCACCATGATCCCGGCGATGGGCGGGAAGACGACTCCGAGCACGGACAGGAACGGCGTGAGGGCCCCGAGGAACCCGACCGCGGCGAGCACCGAGCCGACGACGCCCATCACGAGCGTCACGAGCCCGCGGTTCACCTGCTTGCCGAACACCGCGTCGATGAAGTTCGTGACGCCGAGGCTCGAGCTGTAGATGTTCCAGTCGTTGATCTTGAACGTGCCGAGCAGGATCACGAGGATGCCGACCCAGCCGACGCTCGAGGTGATCACGCGGGTGATGTCCGCGGAGCCGACGGCGTGGGCGAGCAGGACGCCGGCCAGGCCGATGACGTACTCGCCGAGCGTCACGCCGAGCAGCGTCTGCTTCACGACGTCGCCGACCGACCGGTTGAAGCGCGTCATGTCCGGCGTGATCACCGCACCGACGATGAACCCGCCGGCCACCAGGGTGGTGCCGGCGACGAAGCTCAGCTCCGGACCGGCCGGGGCACGCGCGGCGAGCTCGGCGATCGAGTGCCGGCTCAGCTCGACGATGACCGCCCAGCCGACGAGCACCAGGAACAGCGGCACGGTGACGTTCGCCAGCCACTGCATGGAGTGGAAGCCGCGCAGGACGATCGCGGTGACGAGCAGCCCGAACACGAGCGACCACGCCCACGCGGGCAGGATCGGCAGGATCGCGACGAGGCCGGCCGCCGAGACGCCGGACTGGATGCCGAACCAGCCGATCAGGCTCAGCCCGATCGCCAGCCCGACCAGCGCCGAGCCGGCCTTGCCGAACCCGGTCCAGCGGGCGATGACCGAGGTGTTGAGCCCCTCGCGCACGCCGATGACGCCGACGAGCACCGACACGATCTCCAGGATCACGGCCCCCAGGGTGATCGCCCAGAAGGCGTCCCAGAAGCTCATGCCGAAGCCGAGCGTCGCACCGAGCAGGAACTGGGACAGGGCCGAGATCTGCCCGAAGCGCTGCACGGCGACCTGGAACCAGCCGTAGCGCGCGGACATCGGGACTCGGCTGAGCGAGTAGTCGTCGACGGCGACCGACTCGGAACGGGGGGTTCGTGGTGCTGACACTGCGGTCTCGCTGGCCATCGTGGCTCCTCGGGGAGGGGGTCGGCGTGGGCCGATCGGGGTGTCAGCCACGGTAGGACGGCGTCGGACCGCCGTACATGTGCAGAACGTCGTTACGGGCATGTGAATCCGTGCGCAGTGCACAGCCCGCGCGCCCGGTCCGGGTCACGACACCACGCCGGTTAGGCTTCCGGGGTGCGTCTCGTCATCGCCCGGTGCTCCGTCGACTACGCGGGCCGGCTCTCCGCCCACCTGCCGCTCGCGACCCGCCTGCTCATGCTCAAGGCGGACGGCTCCCTGCTCGTGCACTCCGACGGCGGCAGCTACAAGCCGCTGAACTGGATGAGCCCGCCCTGCTCGATCGAGATCACCGAGCCGGACGACGAGCAGTCGGGCGCCGGCATCACGCAGGTGTGGACGGTCACCCAGAAGAAGACGCAGGACAAGCTCATCGTCTCGCTGTACGAGGTCGTGTCCGACGAGTCCCACGACCTGGGCGTCGATCCGGGCCTGGTGAAGGACGGGGTCGAGGCGCACCTGCAGCAGCTCCTGGCCGAGCAGATCGAACTGCTCGGCGACGGCCACACCCTGGTCCGCCGGGAGTACATGACGGCGATCGGGCCGGTCGACATCCTGGCGCGTGACGACGCGGGCGCGAGCGTCGCCGTCGAGATGAAGCGCAACGCCAACATCGACGCGGTCGAGCAGCTCACCCGGTACCTCGAGCTCATGAACCGCGACCCGCACCTGCGTCCGGTGCAGGGCGTGCTGGCTGCGCAGACGGTGGCACCGCAAGCCCGCACCCTCGCCGAGGACCGCGGCATCCGCGTCCTCGTGCTCGACTACGACGCGATGCGCGGCATCGAGGGTGGCCACACCCGCCTGTTCTGAGCGGACCACGCCACCCCCGGTCTGGAGGCACGGCGCACCCCCGCCCCGCGGCCGACGGGATCCCGGATGGTCGCCGCCACGGCCCGGCTAGGGTGGGCAGGACATGACCAGCCCGTTCTCCGCCATCCTGTTCGACCTCGACGGCACCATCAGCGACTCCGCGCCGGGCATCCTCGAGAGCCTGACGCACACCTTCCGAACCGTCGGCGTCCCGGTGCCGGACCACGACACCCTGATGTCGTTCGTGGGCCCGCCGATCATGGACACGTTCCGGGTCGCGATGGGCATGGACGAGGAGCTCGCCGACCGCACCCTCGCCGTCTACCGCGAGCACTACTTCTCGCACGGGGCGCTCGACTCCGCCATGTTCCCGGACATCGACGTCGTGCTGCGCACCCTGCACCAGGCGGGGCTGCCGATCTCGACGGCGACGAGCAAGCCGGAGACCCCCGCGACCTACATCCTCGAGCACTACGGCCTCACCGGGGACATCGACATCATCACGGGTGCGAGCGACGACGAGGTGCGGTCGAGCAAGGCCGACGTCGTCGAGGAGGCACTGCGACGCCTCGAGGCCCACGGCTTCGACACCAGCCGCCCGGTGCTGATCGGCGACCGGAAGCACGACGTCGAGGGCGCGACCGTGCACGGCGTCCCGGTCGTCTTCGCCGAGTGGGGCTACGGCTCCCCCGACGAGGCCGAGGGCACCATCGCCCGTGCCGCGACCCCGCTCGACCTGCTGCCGATCCTGCTGCCGTCCACGACGCCGTCCGCATGAACGACGTCGCACGCCGGAGCCTCCGCGGTGCCGCCTGGCTGCTGCCCGCGGCCATCGTCCTGATCGCCCTGAACTTCCGCGGCCCGATCGTCGCGACCGCCCCGGTCATCGGGGACGTCCGCGCCGACCTCGGCCTGACCGCGACGATCGCCGGGCTGCTGACGACGATCCCGGTGCTGTGCTTCGCGCTCGCGACACCGTTCGCCAGCTGGGTCATCGCGAAGGCCGATCCGGAGCGCGCGGTCTCCCTGTCGCTCGTCATCGTGCTCGCCGGCACCGTCGTGCGCTCGATGCCCTCGTCGGCGGCGCTGCTGATCGGCACCGCGGTCATCGGCATCGGCATCACGATCGGCAACGTGGTGATCCCGGTGGTCATCCGACGGGACACCTCGCCGGAGCGCGTCGGCCTGGTCACCGGCGTCTACACGTCGGCGCTCAACGTCGGGTCGATGATCACGTCGCTCGGCACCGCTCCCCTGGCGGCCCTGTGGGGGTGGCCGGTCGCCATCGCGATCTGGGCGGTCTTCGCGCTCATCGCCGCCGCTGCCTGGACCTACGCGGTCGGTGCACGGGCGGCCTGGCGACGCCCGGTGCCGTCCGACCACGACGAACCGCTGCCGATCACCGGTCCGATCGACCAGGTGCTGGACACCGGGGCGATCCGCACCGCGCGCGCCGCCGAGGCCGCACGGGTCGCCGCCGCCGAACCGATCCGGCCGGCACGACGGCTCATCACCTGGGGCCTGACGCTGGCGTTCGGCGGCCAGGCGTTCTCGTACTACGCCCTCACCGCGTGGATCCCGACGCTGCTGCACGACGAGATCGGCTTCTCGAAGGCGTCGTCGGGCGCGAGCTCGTCGGTGTTCCAGATCCTGGCCGTCGTCGGGGCGCTCGGTGTCCCGCTGCTCGCGACCCGGTGGCGTCCGGCGGCGATCATCGCCCTGGTCGGCACCCTGTGGCTGGCTATGCCGCTCGGGCTGCTGTTCGCCCCGCAGCTCTGGCTGCTGTGGTCGGTGCTCGGCGGTGCGGCGCAGGGCGGCGGCATCACCGTGATCTTCATCGTGATCGTGCGGATCGTCTCGAGCGACGCCGACGCCCGACGGATGTCCGCGTTCGTGCAGGGCGGCGGGTACCTGCTCGGCTCGGCCGGGCCGCTCGTCGCCGGTGCCCTGCACGGTGCGACGGGGAACTGGACGGCACCGCTGCTCGTCGTGCTCGTCGCGGTGCTCACCCTGGGCGTCGTCGGGACGTTCGCCGCACGACGGGTGCCCTGACCCCGAACCCGAACGCCGGCTGAGACCCCGCTCCGGCTCGACCCCCGAGGCGCTGACCGACGGGGGCCGCACCCGCACGACCCCTCAGCGCGCGGACCGGCTTCGCGGCCAGCTGGCGGCACGGTCCCGGCCGGTCGTCATCCCGGACGGCCAAGGTCCGGAGGGTGGACATCCGACGACCCGCCCGGTGGCGGGACCAGCCGCTCACGGCACGGCTCACCCTGCTCGTGATCGCGGCTGGCACGACCGTGCTGCTCGCCTGGAACCTGGGCCGTGGTGGGGACTTCAGCTTCTACCAGGCATCGGCGCGGTCGATGTCCGAGTCGTGGCCGGCGCTGTTCTCGGGGGCGTTCGACCCCTCGGCGACGGTGACGCTCGACAAGCTCAGCGGCTTCGCCGTCCCGCAGGCGCTGAGCCTCCGGCTGTTCGGGCACTCCACCGCCGCGCTCGCGTTCCCCCAGGTCGTCGAGGGGCTCGTCACCCTGTGGGCCTGCTCCCTGGTCGGACTCCGCTGGGCCGGGGTCGGGACGGGCCTCGTCGCGGCCGCAGCAGCCGGGTCGACGCCGGTCTTCGTGTCGATGTTCGCGCACCCGATGGAGGACGGCATGGTCACCGCCGCGCTCGCCGTCGCCCTGCTGTGCTGGCAGCACGCGGCACTGACCGGGCGCTGGTGGCCGCTCGTCGCCGCGGGCCTGGCGGTCGGCGTCGGGTTCCAGGCGAAGATGGTGCAGGCCTGGTTCGTGCTGCCGGCAATGCTGCTCGGCACGCTGCTGGCCTCGGCCCGACATGACGGCCGTCCCTTCCGGTTCGGCACCCGGGTGGTCCGCGCCGGGGTGCTCGGGATCGTCGCGGTCGTGGCGTCGGTGTCGTGGGTGACCGCGCTGGCGCTCACGCCGCCGGGTTCGCGGCCCTGGGCGGACGGCTCCACCGACGACAGTCCCCTCGCCATGGTGTTCGGGTACAACGGCGTCGACCGGTTCCTGCCGGGCGCGGTACCGGGGTCCGTCCGGTCGTTCGCCGTGCCGTTCGGTCCGCACACCTGGCGCGGTGGTCCGGCCGGGTTCGGCAAGCTGCTCGGACCGCACCTGGCGTCACAGGTCGCCTGGCTCCTGCCCGCGGCGATGTTCGGCGTGGTGGTCGCGGCCGTGGTGCTGGTCCGACGGCGAGCGAGGAGGATCACGCCGTCGTCGACGCACACACCCCACGACACCGTCGGCACCCCCTTCGGGCACGCGTTCGACACCCGTGCCGGAGCCGCCACCCTGGCCGTCCTGGTCGTGTGGCTCGGCACCGCCGCGGCCGTGCTCTCGGTGGCCGCGGTGCCGCACACCGCCTACGTCGCGGCGATCGGCGTGCAGCTCGCCCTGCTCGCCGCCCTCGGGTGGCGCGGTGCGGTCGGACTGGTCCGGGCGCAGGCTCGAGGGCTCCGGGCGCTCCCGGTCGTCCTCGCTGCGGCACAGCTCGGCTGGGTGGTGTTCCTCGCGCGGGGCACCGCGATGCCGAGCGTGCTCGCCGTGCCCGCGATCACGGTCTCGACGGTCGCCGTCGTCGCGACGCTGGTGGCGGTGTGGTGGCGACCCCGCTGGGAGGCGACGCGCGGGCCGGACCGGCACCGGGCCTCCCGGACGGTCATCGCACTCGCAGCCGGGCTCGCGCTCATCGCCGGACCCGCCGCGTTCTCCCTGCAGGCCCTCGACGCGACCCGCGACGGCAGCGGCGTCGACGCGTCGGTCGGGCCGTGGCCCGCGCGCTGGCCGATCCCGGCCGGCAGCCCGGACGTGTTCCACGTGTCGAGCCCGGACCCGTGGGGCGGATCGACCCCGTACCCGCGTGCCCTCAGCCGGCTCGTCGCGACCGCGCGACGCCTGGAGGGGTACCGGCACGACGAACCGCTGTTCCTGACGGACACGTGGCACATCTCCGCACCCGTGATCGACGCGACCGGACTGCCGGTGCTGACCGACGGCGGGTTCTCGGGCACCGTACCCGTCTTCACGACGCACCAGATCCGTCGCCGGATCGCCGACGGGCTGCGCGTCCTCGTCGTCCAGGCCCACGCGCCCCGCACCGACCCGGTCCTGCGCGCCGCGCTGGCCGGCGGCTGCCGAGCGCTGTCCCACGGCACCCGGCACGCACGTCTGCCGATGCAGCCGCGCCGGGCGGACGGCATCACGTGGACCGTGTGGCACTGCGGGCTGCCCGGCCCGTCGGTCGGCCCCGGTGCGCACCACCGGCACGCGTCAGCCCGCGGCGAGCACCTCGCGCAGGGACATCGGCGCGCGTCCGGTGATGCGTTCGACGTCGCCCGACACGTGCGCGAGCGCCCCCTCGGCGATGGCCGTGTAGGTGCTCACCCAGGCGTCGGCCTGCCACGGCTCCGGGTTCCACTGCGCACGTGACGCGTACGCCTCGTCGAGGGTCTCCGGGTGGTAGCTGACCGTGCGGCCGCGGACCTCGGACACGATCGCCGCCGCCTGGGCGAGGGTGATCGCCTCGGGGCCGGTCAGCTCGTACGTCTGGTCGCGGTGCGCGTCCGGGTCGTGCAGCACCGCGGTCGCGACGCGGGCGACGTCGGCACGGGCCACCGCGGCCATGGCGCCGTCGCCGGCCGGGCCGCGGATCACGCCGTCCTCGCCGACCAGGTCCTCGACGAAGTCCAGGTAGAAGCTGTCGCGCAGGAACGTGAACGCCATCCCGCTGTCGCGGATCGCCTGCTCCGTCGCCCAGTGGTCGCGTCCGAGCGTGAAGGTCGCGTCGGGAGCCGCGCCGAGGAACGACGTGTAGACGACGTGCCGCACGCCCGCGTCGGCCGCCGCGGCGACGAACGCCCGGTGCTGGTCGAGGCGGTCCTGGGCCTCGGCCGCCGAGACCATGAGCAGCACCTCGACCCCCTCGAGCGCCGCTCGGCTCGCGTCGACGTCGGCGAAGGTCGCGACGGCGACCTCGGTGCCGGGCAGCTCGGGCGCACGCGAGGCGTCGCGCACGAGCATCCGGAACGGCACGGCGTCCGCGGCGAGCGCAGCGCTCACGGCGCCCCCGATGTTGCCGGTCGCTCCGGTGATGGCGATGGTCATGGTCGCTCCTCGTGTCGGTGTCGCGTCGTGGTGGTCGGGGTCACGTCGTCGTCGGGGTCGCCTGGTGGTCGTCGACGATCGCGTTGGTCGGTGGTCACGTCCACACCGTCCTGGAGGCCCGGATCACCGTGGGTGCGACCCTCGCGGCGTTCACGCCGTCCACCTCCACCGCCCACGCGCGGGCGGCGTCGTGGTCGCGGCCGTGCCGCATGTGCCGGCCGACCAGGCGGTCGAGCCGCACGTCGTCGGGGACGGCGCAGAACCAGGTCTCGGTGAAGAGCTCCGGCAGCGCCGACCACGGTGCGGCGTCATCGAGCAGGTAGTTGCCCTCGGACACCACGAGTCGGGCCGCGCGGGGCACCGCGATGCTGCCGGCCACGGGTTCGTCCACGCGACGGTCGAAGTCCGGCGCCCACACGACGTCCTCGTCGGCGGTGACGAGTCGGCGGACGAGCGCGACGTACCCGTCGGCGTCGAAGGTGTCCGCCGCGCCCTTCCGGTCGTGCCGGCCGAGGGCGTCGAGCGCCGCGTTCGACAGGTGGAAGCCGTCCATCGGGACCTGGACCGCCGTGCCGGAACCGAGGCGGTCGTCGACGGCGGCGACGATGCGGCGGGCGAGCGTCGACTTGCCGGCACCCGGTGCTCCGGCGATCCCGAGCACGGTGCGCTTGCTCGAACAGGCCAGCTCGACGGCGCGCTCGAGGGCCTGGTCGAGGGTCGTGCCGGAGTCGCTCACGGCCTCATCCTCGCAGAGCGCACCGACGCCGGGCCGCGGTGGTTCACTTGCCGCATGGTCGATGCGACGAAGGCGTTCAGCGGGTTCTCGGTGCGCGACGTGCCCGAGGCGAAGGCGTTCTACGAGGACGTCCTGGGGGTCGAGGTCACCGAGGACCACGGCATGCTCTTCCTGCAGCTCGGCGGTGGACACCAGGTGCTCGTCTACCCGAAGGGCGCGGGTCACGAACCGGCGGCCTTCACGGTGCTGAACTTCCCGGTGCCGGACATCGACGCCGCGGTCGACGAGCTCACCGCGAAGGGCGTCGAGTTCCTGCAGTACGAGGGGATGACCGACGACCGGGGTGTGAACCGGAAGGGCGGCCCGCTCATCGCCTGGTTCACCGACCCGTCGGGCAACGTCCTCAGCGTCATCGAGGAGTGACGCCAGCGGTCAGCGGGACAGGGCACCCGCCCAGCCGAGGGCGATCGGCACGAGCAGGCCGTGGCGGTGGTGCGGGAGCTCGGCGACGGGGATCCACCGCGACTCGTCGGTCGAGCCGTCGAGCTCGTGCCGCAGGGCTCCCCCGGTGACGGTCGCCCGGAACACCACCTGCACGGCCTTCATCGGCCGGCCGTTGGCGTGGATGCGGCGTTCCGCGGGGACGATGTGGTGCCGGACCCCGAGCAGGGCACCGGCCTGGGCCTCGTACCCGGTCTCCTCGCGGATCTCGCGCACGACGGCCTGCTCCACGGTCTCGTCGAAGTCGACCCCGCCGCCCGGCAGCGTCCACGTGCCCGCGTCGGGGTGACGCAGCTTCGCCAGGAGCACGCGGTCACCGTCCGTGATCACGCCGTAGGCGGCGAGCCGGGTGTCGTAGTCCGTGTACTCCATGGGCCGACCATGCCAGGTGGGTGCACCGACGTCTGCCAGCCGCGCCGGGCCTCGAGGCCGTGGACCGGGGTGGGGCGGACGCTCCACCAGTCCGCCGACCGGTCACGACCCCCTGCGGCCCGCACGCCGAGCGGTCACAGACCGTCGGCCCCGCCACCCGCAGACGACGGAACGTGACCACGCGACGCTGCACGCGCGGGGAGTCGTGACCGCTCGCCGCGCACGGCCCCGGACCCGCTTGATGCGGACCGGACCCGACCTGCCCGCCCGACCCGGATCAGGCGTCGACGCGTGCCGCTGCCCAGCCCACGCGCATCCGGGCGACCGCCCGGTCGAAGGCACTGAGCGGCTCCCCGTCGTCGCGGATCACGGACTGCAGCTGGAGCCCCTCGTACAGCGCCATGAGCTGCTCGGCGGCGTGCCGGGGCGAGGCACCACGGGACTCCCGGCCGGCGACGACGTCACGGACCAGGGCGAGGGTGACGTCCTCGAACGCCCGCGTGTACTGCGTGCGGAACCACCCGGCGGCGGGGTGGTCGGGATTCGAGGCGGCGCTGAGCACGGCGACCCGCAGGCGCACGAGGGCCGGATCGTCCACGCCCGCGGCGAGCCGGGCACGCAGGTAGGCGACCGTGCCGTCCCGCTCCGCGATCGGCCAGAGCTCGCGTCGGCTGCCGTTGTTCCACTTGTCCATGACCGCGACCACCAGGAGTTCCCACATCGGGTACGCCCGGTGGAACTCGTCGGCCGTGACCCCGGCGTGCTCGGCGACCTCGTCGGGCCCGACACGGTGGAAGTCCCCGGCTCGGTAGGCACTGATCGCCCCGGCGACGATGCGTGCGCGGAGGTCGACATCGGTCGTGGGCATGCTGACGATTGTGCGGGGCCGGTCAGCGGGCCGCGACCGCCAGTTCTGGGGGCGCGGCCGCCGTCACCGGCTCCCGGTCAGCCGCGGTCGAACGTCAGCGTCTCGTCGTCGGGCGCCCGGACCTCGCCGGAGCGGGCGAAGTCGGCCCAGATCGTCCGGAAGGCCCGGCCGCGGCGCTCGACCTCGGGCCAGTCGCGTTCGGGGACGAAGCGGGTGCCGGCCCAGGCCTCGCGGCCTCCCAACAGCAGCGGCAGGTCGCTCATGTGCACCGCCCCGGTCGGGGCGCTCGTGACACCGCGGTGCAGTCGGTACGAGGTCGCCCGACCGCCGCCGCGTCGGTGCCGCTCGGTGAACCGTCGGGCATCGCGCCCGTAGATGACGTCGGACAGCGGACGCACGACCCACCATCGCAGGGCCGACCGCAGCACCCGCGACCGGGTGACCCGACGCAGGCCGGGCACGAGCGGCACGTACATGCCGGCCTCGTCCGAACCGGACCCGATCAGCACGTCGACCTCGGGGGCGGCCCGGCTCCACGCGGCGTCGACGTCACGCTCGGCGGGCAGCGGCGCGAAGCCGTACTGGGTGCCGAACGGCATGCCGGCGGCGAGCCCGTACGGCGCTGCGGCCCGGGTACCGAGTGCCTGACGGTCGAGCAGGTCCTCGAGCGGGGTGTCGGCGTGCACGGTGCCGACGGCCCGGACCATCGCGCGGTTCATCCGTGCCCGACGGCGGGACAGCCCCAGCGGAGCGCTCTGGATGATCGCCCGGCGGAAGAGCCCTTCGGCGCCGGCACTGATCATCAGGTGCGCGGCCGCGTCCCCGCCGGCCGACTGCCCGAAGACGGTGACCAGGTCGGGGTCGCCGCCGAACGCAGCGATGTTCGCGCGCACCCAGCGCAACGACTCGACCAGGTCGAGGAGCCCGAGGTTCGCCGGGATCGTCTCGCCGTCACCGAGGAACCCCAGCACACCGAGCCGGAACGTGACCGACACCACGATCACGCGCTGCTCGGTCACCAGGTCGCGGGCGTCGTAGATCGGTAGGTCGCCGCCGCCGATGACGTACGAGCCGCCGTGGATCCAGACCATGACGGGCAGCTGCTCGTCCGGCCGCGCGTCGGCGGGCAGCGTGATCGAGAGCCGCTGGCAGTGCTCGTCGACCTCGATGCCCTGGATCGGGTTGAGCAGCAGGTCGACGAACTCCTCGTGCGGCTGCGGTGCGACCGGCGACGGGGTCGACGCATGCAGCTCACCCTCGAACGGTGGCATCGGCTGCGGCGGGGCGAACCGTTCGGCCTGCGCGTACGGGATCCCGAGCACCCGCACCACGTCGCCGTCGACCGTCCCGACGATGCGGCCGGCGGGGGTGTCGAACGGGGCTGGGGCGGCGGCGAGCATGTGGATCACGCTATCGGGGCCGGCTGACGCGACCGGGCAGCGGACGGGAGGCCCTGGCGGGTCCGCCACCCCTCCCTCGCAGGCTCGGTCGGCGCGGCCCGCGGGTCGCTGGCGCGACACCGCTGAGCGTGCCGCGCCCGTCCGTCCATCTGTCGCGTCGCGCGACGGGCGCTACCGCACCCGCTTGATGGGGATCACGACGAGTGCGCCGATGAGGGCGATCGCGCCGGCGGCCCAGCACATGAGCTCGTAGTTGTCGGCGGCTCCGTCGGACCCGACCTTCAGGAAGAACAGGGCGATCGCCGGAGCGAGCGACTGCGGCAGCGCGTTCGCGATGTTGATGACGCCGAGGTCCTTGCCGGGCCGGTCGGCGTTCGGCAGCACGTCGACCACCAGGGCGGTGTCGATGGCCGAGTAGATGCCGTAGGCGAAGCCCATGATGATCTCGGCGACGTAGAAGCCCGTGACCGTGTCGGCGTGCGCGAGTGCGACGAGCCCGACCGCGAACATCGCCGTCGAGCCGCCGACGAACACCTTGCGGCGACCGAGCTTGTCCGAGGCCCAGCCGGACAGCGCCGCACTGACCAGGAGCGCGATCGTGTAGAGCAGGACGCCGAAGGCGACGGCAGCCGTGGCGTCCTTCGCCTTCTCGATGCCGATGTGCTCCTGCATGTAGAGCAGGCGGTACGTCGTGAACATGAACGTCGCGAGGATGATGAGGAAGCGGGACCACCAGGCGAACGCGAAGTCCGGGTTCTTGACCGGGTTCGTCCAGAACGACGCGACGAGGTTCAGGAACGTGAACTTCTTGAGCGTGTAGGTCGGCAGGTCGTCGCGCGCGACGACGGCGTACACGGCGACCAGGATGATCGCCAGGATGCCGGGCGCGATGAACAGCACGGGCAGGTTCGCGACGAAGAACACCGACAGGTAGGTGCCGGCGAGCACGGCGATGTTCTGCGCGAGCGCGATGATGCTCGAGGACCGGCCGCGCTGCAGCTGCGGGACGTTGTCGGCGAAGCTCGCGAGCAGGGTGGCGAGCGTCGCGTTCGCGGCGAGCTGGGCGAGCAGCCAGGCCAGCGTCAGGTTGAGGACGTCGGGCGAGTAGGCGATCCAGGCGAGGGCGATCGCGAAGACCACGACACCGCTGAGCAGCCAGGGGCGACGACGACCCCAGCGCGTGCGGGTGCGGTCGGACAGGGCGCCCGCCAGGGGGTTCATGATGAGCGCACCGAATGCGCCGATCGGCAGCACCGAGCCGATGACGTTCGCGGCGTCGTCGCCGACCAGGGCCTGCGCCTTGAGCTGCATGCTCACGTAGACGGGCGCCATGAGCGCGACGAAGAGGCCGAACTGCCCGAGGAACAGGGCGATCTGGTAGCCGATGCCCACCTTCACCGTGCTGACGGGCTGGGTGATGCCCTCTTCCGGGTTGAGCAGTGCCGGGCTGCCGGGTTCGGGTGTGCTCATGACGCCTCCTTGAGTCGATGAAAACCTTGCCTGACAAGGTTTTTCCGACGCGAGCATACATCGACACGTGTTGTCTGCAACACCGGCCGCGTCCCGGGCCGTGATGCGCGGGCCATCCGGGCCGCGTCACACGGGGCAGCAAAAACTACACACCGGGTGGTTTTTGGGGTAGCGTCGTGATCGATCTCGCCGCGGAGCATCGCTCCTCGACGGGCCGCGACACCCAGACAGGATCGAAGGAGCCTCTGCAATGCCCACCACTTCTGTGCAGCTGTACTCGCTGCGCGACGCCATCGCCGAAGACCTCGACAAGGCCATCGCCCGTGTCGCCGAGATCGGGTACGAGAACGTCGAGCCCTACGCGTTCGTCGAGCGCGCCACCGACCTCGAGCGTGCGTTCGCGGCCACCGGCCTCAAGGCTCCGTCCGGCCACGTCGCCGTGATCGACGCCGAGGACACCGCGCCGATCTGGGACGCCGCCGAGCGCCTCGGCATCCGCACCGTCATCGACCCGTTCATCCCGACCGACCGATGGCAGACCGCCGACGACGTCGCGAAGATCGCCGAGCGCGTCAACGAGCTGACCGCCGAGGCCGCCGGCCGTGGCCTGCAGTTCGGGTACCACAACCACCAGTGGGAGTTCACGAACAAGGTCGACGGCCGCACCGTCTACGACCTGTTCGTGTCGCAGCTCTCGCCGGAGACCGTCCTCGAGGTCGACACCTTCTGGGCGACCGTCGGTGGCGCCGACGCCCCTGCCGTCCTCAAGGGCCTGGGCGACCGCGTCGTCGCGATCCACGTCAAGGACGGCAAGGTCGACGGTGACATCCGCACCGCGCTGCCCTCGTCCGAGAGCGCCCTCATCGTGCCCGAGGCGCTGCAGCGCGCCTTCGAGAACCAGACGCCCGCCGGCCAGGGCGACGTCGACGTGGCGGGTATCCTCGCCGCGGCACCGCAGGCCATCCGCGTGGTCGAGTTCGACGCCTACTCGGGCGACGTCTTCGAGGGCATCACCGAGTCCCTCACCTGGCTCAAGGACAACGACAAGTGAGCCGTGTCGGGATCGGCATCATCGGTGCCGGCAACATCTCCAGCCAGTACCTCGAGAACCTGACCAAGTTCGCCGACGTCGAGGTCCGCTTCGTCGCCGACGTGCTGCTCGACCGTGCCGCTGCCCAGGCGGCGGAGTACGGCGTCGCCTCGTCGGGATCGGTCGAGGAGCTCCTGGCCCGCGACGACATCTCGATCGTGATCAACCTGACGATCCCGGCCGCACACGCCGAAGTCGACCAGCAGATCATCGACGCCGGCAAGCACGTCTGGAGCGAGAAGCCGATCGCGACCGACCACGCGTCGGCCGCCGCGGTGCTCGAGTCCGCGAAGGCCAAGGGCCTGCGCGTCGCGACCGCCCCGGACACCGTGCTCGGTGCGGGCATCCAGACGGCGCTCCGTGCCATCGCCCGCGGTGACATCGGCGAGCCGCTCTCCGCGACGACGCTGTTCCACGTCCCCGGACCCGAGGCGTGGCACCCGAACCCGGACTTCCTGTTCGCCACCGGTGCCGGCCCCCTGTTCGACATGGGTCCGTACTACGTGACGACCCTGGTGCACGCGTTCGGCACCGCCTCGCGCGTGCAGGCCGTCTCGTCGAAGTCGCTCGACCGTCGCACGATCGCGTCCGGCCCCCGCGCCGGCGAGACGTTCCCGGTCGAGGTCCCGACGCACCACGCCGCCCTGATCGAGTTCGCCGGCGGGCAGTCCGCCCAGTCGACGTTCTCGTTCCAGCACGCCCTGCCGCGCATGGGCTTCGTCGAGATCAACGGCACGCTCGGCACGATCTCGCTGCCGGACCCGAACACGTTCGAAGGCTCGTCACAGCTCTGGCGCTACGGGCAGGACGAGCCGGAGACGCTCGAGGCGGTCGGCTCCACCTGGGGCCGTGGCACCGGTGTCGTCGAGCTCGCCCGCGCCATCGCCGAGGACCGCCCCGAGCGTGCCTCCGGCGCCGTCGCACTGCACGTGCTCGACGTCCTGCTCGGGATCCGCGACGCCGCCGAGTCGGGTTCCGCCGTCGACATCACGTCGACCGTGGACGCGGTCCCGCCGCTGCCCGAGGACTTCGACCCCGCGGCAGCCGTGCTGACCGCGGGCGCGAACGCCTAGGAGCGCCGCAAGCACCACTTCGTGAGCAGGAATGGTCGGGTCCCCCAACGGGAACCCGACCATTTCTGCTCACCAAGCGAAGCCGTGCGAAGCCAGGCGAAGCCGTGCGAGCCCCGCGCGACCCCTCAGACCAGCGCGGTGAAGGACGCGTCGCGCACGAGCAGCGTCGCCGCGTCGCCGACCACGGCCTGGTCGGGGTCGCTCGACAGCCCGAGGGACCAGCTGCCCCCACCCGGACGCTCCGGCAGCGTGAACTCCACCGTGGTGTCCGACGCGTTCAGCAGCACGGCAACGGTGTCGTCGCCCTGGTGCAGCACGAGCGCCACGGCCCGGTTGCCGCCGTCCGCCCAGTCGCCGTCCTCGAACCCGGCGGCGTCGGCACGGAGCACGGTCACCGTCGACTCCGAGTCACCCGGCGCGGTGCGGAACCACTCCGGACGCAGGGCCTGGTGCTGCCGACGGAACGCGATGGCCGCCGTGGTGAAGGCGAGCAGGTCCTGGTCGGCGGCGGCCCAGTCGAACCACGAGATCTCGTCGTCCTGGCAGTACGCGTTGTTGTTGCCGCCCTGTGACCGGGCGAGCTCGTCGCCACCCAGGATCATCGGCACGCCGGCGGAGAGCAGCAGGGTGCCGAGGAAGTTGCGACGCTGCCGGTCGCGGTAGTCGTTCACCGCGCCGTCGTCGGTCGGGCCCTCGATGCCGCCGTTGAACGAGGTGTTGTCGCTCTCGCCGTCGTTGTTGTCCTCGCCGTTGGCCTCGTTGTGCTTGTCGGCGTACATCGTCAGGTCGGCCAGGGTGAAACCATCGTGGGCGGTCACGAAGTCGATCGAGCACAGCGGGGAACGCCGCGAGCCCTCGTAGACGTCGGGGCTGCCCAGGACCCGCTGCACGGCGTCGCCGAGTGCGCCCTCGTCGCCGCGCCAGAAGGCCCGGAGGTCGTCGCGGTACTTGCCGTTCCACTCGGACCAGTCGGCCGGGAACCCACCGACCTGGTAGCCGGCGGTGTCCCACGGCTCGGCGATCATCTTGACCTCGCGCAGCACTGGGTCCTGGTGGATGATGTCGAGGAACGCGGAGTGCTTCTCGGCCTCGCCGTCCTGGCGGGTGAGCGTCGTGGCCAGGTCGAACCGGAAGCCGTCGACGTGCATCTCCTCGACCCAGTAGCGGAGCGAGTCCATGATGAGTCCGAGGGCAGCCGGGTGTCCGACGTTCAGGCTGTTGCCGGTGCCGGTGGTGTCGAAGTAGTTCGCCTCGTCACCCTCGACCAGCCGGTAGTACGACTGGTTGTCGATCCCCTTGAACGACAGCGTCGGGCCCATGTGGTTGCCCTCGGCGGTGTGGTTGTAGACGACGTCCATGATGACCTCGAGCCCCGCGGCGTGCAGGGCCTTCACCATCTCCTTGAACTCGGCGACCTGCTGCCCGGCGGTGCCGGAGGACGAGTACTCGTCGTGCGGCGCGAAGAAGCCGATGCTGTTGTAGCCCCAGTAGTTGCGGAGGCCCTTGTCGAGGAGCGTCGAGTCCTGCACGAACTGGTGCGTCGGCAGCAGCTCGACCGCGGTGACGCCGAGGTCGGTCAGGTGCTTGATCGCTGCCGGGTGGGCCATGCCGGCGTAGGTGCCGCGGATCTCCTCGGGGACGTCCGGGTGCTGCTTCGTGAAACCCTTGACGTGCACCTCGTACACGACGGTGTCGGCGAGCGGCGTCCGCAGCAGGCTGTCGCCGTCCCAGTCGAAGGACCGGTCGGCGACGACCGACTTGGGCATCGCGCTGGCCGAGTCGGTGTCGTCGAGGCGCTCGGGGTCGTCCATGTCGTGGCCGAACAGGGCCTGGCCCCACTCGTAGGTGCCGTCGACGGCGGTGGCGTAGGGGTCGAGCAGGAGCTTCGCGCCGTTGTGGCGCAGGCCGTTCGCCGGGTCCCACGCGCCGTGCACCCGGAAGCCGTAGCGGGTGCCGACGGTCACGCCGGGAACGACGTCGTGGAAGGTGTAGCCGGTGCGGTTGCGGAGCTCGGTTCGGTGCTCGGTGCCGTCGTCGTCGAAGGTGCAGAACTCGACCCGCTCGGCGGTGCTCGAGAACAGGGCGACGTTGGCGCCCCCGTCGACGAGCGTGACGCCGAGCGGGGTGCGCGTGGAAGTGGTCATGCTGCCCTTCTACCGGCCGGTCGCTGTGCCACCGGCGGTCTGGGCGTACCCCTGGCCGCTCAGCGCACCGGCGGGACGAGCTGCTCGAGCAGCCGCAGCACCCGTTCGCCGTCGACGGCGTCGGGGTCGAGCAGCCACTGGACCTGCAGTCCGTCGGATGCCGCGATGCTCAGGCTCGCCAGGTCGACCGGGTCCAGGTCGGCGCGGATCCGGCCGCTCGCCTGGTCCGCCTCGATCAGTGCGGCGAGTTCGGCGCGCAGCCGGGCGAAGCGTTCGCGCATGAAGTCGCGTGTCGCCGGGTGGCCCTCCTGCACGGCGTCGGCCGCGAGCGTCGTGTACAGCTGCACGAGCCCCGGCACGGCCCGGTTGCGCGACGCGCTCTCGCGCATGTCGCCGATGGCCGACTTCATCCGGTCGGGCGCGCCCTGCTCGCGCACCTCGTGCTCCCGGTAGACGGCGAGCAGCAGTTCGTCGCGACTCGGGAAGTAGTGGCGGAGTGCGGCGTGCGTGATCCCGAGGGCCTCGGCCACCGAGCGGAGCGACGATGCGTCGACCCCCTGCTCCGCGACCATCCGGATCATCTCGTCGAGGATCTGCGTGCGCCGCTCGGCGCCCTTGCGGTACCCGCCGCGGCGCGGCTGGGCCGCGTCGGCGTCGTCCGCGGGGTGGGTCATGCACCCAACTTACCGCTGGAAGGTTTTCTCGCCACCGTCGGACGGGAGGCCCGTGGCGGGCCCACCACGGGCCTCCCGTCCGCGTCCGGGTCGCGTCGCACTCCGCCGGGTCGCGTCAGGCGGGCGCGCTCGCGTCAGTCCTGGTCGTCGACCGTGTACTCGTCGACCGGCGCGGGCGTGCCCGCGGCGAGCGCGTCGACGATCTTCGTGAGCGAGTCGGCGAGGACGGCGTTGTCCGCGTCGGGGAGTTGCTCGAGCACCTCGACGACCGCCGCGTGGAAGCGGGCGTACGAGGCGTCGATCTTCTCGGCGGCCCGGTCGGTCGGGGCGAGCACCTGCGCACGGCGGTCGGTGGGGTGCGCCGTGCGGGACAGCAGACCCTTCTGCACGAGCCCGTCGACGATCTTGGTCACCGAGGCGTTCGAGACGGCGAGCATCACGGCGAGGTCCTTCGGGCCCATCGTCCGGCCGTCCCGGTGCGCCTGGAGCAGGTACCGGACGGCGAGGAACTCGTTCTTCGACAGGCCGCTCTCGATGCGGGCGGACTCGATCTGCTGGTCCTCGGCGTGCTGCAGGCGCAGCAGCGCGTCGACGGCGGTCTTCGCGACCCGGGACTCGGGTTCGCGGGCGTAGAGGTGGACGTGCTCTCGACGGACGACGGTCAACGGCATGGGGTCATGCGCTCCTTGCTAAACGGCAGGCGTGGTGAAGAAGTCCGCGTAGGACGGTTCGGAACGACCGGCGAGCAGCGAGGGGTCCTGGATGCGACGCTCGACGTACGCGTCGATGATCGCCGGGTCGGTGAGACCGACGCGCGTGTGACTGCCACCGATCCGTGCCGTCCGAGGCATCCCGGAGTACGTGCTGTGCATGTCGTGTCCCGCCCTTCTTGCTTGCCGTGTGTCCCCTGCGGACGGCTGAACTCTTTCACAAAGTGAACGGTCAGTTCAACGAACCATTTGCAGTGTGTACGTTTTGCGCGCCGAACGGTTCGGCGGCATCCGGCGCGCGGCAAGCGCCTCAGACCATCGCCGCGGACATCACCGCGACCGCGACACCCATCGCCAGGGTCTCGACCAGCGGTAGTGCACGTGATCGTCGCCGGACGCCGTCACGGAGCACGTGGACGGTGAGCACCAGGTACCCGAGGGTCAACCCGCCCAGCACCACCTGCCACGTCACCGCGACCACCCCGAGGTGCTGGTGCATCCCCGCGGCGCCGGCGTCGTGCGCCATGCCGACACCCATCGCGCCCATCGCGCCCATCACGAGCAGGCCCAGGGCAGCGTGCAGTCGCCCGTACCGGCCGTGTGCGGAGGCCGCACCCGGCGGCTGAGCCGACCCGCGCCTCCAGGCGGACGTGGACTGCAACCGGTGCACCCCGGCGACCACCACGGCGAGGAGGGCCAGCACCAGGAACCACAGGACACCCGGCAGGACCCGGGGTCCGAACGCCCCGTCGACCATCGCCGCCACCATCGCGACCGCGGCGACCACGTCGACCGCACGGCCGGGGCGCCATGCCCCGACCGTGCAGCAGGCCCCGGCGGACGCCGGCACGATGGCCGCGAGCCCGAGCAGGTCGGTCACGTCAGTGCCCGACCCCGTGGTCGTGCCCGTGGTCGTGCTGGTGCTCGGCTGCGTCGTGTGCGGCCTCGACGGTGCCGGAGACGTGGTGCGAGCAGTGCGACCCGGCCGACGCCCCGATCGACGCCGGCACGTTCAGGGCCGGGTTCCGCGGGAAGAACCCGTACGGCTTGAGCGTGAACTTGGCGTAGTCGACGGGCATGACGGGCCAGTCCTCGGGCCGGGGGAAGTGCGTGGGACCGAAGGTGTGCCACAGCACGATGTCCTCGCCGTCGAGCGGACGGTCACCCTGCACGTACCGGGCGACGCCGTCCCCGCCGGGGTTCTGGTGCACGAAGTCCCCGGCGGCGAAGCGCTCGGCCGGGTCGTACTGCGTCACGTACAGGTGCTTCCGCGCGAACTCGGCGCGTGCGGCCACCGACGACGAGTCGTCCGCGAGCAGCACCGGGGCGTCCTGCGGGTACAGCACGTACCCGGTCGGGCGATCGAGGTGGTTGCGCTCCTCGGTGTTCGAGATGAACCAGGTCCGTGCCTTCGAGGCGTCGGCGAGACGGCCGGAGGTCGACTCGGACGACAGCCGGGTGACCGACTTCGTGAACGCGTTGCCGTGCTCGTTGCCCGGGCCGACGGGGACCCGGACGGCGTCGACCTCGTCCACCGCGTTCGACAGCCCGTCGACCATCATGTCGAGCCGCGCCGAGAACAGGTGCTGGTGGTACGGCGCACCGAGGCCGGGCGCGACCTCGGACGCGTACGGGTAGTCGTCACCCGACTCCGTCCGACCCGGGTACGACGAGGTGAAGAGGACGCCGGTGAGCTTCGCCTCGCACTCGATCGTGCCGTCGAGGTACAGGTACCAGTAGAACCCGTAGTCGTAGTTGCCGACGGTGGTGAAGAACGAGATCACCAGCCGACGTGAGCGCCGGACCTCCTGCGACCCGGTGTAGATGTCCCCGTGCTTCCACAGCGTGCCGAAGTCCTCCTCGTGCATGCAGATGCCGTTGCGGATGGTCTGCGGGTTACCGAGCTCGTCGGCGAGGACGGCGTCGAAGTACTTGATCTCGCCGACGCAGTCGCAGCCGAGCTCGAGCGAGTTGGTGAAGCGTCCGAACAGGTACTCGCCGGTGTCGAAGTAGTTCTGCCAGAACCGCACCGGCGACGGGTCGCCGTAGGGCACGAGCATCTCGTCGATCGAGGCCCGGTAGACGATCGGCCGCAGCCGCGCGCCGTCCTGCCACGACAGCTGCCGGAGCACGAGCCCCTCTCTGGCGTCGAACCCGACCTGGAACCGCCAGTTCGCCCACTCGACGAACTCGCCGTCGACCGAGAACGACGGCCCCTCGGGCTGCGTGATGACGATCGGCTTGAGGTCGAGCGGTTCGCCCTGCATCGCCGGGTCGTCGAAGTTGCCGGACGTGGCGGGCACGGGCATCTCCGCGACGTCCACGATGCGGGTCACGGCGCGGTTGGCGGCGTCGACGTACACGGACAAGCCGTCCACCGGGTGCGCCCAGACGTGGTCGGCGGGGTGGTCCTGGCGGAAGGCGAGCACGCGGAGGATCCGGCGCCCCGCTTCCTCGGGGTAGTCGTAGTACCCGGCCGAGAGCGGGACGCACTTCACCTCGTCCGGCGTCAGGCCGCGCTTCGCCAGGGCGGCGACCCAGCGCTCGTCCGCGTTCGCGATCTCGCCGACGGCGTCGAACTCCTCGATGAGGACGGGCAGCTGTCCGCGGGACCCGTCGAGCACGTCGGTGGACAGGACGGTCCGGTCGGTGATCGAGACGACGCCGTCGGTGGAACGTCCGGTCGCCATGTCGAGGAGCATCACGCGGGCGCGGCGGTCCGGCAGGGGGCCGTCGCCGGCCTGCCAGGCCAGGACCTGCTGCTTGTGCGGCTCGTCGAGGCCGACGTAGACGAAGCGCGTGGTGTCGGTCCAGTCCGGCTGCGCCGTGACGACGTCGCGGACGGTGGTGAACTCGTCAGGGCTCAGGTTCGCGAGCGGGTGGGTGGTGGCGGTGACGGGATCGGTGAGCGTCATGCTGGTGGTTCCTTCGGTTCGGTCTGGAGGCGCGGGTCGGGTGGGTCGGTCAGCCGTCGCTGGCGAGACGATCGAGCATCTGGTCGTAGCGGCGGCGGTCGCGCCGGCGCAGCACCACGGCCTGCAGCACGCCGACGGCGGGCACGACCACGACGAGGCCGGTGAGCACGGTGCTGACGACACCGAAGACGCTCGCTCCGGAACCGTCGACGTCGCCGACGAGCGTCGGGAAGTTCGCCCAGATCAGGACGGCCGAGGCGACGAGCCCGACGAACCCGAGGACGGGGGCGATGACGGTGTTCCAGATGCGGCGGTCGGCGCGGTTCCGACGGAAGTAGACGATGACGGCGAGGCTCGTCGCGGCCATCAGGATCGCCACGCCAAGGGTGGCGACACCGGCGAACCAGCTGAAGACCTGCAGGACCGGGTCGAGGCCGAGGACGGCGAACAGGACCATGAGCACGGCGGCGGTGACCGTCTGCACGATGCTCGAGGTGTGCGGCGACTCGTGCTTGCGGTGCACGGTGCCGAGACGACCGGGCAGGAGCGAGGCGTTCGCCATCGAGTGCTGGTACCGGGTGATGACGTTGTGGAAGGACAGGACGCAGGCGAACATGCTCGTGAGCAGCAGCACGTTCAGGACGGCCTCACCCGCGGTGCCGATGTAGCGCGCCGCCGTGGTGAGGATGAGGGCGCCCGGGTCCTTCGCGGCCTCGGCGAGCACGCCGTCCGGACCCCAGGCCATCACGAGTCCCCACGACGCCAGCGTGTAGAACACCCCGATGCCGATGACGGCGGTGTAGGTGGCCCGCGGGATCGTGCGCTCCGGGTCCTTCGCCTCGTCACGGAAGATCGCGGTGGCCTCGAACCCGATGAACGCCGCGATGGCGAACATGAGGCCGACGCCGGGCGAGCCGGACATGACGTGGGTCGGTGCGAACGGCGCGAGCGAGAGCCCGTCGGCACCGCCGCGGAACACGATCGCGGCCACCAGGACGAGCACGATCCCGACCTCACCGACGAGCAGGACGCCGAGGACCTTGCTGGACAGGTCGATGTGCCGGTACCCGAGCACCCCGACGAGCGCCACGACGACCAGGGACCACACGTACCAGGGGACGTCCGGCCCGCCGAGGCCCGTGACCGTCACCCCGAGCAGGTACCCGATGTAGCCGTGCACGCTGACCTGGATCGTCGTGTAGGTCAGCAGCGCCAGGGTGGCCGCCCCCGCACCGGCCGGACGACCGAGCCCGTGGCCCACGAACGTGAAGAAGGCGCCGGGTCGTGGCAGGTGCCGGGTCATCGCCGCCAGCCCCACCGAGAACAGCAGCAGGATCACGGCGGACGCGGCGTAGAGCGACGGGAACCCGACGCCGTTGCCGAGCAGCATGCCAAGCGGGGCGGCGCCGCCGACGACGGTGAGCGGGGCGGCGGCCGCGACGACCATGAACACGATCGCGGTGACGCCGAGCGAGCCGCGCATGGTCCGCTGCGGTGCGGGTACGGCTCCGAGTGACGCGGGGTCCTTCGTGATGCTGGACATCGTGGCCTTCCGGTTCGGGTGACTGGGGCGGGGTGGGACCACGGTCCCGCGCCGCCGTTACGCCCCCGTTCCACGGGTGTGAAACCCGCACGCACCCGAATGGGACGGCCCGGGCGAGGCGTCTCATTTGCCCGAGACCACCGCGAAACACGACCGAGACACCGGGGCAACGCAGCCCCCGTACCGTTGCCGCATGACCGCGCTCGACCGTGCCATCGCCGACCCGCCACGGGTGCCGGGCATCGGCACGCGCTCCCCCGTCGACGGACTGTCCCGGCGGAGCGTCGGCCCGGTCGACGTGCTGGCGCAGTCGGTGTCCGCGGTCGCACCGTCGGCGGCGGCCACCACGATCCCGGTGCTCGTCGCGACCGTCGCCGGGCAGGGCGCGACGTGGTCCCTGCTCGCCGCGATGGCGCTGTCGTTCCTGGTCGGACGCACCGTGAACCAGTTCGTCCGACGCGTGGCGGGCACCGGCTCGCTCTACACCTACGTCTCGCTCGGCCTGGGGCCGGCGGCCGGTGTGGTCGCGGGCGCCGCACTGCTGCTCGGCTACGGGTTCATCGCGATGTTCTCGCTCACCGGCAGCGGCTACTACCTCGACTACCTGCTGTCCCGGTTCGTCCCGACCGCCAGCACCGGCTCCCTGGTCACGGTCGTGGTGATCACCGCCATGGGCGCCGCGGTGTTCGCCGTCATCGCCCTCGGCGTCCGGTTGTCGACGCGCCTCACCCTGCTCGTCGAGACCCTGTCCGTCGCCGTCATCGTCGTGCTGATCGTCGCCCTGGTCGCACGCCTGCAGCCCGTCGACACGTCCGCCCTCGCACTCGGCCCGACCGCGCCGGCACCCTTCGCGGTGGGCACGGCGCTCGCGGTCACCGCCTTCGTCGGGTTCGAGAGCGCGTCGGTGCTCGGCGTGGAGGCACGGCGCCCGTTCCAGGCGATCCCCCGCGCGATCTCGTGGACCGTCCTGGTCGCGGGCGTGCTCTACGTCGTGAGCGCTGCCGCCCAGCAGACCGGGTTCGCCGCGATCGGCGCCGACCTCGCCACGAGCGCGTCGCCGGTCAACGAGCTCGCCACGGCCTTCGGCATGCAGTGGGTCGGGTGGGCGCTCGACCTCGGGATCGCCGCCTCGTTCGCCGCGTGCGCGATCGCCTCGACGACGGCGCTCGTCCGGGTGCTGTTCGCGATGGGCCGTGAAGGGGTGCTGCCGGCCGCGCTCGGGCGGGCGTCGCCACGGTTCCGGACACCCTTCGTCGCGGGGGTGCTGGCGTGCTCGGTGCTGACCGCGCTGCCGGTCCTCGGGCTCCTCACCGGCATCCCGACGTGGTCCCTGATGGAGGCCGAACTGGTCGTCGCGGCACTCGGGTACCTGACGGCGTACGCGATGACGTGCTTCGCGGCTCCGGTGTTCCTGCGACGCATCGGCGAGTTGACGACGGGGGTGGCGACCACCGCGGTGACGACCGGCGTCCTGCTCACCGCCGTGCTGCTCACCTACGCCGGGGTCGAGGCCGCGTCGCCCCGATGGCCGGCCGTCGTCCTCGCCGTCGGGGTGGTCACCGCGGTCGTCGTCGCGTTCCTGGTGGCGACCCGTCGGCGACCCTGGCGACGGGGTCGGAGCCGGGCGGTGTACGACGTGCCGGTCGAGGCGGACCTGCTGGGCGCCTCCCGGCCGTCCGCCGGACCCGGCCACGGGACGGGGGTGCGGTGAGCGAACCCGGTCTCCGCGCGCGGCAGCCGAAGGCGATCCAGAACGCCCTCGCGGTGCTCGAGGCGGTCGCGCACGCCGGGCCCGGCGTCACCGCTCAGCAGATCTCGGACGCGCTCGGGATGCCGCGGGCGACCACCTACCGGCTCATCACGCTGCTCGTGGAGGACGAGTACCTGGTGCGGCTGCCGGACCTGCGCGGCTTCGCACTCGGGCACAAGGTCTCGGAGCTCGCCGGCGTCGCCCCGGCCACGGCCCCGTCGGTCCCACCACTCCCCCGCGCCGTCCGGTCTGTGCTGTCCGACGTGCGCTCGGCGGTCCGCGCCGGGGTGCACCTGGCCCGGTACGACGCCGACGGGATCTGCGACGTCGACGTCGACCCGGACTTCCCGCTCCTCGACGCGACCGCCCTGCGATCGGCACCCGGGTCGAGTGCGATGGGGCGGCTGCACGCCGGCGGCGGCGCCTCGGCGTCGCAGGTCGGCGCCTTCGTGCGGGGCTTCGGTTGCTTGGCCCTGCCCGTCCGCGGCGAGCGCGGTGAGCTCGTGGCGGGGCTGACGTTGTCCGCGCCCGCGGCCCGGGTGGAGTCCCCTGGCCAGGCCCTGGTGCACCTGCGGACGGCGGTCGCGCGGCTCGAGCCCCTGCTCGGCTGAGTTCTCGGCGTCCTCCGAGCGATCTTTTGGCACTCACCAGGGTCGAGTGCTAAAACGGTGGCAGTTGAATCGAGGGGACTCAACGAGAACCACGAAGGAGTTGATTCCGATGACGATGAACTTCGACCCGTTCCGCGAGCTCGACCGACTCGCGGGTTCGCTCCTCGGCACCGCCGCTGGCCCGCGCTCGATGCCGATGGACCTGTACCGCACCGGGGACCACTACGTCCTCGACGTCGACCTGCCCGGCATCGACCCGGGCTCCGTCGACATCGACGTGGACGGCTCCGTCCTGACCATCCGCGCCGAGCGCACCCTGGGAGCACCCGAGGGGTCGCAGTGGCTCACACGCGAGCGCCAGCCCGGCACGTTCGTCCGGCAGCTGACGCTCGGCGACGGCCTGGACGCCGAGCGCATCACCGCCGGGTACGACAACGGCGTGCTGAGCGTCACGATCCCCGTCAAGGAGTCCGCGAAGCCGCGCAAGATCGCCGTCACCGTCGGTGGCGGATCCGAGCAGCTCGCGGTCGGTTCCGGCGCCGCCGCCGAGTGAGGAGCGTCAGCGATGACGTCCGTCCTGCTGAACGCGGTGGTGGCGGTCCTCGTCGTCACCGCGGCGCTCGCGCTGACGAGCCTGGACCGGCGCACCGCCGTGCTGCTCGGGGCCGCCGGCAGCCTGACCGGCACGTTCCTGGCCTGGGTCGCCGCGCCACGGCTCTTCGAGCAGTCACTCCTGGCCCCCTGGGTCGCGGCGGTCCTCGGCACGGCCCTGCTGATCGCGGGGTGGAGCGCGGTCCGCGCCTACTCGGGCATCTTCGAGGCACCACGCGACGAAGAACCCGAGACGGGGGCGCTGATGACCGTGGGCGGGTCCGCCCCGTCGGTGCGGTGACCACCTGACGGACAGGAGGCCCGGTGCACGTCGTGCGCCGGGCCTCCCGTCGTTCCGTCGGTCGCGTGGGCGACCGTCGGGACTACTCCTTGTTCAGCTTGTCCTGCACCAGGCCGGCCGTCTTCTCGACGACGTTCGGCAGCTCGGTGGTGCCGTAGAGCCGGACGTCGGGGTGCGTGGGCGGCGGCATCGGGACCGAGGTCGTCGGGCCGTCGTGGTACGAGTACTCACCCTTGCCGTCGAACGAGGGGCCGCTCGCCCACGGGCCGTTCCCCGCCTCGGCACCGTCGGAGAAGTTGAGGTACTGGTAGTTGACCTCCTGGTTCTCCTTCGACTGCGGGAAGTTGCTCGGCACGGGGAAGCCCTCGACACCCTTCTCGCGCAGCTCGGCAGCGGCGGTCGCCCACATGTTCTGGTGCATGGTGTCGCGGGCGATGAGGAAGGACAGCAGGTCCCGCACGCCGTGGTCGTCGGTCATGTGGTAGAGCCGGGCGGCCTGCACTCGACCCTGCATCTCGGCGTTCTCGTTCGCCGTGAAGTCGGCGAGCAGGTTGCCGCTGGCGGTGATGTAGGAGCCCTGCCAGGGGTTGCCGTTGCTGTCCACCGGACGGGCACCCGCACCGGCGACGATCGCGTGCTGGACGTCGGTACCACCGACGATCGCGGCGACCGTGGGATCGTCCTGCAGCGCGTCCTCGGTGATGCCGAGCGGGGACTTCTCGAGCAGCTGCGCGATCATCGTCGCGAGCATCTCGACGTGGCCCATCTCCTCGGCGCCGATGCCGAACACCATGTCGCGGTACTTGCCGGGAATGTGCATGTTCCACGCCTGGAACTGGTACTGCAGCGCGACGGAGATCTCTCCGTACTGGCCGCCGAGCACCTCCTGCAGCTTGCGGGCATACACGGCATCCGGCTTGTCGGGTGTCGACTTGAACTGGAGTTCCTGCTTGTGGAAGTACAACTCGTGCTCCTTCGTCTCGATCGAGCGATTGCACGGCCGATGGTTCGCCGGGGGTACTGAGCGGCGGTCCAAGGTGGCCGGATCGCGCGGATCGGCTTCACCCGGCAGGACGAGGCCCTTCGGTCGACCGCCCGATGCCGTCGGCCGTCCGGTTGCGCAGGCTGGGAGCATGCAGACCTCGACCAAGCACACGATCGCCACCCTGCTGCTCTGCGCGGCGATCGTGGTCGCCACCGTCATCGCACTCATGGCCATGACGCCGCCCGCGTGACGCCGGTACGGCATGGGAGGATCGCTCTCGTGACCGAACGGGGCAGGTTCCTCCGGCCGCTCGCCACCCGGTCGATCGTCGTCGACGTGGCCTGGGCGGTCCTGGCGGCGTTCGTCTTCCTGCTGCCCATCGACCTCGAGCTCGAGCACGCGAGCCTCGCCGCGGTGCTGTCGGCCTCGGTGGCGATCGCCCTGCGTCGCATCTCCCCGTCCGCCGCGATGGCGATGGTCGTCGTCCTCGGCGTGGTCCAGGTCGGCGGCGGCGAGCGCCCGTCGCTGGTGGACCTCGCGATGTTCGTCGTGATCGGCACCGCCGCCGTCGTGGGCACCCGCACCGAGGTCGTCGTCTCCGGCGTGCTCGCGGTCGTCGCCGGGGCGGGTGCGACGGTCTACCTGGCGTCGACCGGCTTCCGGTTCCTCGTGCTCATCAACGGCCCGCGCGACCAGGCGTTCCTGGCGATGGCCGCCCCGGTGACCGCGCTGCTCGGGGTCTGGGCGGGCGGGGTCGCCGTCCGGGCCTTCCGCTCCCGCGACCGCGAGTCGGAGCGCCGTGCCGACGCCGAGGCCGCAGCATCGCGTGCCGAGGCCGTCGCCACCGAGGCCGAGGCCACCGCCACCCGCGCCATCGACGTCGCCGAGTCCGAACGCATCCGCGCCGACATCGCCCGCGACGTGCACGACGTCGTCGGCCACTCGCTCGCCGTGATCATCGCGCAGGCCGACTCGGTGCCGTTCCTCGACGACGAGGCGCGCATCCGAGCGGTCAGCGCCACCATCGCCAGCACCGCCCGGAGTTCCCTGGTCGAGGTCCGGCAGGTCCTTGGGCACATCGACGGCTCCGCCGAGGCGACCGGGCCGGGCTCGCTCGAGGAGATCGTGCAGGGCATCCGCGACGCCGGGGTCGACGTCGACCGCACGGTGCGCGGCGTTCCGTTGGCCCTGCGCCCGGACACCGGCACGGCAGCCCGTCGTGTGCTGCAGGAGATGCTCACGAACGCCCTGCGCCACGGCGCCCCCGGCAACCCCGTCGTCGTGCGGGAGACCTGGCGGAACGCCGACCTGGTGCTCGAGGTCGAGAACGTCGCCGGCGACGGCACCACCGCCGGCTCGGGCCGCGGGATCGACGGCATGGACTCGCGCCTCGGCGCCCTCGGTGGGTCGTTCGACGCCGCCGTGCTGGACGACGTGTTCACGGCACGCGCCCGCATCCCGTTCGACGTCCAAGGGGGACCCGTCCGATGACCGAACCGATCAGGATCCTGCTCACCGACGACCAGGCGCTGTTCCGCGCGGGGCTCCGAGTGGTGCTCGACGCCCAGGACGACATGCGCGTGGTCGGTGAGGCCTCCGACGGGGCCGAAGCGCTCGCACGCATCCCCGAGGTGCGCCCCGACGTGGTGCTGCTCGACATGCGGATGGCCGGCATGGACGGCGTGGAGACCGTCCGACAGCTCTACTCCGGCGCCGTGCCGGGTCCGCTGCCGCGCGTCGTCGTGCTCACCACCTTCGGGCTCGACCCGGCGGCGGCGACCGCGATCCGGCTCGGCGCCAGCGGGTTCCTGCTCAAGGACACCACGCCGCCGTTCCTGTTCGCCGCGGTGCGGGCCGTGCACGAGGGCAGCTCGGTCATCGCACCGAACGACCTCGCGCAGCTGTTCGGCACCGACGTGGCGCGGGCCCCGGCACCGCAGCCGCCGGAGTTCGCGACCCTGACCGAGCGGGAGCGCGTCGTGTTCGGGTGGGCGTCCCGTGGCCTGTCGAACGCCGAGATCGCCACCAGGGAGTACGTCACCGAGTCGACGGTGAAGACCCAGATCTCGAGCATCCTCGGCAAGCTGTCGCTGCGCGACCGGGTGCAGCTCGTCGTCTACGCACACGACCACGGGCTGGCGGGCACCCGCGAGGACTAGTCCGCGGCGATCCGGTCGAGCCACTCCGCGAGCATCGTCCGCTCGGCTGTCGACAGTCGATCGAGCCGGGGCGCTGCGGCACGGAGGGTGATCGCGGCGCTCGTCACGGCGTCACGGCCCCGGCCCTGACCGCCCGGGTCCGCGTCGAAGTCGTCCGTCGTCGACCCGCTCGACACGAGGATCCGCCCGAGCACGGCCTCGAGGACGTCATCAGCGAGTGACGGGTCCCGCTCGTCCGCCGGAGCGGCCAGGATCGCGAGCACCGCACCGGTGCCGGCAGCGTGCACGAGCTCGACCGCGCGGCGCTCCGGCACGGCCAGTCGTCCGGCCTCGGCCACCCGCCGGATGCGCTCGGCGAGCAGCGCGGTCCCGGCGCGGGCGGCTGCCGAGCGACGGCCGCGCTCCGGGTCGCTCAACAGCACGAACAGGTCGGGGTTCGCCAGCCCGAAGCCGATCGTCATCGACCACCCGGTGCGCAGGTCCTCGACGGGGTCGGTCGCCTCGTCACGGGCAGCCCGGACGGCGTCGGCCTTCGTCGCCGAGAACCTTGCCATCGCGTGCTCGGCGACCGCTTCGAGCAGACCGTCCTTGTCGCCGAACAGCCGGTAGATGGTGGGTGCCTGGACGCCTGCGCCGTCCGCGACCGCCCGCGTGGTCACCGCCGCGGCACCGCCTTCACGCAGCATGGTGCCGGCGACCTCGACGATGCGCGAACGCGTCTCGTCGCGCTGGCTTCCCTGCTCGATCACGGAACAACGATAACGGATCTGTGCTATCACTGCGTTACCAGCGATACCACCTCGCTGTTTCCACCGATACGGAGAAGTCATGATCGTCATCACCGGGGCCACCGGAGCCCTCAACGGCGCCACCGCCGACCACCTGCTCGAGCACCTCGCGCCGTCCGACCTGGCGGTGGTGACCCGTGATCCAGCCCGAGCACGGCGGTTCGCCGACCGCGGCGTCGAGGTCCGCCGAGGCGACTACGCCGAACCGGAGACCCTGCCGGCAGCCTTCGCGAGCGCCGACCAGCTCCTGCTCGTCTCGTCGAGCGACCCGGCCGCCGACGCCGTCGCACTGCACCGTGCTGCGGTCGACGCAGCCGTCGACGCCCGCGTCGGCCGGATCCTGTACACGAGCCACCAGGGTGCCGCACACGGTTCGCCCTTCGTACCGGCAGCGCACCACGCCGCCACCGAGGACCTGCTCCGCGACTCCGGGCTGCCGTGGACCAGCCTGCGGAACGGCTTCTACGCGCACAGCGCCGCCTGGATGACGGGCCCGTGGCAGGAGACCGGCACGGTGTCCGTCCCCGTCGACGGCCCGGTGTCGTGGACCGCCCGGGAGGACGCCGCCGAGGCAGCCGCCGCGATCCTGCTCTCCGATCAGCCGTTCGACGGGCCGGTGACGCTCACCGCTCCGGACGCACCGACCTTCGCCGACCTGGCTCGGCAGGCGTCCGAGGTGTCCGGCCGGACGATCGGGTTCGAGGCCCTGGGCGAGGACGAGTGGCGTGCCCGTGCGCTGGCAGCGGGGCAGGACCCGCACATGGTCGGGTTCCTGCTCGGCATGTACCAGGCCGCCGAGCGGGGCCTGTTCGCCGGCACCGATCCGCTGCTCGGCGAGCTGCTCGGTCGCGCCCCACGGCCGGTTCGCGACCAGCTCAGTTGAGCGCCGCGACCTCGTCGAGGATCGCCTCGACCGCGGCGGGGTCGTGGGCGAACCGTCCGAGGAACAGCCCGCCGATCCGCCCCTGCCCCCGGGTGAGCAGCCCGGGTCCGGCGCTGCCCCCGTAGAGGACGGTGCTGCCGTGCAGCTCGGGCCGGGTGGCGAGGTGCTGCTCGATCCCGGCGAGCACCGCCACGATGTGGTCGTCCGGTGCGGGGGCCGGTGCGCCGATCGCCCACACCGGTTCGTAGGCGACGGTGAGGGGTCCGGCGAGACCGTCCGCGACGGCGGTCGAGACGGCCCGGTCGAGCTGCGCGGTCACCGCCGCCACGGCCTCGGTCGGATCGGAGGCCCGGTCCGGCTCCCCGACGCAGACCAGCGGACGCAGGTGGTTGCGGAACGCCGCGTGCACCTTCCCCGCGATCGTCGCGTCGTCCTCGTGGAACAGGGAACGCCGTTCGGCGTGCCCGATCTCGACCAGGTCGACGCCGATCTCCCGCAGTTCGGCGCCGGAGACCTCGCCGGTGAACGCGCCCGCGTCGGCCCACGACAGGTCCTGCGCGGCGAGGAGCACTCCCGACCCGGCGAGCAGGTCACGCACCGGGACGAGGGCCGGGAACGTCGGCGCCACGAACAGCGTCACCGCTCCCGAGCGCACCGCGGGGTGTCGCCGGGCGATGTCGCCGACCTCGGCCGCCCACGACAGCGTCCGGGCGTGCGAGAAGTACGTCTTCAGCGACACCCCGACGGTGATCACGGGGCGACCGTCTCCACGACGAGGGCGAAGGACAGTGCACCGGGGTCCGCGGTGCCGACGGCCTGGTCGGCGTGCGTCCGCGCCCGGCCCATCCTCGGCACGAGGGACTCCGTGGCGTCGGCGGCTCCGCGGGCGGCACGGACGGCATCGCCCCAGGCCTCGGCGAGCGCAGCCCCGGCGTCGAGCCGGGTGCGGAGCACCTCGTCGAACGGCACCAGGGCGTCCACCATCGTCTTGTCACCGACGGTGGCGCCGAACGCGAGCACGGCCTCGGTGGCCGCGCGGACCCCCTGCGCGACGGTGGCACCCGACGGACGCGAGTCGTCCCCGACCACGCGACCCAGTGCCTCCAGGGCGGCACCCCAGATCGCACCGGACGTGCCGCCGGCCTTGTCGGACCAGGCGTCCGCGGCGACCAGCAGGACGGTGCCGGCACCGGCACCGCGGCTGACCGCGTCGGCGGCTGCGACGTCAGCGGCGTGCGATCCGCGCTGCATCCCGATGCCGTGGTCGCCGTCACCGGCCACGGCGTCGATGCGCCCGAGTTCGTCGGCGTGCTCGTCGAGGACGGCGCGGACCGCGGCGAACCCGGCGGCGACCTGGGGGGCGACCGCGCGGGACTCGTCGGTCGCCGGGCCGATGCCGACGCCCTCGGCGTCCGCCGCCACGGTGGACGGGTCGACCCGCTGTGCGGCGACCGCACCGCCCTTGCGGTAGGCGGGCGTGTCCGCGGGTGCTGCCCAGAGTTCCTCGAGCTCGTCGTCGAGCCAGAACAACGTCAGGGAGACCCCGGCCATGTCGAAGCTCGTGACGAGTTCGCCGACCTCGGGCTCCACGATGACGACCCCGGCGTCCGCCAGGCGCCGCTGCACCGAGCGGTAGACGACGAAGAGCTCCTCGTACTTGACCGAGCCCAGGCCGTTCAGGATCGGGACCACCCGCTGGCCCTCGAGCGCCACACCGTCGGGCAGTTCGTCGAGCAGCCGGCACACCAGCAGCTCGGCCAGGCCGTCCGCGGAGGGCACGTCCGTCTCGTCGATCCCCCGTTCGCCGTGGATGCCCATGCCGACCGCCATCCGGCCCTCGGGCACCGTGAACAGGGGTTCCTCGGCACCCGGCAGCGAGCACCCGGAGAACGCGACGCCGAAGCTGCGCGTCCGGTCGTTCGCCCGCTCGGCGACGACGGTGACCGTGTCGAGGTCGTCCCCGCGCTCGGCGGCGGCGCCGGCGACCTTGAAGACGCAGAGGTCACCCGCGATGCCGCGGCGCTTCGCGCGGTCGTCGGCCGGGGCGCTCGTCACGTCGTCGGTGACGCGGACCGTCCGGACCGGGATGCCGCCGGCCTCGAGCGTGCGCGCCGCGGCGTCGAAGTTCAGGACGTCACCGGCGTAGTTGCCGTAGCTGAGCAGCACACCGCCGCCGTGCTCGGCAGCCCGCGCGACACCGGCCACCTGCTGGGCGCTCGGGCTGGCGAACAGGTTGCCCATCGCCGCACCCGCGGCCAGGCCGTGCCCGACCAGTCCACCGAACGCGGGGTAGTGGCCCGAACCCCCGCCGATCACGACCGCGACGGTGCCGTCGGGGCTCGTGGTGGAACGGGCGACCCCGCCGTGCACCTTCCGCACCCACCGCTCGTTCGCGGCGACGAAGCCGTCGGTCGCCTCGTCGGCGAAGTCCGCCGGGTCGTTGAACAGTCTGGTCATCGCTTGCTGCCCTTCTGGTCGGTGGTGCGGACGTGCGAGGTGTCGAGCAGTTCGTCGGCCTTGGCCCCGCGGAAGAACCTGGTGCAGAAGATCATCACCGCGGCGACGAACGCCAGGACGCCGAGCGAGACGATGCCGAACGCACCGCTGTCGGTGGGCACCACCTCGTTGATCGCGGTGCGCATGATCGGGGCGACGAACCCGCCGAGGTTGCCGAGCGAGTTGATCAGGCCGATGCCCGCGGCGGCTGCGGCACCGGTCAGGAACGCCGTCGGGTACGCCCAGGTGATCGGGCCGACGGCCAGGAAGCTCGCGACGGCCAGGGTGATGAACAGGATGCCGAGCACCGGCTGCCCGTTCGCACCCGCCCACGCCGAGCCGAGGATCGACAGACCGGTCGTGACGTAGAACAGGGTGCCCCAGCGACGACGGCGTCCGACGGAGTCCGCACGCGACCCGATCAGGTAGCAGGCGACGAGTCCGACGAGCCACGGGATCGCGGACACCAGACCGACCTGCCAGCCGACGTCCTGCCCGAGCAGCGAGGACACCTGCTGCGGCAGGTAGAACGTCGTACCGTAGACGGCGACCTGCAGGCAGAAGTAGATGATCGTGAAGTACCAGACGCGCCCGCTCGCCATCGCGCGCCAGATGCCCTTCGGGCCGTCCTCGCTGCGGGCGGTGTCCTCGCGCTCCATGGCCGCGGTGAGCGACGCCTTCTCGCCCGGTTCGAGCCACTTCGCCTGCTGCGGACTGTTCGTCAGGAACACCAGGGCCGCGATGCCCGCGAACACCGCCAGCAACCCCTCGCCGGCGAACATGACCTGCCAGCCGTGGAACGGCGTGACCTGGTCGCCGATGCTGATGAGACCGCCGGACAGCGGGGCGCCGATCATCTGCGAGAACGGCTGCGCCAGGTAGAAGATCGCGAACATGCGCACGCGCACCTTGTTCGGGAACCACTCGGACAGGTACATGATCACGCCCGGGAACAACCCGGCCTCGGTCACACCCAGGATGAACCGCAGGATGATGAACATCGTGTCGTTCGTCGTGAAGGCGAACAGTGCGGCGACGATGCCCCACGTGACGGCGATGCGGGCGAGCCAGAAGCGCGCACCGAACCGCTTGAGCAGCAGGTTCGACGGGATCTCGAAGATCGCGTAGCCGATGAAGAAGATGCCGGCGCCGAGGGCGAAGGCGGCGTCGGAGATGCCGCGGTCGACGCGCAGGGCCTCTTCGGCGAAGCCGACGTTCGTGCGGTCGAGGAACGCGACGAAGTACAGGATGACGAGCATCGGCATGAGGTGCTTCGTCGCCTTGCCGATGGCGGACTTCAGTCCGGGGTCGTTCGTCGACCCGAGCGCGGGGGCAGGGGGTAGTGACACGGGTTCGCTCCTTTGCGAGCACGGTGCGGTCGTTCTGGCGTCCGGCGGTCGGTTCGGTCGTCCGGACGGGAGGCACGGATCGCGTCGCCCGGTCGGCGCGCGTTCCGTGGGCGGCTGGCCCTAGTGCATGTACAGGCCGCCGTCGACGTTGAGCGTCTGGCCCGTGACGAACCCGGCGTCCTCGCTGATCAGGTACGCGATCGCGGCAGCGATGTCCCGCGGGGTGCCGATGCGCGGCAGCACGCCGTCGGCGGCCATCTCGGCCTTCCGTTCCTCGGAGAGGGTGCCGCCCATGATGTCGGTGTCGATCGGACCGGGGGCGATCGCGTTGACCGTGACGCCGCGCGGGCCGAGCTCGCGCGCGAGACCACGGGTCAGGCCGATCACGCCGGCCTTCGCCACCGTGTACGGGGTCTTGCTGAAGGTGCCGCCGCCGCGCTGGGCGGAGACCGACGACAGGTTCACGATGCGCCCGTAGCCGGACCGCACCATCGACTCCGCCGCCCGCAGGCTGGCGAAGTGCACACCGTCGAGGTTGATCGACAGCACCCGGTGCCACTCCCCCTCGGGCAGGTCGAGGTAAGCGTGCGCGGACGACACCCCGGCCAGGTTCACGAGTGCGGTGATCGGCTGGAGTCCGGCCTCGATCGTGTCGAAGGCCGCACGGACGGCGGACTCGTCCGCGACGTTCGCACCGACACCGACGGCCCGCACTCCGTGCTGTTCGCGGATCTCGGCGGCGACCTGCTCGCTCGCCGTCTGGTCGAGGTCGATGATCCCGACGTCCCACCCGGCGCCGGCCAGGTGGTGGGCGGTGGCGCGGCCGATGCCCCGCGGTGAGGCGGCCCCGGTGAGGACGACGGTGCGGTCCTGGTGCTGGCCGGCTGACTGGTTCTGCGTGCTCATGATTCGTGCTCCGGGCTCAGTGGATCGGTGCCGGGCCGAGCTCGTCGAGGAGCTTCTGCATCGCGACGTAGGCCTTGTTCCGGTAGGCGATGAGCTCGGGCGTGCGGTCGGCAGGGACCTCGAGGTACCCGGCGCCGGACTTCGTGCCGAGCTCACCGGCGTCGACGTGCTGCTGCAGCGACGGCGGGGTGGCGAAGCGCTCGGGCCAGCGGGTCTGCAGCGACTCGAAGCAGAACGCGTAGACATCGAGCCCGGCCATGTCGGCGATCGCGAACGGACCGAAGAACGGCAGGCGGAACCCGAACGTGGTCCGCACGATGGTGTCGATGTCGTCAGGGCTCGCGATGCCCTCGTCGGCGATCTTCGTGGCCTCCTCGAACAGCGCGTACTGCAGGCGGTTCAGCACGAACCCCGTCGAGTCCTTCACCCGCGCCGACTGCTTGCCGGTCGCGGCGACGACGGTCTCGCCGACCTCGACCGCGTGCTCGTTCGTGGTCGGGTGCGGGATGAGCTCGACGCCGGGGATGAACGGTGCCGGGTTCGAGAAGTGCACGCCGAGGAACCGCTCCGGGCCCACGACCGCCTCGGCCAGCGACTCGATCAGGATCGTCGAGGTGTTCGAGCCGATCACGGCGTCGGGGCGGGCGGCTTCGCTGATGCGGCGGAGCGTCGCGTGCTTGATCTCGAGCTTCTCCGGCACGGCCTCCTCGATGAAGTCCGCGTCGGCGACGGCGGCCTCGATCGACTCTGCGGCGCTCAGGTGTGCGCGGACCCGTTCGACGGCGTCCTCGGGGAACAGCCCGTCGGCGACGAACTGTTCGGTCTCTCCGAGCAGTCGCTCCAGGTTCTGCTGGGCGATCTCGGCCGAGACGTCGGCGATCCGGACGGTGTGGCCGGCGAGGGCGAGGACCTGGGCGATCCCGCCGCCCATGTAGCCGGACCCGACGACGGCGATGTCGAGGGTGCTCATCGGATTGCTCCTTCGGTGCTGGTTGCTGCAGTCGGGGTCGCCGTCGCGTCGAGCGTCGTCGTCGCGAGGACGGACCGGATGTACTGCTGGTTGGTGGCGCAGACGCCGAGGCTGTCCCCGCCGTACTGCTCGGTCATGACGATCCCGCGGAACCCGTCGGCGACGGCGTCGCGCAGGACCTGGCGGTAGTTGATGAGGCCCGTCTCCATGGTGCTCGGAGCGCTCGTCGCCCAGCTGCCGTCGCCGGCCTCGTCACGCGTGTAGTTCTTCACGTGCAGGTAGTTCGTGTGCGGCATGGTCTTCGCGAACAGTTCCCGCCAGTCCTCGATCGGCCGGTGCAGGCGGATGAGGTTCGCGACGTCCGCGTTCAGCCCGACGTTGTCGAGCCCGATCTCCTCGACCAGGCGGACCGCACTGTCGGCGGTGCCGAGGTACGTGTCCTCGTACAGCTCGAGCGCCATCGGCAGCCCGACGCTCGCAGCGTGCTCCCCGAGCTCCCGCAGGCGCTTGACCGCGGCGGCCCAGACCTCGGGGTCGTCCGGGTCCTTCGGGCCCGGCGCCGTCCAGAACCACAGCGCGCGCTTCTGGGCGTCGGTGAACGGCTGGTGCAGGCCCGTCGAGAAGACCTGCATGCCCCACTCGGCCGCAGCGTCGATGGTGCGGTGGGCGTAGGCGAGGTTCTCGTCCTCGTGCCCGGGCTGGATGACGCTCTTGCGCTGCAGGTGCACCGACGGGATGCCGATGCCGTGCGACTTCGCGACGGCGAACAGCTCGTCACGGCGCGAGGCTTCGAGATCTGCGGGCCGGATGTGGCTGTCGGCGAGTTCGGCGAGCGAGAAGCCGACGGCCTCGATCTGCCCGAACACCTCGTCCCACACTTCGGCGGGGGCGTCGTGGAAGGCCGTCCCGTCGCGGGTGACCTGCGCGAACCCGTGCAGGCACGCGGCGATCGGCCAGGTCGTCGACGTCCAGGTGGTGGGGTCCCAATCCTGGTCGACCCAGTCCTGCGGAGTGGTCACGGAATGCTCCCTTGCATGTCGTGGCGGTTCGGCGATGAACCTCTTTCCTATAGGAAAGATACTCGCGCGACGCCGGAACGCAACCCCACTGCCTCAGCTCGTGTGGGACGCGTCCGCGCGCGAACGCAACCGGACCGCGTCGATGTGGAGCCGCATCGCGGCGACGGCCGACGTCGGGTCCGCAGCCAGCGCCTCCAGGATGGCCCGGTGTTCCTGCACGGCGCGATCCGTGTCGTCCCCGCCACCCTCGACGATCTGCCGCATGCGGTGCACGCGCGTCGTGATGATCTCGGACATCTCCTCGAGGAACGGGTTCCGTGTCGCGTCGAAGATCAGCTGGTGGAACTGCCAATCGCTACGGAAGAAGCGCGCCATCAGCTCTTCCGGCGCGTGCGCAGCACCGACGGACGCGACCTCGGCGGCCACCGCAGCCTGCTCGTCGAGCGCTGCTGCCAGTCGCTCGCGCAGACCGTCGACGTCGCCGCGGGCCGCAAGCTCGACCGCGCCGCTCTCCACGATGAGCCGGGCGTCGAACAGGGCCTCGAGCTGGTCGCCGGCCAGGGGCGGGGAGACCCGGTACCCCTTGTTCGCTTCGCGGGTGACCAGGCCCGTACGTTCGAGCTGCACCAGGGCTTCGCGCACCGGGGTCGGCGAGACCCCGAGGGAGCGCGCCAGTCCGTCGATCGACAGTCGCATGCCCGGTTCGACGTCGTGGCCCATCAGGACCTCGAGCACCCGGTCGTACACGCGGTCACGCAGGCCGAGCTGCGCGATGCGTTCGGTCCCGAAGCCGGGCATGGTCGTGGACATGGGTCGATCCTAGAGAATCCACGACTCGGGCTCGGTGGGAGGGCTGCGGGCCAGGCTGTACCAGACCGGGTCTGCACTCCCGCGAGATCGACTGGCCCGCACGACCAGGCCGACGACGGACCTACTCGGGGCATCCCAGCCCTTCAGTCCCTGACCTGCTTGCTCGCAACCTCCGCCGCACTTTCCCGCTACGTCCGCTGCTGAGCACCGCGAGGATGAGCGCGAAACCGTGGAGCATTCAGCGCCCCCGGATTCACTTGATGACGCAACACCTTCCTCCGAGGTGTTCCCCATGTATCTACCCTTGTCGTCGCCGCACCCAACCGGCGTCCCGATGAGGGAGTGTCCCGCGAGCGGGACCTGTCGACCTGCGGTGCACCACCATGGTTCGGTTTCGATCCGCACCGCCGACTCGGAGAACCGCACGGTCCGGCCCCGCGGGGCTCTGAGCGGCCATAATGATGAGCAGCGTGGACACGGCGTCGGCGCCGTTCGAGGAGCACGCATGCGAGTCCTGGCCTACCTGGTGACCATCGTCGTCACGACCGCACTGACGCTCGGCGCGGGGTTTCTCGTGGCGCTGTACCTGCGGGAAGCGCAGGACGGACTCCTCATCGCAGCGGCCGCTGCTGCACCGTTCCTCGTCATCGGCCCCCTCGTCATCGGCTCCTGGGCGGCGTACTTCGACGAGCGCACGTCGTCCGGGCACAGCCGCTGGCTCCGGACTGCCTTCCTGGTCGTGGTGGCCGTCGTCGCTGCGGCGGCGGTCGTCGTCGTGATCGCGAGCGTGTCCGCCCGGGCCCCGCTGTGGGTGCCGGCAGTGCTCGTTGGCGGCTCCGCCGTCCTGGTCGCCCTCGCGCGTCCGCTCGGCAGTCAGTTCCGTCGCACGGACGTCCCGATGGTCGACCTGCGCGACCAGGTCCTCCCAGGGCCGGACGTCATCCGTCGCAAGGTCGCCAGGATCGGCACCACCTTCGCCGTCGCTGCGGTCGTCACGGCGGCCGGTGTCACCGTGCTCAACGTCCTCGACCACAGCCGCCCCCACGAAGCGGTGATCGGGATCCTGCTCGCAGGTCAGCTCACCTTCCTCGCCACGGCATTCGCGGCGATCATCGTCGCGCTCCCGTTCAGTCGCCTGCTGCGCGACGCCGGCGGACGCGACGTCGACCGGCTGCGGCGGTACGCGAAGCTGGTGCTCCGCGGCAAGGGCTCATCCGTCGACGCGGACGAGCAGCCGGCCGTGGTGCGGTACGCCCAGCTCGTGCAGCTCGTGCTGCAGTTCAACCTGGCCTACGTCACGCTCTTGTACGTCTCTATCGCGTTCCAGTTCGTCAGTGGGATCCTCCGCGGCAGCCTGGTGGTGTTCTCGGCGGTGTTCCTGGTGCTCATGGTCGGCGTCCTCGTGTGGTTGCTGCCGCGGACGATCGGACGGATCCGGCGTGCGCGCCGGTACGTCGAGGAGCACCGGTCAGCGGTGACGGAACGGCAGCCGGAGAACCTGCTCCCCTGACGGCGTCCGCACCGACCCGACGGGCCTCGGATCGACTTCCGGCCACCAACCACGAGCGAGCAACCGGCGAAAACAGGTGAGCCCACCGCCACCGCTCTGCTCCCGCCAAGAAAATGCTTGAAGGCCACGCCGCCTGTCGAATCGAGAGTCCGATAGACGATCCGCTGCCGGACGCCGCATGACGGCGTTCCGCGTGCCGGTTCGTCCTACGCTGGCGGCGTGGACGAGTGGTGGGATCTTGTTGACGCGGCCGGGGTGCCGACGGGTGGGACGTTCCGGCGCGGGGACGCGGGTTGGCCGTGCGGGGCGTTCCATCTGGTGGTCACGGTGTGCGTTTACCGAGCCGACGGAACCGTACTCCTCACGCAGCGGGCTCCGACGAATGAGTTCGCCTTCGGGTGGGAGTTCCCCGGTGGGAGCGCGTTCGCTGGCGAGACTGGTCCTGCAGCTGCGTGCCGAGAGCTGCTCGAGGAGACCAACGTCACAGTCGAGCCCGAGGCTCTGCGCCGTGTCGGCCGCTTCACCGAGGAGACGGCGCTCGTGGACCTCTTCGTCGTGCAGGAGCCGAGCGGGTCCGCGGTGCGAGCGGATCCGACCGAGGTGATGGGTTCGCGCTGGGTCTCCCTGTCGGAGGTCACCGCGCTTCGTCAGAGTGGGGTGATGGCAGAACCATGGGGGCCGCGGCTGGATGCGCTGTGGCCAGCGGCGACGGCATCGATCCTCGCTGCCCGCATGGCACTCTGATGACATCCGAGAGACGGACCAGAACAGGAGCCCGATGGCGTCCCGCATCCAACGCGCACCGCTCGGCGACCGCGGCGCGCTGTGGAACCTCGTCCTCGTCTGGGTCGTCATCGTCGTCGGGCTGCTCACCACGATCGGCTGCGTCGGCTACATCCTGAACGAGAGCCTCATCTCGTACAGCACTTGCGGCGCCCGCACCGTTTCCTGCGGTGATGCTGGCTGGTACAGCAGCATGGGGCTCACCTTCTTCGGCGGCTTCGCGGCAGTCATCACCGGCGGTGCGTTCGGCATCCGACGCCACCATCGCGCCAGCGGCGTCTGGTACCCGCTCGCCGGCATCGGCGGCGCGCTCCTGCTGACCATGGTCGCCGTCGTCATCCTCAAGGCGGCGACGAACACGTAGATCGCCGCACCTCGCCGTCGCGGCAGTCGGGATCGAACGACCAGCTGAACCCAAGATCGGCTACCGGACGCCGATCATGGGGAGTTGGATGAAAGCATGCTGTCTCGCGTCCCGCCTCGCGTACTCGGCCTTGCGATCGGCGCAGGGGCGTTGGCTGCGGGCCTCGTCATGGCGCTTCTCGGAACCTTCCTTGGTACGGACTACTTCGGGCTCGTGGCGGCCGGGCTGGTCATCGCTGCGATGGGATTGCTGCTCGCGGGCGTGGGAGCGATCGGCTTTGCACTCCATGGGCCCGCCCGAAACGGGCGTGAGTGAGCAAAGCAAACATGAGTGGCTGACCGAGGCCGATAGGCAATCCCCTACCGGTGAATAGCTACAGGCGGTCGCTCATCTGGGAAGTTCGACTGCTCATCTACTGCACCACGAACCCGGCAACTATTAGGAGGATGCCTGCGACTGCGCCGACTGTCGATAGTACGCGTAGAGCATGCTTGGGCCGGTCCCCAGGCTGCCTCTCGTCTGGCTCCACCGCCGCCCGGTAGCGGATCCTCTTGCGGGCGGACCGCACGGTAGCGTCGGAGCATGCCGGTCTCTGGGTACGTCCGATCGCTGCGCGAGCGGATCGGGAGCAGCTACCTACTCCTTCCGGGCGTGACCGCGGTCATCCGAGACGACGATCGGTTCCTCCTGGCGCGGCAGCGCGACTCCGGACGATGGAGCCTGATAGGGGGCGGCATCGAGCCCGGCGAGGACCCCCGCGCGGCTGTAGTGCGCGAAGTGCGGGAAGAACTCGGTGTGGGCAGCGACGTCATCCGGATCATCGGGGCCTACGGTGGCGCCACCCTCGAGAACGTCTACCCCAACGGCGACCAAGTTGGGTACGTGACGGTGGCGTACCTCTGCTCACTGCGCCCGTCGTCGTTCCTCCTCGACGAGGACGAAGTGCTCGAAACCCGGTGGGCGACTCTCGCCGAGATTGCCGAACTCGATCATCATGAGTGGATCGGCCAAGTGCTGACCGACGCCGCCCGGTAGCCGATCCGCTATCGGACAAACGTTGGCTCGCCTCCGTGCATGTGGTGCATCGGTCGAGTCGGGATCAGGACTGCACGTCAACGGCGTCGTACCGTCTGATGCGTGGAACCGTTCGAACTCGTGACTGATCAGGTTGTGCTCCGCGTGCCCGACGAGCACGATATTGACTCGCTGGTGCAGCACTGCAGTGACCCCGCGATCATCGCGTTCACTACCGTCCCCGTCCCGTATGACCGCGCTTATGCGGCCCACTACGTGAAGACCCTGGTGCCGGAACGGTGGGCTGGCGGCCGGAAGCTGGTCTGGGGTGTCCGACACGTCGACTCATCGGAGGGGCTACTCGGCATCATCAACCTGTTCGACATCGAACTGGGCCGGGGCACGGCTGAGATCGGGTACTGGCTTGCCGCGGAAGGTCGCGGCCGGGGCATCATGACGCAGGCCGTGACTGCCGTGCTGGATCATGCGTTCCTGCCGACAGCCTCGGGAGGTCTGGGACTCTTCAGAGTGCAGTGGACCGCTGCTCCGGAGAACATCGGCTCTCGACGTGTCGCCGAACGAGTCGGGTTCCGGTTCGAGGGGCGGCTTCGTGGCGCCCTTCTGCTGCGCGGACAACGGTCCGACGCGTTGCGGGCGGGTCTCCTCGCTACCGACGATCGCGTGCCGCAGCGCTGGATAACCTCAAGCGCCGACTAGCACGGAGTGGCCGACTTCACGAGGGTAGGCAAACCAGCTGCTGAGTAGCCGATCGGCTACCGAGACGTTTTCGAGGGGTTCCAGTGGTCGGAGCAGGACGGTAGCGTGCCGCCATGCACTGGGGGGAAACCGGACTCGAGGTCGACCAGATCGCGTTCGTCCAGCAGACGCTTCCCGACGCCAACGTCGTGGCCGATGAGTCGTGGGGGCTCCTCGACACGAGGGTCCTGCACGTCCGCGCTGGCGACGACGGCTTCACCGTGAAGGCCTCCAGCCAGACCAACACGCACTTCCCCCGCGAGCTCGAAGCACACCGCACCGCCACCGCCGCACTCCGAGCCAGCGGGGACGCCGGTGCCCTCGTCGCCGCGAACGAGGACCACCGCGTCCTCGTGCTCGAACGCGTCCCCGGGCACCTCGCCCTCGGCACCCCGGACGAGCACGACACCGACGTCCACCGACAGGCCGGAGCACTGCTCCGACGGCTGCACGACCAGGACACCCGCCACGACCCGACGTTCCTGCAGCACGAGCAGGCGAAGGCACTGGCCGCCCTCGACGCACCGCACCGGATCCCCGACGAGGTGGTCGCCCGCGCACGAGCGGCACTACGCGCACTCCCGACCGACCACGCGACGCAGGCCCTCGTCCCGACCCACGGCGACTTCCACCCGCGCAACTGGATCGTCGACGGCGGCCGACTGCGCGTCATCGACTTCGGCCGCTTCGGCTGGCGCCCCGTGTCCTTCGACCTCACCCGCCTCGCGGTGCTGCACTGGCAGCACGATCCCGGGCTCGAAGCGGCGTTCTTCGACGGGTACGGCGACGATCCACGCACCCCGGACGCGTGGCGCTGGCTGCAACTCCGCGAAGCAGTGGGCACCGCGACCTGGGCCTACGCGGTCGGCGACGAGGGCTTCGAGGCCCAGGGCCACGACATGCTCCGCCGCGCCCTCGCGGCGTTCTGAACCGTCAGGCCCGGACGCAGCTCACGGCACCCGCACGAACCGCGGCGCTCCCCGGTCACGCAGTCGGAACCCGAGGTGCTGGTACAGCCCGATCGCCCCGGTGTTCCCGGCGGCCGCGTGCATCAACGGGGTCTCCCCCCGCTCGCGGATCCCGTGCGCGACGGCGAGCACGAGCCGCCGACCGAACCCCTGCCCCCGGTACGCCTCGTCCGTGCACACCGCGCTGATCTCGGTCCACCCCGGCGGGTGCAGGCGCTCCCCCGCCATCGCGACGAGCCGTCCGTCCCGCCGGATGCCCAGGTACGTGCCGAGCTCGATCGTGCGCGGCAGGAACGGCCCCGGCTTCGTCCGCTCCACCAGGGCGGTCATCTCCGGCACGTCGTCGGGCGTCAGCACGACGGCCTCGGGGTCCGGCGCACCCTCGATCGCCTCACCGGTGAGCTGTACGCCGCCGGCACCCTCGACGAGCTCCCACCCCTCGGGCAGGACGGCAGCCGCACCGACGCCGAGCATCCCGTCCGACCCGAGCAGCGCCCGGACGTCCTCCCAGTCCTGCGGCGTGGGCTGCGCGGGGATCCCCGTCCACACCGACACGTCGGTCTGGTAGCGGACCACGTCGCCGCGCCGCTCGGCGAACCGCGCATGGTGGCTGTTCAGTGCGGCCATGGCGGGTGCGTCGAGCATCCGCGTCGGCGTGCCGTCGTCGGCGATGGTCAGGTCGAGCGTCCGGAGCGCCTCGCCGCGGGAGTCACCACCACGGAACCCGAGGTCCTCGATCCGGCGGCGATCGCCGTCCGCCCACCCGGCGGTGTCCGCGACGACGCCCGAGGCGTACTGGTTCGTGGCACGGTGGACGACCTGCTCGACGTCCGCTGCCGAGGCCACGAAGACCTCTCCGGGTCGGGGCAGCGCGGTCGAGGTCGGCGCAGTCGTCGTCATCCCACCATTCTCCGCCCGCGGCGAGCGCCGCCAGCGCATCGTTGCACCCGGTGACGCCGTGCCGCGGCTCGCACGGTGCGAGGGGGCTCACGGCCCGTGCGAGGTTCCGTACTCGGTGCGAGCGCACGTGCACCGCACGGAGTACAGAACCTCGCACCAGACCGAGCGCCCCGCGCCCGCCTCACCCCAGCCGCGCCGCCACGAACTCCACCATCCGCCGCACGAGCAGCGCCTGCGAGGACGCCCGCCGGTACTCGTGCCCCTCACCCTCGAGCTCCAGGTAGTCCACGTCGTGCGACCGCTCCCGAAGCGCCGCGACGACCTGGTGCGCCTCACCGATCGGCACGTTCGTGTCGAGCTCACCGTGCACGACGAGCAGCGGCGCCGTGACGTCGTCGATCGCGCGCATCGGCGACAGTGCCGCGAGCAGGGCCCCGTCCTCGACGGGGTGGCCGTACTTCGTGGCGGCAGCAGCCGCGATCCACGGTTCGGTGTCGCGGTAGAAGGTCGCGAAGTCGCTCATCCCGCACACCGCGACCCCGGCTGCGAACACGTCGGGCGTGAACGCCAACGACGCGAGCGTCGCGTACCCACCGTACGAGCGTCCCTCGACGGCGACCCGGGACCGTTCGGCGTACCCGTTGGTCACCAGGAACCGCGCGCAGTCGACGACGTCGGCGAGCGCGTTCCACCGCAGCGCCAGGTCGTCGGCGTGCACGAACTCGTGACCGTACCCGGAGGACCCACGGATGTTCGGCGCGAACACGGTCACCCCGGCGGCGGCGAGCGCCTGGTGCTGCGGCGAGAACGTGGGTCGTTCCTGCGACTCCGGTCCGCCGTGCAGGTGGACGAGCGCTGCGCGGCCGGGAGGCCCGACATGCGTTCCGACGTCGGCTCCCGCCACCGACGCGGTCGGCTCCACGGCCCGGTACAGCCAGCCGGTCAGCTCCAGTCCGTCACGGGCGGCGAACCGTTCGAGCGTCGGCTCGACCAGCTGCACGTCGGGCAGCGCCGGCACGTCGGTGACCCGGCTCCAGGTCAGCGCGTTCGTGTCGAGCCGCCACAGTTCGCGCGGCCGGGTCGGCCCCTCGACGGCGAGCAGCACGCTCCGGCCGTCGCGGCTGAGCACGGGATCGGTGACGACGTACCCGGGCAGGTCCGGCACCGGGGTGCGCGAGGCGTCCTGGGTGTTGATGAGGTCGAGTTCGCTGCGCCCGTCGACGTTCCAGACGAGCAGCAGCGTGCGGCCGGCGTCGTCGGCGTCCAGGTACTCGAGCTCGGCGTCGTCGCGTTCGACGATCGGCCGGGGTGTGCCACGCCAGCCGTGCGGCCCGACCGGCTGCGCGACGAGTCCGCGGCGGGGCAGTCCGGCCTCGGTGGCGACGTAGGCGACGAGCGGGCTGGTCTCGCTCGCGGGCGCGGGCCGCAGGAACGCGATCTCGGCGGACCCGTCGGGGTCGTCGGCGAACAGGGCGTGGCTCTCGTCGGTCAGCCGGTCGACCACGACGACGAACTCCTGGCCGCGCTGGCCGTCGCTCAGCACGACGAGCCGTTCCTCCACCGACAGGTCGAGGATGTGGATGAGCTCCCCCACGGCCAGGTCGTCGCGGTCGCCGGAGACCGGGTCGACCAGGTACGAGCGAGCCGGCTGGTCGGCTTCGGTCGAGGGCAGGGTGATGACGACCCGGTGGCCGCTGCGGCTCCACGGTCCGAGTTCGGCGTGCTGGTACCGCGAGCCGGCGATCTGCGCGGCGTCGGAGCCGTCCGGCCGCACCACCCAGACCTGTTGCTTCACGCCGCCGTCGGTCGCGATGGCGACGGCGAGCCACTCCCCGTCGGACGACCACGACACCCGGATCACCGGGTCGTCGGACAGCGCGATCCGCACCGGTTGCGGCGGCTCGCCGTCGACGACGACGTCCTGTACGAAGACCTCGGGGGTGCCGTGCCGGTCGGACACGAACGCCACGCGCCGGGCGTTCCGGGTCATGGTCGGTCCCCACGATCCCCAGGCGGCGGTGAGCTGCGCTCCCAGGTCGGCCGCGGCCCTGGTGGTGACCGACGGCTCGACGGTGGCCGACGACGCGACGCCCTGCGCGCCTCCAGTCCGGACGGAACCCACGGTCACCGCACCCCCTGCTGCTGCAGCCACATCTCGATCAGGCCGAGCTGCCAGAGCGCGTTCGCGCCGATCGCGGTCCTGGTGCTGTTCGGGTCCTGCAGCATCCGCTCGACGGTGGCGGGGTCGAAGAGTCCGCGCTCCCGCGCCTCGGGTGCGTGCAGCGCGTCGCGGACGCGCTCCAGGTAGGGGCCCTCGAGCTGCCGGATGGCGGGGACCGGGAACGAGCCCTTGCTGCGGTCGATGACGGCGTCGGGCACGATCCCGCGCGAGGCGCGCTTCATCACGCCCTTCCCGCCGTCGGTGAGTTTCATCGACGGCGGGATCGCGGCGGCGAGCTCGACGAACTCGTGGTCCAGGAACGGCACGCGGGCCTCGAGGCCCCACGCCATCGTCATGTTGTCGACGCGCTTCACCGGGTCGTCGACGAGCATGATCGTGGTGTCGCTGCGGAGCGCGGCGTCGACGCTGGTCTCTGCTCCCGGCCGTGCGAACTGGCGGTCCACGAACGCCGACGGGGTGTCGTCGTCGCTCTTCCACCGCTCCCCGAGCAGCCCCTGCAGCGCGGGCCAGCGGCGGTCCATGAAGACCGAGCGGTAGGCCTCCGCGGCCTGGTCGCGGGGGACGTCGGCGAGCGGCGGGTACCAGTCGTACCCGGCGAGCACCTCGTCGGCGCCCTGGCCGGACTGCACCACCTTGACGTGTTGCGAGACCTCCTGCGACAGCAGGTAGAAGGCGACGCAGTCGTGGCTGACCATCGGCTCGCTCATGGCGGCGACCGCACCGTCGATGCCGTCGAGCAGGCGCGACGAGGGGATGTGGATGCGGTGGTGGTCGGTGCCGAAGTGCTCCGCGACCTGGTCGGAGTACTCGAACTCGTCGCCGGACTCACCGCCCGCCGCCTCGAAGCCGATGCTGAACGTGGCGAGGTCCTGCTGCCCGGCCTCGGCGAGCAGCCCGACGACCAGGGACGAGTCGATCCCGCCGGAGAGCAGCACCCCGACCGGGACGTCGGCGACCATCCGGCGCTCGACCGCGGTGCGGAGCGAGCCGATGAACGCCTGCTCCCAGTCGCGCTCGGACCAGTCGGACTTGGCTGGGTCGCGCTCGAAGCGGGGCTCCCAGTAGACGGTGTCGTGCGCGGTGCCGTCCGGGTCGATCACCCGGACGGTCGCGGGCGGGAGCTTGCCGACGCCGGCCAGGATCGTGCGGGGCGCGGGAACGATCGAGTGGAAGCTCATGTACGAGGCGAAGGCGACGGGGTCGATGGACGTGTCGACTTCCTTGGTGCCGGTGCCGCTCGCGCCGCCGCTGCCGCTCGTGCGGCCGCTGCCGGCGTCGCCGGCCAGGATCGCCGGCAGGGAGCTCGCGAACCGGAGCCCGCCCGGGACGGGTGCGACGTAGAGCGGCTTGATCCCGAGCCGGTCCCGCGCCAGCACCAGCCGGCCGCTGCCGTGCTCCCAGATCACGATGGCGAACATCCCGATCAGGTGGTCGACGAACGCGGTGCCCCACTCGGCGTACGCCAGGGCGATGACCTCGGTGTCCGACGTCGACGCGAACCGGTGCCCCTTGCCGTGCAGCTCGTCGCGGAGCTGCCGGTAGTTGTAGACCATCCCGTTGTAGGCGATCGTCAGCCCCGCCTCGGCCAGCACCATCGGCTGCGCGCCCGCGGTGGACAGGTCGACGATGGACAGCCGTCGGTGCCCGAGGGCGACCGGGCCGCGAGCCCACAGGCCGTCGCCGTCCGGGCCGCGGTGGGTCATGCAGCCGGTCATCCGGGCGACCGCGCCGACGTCCGGCGCTCGGCCGTCGAACCGGATCTCACCCGCGAGTCCACACATCAGCGCTCTCCCTCGGTGTCCGCCGGGTTCCCGACGATCCACGTGTCCTTCGCGCCGCCGCCCTGCGACGAGTTGACGACCATGCTGCCCTCGGGCGCGACGCGCGTCAGGGCGACGTCGGCCAGGTGCACGTCGTCCGGTCCGGTCCCCGTCGCGTACACGAAGGCCCGCAGGTCCACGTGCCGCGGGTCGAGACCGGCCGGTCCGATCGTCGGGTGCGAGGACAGCTGCACCACCTCCTGCCCCACCCACCCGGCGGGGTCCGCGGCGATCTCGCGGCGTCGCTCGGCCACCTCGGGGGCGCTGGCGCTCGGTCCGATCAGGACCCCGCGGCCGCCCTCGCCGTCGACCGGCTTCGTGACGAGTTCCCCGACGCGGTCCAGGACCGACAGCCGTTCGACCTCGATGCTCGTGCGGTACGTCGGCACCGATGCCAGCAGGGGTTTCTCGTCCAGGTAGTACCAGATCAGGTCCGGCACGGTGACGTACATCGCCTTGTCGTCGACCAGCGCGTTGCCGGGCGCGTTCGCCAGGTAGACGCGTCCTGCCTCGGCCGCGTCGAGGATCCGCGCACCGAGGTCGGGAGCGTGCTCCGCCGTCAGCGCACTGACGTCGCGGTCGATCCGCAGGTACAGTCCGTCGAGCACGTCACCCGTCGTCACGTCGACCACGTGTCCGTCACGGACGTCCAGGTCCGACCCGGACACCAGGCGCATCCCGGCACCGTCGGCCAGCCTGCGGTGCTCGAACCACGCGCCGGCGGCAGGGCCGTCGCTGACCAGTGCGATCACGGGGTCGGTCGTGCCCGTCACCGCGGTGGTGTTCGCGCAGAGGGTCCGGCGCAGCCGGTCGATCACGCCGTGCGGGTCGCGCAGGTGCGCCGGCCGCGGGGCGTCCGGCACGACGTCGTCCATCAGCTCGCGCAGGGCGATGCCGTACGCGACGCCCGAGGGCGAGCGGACGTTGTCCTCGAGCACCCGCCAGCCGCCGAACTCGTTGCGCACCAGGTCGAACCCGAGCACCGGCGCACGGACGGCGGTCGCCGGCAGCCGGGTGGCGTCCGGGTCTGAGCCCGTCGCGCCGACGAAGTGGTCCGCGTCCAGCACGCCGTCGGCCACGATCCGTCGCTCGCCGTACGCGTCACGCAGGAACAGCTCGATCGCCCGGGCACGCTGCCCCAGGCCACGCTCGAGCTGCGACCACTCGTACGCGCTGATCGTCCGGGGCACCAGGTCGCAGCCGAACTCCTGCGCGCCGCCGTCGACCACGAAGCCGACGTGGTGCTCGCGGGTCCAGACGTCGCGGGCGGTGCAGCGGTCGATCGCGGTCTCGGCGTCCCAGCCGGTGAAGAAGGCCGCCAGGTCACGGAACGCCGGACGGGGGCGCGCCCCGGGGCCGACCGCCTCGTCGCCAGCACGGACGCGGTACCCGGGGATCGGGACCACCGGGTCCTCGTCGCGTCCGGACGGGAGCCCAGCGGTGTCCTCCACCACCAGGGCGACGACGTCGTCCATCTCCCCGCGCTCGGCGTACGCGGTGCGCTGCCGGTCGGTGGAGTTGCCGCGGGCCAGGGTCGCGTCGAGCAGCTCCGTCACCGTGCCCCAGTCGCCGAGCTCCTCGAGCTCCGGGCGCAGGCGGGACACGAGCTGGCGCACCGCGACCTCGGCGGGCAGCCGTTCGGGGTGCTGCCCCAGTCCGACCAGTTCCCCGCTCAAGCCGGAGCGTGCGGCCTGCCACATCGCCGCACGGTGCAGGGGTTCGCTGCGCGGGTGCCACTCGGCGCCGGACACGACCGACTTCTCGGCCTTGCGCACGGCGGCGCGGAAGAGTCCGGCGATGAGCACGGCGTCGTCCACCACCGGGGTCGCGTCGCAGACCCGCAGCTCGAGCGTCGGCGCGTGCGAGGACGGCCGCACGTCGAAGTAGGCCATCTTCTTGTCGGCGATCACGCCCGAGGCGATCAGGTCGTCGAGCACCCGGTCGTACTCGGCGGCGTCCGCAACCGGACCGAAGCTGCCGGCCGACGGCCACCGCTGCCAGATGATGCTCCGGAACGAGGCGTACCCGGTGTCCTGCCCGTTCCAGAACGGACTCGACGCGCTCAGCGCGAGCAGTACCGGGAGCACGGGTGCCACCCGCTGGGCGATCAGCACCGCCAGGTCGCGGTCGCTCACCCCGACGTGCACCTGCAGGCCGCAGATGAGCTGTTCGTCGACGAGCATCCGGTACTGCTCCTGCATCCGGCCGTACCGACCGCCGGAGCTCAGTTCGAAGTCGGCGTACTCCGACCTCGGGGCGGTACCGACGGCGGCGATGGTGACCCCGGCCGGGGCGATCGCGGTGCTGAGCTCACTGCGCAGGTCGACGATCACCCGCCGCAGGTCATCGAGGGTCCGCACCACCGGGGTGTTCGTCTCGATCGTCGTGCGCTGCAGCTCCGCGCCGAAGCGGTCGGTGGGCAGTTTGGGCAGAAGGCGCGGGGCCTTCGCGGAAAGTCGGCCGGACTCGAGGTCGATGAGGTGCAGCTCTTCCTCGGCGCCGAGCGTCAGCTCTGCACTCATGGCTGGAACCTACGCGGGGCGACCGTGGTGCGCACCGCGGCACACCGCCCGACTCGTGCCCGTAACACGCCCGTCCACCGCTGGTCACGTCCACTGGACTGCCGTCGGCACCGTGCGCGCCTCGTCACCCCGTGCGAGGTTCCACGCACCGTGTGCCCCGACGAGCACGCACCACGCGCGCAACCCCGCACCAGCCCGCGAAAGACGCACCGCGCGGGCCGCCGCCTACCCCCGCGTGCGCGCCAACCGCCGGTTGAGCGCCCCGTTCAGCAGCGCGACGAGCAGCCCCACCGCGAACACGAGCGTCCCGAAGCACAGCACCTGCGGCGGCATCCCGGCCTTCGCGGCGCCGTACACGAACAGCGGGAAGGTGACCGCGGGCCCGGCGACGAACGAGGTGATCACGTAGTCGTCGATCGACATCGCCAGCGCCAGCAGCCCCGCGGCGAGCATGCCCGGCGCCAGCAGCGGCAGGGTGACGAGCCGGAAGGCCTGGAACGGTGTCGCCCCGAGGTCACCGGCGGCCTCCTCGAGCGCCCGCGAGGTCCCCGCGATCCGGGCCCGCAGCACGACCACCACGTAGGCGACGTCGAACGCGACGTGCGTGATGAGCACGGTCAGGAACCCGGTGCCGAGCCCCACCGACAGGAAGAAGGAGAGCGACGCGGAACCGACGACGATCGACGGCGCCGCGATGTCGGCGAACACGACGGTGTTCACGACACCGCGACCCGGGAACCGGTACCGCTCCAGCGCCAGCGCGAGGGGCAGTCCGATCGCGACGGAGATGATGGCGGCGAGGAACGCGACGAGCACCGAGGTGACGAACGCCGCCCCGAGCCCGGACACGTTCACCAGGTTCGCGTACCAGTAGGTCGTGAACCCGTTCCAGGCGAACGACAGCCGGTTCGTGGGGGCGTCGTTGAACGAGTACACGATCATGTAGACGATCGGCACCAGGGTGATCGCGATCGTCACCCAGTACACGATGGCGAGCCAGGGCCCACGACGGTTCACACCGTGGCGACGCGGACGACCGGCGACGGGACCGGTCACCGGCGAGGCCGGAGCGGCGGCGGAACGGGACGGTGCGACGGCGGTCATACGAGGTCCTCGAGGTCGTCGGTGCCGGAGACGCGGGCGTAGATGAACAGGATGATGCCGAGCACGACCATGAGCACGGTCGACAGGGCCGCGGCGACGTTGTACTGCTGGTTTCCGGAGTAGGCGTCCTGGATCGCCTGACCGATCGTGTACGTGTTCGTGCCCCCGAGCAGGGCCGAGTTCACCGGGTCGCCGACGCTGTCGATGAAGACGAGCAGCACCCCGGCGAAGATGCCCGAGCGGGACAGCGGCAGCGTGGTGTGCCAGAACGCTCGGAACTTGCCGGCGTACAGGTCGTTCGCGGCCTCGCCGAGTCGTGGGTCGATGCGCTCGAGGGCGGCGTAGATCGGCAGCACCATGAAGGCCAGGTCGTTGTAGGCGTCGCCGAAGATCACCGCGCCGCCGGTGCCGAGGATGTGGAAGTCCTTGCCGGCCAGCCCGAGCGCCTGCAGGGTCGTGACGACCGGGCCCTGCGACGCCAGCACGAACGCCCACATGTCGGTGCGGATGATGAACGACACCAGGAAGCTGATGAAGACGAGCATGAGCAGCGGGTTCTTCCACCGCGGCGACACCCGGAACGCGATGAAGTACGCCACCGGGTACCCGACGACGATGCAGGCGATCGTGGCGGCGGCGCCGTACCAGAGCGACCGGAGCAGGAACGTCAGGTAGGGCACCTGCGGGTCGACGAACAGCGAGCCGTAGATCCCGAAGTTCCAGGTGAACGTGTAGCCGTCGTCCGGGTTGCCGGTCATGAGCGAGACGATCAGCCCGGACACCAACGGGATGACGAAGAACACGCAGAGGTACGCGGTGCCGACGAGCGCCAGGAAGAACGGTGTGCTCCGACGGCGTCCCCGCCGCACCGGCGCGGAACCGGAAGGACCGGCGGAACCACCGGGACCACCGGGGCCGAGCCCCGGCGCCACCCCGACCGCGCTCACGACTGCACCACCGCGTTGAAGATGCCGTTCCACTCCGAGTACTCGTCGTAGTTCTCGAACACCCGGAACTCGTGTGACTGCTCCAGGACGTCCGCAGAGGGGAACACGAGCGGGCTGTCCGCCACGGTGGCGTCGTCGAGTTCGTCGCGCACGTAGTCCTCGGCCGCGGGCACCGGGCAGACGTAGTTCACCCAGTCCTCGACGATCCCGGCGACCTTCGGCGTGTAGTAGAAGTTCATCCACTCGAGCGCCGACACCGGGTTCGCGGCCTGCCGTGGGATGAGCATGTTGTCGTGCCAGGTCATCTGCCCCTCTTCCGGCGTGACGAACTCCAGGTCGCGGAACCCGGACTGCTGCGCCTGGAACACGTCGCCCGACCACGCCTGGGTGATCCAGGTGTCGCCGTTCTCCAACCGGTTGATGTAGCTCTGGTCGTAGAAGCCGGTGACGCTCGGCCGCAGTTCGCGCAGCCAGGCCTGGGCCTTCCGCCAGTCGGCGGGGGTCGAGGTCTCCGGGTCGATGCCGAGCGCGAGCAGTCCGAGCGACCCGAGTTCGGTGTTGTCGCTCATCAGTCCGATGCGGCCCTTGAACGCCGGGTCCTGCAGGTCCTTGAGCGAGGTGATCTTCCGCCCGGTGTACTTCGGGTTGTAGGCGAGCCCGGTGAACCCGGTCTGCCAGACGACGGAGTGCTTGTTGCCCGGGTCGTAGATGGGGTCCTTCACGGAGTCCGAGGCGTTCGCGGCGAAGTTCGGCAGCCGCGAGTGGTCGAGCTCGCACACGAACCCGTTCTTGATCATCTGGGTCAGCTCGAACCCGTTCGTCATGACGACGAGGTCGTAGCCGGTCGCACCGTGCGCCCGCAGGATCGGGGAGACGGTGGCGTAGAAGGTCGCGTTGTCCTGGATCACCGCCTGGTAGTCGACCGCGATCCCGGTCTCCTCCTTGAACAGCGCCAGGGACTCGGACTTGCCGTGGTCGGAGTCGATGTACAGCGGCCAGTTCGCGAAGTTCAGGGTGCCGGTCGCCTTCGCGTCCTTCCAGAACGCCGCCCAGTCGACGGTGTCCTCGGCGCCGGCGGCGGCGGAGCCCTTGATGCTGCAACCGGTGAGCAGGGCGGCCAGCGCGGCGGCCCCGCCGCCGGCGAGCAGGCCGCGTCGGCTCACGCGGGCCGACGTCAGCCCGCGCAGCAGGTCCGGACCGGGCACCGCGCCGGTCACGCGAGCGATCCCGCCGTGGCGGGGACGGCCTGGAGGCCCGGGGCGCTGTGGGTGGTGACGGTCGCGTCCGACGCGGGGTGCGCCTCCAGGCCGAAACCGTGGTCGACGCCCCACGTGAGCCAGACCTCGGTACCGGTCGCGATGCGCGGCCCGCCCTTCGAGTTCTGCGCGAACACCGAGACGCGCCCGGCGCCCGGCACGTCGACCAGGTACTGGGTGCTGACGCCGGAGAACGAGACGTCCACGACCCGACCGGGGCCGAGGATGTTCCGTCCGGCCTCGGGGGCCGGTTCCGCGGTGCGGATCTTGAGCTTCTCGGGCCGGACGCCGACGACGACGCGACCGGTCGTGGCGACGGCACGGTCGGCGGGCACCGCGATGGACCCGGCCGCGGTGGCGACGACGAGCAGGCCGGCATCGGTGCCGCGGACCTCGCCCTCGAGCAGGTTCGACTGGCCGAGGAAGTTCGCGACGAACGCCGTGCGCGGCAGCTCGTACAGGTCCTGCGGGCTGCCCATCTGCTCGATCCGGCCGCCGTTCATCACGGCGACCGTGTCGGCCATCGTCATCGCCTCTTCCTGGTCGTGGGTGACGTGCAGGAACGTGAGCCCGACCTCGGCCTGGATCGTCTTCAGCTCGAGCTGCATCTGGTGGCGGAGCTTCAGGTCGAGGGCGCCGAGCGGTTCGTCGAGCAGCAGCAGGGCCGGCCGGTTCACGATTGCTCGGGCCAGGGCGACGCGCTGCTGCATGCCACCGGAGAGCTGGGCGGGGCGCTTCGACGCCGACCCCTCGAGCTCGACGAGCCGCAGCGCTTCCTTCGCCTTCGTCATCGGGTCCGGGATCCGGCGGCGCTTCAGTCCGAACGCGACGTTGTCGAGCACGCTCATGTGCGGGAACAGCGCGTAGTTCTGGAACACCGTGTTGACGGGCCGCTGGTACGGCTTCGTGTCGGTGACGTCCTGGCCGCCGATGGTGATGGTGCCGCTCGTGGGTTCCTCGAGCCCGGCGACGAGCCGCAGGGTCGTCGTCTTGCCACAGCCCGACGGACCGAGCAACGCGAAGAACGAGCCGGCAGGCACCGTCAGGTCGAGGCTGTCCACCGCGGTGTGGCCGGGGAAGGACTTCGTGATCTGGTCGAGCCGCAGATCGGCTCCCGATTCGGCGAACGTTCCGGTCGTTGCCATGGTGCCTCCAGGGGTTGTCGGCCTCAGCCGATGTAGGACATGACGTGCTTGATGCGGGTGTAGTCGTCGAAGCCGTACTGGGACAGGTCCTTGCCGTACCCGCTGTGCTTGAACCCGCCGTGGGGCATCTCGGCGACGATCGGGATGTGCGTGTTGATCCACACGCAGCCGGAGTCCAGGTCGCGGGCGAAGCGCATCGCCCGGGAGTGGTCGGTCGTCCACACCGAGCTCGCGAGCCCGTACTCGACGTCGTTCGCCCACGTCAGGGCCTGCTGTTCCGTCGAGAACCGCTGCATGGTCTGCACCGGACCGAAGATCTCCTGCTGCACGGCACGGTCGTCCTGGCGCAGACCGGAGACGATCGTGGCCTCGTGGAAGTACCCGCAGTCGCCCTGTCGTGCGCCGCCGAGCTCGATCGTGGCGTGGTCGGGGAGCGTGTCGAGGAACGACCGGACCTGGGCGAGCTGGTTCGCGTTGTTCACCGGACCGAAGTAACCGTCTGACCCGGTTCGCGCGTTGTGCCGTGCTTCTTCTGCGAGCGCCGCCACGAACTCGTCGTGGATGCCGTCCTGCACGAGCAACCGGGTGGCCGCTGTGCAGTCCTGTCCGGCGTTGAAGAACCCGGCGGCGACGATGCCGGCGACGGCGGCGGGGATGTCCGCGTCGTCGAACACGATCACGGGGGCCTTGCCGCCGAGCTCGAGGTGGGTGCGCTTGAGGTCACCGGCGGCGGCGCGGGCGACTTCCGTGCCGGCGCGGACGGACCCGGTGATGGACACGAGCTGCGGGGTGGGGTGGTCGACCATCGCGGCACCGGTGGTGCGGTCCCCCACGACGACGTTCAGGACCCCCGGCGGCAGGAACTCCGCGGCGACCTCGGCGAGCAGCAGCGTCGACAGGGGTGTCGTGTCGCTCGGCTTGAGCACGGTGGTGTTCCCCGCGGCGAGCGCCGGGGCGAACTTCCACACCGCCATGTTGAGCGGGTAGTTCCACGGGGTGACCTGGGCGACGACACCGATGGGCTCGCGCCGGACGAACGACGTGTGGTCGGCCAGGTACTCGCCGGCGCTGCGACCCTCGAGGTTGCGGGCGGCCCCGGCGAAGAAGCGGATCTGGTCGACGGACAGCAGGATCTCGTCCTCAACCAGGGTGGCGCGGGGCTTCCCGGTGTCGAGCGACTCGAGGTCGGCGAACTCCGACGCCCGCTGCTCCATCGCGTCGGCGATCCGGAACAGGGCGAGCTGTCGTTCGCCGGGGGTGGTGCGGCGCCAGGTCTCGAACGCGGTCGCCGCCGCACCGAAGGCGGCGTCGACGTCGGCAGGGGTGGACACCGGGGACGTGCCGTAGACGTGCTCGTCGGTCGGGTCGACCAGGTCGAACGTGGTGTCGGCGGTCGACTCGACGGAGGTACCCCCGACGAAGTTCCGCAGGACCCGGGTGTCGGTGTCCGCCGTCGCCGTGCTCTGTGCGTCCAGCATGGCGGTGATACTGACACGGATTCCAGCGGCGCGGAAGAAGGATCCGGAGGTTGTGGAGAACCGTAACAACGGAAATCGTCGCGAAACACGGTGTTCACAACGGAATCCCTTGCGCACCCCGAACCTCGCTGCCATGCTGTCCGGCATGGCGGCAGCACCACGACGTCCGGGACCGATCGACGACACCTCGAAGCGGATCATCGAACAACTCCAGGCGGACGGGCGCCGCCCGTACGGCGAGATCGGCAAGGCCGTCGGTCTCAGTGAAGCGGCGGTCCGACAGCGCGTGCAGAAGCTGACCGAGACCGGCGTCATGCAGATCGTCGCGGTCACCGACCCGATGCAACTGGGCTTCCACCGCCAGGCGATGATCGGCATCCGGGTCAGCGGCGACACCCGAACCGTCGCCGATGCCCTGGAACAGCTGCCGGCGGTCGACTACCTCGTGATGACCGCCGGCAGCTTCGACCTGATGGTCGAGGTCGTGTGCGAGGACGACGACGACCTGATCGAACTGCTCAACGGCACCATCCGGGCCATCCCGGGCGTCGCCGGCACCGAGACCTTCGTCTACCTGCAACTCCGCAAACAGCTCTACGACTGGGGAACGCGATGACCATCTCCGAACAGGCCACAGGCCGGACCACGACGGGCCCGGCCGCTCGCCTCCACTCCTACGACCCGTTCGCACCGGTCGACGACGCCGACCTGCAGCGGAAGTCCCGGGACCACCTGTGGATGCACTTCGCCCGGCACGGTGCGAACCAGGCCGGCGCCGACGTGCCGATCATGGTGCGCGGCGAGGGCCACCACGTCTACGACAGCCACGGCAAGGAGTACATCGACGGGCTGTCCGGCCTGTTCGTCGTCGCCGCCGGGCACGGGCGGAAGCGCCTGGCCGAGATGGCCGCGAAGCAGGCGGAGACGCTGAGCTTCTTCCCGATCTGGTCGTACGCGCACCCCGCGGCGATCGAGCTCGCCGACCGGCTGGCCGAGCACGCCCCCGGGGACCTCAACAAGGTCTTTTACTCCACCGGCGGCGGCGAGGCGGTGGAGACCGCCTTCAAGCTCGCGAAGTACTACTGGAAGCTCCAGGGCAAGCCGATGAAGCACAAGGTGATCTCCCGCGCGGTCGCCTACCACGGCACCCCGCAGGGCGCCCTGGCGATCACCGGCATCCCGGCGATGAAGGAGATGTTCGAGCCCCTGACCCCCGGCGGCTTCCGGGTCCCGAACACGAACTCGTACCGCGCCGAGGAGATGGGCTTCCCCGGGGGCACCGAGGAGCAGTTCGGCTTCTGGGCGGCGGAGCGGATCCGCGAGATGATCGAGTTCGAGGGCCCCGACACCGTCGCCGCGGTGTTCCTCGAGCCGGTGCAGAACTCCGGCGGCTGCTTCACCCCGCCGCCCGGGTACTTCCAGCGGGTGCGCGAGATCTGCGACGAGTACGACGTGCTGCTCGTCTCGGACGAGGTCATCTGCGCCTTCGGCCGGATCGGCACGATGTTCGCCTGCGACACCTACGGCTTCGTGCCGGACATGATCACGTGCGCCAAGGCGATGACCTCCGGGTACTCCCCGATCGGCGCGACGATCATCAGCGACCGGCTCTTCGAGCCGTTCGCCAAGGGCGACACGACCTTCTACCACGGGTACACGTTCGGCGGCCACCCGGTGTCGGCCGCCGTCGCGATGGAGAACCTCGACATCTTCGAGGAAGAGGGACTGCTCGCCAACGTGCAGCAGAACGCCCCGCTCTTCCGCGCCGAACTCGACACCCTGCTCGACCTGCCGATCGTCGGGGACGTCCGCGGTGACGGCTACTTCTACGGCATCGAGCTCGTCAAGGACAAGGCCACCAAGACGACCTTCGACGACGACGAGTCCGAGCGGCTCCTGCGCGGGTTCCTGTCGAAGGCGCTGTTCGACGCGGGGCTGTACTGCCGGGCCGACGACCGCGGTGACCCCGTCGTGCAGCTCGCACCGCCGCTGACGATCGGGCAGCCGGAGTTCCGCGAGATGACGTCGATCCTGCGCAGTGTCCTGTCCGAGGCCTGGACGAAGATCTGACCGTGAGCGGCTACCGGGGCGTCTCGTTCTGGCTCGACCAGCTCGCGTCCACCGGACGCGACGACCTGACGCCCCGGCCGCCGCTCGACGGCGACACGACGGCCGACGTCGCGATCGTGGGCGGTGGACTGACGGGTCTCTGGACCGCCTGGTACCTGCACCAGGCCGACCCGGGCCTCCAGATCGTCGTCCTGGAACGCGAGATCGCCGGCTTCGGCGCGTCCGGTCGGAACGGCGGCTGGTGCTCGGCGCTGTTCCCGCGCTCCGCGGAGTCCGTCGCGCGCGAGCACGGCCGCGACGCGGCACTCGCGCTGCGCGCAGCGATGCGCGACACCGTCGATGAGGTCGGCCGCGCAGCGGCCGAAGCCGGGGTCGACTGCGACTACGTGAAGGGCGGGACCGTCCTGTACGCACGCTCTGCCGTACAGGAACGCGCCGCCCACGACGAGGTCGCGTCCTCCGCGACGTGGGGCGACGACATGACGTGGCGACCCGCTCGACCGGGTGACGCCGCCGGATCGGCGGGGGTCGCATGGACCCCGGACTGCGCGCGTGTGCAGCCCGCCGCGTTGGTGCGTGGCCTCGCGGCCGCCCTGGAGGCCCGTGGCGTCCGCATCGCGGAGCACACGCCCGTCTCGTCCTGGGATCGCGGGCGTGTGGTCACGTCGCGCGGCACCGTCACGGCGGGCGCCGTGGTGATCGCGGTCGAGGGGTACGGCGCCCAGCTGGAGCAGACGAAGCGGCGGATCCTGCCGCTGTACTCGCTGATGATCGCGACGGCACCGCTGCCGGCGTCCGCGTGGGAGCGCATCGGGCTCGAGCACGGGCAGACGTTCTCCGACTACCGACACCTGCTCGTGTACGGGCAGCGCACGGCCGACGACCGGCTGGCGTTCGGCGGCCGCGGAGCCCGCTACCACTGGGGATCCTCGATCACGCCCGGGTACGACCGGGTGCCGCGGGTGTTCGAGCACCTGCGGAAGGCCCTGGTGGACCTGTTCCCCGTCGTCGCGGACGCCCCGGTCACCCACACGTGGGGCGGACCGCTCGGGGTGCCGCGCGACTGGTGCGCCTCGGTGACCTGGGACGGCCACGTCGGCAGCGCCGGCGGGTACGTCGGTGACGGGCTGTCGACGACGAACCTGGCCGGGCGGACCCTCGCCGACCTCGTGCGCGGGGAGTCGACGGCACTGACCGCGCTGCCGTGGGTGAACCACCGATCGCCCGACTGGGAGCCCGAGCCGCTGCGGTTCCTCGGCGCGAACGCGGGACTCGTCGCGACCGACCTGGCCGATCGCGAAGAGGCGCTGACCGGGCGGTCGAGTCTGGCCGCTCGGCTCATGGCACCGCTGACCGGAGGGCACTGATGGCTGCCGGTCTCGCCGCCGACGTCGTGGTCGTCGGAGCGGGGGTCGCCGGGCTCGCCGCCGCTCGGGCGCTCGCACTCGGCGGGCAGCGCGTCGTCGTGCTCGAGGCCCGCGACCGGATCGGCGGGCGCACCTGGACCGATTCGTCGCTCGGGGTTCCGGTCGACCTCGGCGCCTCGTGGATCCACGGGGTCGACGGCAACCCGCTCTGGGCCCTGGCGTCGGCGTTCGGCATCGACACCGTGGAGTTCACGGTCGGCAGCTTCCAGTTCGACGGTCGGCCGATCGCGTGGCACGACCCCTCCGGCGCCGCGCTCTCCGCCGAGGACACGTCGGCGTTCGTGGCGGACCTGCACACCGTCGACGCGGCCCTCGACGCCGTCGTCGCGCACGCTCCCCCGCCCTCGACCTACGCGGCCGCCGTCGACACCGTGCTCCGCTCGCTGCGGTGGCAGGGCGACCGGGCCGCACGGGTCCGCGAGTACACGGCCCACCGCTCCGAGGACCTCTGCGGCGCACCCGTCACCGTCCTCGACGCCCACGGCCTCGACGAGGAGCACGTCCCCGGTGACGAGGTGGTGTTCCCCGGCGGCTACGCCCAGTACGCCCGCGCGCTGGCCGAGGGTCTCGACGTCCGGCTGTCGTCGGTCGTGCGGTCGGTGACCCAGGCCGGCGACTCGGTGACGGTGGGGCTCACCGACGGCACCACCGTCGTCGCGCCGCAGGTCGTCGTCACCGTGCCGCTCGGGGTGCTGCAGGCCGGCGACGTGGTCTTCGACCCGCCCCTGTCCGCGCCGGTGACCGGAGCGCTCGACCGGCTCGGCATGGGCGCCTACGACAAGGTGTTCCTGCGGTTCCCGTCACGGTTCTGGAGCGACTCGTGGGTGATCCGGCAGCAGGGGTCCGCCGGGGTCGACTGGCACTCCTGGTACGACATGTCCCGGGTGACCGGTGCGCCGGTGCTCGCCGCCCTGGTCGGTGGCGCCGGAGCCCGTCGGCTCGAGACCCTGCCGGACGCCATGGTCGTCGACGAGGGGGTGGCGGCGCTGCGGAAGATGTTCGGCCCGTCCGTCCCCCGACCCGAGGCGTTCCGGATCACCCGGTGGGCCGAGGACCCGTTCTCGCGGGGCTCGTACTCGTACCTGCACGTCGGGGCGTCACCCGACGACCACGACCTGCTCGGCACCCCGTCCGGCCGGGTGCAGCTCGCCGGCGAGGCCACGTGGAGCGACGACCCGGCGACGGTGCACGGGGCGCTGCTGTCCGGGCTGCGGGCGGCCGGGCGGTTGCTCGGCACCCAGGTCGAGCCGCTCTCGCTCGCCGACCCGCTGTCCACGCCCTGAGCGCACCCCCGCGGGTGTCGGCCCGTGCGACACTCGCTCCGTGACCCCGACGAGGACCCGACCGAGACACGAACACCGGGCACCGGTCGCCGTCGCGGTCCTGGTGAACCTGGCGCTGAGCCTGTTCCTGCCGGACGAGGTGCTGTTCTTCCCGTCGTGGGTGGTGCCCGTCCTGGGCGTCCTGCTGCTCGCTCCGCTCATCGTCTTCAACCCGCGGCGTCTGACGCGCGAGACCACCTGGTCACGCTGGCTGTCGTTCGCGCTCGCGGCCCTGCTCACCGTCGCAAGCCAGCTCACCGTCATCCGGACCATCACCGAGCTGCTCGGCGGGCACGCGGACGGTGCGGCCGTGCTGCTCACCGCGCTGCAGGTCTGGGTGAGCACGATCATCGTGTTCGGGCTCGTCTACTGGGAGCTCGACCGCGGGGGTCCGGTGGCACGGCGTCGCCCCGAGCTGTGGGCGAGTGCCGAGGCAGACTTCCAGTTCCCGCAGGAGACCGACCCGAAGACCGCGGACTGGCGGCCGGTCTACCTCGATTACCTCTACGTGGCGATGACGAACATGATGGCGTTCAGCCCGACGGACACGATGCCGATGACCGTCCGAGCGAAGATGATCATGGCCTACCAGGCGCTCAGCGGGTTCATCCTGCTGGCACTGGTCATCTCGCGCGCGGTCAACATCATCAGCTGACCCTCCCGACACGACCCGACGGGCACCCCGCGCGAGATGCGCGGGGTGCCCTGGGGCTCAGCCCTTGCGCCACAGCTCGAGCAGGAACCGGGCCACGGTCACGAGCAAGCTCGCGATCCCCAACCACGGCACTCGACGGCCGCGACGCGGTTCGGTGTCGTTCGACATCGGACCACCTTCGTGTCAGCGCCGGCGGACACGAGAAGCGCAGGCCGAGGGATGCAACTCGCTCGACGAGCGCGTTACACTGGCTCCGAGTTTCAGGCTCGGGACCCAGTTCGTCCCTCGTTCTCCACTCGGAGGACAAATCGAAGCCCACCACTGTTGCTGCAGTGGTGGGCTTCTTCTCTGCCCGGGCCCGCGTCCCGGCGACGACACGGAACCCGAGACCAGCATACTGATATTCGAGGGTCGAAACCGAGGTCTTGCGATAGTTGATCGTGTGATCAACAATGGCGCATGGACGTCGTCACCGCACCCTCGCTCCCGTCGCCGCTGCACGCCGACACCGGCGCACCCCGCCGGTCCCTCCGCGTCGCCCTCGTGCAGGTGCGGTGGCTCCCCGACCCGCACGAGCACCGAGCCCAGCTCGCCGACGGCATCGCGACCGCCGCAGCGCACGGAGCCACCGCGGTGTTCCTGCCCGAACTCACGCTGCGCCGCTATCCGGGCGACTCCCCGGCGAGCGGGACCCCGAAGGACCTCGCCGAGTCGCTGCAGGACGGTCCGACCGTCGCCTTCGCCCGTGCCCAGGCGATCGAGCACGGGGTGTTCGTGCACGCCTCCCTGTACGAGCGGCCTGCCGACGACGATCAGCCCGACGACCCGCGTGGCTACAACACCGCCGTCCTCGTCGCCCCCGACGGCACCCTGGTCGGCCGGACCCGCAAGACCCACATCCCGATCAGCGCCGGCTACCACGAGGACACGTACTTCCGCCCGGGGAAGGACGACGATGCCTTCCCGGTGTACGAGCCCGCCGGACTCGGCGTACGCCTCGGCCTGCCGACCTGCTGGGACGAGTGGTTCCCCGAGGTCGCCCGGTCCTACGGCCTCGCCGGGTCCGAGGTCCTGGTGTACCCGACGGCGATCGGCTCCGAGCCGACGTTCCCGGACTTCGACACCGCCCCGATCTGGCGGCAGGTCATCGTCGCGAACGGCATCACGGCGGGGCAGTTCATGGTCGTGCCGAACCGGTGGGGCGACGAGGGCGACATCACGTTCTACGGCTCGTCCTTCATCTCGGACCCGTTCGGCCGCGTGCTCGTCGAGGCACCGCGTGACGCCGACGCGGTGCTCGTGGCCGACCTCGACCTCGAAGCCCGGACGGAGTGGCTCCGGCTGTTCCCCTTCTACATCACGCGGCGCCCCGACCTGTACGCGGGACTCGTCGAACCCGTCGACGAGGAACACCACGCGTACGGCGCACGCGACGCGATCGACGCGGCCCTGGCCGTGGCGGCGACCGACGCCGGACCGGAGGCACGCGCATGACGTGGGTGATGCCTCCCGAGACGGCTCCGCAGGAACGCACCTGGATGGCGTTCCCGCGCCCCGGCCTGACGCTCGGTGACGACGCGGCGAGCGCCGAAGCGGCGCGGCGGACGTGGGCGACCACGGCCAACACGATCAGCGAGCACCAGCCGGTCACGATCGTCGTGGACCCGGTGGCGCGCAGCGACGCCCGCCGGCTGCTGTCGGAGCAGGTGGACGTGCTCGAAGCGCCCCTGGACGACTTCTGGATGCGCGACATCGGGCCGACGTTCGTCGTCGACGACGTGACCGGCGAGCTCGGCGCAGTCGACTGGGTCTTCAACGGCTGGGGCGCGAACCCGTGGTCGACCTGGACGCGCGACGCCGAGGTCGCCGCCACGGTCGCCGATGCTGCGGGAGCCAGGCGGATCCCCTCGTTGCTCGTGAACGAGGGCGGGGCGATCCACGTCGACGGTGCCGGCACCGTGCTCGTGACGGAGACGGTGCAGCTCGACCCGCGACGGAACCCGCACGCCGACCGGGAACGCGTCGAGTCGGAGCTGGCCCGCACGATCGGTGCCACGCGGGTGGTCTGGCTACCCCGCGGCCTGACGCGCGACTACGACGGCTTCGGCACCCGGGGCCACGTCGACATGGTGGCGACCTTCGCCGACCCGGGCACGGTCCTGCTGCACGCCCAGCCGGATGCCGGCCACCCGGACCACCTGGTGATGCCGCAGATCCGGCGAGCGCTCGAGCAAGCGACCGACGCGACGATCGTCGAGCTGCCCGCCCCGTCGACGCGGTCGGACGACGGTGGACCGGTGGACTGGAACTACGTGAACCACGTCGTGGTGAACGACGCCGTGATCGCCTGCGCGTTCGGCGACCCGGTCACTGACGACCGCGCCAGTGGCATCCTCGCCGAGGCGTACCCGGGCCGACAGGTCCGCTCGATCGACGCGCGACAGGTGTTCGCACGGGGTGGCGGGCTGCACTGCATCACACAGCAGCAACCGGCGGCCTGAACCACCGCCGCGGTGTACAGCGGGCCATGATCGCCTGTACACCGCGGCCGGTCCACCCACTGCCGACCCGTCGGTATGGTGCTCCGAACCGATCCGGGCACCGCTGCCCGGCCCCGAAGAGCAGGGAAGTCACATGGCATCACCGATCGCGGTCACCGCGCCGGCAGCACCGGTGCGCGGCGGGTCGCTGAAGCGGAGCCTCGGGCTCTGGGCGATCGTCGGACTCGGCCTCGGCTACATGACCCCCACGGTCGTGTTCGACACCTTCGGCATCGTCTCCGGGCAGACCGACGGCGCGGTGCCGAGCGCGTACCTCATCGCCCTGGTCATCATGGCGCTCACCGCGATCAGCTACGGGAAGATGGTGCGCGTCTACCCCGCCGCCGGTTCGGCGTACACGTACGTCCGGGAATCGATGCACCCGAACCTCGGCTTCATGGTCGGCTGGGCGTCGCTGCTCGACTACCTGCTGCTGCCGATGGTGAACGCCCTGATCATCCGGCTCTACCTGGAGCAGGTGTTCCCGGGCCTGCCGCCGTGGGTGACCGTCGTCGTCTACACGGTGTTCGTGACGACGGTCATCTGCCTGTCGATGCGCGGGACGTCGAACCTCAACATGGTGCTGCTCATCGGCGCGGTCCTGGCGATGATCGCGTTCGTGGTCTTCACCGTCATCGAGCTCACCCACGGTGCCGGTGCGGGCACGATCGTCAGCGCCGAGCCCTTCGTGCACGACGGGGTGACGATGTCGGCCCTGCTCACCGGTGCGACGGTGGTGTGCTTCTCGTTCATCGGCTTCGACGCCGTGACGATGTACACGGAAGAGGCGAAGTCGATCCGCATCATGCCGAAGGCCATCATGCTGACGGTCCTGCTCGGTGGCGCGATCTTCCTGGTCTCCGCCTACTTCGCCCAGCTCCGCTTCCCCACCAACGCACCGTTCGGCGAGTTCACCGACGACCCGCTCCCCCAGATCGGCCTGCTCGTCGGCGGTCCGGTGTTCCAGGCGGTCCTCGTGTCGGCCGGGTTCGTCGCCGCACTCGCCTCGGGGCTCGCGTCGCACGCCAGCGTCGCCCGCATGCTCATGGTGATGGGCCGGAACAACGTGCTGCCGAAGCGGGTCTTCGGCTACGTGCACCCCCGCACGCACACCCCGGTGTTCAACGTCGTCTTCGTCGGCGCGGTCACCCTGCTGGCGATGAGCTTCTCGCTCGACACGGTCGCCGCGTACATCAACTTCGGTGCCCTCGTCGCGTTCACGTTCGTCAACGCCACGGTCATCGTGCACTTCGCCGTGCGGCAGGGCCGTCGTCACACGGCGGGCGACCGCTGGAAGTACATCGTGCTGCCGGGCCTCGCGATGGTCCTGACCGGGGTGCTCTGGTCGCAGCTCCATGCCGACGCCCTGATCGCAGGAGGAGTGTGGGCCGCGATCGGGTTCGTCTACCTGCTCGTCATCACGAAGGGCTTCCGGGTCGCACCGAAGGGCTTCGACGAGAACCAGCCCGTCACCGGTGTGAACAAGCAGCTGACCGACCAGGCCTGACCGGCCACCACGAGAGCGACCAGGCCTGACCGGCCACCACGAGAGCGACCAGGCCTGACCGGCCACCACGAGAGGACGCCATGTACGCCGTCACCGACCCCACCACGGGCACGACCCTCGAGACCTACCCGACCATCACGGACGCCGAGCTGCACGACGCCCTCGCAGTCGCCGACCGCGCGCACACCGAGTGGTCACGGACGACGACGGTCGCCGACCGTGCAGCCCTGCTCCACCGGGTCGCGGACCTGTACCGGGAGCGGCACGCCGAACTCGCCGCCACGATCGTGCGCGAGATGGCGAAGCCGATCGACCAGGCCGAGGGCGAGGTCGACTTCTGCGCCGACATCTACGACTACTACGCGGACCACGCCGAGGCGTTCCTGGCCGACCAGCCGATCACCCTGGCGGACGGGTCCGAGGGGTCCGCGTTCATCCGCAAGGCCTCCATCGGCGTCGTGCTCGGCATCATGCCGTGGAACTTCCCCGCGTACCAGATCGCACGGTTCGCCGGCCCGAACCTGGTCATCGGCAACACCGTCCTGCTCAAGCACGCACCGCAGTGCCCGGAGTCCGCCCTGGCCGTCGAGCGGATCTTCCACGACGCCGGCTTCCCGGCCGGGGCCTACACGAACGTGTTCGCGACGAACGACCAGGTCGCCGAGGTGATCGCCGACCCGCGCGTGCAGGGCGTCTCGCTGACCGGGTCCGCCCGCGCCGGTGCCGCCGTCGCCGAGATCGCGGGCCGGAACCTCACGAAGGTCGTGCTCGAGCTCGGTGGATCGGACCCCTTCATCGTGCTGTCCACCGACGACCTGGACTCCGTCGTCGAATCCGCCGTCACCACCCGCCTCGAGGGCAACGGGCAGGTCTGCAACGCCCCGAAGCGCTTCCTGGTGGTCGACAGCCTGTACGACGAGTTCCTGGCGAAGTTCACCGCGGCGATGTCGGCGGTCTCGCCGACCGATCCGTCCGTGCCGGGTGCCGAACTCGGCCCTCTGTCGTCACCGACCGCCGCGGACCGGCTGCAGGAGCAGCTCGCATCCGCCGTCGCGCAGGGTGCGACCGTCGTCACCGGCGGCGATCGCCAGGGCAACGCCTTCGTGCCGACGATCCTGACGGACGTCTCGCCGGACAACGACGCCTACCGCGAGGAGTTCTTCGGCCCCGTCGCCGCCGTGTACCGGGTCGCCGACGAGGACGCCGCCGTCGCACTCGCCAACGACACCCCGTACGGGCTCGGCTCGTACCTGTTCACGACGGACGCCGACCAGGCACTCCGGGTCGCCGACCGGCTCGAGGCCGGCATGGTCTACGTCAACATCGTCGGCGCGGACAGCCCGGAGTTGCCGTTCGGTGGCGTCAAGGGCAGCGGCTTCGGCCGCGAGCTCGGCCCCCTGGGGGCCGACGAGTTCGTGAACAAGAAGCTGATCCGCATCGGCTGACGGACGCCCTGGATCCGGGTGACGACGGACGGGAGGCACGGTGCCAGCTGGCACCGCGCCTCCCGTCCGTCCGTCGGTCGCCGCTACTGCTGCGGGTCGGCGGGCTCGCCGCCGGAGTCGGTGTCGCTGTCCTGCTGCGGATCCTCCGTCGCGTCACCCGTGGGCGACCCGTCCGGCAGGTCCTCGGTGTACTGCTCTTCGGCCTCGCTGGGGTCGCTGGACCCGTTCGCTGCGTCACTCATGGCCCGGACGGTACGCGCGAGCGCCTGGGTACGTCAGCGCCTGGACACGGCACCCAGCCGTGACCCACTGAGACGGTTACCGCGCAGGAGCGGTCTGCGGAACGACCGCGAGGATCTCCTCCGCGACCTCGCGCCCGATGCGCACGGCACCGTCGACGTGCTGGTAGCCCTGCCCGGCCAGGTCGCTCGAGGCGAACCGGATCGGACCGACCGCGGCACGCTGGTCGGCGCCGTAGCGGACGAGCCCGCCCAGGTCGAAGCTCGCGGCGTAGGCGCCGCGCGTCCACTCCTCGGTGCCCCAGTCGCTCTCGTAGTAGACGACCGGCGACAGGGCCTCGTCGCCGTAGTAGTGCGCCAGCGAGGCGAGCACCCGGGCGCGCCGCTCCTCGGTCGACAGCGCGAACAGGTCGTCGGCGTGCTGGTCGGAGACGAACCCGACCAGGGTCCCCTGCTCGGAACCGTGCGAGGTGTTGTCGTACGCCTCGTGCACCACCTCGTACGGGCTGAACGCGGTGCCGGACAGGCCCGCCGCACGCCAGAAGGGCCGGTCGTAGACGGCGTGCACCTTGATGACGAATCCCATCGACAGGTGCTGGTGCAGCTGGTGCTGGCGTCGGGGCAGCGGCGGCTCGTACGAGATCCGCGAGTACAGGGGCGGCGGGACCGCGACGAGTGCCTGTCGGGCGTGCACCTCGATCCCGCCGTCGGCGAGCGCGACGACCCCCTCGTCGCTCCAACGCAGCGTCCGGACCGGGGCGTTCAGCTGGACGTCGTCACCGAGACGCTCGGCGAGCCGCTCGGACACCTGCTGCATGCCGCCGACGACCCGCTTGTCCAGGATGAAGTCGGCGTCGACCAGGTTGGTGAAGCTCCCGGCGGACGCCGCCATCAGCAGGGCCTGCAGTGCCGAGAACGCGTGCGCGGGCTTCGTGAGCATCGCGCCGGCGATGTACAGTTCGACGTTGTCGGTGGCGACACGGTCCGGGCTGAGCGTGTGCAGCCAGGCGCGGAACGAGACCTCGTCGAGGGCGGCCGCGTCCGGGGTCTCCCAGGGGCGCGCCGGGTCGACCTTCGCGACGTACTCGTCGACGACGGCGACGAGCCGTTCGATCTCGTTCGCCGTGGCCTCGGGCAGCGGGAAGATGTCACCGGTGTACTCGGTCCGGGTGCCGTCGGCGTCGATGTAGACACTCGAGCCCTCGCGGTACCGGTCGTACGTCTGCAGGCCGAGCTCGTCGAGGGTCTCGAGCAGTGCTGTCTGGTCGGGCGAGACCCACTGCCCGCCGATCTCCAGGCTCACCCCGTCGATGTCGTTCGTCCAGGTGCGGCCCCCCACCCGGTCGCGGGCCTCGAGCACGGCGACCCGCAGGCCGGCGGCCCGCAGGCGGTTCGCGGCGGTGAGACCGGCGACACCGGCTCCGATGACGACGACGTCCTTCTCGATCATCGAGCTGCTCCTTGTGCGGTCGTGGTGCTGTCGGTGTGCCGGAACGGGTCCGGGGTCAGCGTGTACATGGTCTCGAGGTACTCGGCGATGCCCTCGCCGCCGCCCTCGCGACCGAGGCCGGACTGCTTCACGCCGCCGAACGGTGCCGAGGCGTTCGACACGACCCCGGTGTTCAGCCCCAGCATGCCGGTCTCGAGCCGCTCCATCAGGCGCTGCCCGCGTGCCGGGTCGTCGGTGAACGCGTAGCCGACCAGACCGTACTCGGTGTCGTTCGCGGCGGCCACGGCCTCGTCCTCGGAGCGGAACGTGCGGATCGCGAGCACCGGCCCGAAGATCTCGTCGTCGAGGATCGCGCTGCCGGGCTGCACGTCGGTCAGGACCGTCGGCGCGTAGAAGGTGCCGGGCCCGTCGACCGGGTGTCCGCCGGTCCGGACCGTCGCCCCGCGCTCGACCGCGTCGGTGACCAGGCGGTGGGCCTTGTCCACGGCGCGGGCGTCGATGAGCGGCCCGATGGTGACGCCGTCCTCGGTTCCCCGGCCGACCCGCATCGCGGCGACCTGCTCGGTGACCCGGCGGGTGAACTCGTCGGCGACGTCCTCGTGCACCAGGAACCGGTTCGCGGCGGTGCAGGCCTGGCCGGTGTTCCGGAACTTCGCGGCGAGGGCGCCCTCCACCGCCAGGTCGAGGTCGGCGTCGGCGAACACCAGGAACGGGGCGTTGCCCCCGAGTTCCATGCTCGTCCGGAGCACGTTCTGTGCCGCCTGACCGAGCAGCGTGCGTCCGACCGGCGTGGACCCCGTGAAGGACAGCTTGCGCAGGCGGCGATCGGCGATCACGGGCGCGGAGACGGCGGCGGCCCGGGTGGTCGGGACGACGTTGACGACGCCCGCGGGCACGCCGGCCTCGACGAGCAGGTCGGCGAACAGCAGGGTGGTCAGCGGCGTCAGCTCGGCCGGCTTCACGACGACGGTGCAGCCTGCGGCGAGCGCCGGTGCGATCTTGCGGGTCGCCATCGCCAACGGGAAGTTCCACGGCGTGATCAGGAACGCGGGTCCGACGGGCTTGTGCGAGACGGTGGCGCGGCCGGTCCCTTCCGGGTTGGTGCCGTACGAACCGCCGATCCGGACCGCTTCCTCCGAGAACCAGCGGAGGAACTCGCCGCCGTACGCGACCTCGCCGCGGGCCTCGGCCAGGGGCTTGCCCATCTCCAGCGTCATCAGGAGCGCGAAGTCCTCGCGTCGCTCCTGCAGCAGGTCGAAGGCGCGGCGCAGCACCTCGGCTCGCTGCCGCGGCGGCGTCGCCGCCCACCCGTGCCGTGCGGCGACGGCGGCGTCGAGCGCCTTCCGGCCGTCCTCGGGTGAGGCGTCGGCGATGTGCAGGAGTGTTCCGCCGGTCGCAGGGTCGACCACGGCGAAGGTCGCGTCTTCGGCCGCCGGCCGCCAGACACCGTCGACCAGGAGGCCCGTGGGGACGCGGTCGAGCACCGCCTGTTCGGCGGCTGGTCCGGTCGCGTCGGAGACGGTGGGCCACGCGGTCGCGGGGATCGTCGCGCTCACGACGCGGCCAGCCCGTCGAGGACGACGGTCAGGCCGTCGCGGAGCAGGTCGTCGTCGATCGACAGCGGCGGCAGGAAGCGCACGACGTTGCCGTACGTGCCGGCCGTGAGCGCGATGACCCCGTGCTCGAACGCGTACCGCACCACCCGTCCGGTGAGGCCCGGGTCGGGATCACCGGTGGCGGGGTCGACGAGTTCCATCGCGACCATGGCACCGCGGCCGCGGACGTCGCCGATGCGGGGGTCGTCGGCCTGGGCGCTGCGCAGGGCGTCGAGCAGGACCGTGCCGATGGCCCCGGCGCGTTCGACGAGTCCGTCGTGCTCGAAGGCGTCGATGGCCGCGAGTGCTGCGGCGCAGGCGATCGGGTTGCCGCCGTACGTCCCGCCGAGGCCGCCGACGTGGGCCGAGTCCATGATCGCCGCACGCCCGGTCACACCGGACAACGGGAGTCCGCCCGCCATCCCCTTCGCGGTCGTGACGACGTCGGGCACGATCCCCTCGTGTTCGCTGGCGAACATCGCGCCGGTGCGGGCGAACCCGGTCTGCACCTCGTCCGCGATGAACACGACGCCGTTGGCGGTCGTCCACTCGGACAGTGCGGTGAGGAACCCCGGTGCCGGGACGACGAAGCCGCCCTCACCCTGGATCGGTTCGATCAGGACCGCGGCGGTGTTCTCGGCGCCGACCTGCTTCTCGATCTGGCTGATCGCACGCTTCGCCGCCTCTGTGCCCGACAGCCCGTCGTGGAACGGGTACGACATCGGGACGCGGTAGACCTCGGGTGCGAACGGCCCGAAGCCGTTCTTGTAGGGCTGGTTCTTCGCGGTCAGCGCCATCGTCAGGTTCGTGCGGCCGTGGTAGGCGTGGTCGAAGACGACGACGGCCTGCCGACCGGTGTGCTTCCGGGCGATCTTGACGGCGTTCTCGACGGCCTCGGCACCCGAGTTGAACAGGGCAGTCCGCTTCTCGTGGTCGCCGGGGGTCAGACGGTTGAGCGCCTCGGCGACGGCGACGTACCCGTCGTAGGCGGCGATGGTGAAGCACGTGTGCGTGAAGGCGGCGACCTGTTCGGTGACGGCGGCGACCACGCCGGGGTGGGCGTTGCCCACCGAGGTCACGGCGATCCCGGACCCGAGGTCGACGAAGGAGTTGCCGTCGGCGTCGACCACCACGCCGCCACCGGCCGCGACGACCGCGATGGGCACGGCGACGCCGACCCCGGCCGCGACGGCGCCGGCCTTCCGGGCGAGCAGCTCCTGCGATCGCGGACCCGGCACGGCGGTGACGAGCCGCCGTTCCTGGGGCAGCGACGGGCCGCCGGTGGTCGCTCGGGTCGCGGACGCTGCGGTGGAGGACATGCCGCGATGGTAGGAGTCACCCCCGTGTCCTCCCACTGTCCACGGCGTACATCGACCCCCGGATGGATCGACCCGGTGGATAGGGTGACGGCATGCCCGCAACGCTGCGCTCCCTGCTGCACCGGCGTGAACTCCACCTGCGCCCGCTCACCGACGCGGACGAGCACGCCCTCGACGCCCCGCTCTCCTGGCTGCACAGCTCGGACCTCGAGGACCCGACCCCGTTCCTCGCCGAGGGTCAGGGGCTGCTCACCACCGGCACGCAGTTCGGCGCCGAGGCCGAGGTGCGTGACGACGTCGCCGAGGCCTACGTCCGGCGGCTCGTCGACGGCGGTGTCGTGGCGCTCGGTTTCGGCACCGAGGTGGTCCGCGCCGGCACCCCCGACGCCCTGGTCGCCGCCTGCACCCGGCACGGACTGCCGCTGTTCGAGGTGCCCTACGAGACCTCCTTCATCGCGGTCGCGCAGGCCAACGCCGAAGCGGTCGCGCGGGACGCCAACGCGCGGGGCGCCTGGGCCCTCGCCGCGCAGCGTGCCATCTCGCTGGCCGCGATGCGACCGGACGGACTCGGCGCGACCATCGCCGAGCTGTCCCGGCAGCTCGACGGGTGGGTCGGCCTGTTCGACGTCTCCGGGCGGCTCGACCGCGGACACCCCGCCGACGGTCTCCCCGCCGCCGACCTCGACCTCCTGCGGACCGAGGCGCTGCGGCTGCTGCGCTCCGGGCAGCGGGCCAGCCTGCCGGTCGCCACGGACCGGGGCGTCGGGTACACCCTGCAGACGCTCGGCAGCGGCGGGCACCTGAGCGGCGTGCTCGCGATCGCGAACGGCGGAGCCCTCGACCGGGCCGGACGCGAGGTCGTCACGGCCGTCATCGCCCTGGCCGGCCTCGCGCTGCAGCAGAACCGCGAGCTCGCCCGTGCCCGGGGACTCCTGCGCACCGGACTCCTGACCATGCTGTCGGTCGGCGAACCCGAGGTGGTGCAGGCGACGTCCCGCGAGGTGTGGGGGCCACTGCCCGCCGAACCCGTCCGGATCGCGGCCGTCGACGTCCCCGACCACGACCTCGACACCGTGGTGGACCTGCTCGAACTCTGGGTGCAGGACCGTCCGGGGCGCCTGTTCTTCGCGGTCGACGACGCCGTGTTCCTCTGCGTGAACGCGGACGACACCGGGATCGTCGGTGCACTCGTCGACCGCTTCGACCTGCGCGCCGGCCTGTCCGACGGTGCCGCGTACCGGTCGTTCGGACGCGCCCGCACCGAGGCCGTGCAGGCACTCGACCGACGCCGTGAAGGACGCCCGGGCACCACCGAGTTCGGTGACCTGGCCCGAGAGGGGGTGCTCGCCCACCTCGCCCACGTCGACGTGGACGCCGGTGCCGTCGCCCGCGCCTTCCTCGCCCCGCTGCTCGACCACGACCGCACCGCCGGCACCGAACTCACGGGCACCGTCCGGACCTGGCTGCAGGAGGACTGCGAGTACGACCGCACCGCACGGGTCCTCGGCATCCACCGGCACACCGCCCGCGCCCGGGTCGAGCACGCCGGTCGGCTCCTCGACCGTGACCTCTCCGTCTTCTCGACGCGGGCCGACCTCTGGGCGGCCTTCGTGGTCGAGGGCGCGTGACGCGCGGATACCGTGGGACGATGCCGACGACACCGGCCCGCCGGCGCCTGAGCCCGGCCGAACGCGAGGCGCAGATCAGCGCCGCCGCGATCGACGTCGCCCGCGCCGAGGGACTCGCAGCCGTCACCCTCCGCGGTGTCGCCGCAGTGATCGGGGTCGCGCCCTCGCTCGTCGCCCACTACCGCCCGAGCATGGAGGACCTGGTCGGCGAGACGTTCCGCACCGTCGCGGACGCCGAGGTCGCCGAGGTCCGCGCGATCGTCGCCGCTGCGCCCGACCCCGTCTCCGGCCTCCGCACCCTGCTCGGCTGCGTCGCCGATCCCGCCCGCGACGACGTCGCCACCCTGTGGGCCGACGCGTGGAGCATCGGCCGCACGAACGCGGCACTGGCGACCGCGGCACGGGACGTCATGGACGACTGGCAGCTCCTCGCGACCACGGTCGTCGGCGACGGGGTCCGCGCGGGTGTGCTGCACACCGACGACCCGGACGGCGTCGGACGCCTGCTCTTCGCGCTCGTCGACGCCACCAACGGGTACGCCCTGGTCGACTACCTCGACCGCCCGACCCGCGAGGCCCTGGTCCGCACGACGATCGCGCGAGCGGTGGGCCTGGACGGGTCAGCCCTGTCGCGGTGACACCCGCCGCAGCGCCGTCGACCGCAGTGCCACCCACTGCAGCAGCATGATCGTCTTGCCGTCGGCGATCCGACCGTCCGCCACCATCGCGAGCGCCTCGTCGAGCTGCACCTCGAGCACCTCGATGTCCTCACCCTCGTCCTCGACGCCGCCACCGGCTTCGACCCGGTCAGCCGGCGTGTACGCGCCGAGGTAGAAGTGGACCCGCTCGGTGACCGAACCGGGGCTCATGAACACGTCGCCCAGGTGCTCGAGCACGCCGAGCCGGATGCCGAGCTCCTCGGCGGCTTCACGCCGGACCGCGGTCTCGGGGTCGTCCTCGTCGAGCAGTCCCGCCGCGGCCTCGATCAACATGCCGTCCGGGTGTCCGTTCACGTACGCCGGCCACCGGAACTGCCGCGTGAGCAGGACGGTGCCGCGCTCGGCGTCGTACGGCAGCACCGTCGCGCCGTTCCCGCGGTCGTAGGTCTCGCGCTGCTGCCGGTCCCAGCGACCGTCGCGGCGCCGGACGTCGAGGGTCGTACGACGGAGCACGTGCCACCCGTTCGACACCACCTCGACGTCCCGCACGACGACGTCGGGGTTGCGGTCGAGGGCACGGCCCACGGCGTCGAGGCCCGTCCGCCCACGGTCGTCGGGGACGTCCACTCCGGGACGCTGGACGGTGGTGCGTTCGTCGGTCACCCGGTCACCGTAGCGGGGCACCTCGGCAGGACCCCGTCCGCTCGGTACGCTCGACGTGCCGCACCAGGGAGCGGCAGAGGACGGTGCAGCATGACCAGGACGTTCATCCTCCGACGACCGGACCGACCGCAGGTGGTCACCGTGTCCTTCGTGCTGTGGCTGGTGTGGGTGGCAGCTTGCGTCGCCGCCACGGTGCTCCAGTTCTTCGCGACGGACGCGGCGGTCGGCCAGGCGCCGGTCCTCGCCGGGATCGTCGCCCTGGTGCTCTGGGCCCTGGTGACGTGGGCGGTGTTCCGGATGGCCGCGGGCTCCCGCGTCGCGCGCACCGTGCTCGTCGTCGTCGCGGCCTTCCGCGCGCTCCTGAGCGTCACCGGCGGCGAACTCGCGGTCCTGACGATCGCGCTGTCGGTCGTCGCCGCGGTCCTGCTCTTCCTGCCCAGCGCGCGCCCGTTCTTCGCTCCGCAGCAGGCCCGCAGAACCGACCACGGGTTCGACGGAACCGGCGTGTCGGGGCCGAGCCGTGCCTCCAGGCCGGATGCCGACCACACGACGGAGGCCGACCGGGCCTGACAGCCAGGAACCGCGGACGACTCCGAGGAAGACCCCGGAGAAACAGGAAAGGCCCCGGATTCCTCCGGGGCCTTTCTGTTCTCGCCTGGTGCGCGAGGGGGGACTTGAACCCCCACGCCGTTTCCAGCACACGGACCTGAACCGTGCGCGTCTACCAATTCCGCCACTCGCGCCAGCCCCGAAACACTACCACGCACAGACGGGTGTCAACGCCAACCACTACCATGCAGTGGTTGACGACCGACGACACGGGAGACGCATGGGCCTGCTGGACAACTTCGAGCGAGGGTTGGAACGCGCCGTCAACGGCGCGTTCGCCAAGACCTTCCGCTCCGGGGTGCAGCCCGTCGAGATCTCGAGCGCCCTGCGGCGCGAGCTCGACACGAAGGCCGCGGTGGTCTCCCGGGAACGCATCCTCGTGCCGAACGAGTTCACCGTGCGCCTGGCGCCGCCGGACTGCACGCGCATGAACGACGTCGGTCGCCCACTCATCGACGAACTGACCCAGATGGTGCACCAACACGCCGTCGCGCAGAACTACTCGTTCTCCGGCCCGGTCACCATCCGGCTGCAGCAGGACGGCACGCTCTCGACGGGCATCCTGCAGGTCGACTCCACCACCGTCCAACGCGACGTGGCCTGGGTCCCGGTGCTCGACATCGGCTCGCAGCGACACCGACTGCACCGCGGGCGCACGGTGATCGGGCGCGGCAGCGACGCGGACATCACCATCGCGGACACCGGGACGAGCCGGAAGCACGTCGAGGTGCTGTGGGACGGCAAGCACGCCCAGGCCACCGATCTCGGCTCGACGAACGGCTCGAAACTGAACGGTCAGCACTTCCAGCAGGCGATCGTCGAGCCGGACTCCACCATCGAGATCGGTCGGACCCGTATGGTGTTCCGGGTGATCCCGGAGAACGATGGAGGTGCTCGATGACCACAGGCCTGACCCTGCTCGTCCTGCGCTTCGCGTTCCTCGCGGTGCTCTGGCTGTTCGTCTTCGTGATCGTGTTCGCCCTGCGCAGCGATCTCTTCGGTCAGCGCGTGCGCACGATCCCGACCGATCCCAAGTCGGCGCCGTCCGGACCGAGCACCCCCACCGTCCCCGCTGCGGCGGCCCCCGCCCCAGCCTCGAGCGGTGCGTTCACCGACGTGATCGGGCAACCCGGTGGTGCGCAGCGTGCCTCCTCGCCGGCCGCGGCCCGACTGGTCATCACCGAGGGTGCGCGCGAGGGCATGGAGATGCCGCTGGGTGGCGGCCCCATCACGATCGGGCGTTCGAGCGAGTCGAACGTCGTGATCCGTGACGACTACACCTCGACCAACCACGCCCGCCTCGACCTCCGCGCCGACGGCTGGCTCCTCACCGACCTCGAGTCCACGAACGGCACCTTCGTCAACGGTCAGAAGGTGAGCGCTCCCGTCCTCGTGGCAGAGGGCACGCCCATCACGATCGGGACGACGACGTTCGAGCTGCGGCGGTAACCCGGCATGACCGCTCGCACGCTGAGCGCTGCTGTGTCCCACGTGGGGCGCATCCGCGCGAACAACCAGGACTCCGGCTACGCCGGGGCGCACCTGTTCGCGGTGGCGGACGGCATGGGCGGCCACGCCGGCGGCGACGTCGCCTCGGCGATCGCGATCCGACGCATCCGCGAGGTCGACCGCGAGTTCCCGTCGGCGCACGACGCCGAGTTCGCGCTGCAGTCGGCACTCATCGCCGCCAACCAGCTGATCACCGAGACCGTGTTCGAGCACCAGGAGCTCACCGGCATGGGCACCACGGTGTCCGCGATGATCCGCGTCGGCGAGCAGATCGCGATCGCGCACATCGGCGACTCCCGCATCTACCGCCACCGCGACGGCGAGCTGCAGCAGATCACGTCCGACCACACCTTCGTCCAGCGGCTCGTCGACAGCGGTCGGATCACGCCGGAGGAAGCCGCGGTCCACCCGCGTCGCTCCGTGCTGATGCGCGTGCTCGGCGACGTCGACGCCGCACCCGAGGTCGACACGGCGATCATGGACATCCAGCCGGGCGACCGCTGGCTGCTCTGCTCCGACGGCCTGTCCTCGTACCTTGCCGAAGAGCGCATCCGTCACGCCCTGGCGTCGAACATGGACGCCAACCAGGTCACGCAGCGCCTGGTGAAGGAGACGCTGGACCACGGCGCCCCCGACAACGTCACCGTCGTGGTGATGGACGTCACGGACACCGAGCCCGAAGACGACGACGACGCGGCCACCACCGTCGGCTCCGCCGCGGCACCGCTCACCTTCGAGGCGTCGACCGGCCGCAAGCCGATCCGCCTCCCCACGATCCTGCTGCACCCGCTCAAGGTCACCACCGCGCCCGAGGACTCGCACTTCGAGCCCGAGTCCGACCAGTTCTTCGCCGAGCTCATCGCCGAGGACCGCCGGCGCCGCATCCGCCGTCGGGTGTCCTGGACCGTCGCGCTCGTGGTCGCGGTCGCCGTGCTCGTCGGCGCGGTGTTCGTCGGCTGGCGGATCACGCAGGACCACTACTACGTCGGCACCGACCGCGGCACCGTCGCGATCTACAAGGGCGTGCAGCAGTCGATCGGTCCGTTGGCCTTGTCGGACGTGTACGAGGACACCGACATCACGGTCTCGTCGCTGCCGGACTACACCCGCGAGAACGTCCGCTCGACGATCAACGCGCAGTCGCTCACCGACGCCCGCGACATCGTCGACCGCCTGCGCAAGGCCGCCGCGACCGGCGAGGACCAGGCCGGCACCGGTGGGGACGGCGCCGCGAGTTCGTCACCGTCGCCCTCGCCGACCCGTTCGCCGTCGCCGAGCCCGACGCGGAGCCCGCGATGAGCAACGCCACGGCCGCCCAGTCCTTCACCCAGGCGATCACGATCAAGCTCCGGGAGCCCGCACGCGCGCGGAACCTCGAGCTCTTCCTGCTCGTCATCGCGTGCGGCATCTGCGCGGGAGCGATGGTGCTCGTGCAGCTGGGCACCAAGGGCCGGCTGTTCGACCAGTCGGTGCTCTGGGTCGGCGGCGGCATCCTCGGCCTCGCGCTGGTCATGCACGTCGTGCTGCGGGTCGTGGCCAAGAACGCCGACCCGTTCATCCTGCCGATCGCGCTCGTCCTGAACGGCATCGGCATCGCCGAGATCTACCGCATCGACGTCCACAACGGCCTGTCCGGCTGGGACGCCATCGGGGTGAAGCAGATCGTATGGACGATGCTCGCGATGGTCCTGGCGATCATCACGCTCGTCGCCGTCCGCAACCACCGGTTCCTGCAGCGGTACCGCTACATCTTCATGGCGCTGACGATCGTCCTGCTGCTCCTGCCGATGCTGCCGGGCATCGGTACGAACATCGGTGGTGCGCGGGTCTGGATCAAGATCGGCCCGTTCTCGTTCCAGCCCGGTGAGCTCGCGAAGATCACCATGGCGCTGTTCTTCGCCGGGTACCTCGTCACCGCCCGCGACTCGCTGTCGATCGTCGGCAAGAAGTTCCTCGGCATGACGTTCCCGCGCGCCCGCGACCTCGGCCCGATCCTGGTGATGTGGGGCGCGGCGATGGCCGTCCTCGTGTTCCAGCGTGACCTCGGTACCGCCCTGCTCTACTTCGGCCTGTTCCTCGTGATGATCTACGTCGCCACGGCACGGATCAGCTGGGTCGCGATCGGTCTCACGCTGTTCATCGGTGGCGCCCTCGTCGCGCAGAGCGTCCTGGAGTACGTGCGCGGCCGCTTCGAACAGTGGCTCGACCCGTTCAACCAAGAGGTCTTCAGCCGCGACACCCAGGCGAGCTACCAGCTCGTGCAGGGCCTGTTCGGGTTCGCGAACGGCGGGATCACCGGCACGGGGCTCGGGCAGGGCCGGCCGTACATCACGCCGGTCGCCAACGCCGACTACATCGTCGCGTCGCTCGGTGAAGAGCTCGGCCTGATCGGCGTGTTCGCGATCCTCGCACTCTTCATCGTGTTCGCGTCGCGGGGCATCCGCGTCGGGTTCATGGCGCAGGACGACTTCGGCAAGCTGCTCGGTGTCGGCTTCGGCTTCATCATCGCCCTGCAGGTGTTCGTCGTCGTCGGCGGCATCACCCGGATCATCCCGGTGACCGGTCTGACCACGCCGTTCATGGCCGCCGGTGGTTCCTCGCTCATCGCCAACTGGATCATCGCCGCGATGCTGCTGCGCCTCACCGATTCCATCCCAGCCGAACAACGCGTCCAGCAGGGCGCGATCCCCGCCGCGAGCGGGCGGTCTGCGCGCGCGACCAGGAAGGAGCGTCGTCGATGAACCGACAGCTCCGCGGTGTCTCGACCGTCATCGTGCTCATGTTCGTCGCACTCTTCGTGTCGACGACGTCGATCCAGTTCTTCGCGGCCGACTCGTTGCGCGCCGACTCCCGGAACTCTCGAACCATCTTGGACAGTTACTCGACCAAGCGTGGCGCGATCCTCGTCGACGGCAGCCCGATCGCCGAGTCGACCCCGGTGGACGACCAGTACCAGTACCAGCGGAAGTACACGAACGGCGACCTCTACTCCGCGGTCACCGGGTACTTCACGATCGGGCAGGGCAACACCGGCATCGAGAGCGCGGAGAACACCGTGCTCTCGGGCAACTCGGACGCCTCGTTCTTCCAGAACCTCAACTCGATCCTCACCGGCCAGGACGTCCAGGGCGACAACGTCAACCTGACCATCGACCCGGACGTGCAGCAGGCCGCGTACGACGCGCTCGGCACCAACAGCGGTGCGGTCGTCGCGATCCAGCCGAAGACCGGCAAGATCCTCGCGATGGTGTCGAAGCCGAGCTACGACCCGAACTCGCTCACCTCGCACGACACCGCCGAGGTCAAACGGCAGTACGACGCGCTGCTCGGGGCCGACACCGCCCCGCTGCAGAACCGTGCCATCGGCGGCGACCTGTACACCCCCGGATCGGTGTTCAAGCTCGTGGTGGCGTCGGCGGCGCTCGAGGGTGGCAAGTACAACCTCGACTCGACGTTCCCGAACCCGTCGCGACTGCAGCTGCCCGGTACGAGCTCGTACATCAACAACGCCGAGGGCGGCACCTGCGGCGGCGGCGACAAGGTCAAGCTCCGCACGGCCATCCAGTACTCGTGCAACATCCCCTTCGCCGAACTCGGCCAGAAGCTCGGGTACGACGCCATCAAGAGCATGGCCGACAAGTACGGCTTCGGCGACGCGATCGAGATCCCGATGGCGGCGACCGCCAGCCAGTACCCCGACGTCGACTCGACGGCCCAGCTCATGCTGAGCGCCTTCGGCCAGGCGAGCGTGCGGGTCTCACCGCTGCAGATGGCGATGGTGTCGGCCGGCATCGCGAACGGCGGCAAGGTCATGCAGCCCTCGCTCGTCGACTCGATCACCACCAGCGACCTGAAGACGGTCGAGTCCTTCTCCCCGAAGCAGTACAGTGATCCGCTGTCGTCCTCCGAGTCCGCTGACCTCACCGAGGCCATGCAGAGCGTCGTGAGCGCGGGGACCGGTACCAATGCCAAGATCGACGGTGTCGACGTCGCCGGCAAGACCGGCACGGCTGAAGGTGGCACCGGCGATCCCTACACGCTCTGGTTCACGGGGTTCGCCCCCGCCAAGGACCCGGAAGTCGCCGTCGCGGTCGTCGTCGGCAACGGCGGCGGGCTCGGGCAGTCCGGAGTCGGCAACACGGTCGCGGCCCCGGTCGCGAAGAAAGTCATGGAGGCGGTGCTGAACAAATGAGACCCACCAGCGGACTCACCTTCGGTGGGCGGTACCAGCTCTCCTCCCGGGTCGCCATCGGCGGCATGGGCGAGGTGTGGCAGGCGACCGACCTCGTCATCGGCCGGACCGTCGCACTCAAGATCCTCAAGGACGAGTACCTCGGTGACCCCGGCTTCCTCGAGCGCTTCCGCGCCGAGGCCCGGCACGCCGCCCTCGTCAACCACGAGGGCATCGCCAACGTCTTCGACTACGGCGAGGAGGACGGCAGTGCCTACCTCGTGATGGAGCTCGTCCCCGGCGAGGCCTTGTCGACCATGATCGAGCGTGAGCACACGCTCCCGGTCGACAAGGTGCTCGACATCGTCGCGCAGACCGCGAACGCCCTGCAGGCCGCGCACGCGGTCGGCCTGGTGCACCGCGACATCAAGCCCGGCAACCTCCTCATCACGCCCGACGGTCGCGTCAAGATCACCGACTTCGGCATCGCCCGCATCGCCGACCAGGTCCCGCTCACCGCGACCGGTCAGGTGATGGGCACGGTGCAGTACCTGTCGCCCGAGCAGGCGAGCGGCCACCCCGCCTCGCCGTCGACCGACATCTACTCGCTCGGCATCGTCGCGTACGAAGCCCTGGCGGGTCGTCGTCCGTTCACGGGTGAGTCGCAGGTCGCGATCGCGATGGCGCACATCAACGAGCAGCCGCCGCCGCTGCCCGGGGACATTCCCGAGCCGGTCTCGGCCCTGGTCATCTCGTGCATCGCGAAGAAGCCGGCCGACCGTCCCGCGACGGCCGCGAACCTCGCCCGCGCCGCACAGGCGCTGCGTCGTGGTGACGTCGCCGCGGCCACCGTGGCCGTCCCCGCGATCGCGCAGAACGGCACCGTCGCGTTCAACCCGCCCCAGGGCCAGGGGAACGACGCAGCGACCGCACTCATCGGCACCCAGGCCGGAGCGATGGCCGGCGGACCGGGCACCCCCCGCTCGCCCGTCTCCGACGAGCCCGAGGAACCGAAGAAGAAGCGCGCCTGGATCTGGTGGGTCGTCGGCATCATCGTCGTGCTCGCCATCGCCGGCGGCGCCGCGTACGCCCTGAACGCGAACAACGCCCCGGAACCCGAGCCCACGAAGTCCTCGAGCACGCCGAAGGCGACCCGCACGCCCACGCAGACCCCGTCCCCCGAGCCGACCGAGACCCGCGTCACGGTCTCGGCGGCCGACTACCAGGGGCAGAACGCCGAGCAGGTCGCGAACCAGCTCCGCGCCCAGGGCCTGCAGGCCGAGGTCGTCGCCGGGTCGAACGCGACGTCGTCCGACCAGGTCGGCACCGTCGAGTCGCTCAGCCCCGAGGGCAGCCTGGCTCCCGGCACGCTCGTCACCGTCAAGGCGTTCGGCGACGTGCTGACCGCACCGGCGCCCGAGCGTGCCACCGGTGGGACCGTCAGCGAGTCCGGGCGCGTGACCTTCAGCTGGCCCGCGTACACGAGCTGCCCTGCCGGGTACTCGGACGTGAGCTACACGTACACGATCGACAACGGCACGGTCCCCTCGAACGGCAGCAGCTCCGGTTCCACCTCGGGCACCGCGGTGACCGTCGCCGGCGCCCAGTACGGCAAGGTGACCCTGTCGTACAAGGTGACCTGCAAGTCGCCGCAGTCCGATTCCTCGGTGGTCTCCGCCTCCTCGCCCGGCGCCCAGGTCGAGTGGGCCGAGCCCACGGACCAGGAAACGACCAACCCGGACGACGGGATCAACCCCACCGAGACCCCGCAAGACGACCTGTGAACGCCCCCCGGACGGGGACTGTCGACACCGTTCGGTAACGGTTCGGTCGACCCCTCCGTGACCAGCGTCTCACCAGGTGGTGCTGCCGTACACTAGCCCGGACGAACAGACGGAGGAGTACGTGCCAGAAGGTGTGACCGCGGGGATCACGCTCCTCGCCAATCGCTACGAGATCGGTGACGTCATCGGTCGGGGCGGCATGGCGACCGTGCACCTCGGCAACGACACCCGCCTCGGCCGCAAGGTCGCGGTGAAGCTCCTCAAGCCGAGCCTCGCCAACGACCCGGCCTTCCGCACGCGGTTCCGGCAGGAAGCCCAGGCCGCTGCACGCATGGCGCACCCCACCGTCGTCCGCGTGTACGACGCCGGCGAAGAGACGGTGTCCGAGCCGTCGGGCGCCGAGGTACAGGTCCCCTTCATCGTCATGGAGTACGTCGAGGGCCGTCCGCTCTCCGACATCATCGCCGAGGGCGCCGTCGCCCCGGACGAAGCCGTGCGCATCACCGAGGGCATCCTCACCGCGCTCGAGTACTCGCACCGTGCGGGCGTGGTCCACCGCGACATCAAGCCCGCGAACGTCATGGTGACCCACAGTGGGCAGGTCAAGGTCATGGACTTCGGCATCGCCCGGGCCATCACCGACACCTCGGCGACGGTCGCGCAGACCACGTCGATCCTGGGCACCGCCTCGTACTTCTCGCCGGAGCAGGCCCGCGGCGAGACCGTCGACGCCCGCACCGACCTCTACTCCACCGGTGTCGTGCTCTTCGAGCTCCTCACCGGTCGCGCACCGTTCCTCGGGGACACCCCGGTGGCGGTCGCCTACCAGCACGTCAGCGAGCAGCCGGTCGCACCGTCGACGATCTCGCCCGACGTGTCCCCGGCCCTCGACGCCGTGACCCTGCACGCCCTGGTCAAGGACCGCACGCGCCGGTTCCAGAACGCGGCCGAGTTCCGCTCCGACCTGCAGCAGGCTGCAGCCGGCCGGGTGCCCGCGTCCACGAAGAAGCAGCAGCAGAACGCGGCGAACGACGCCTCGACCGTGCTCTTCGGCGTCGACCCCCGGACCACGACCAACGCCGCATCAGCGTTCCGCGAGCTCGACGACGACACCGCCGAGCACCGACCGCAGCGGACGCAGAACCGCCCCCCGGTCGCGTGGATCTGGGTCGGCATCCTGCTCACCGTCGCGGTCATCGTCGCCGTGGTGTTCTTCGTCGCGAACCTGCAGCCGGGCAAGCCGCCGGTGTCGTCCTCGGTCAGCGTGCCGAACGTCGCGGGCTCGACCTACAGCGCCGCGGCCAGTGCCATCGAGAAGAAGTCCCTCAAGCCCGTCAAGGTCGAGGAGAACTCCGACAGCGTCGACAAGGGCACGGTCATCCGGACGGACCCGGGCTCCGGGGTGAACGTCGGACGCAACCAGAACGTCAACGTCGTGGTCTCGCTCGGGCCGGAACGCGTCCCCGTGCCCGCGCTCAACGGGCAATCGCAAGCGGCAGCGCAACAGTCCCTGGACGACGCCGGATTCCGTCTCGGCGCGATCTCGAGCGACTACTCCGCCGACGTCCCCGAAGGCACCGTGCTGAGCTCCGACCCGGAATCGGGTTCCCTGCACACCAAGGGCATCGTGATCAACCTGACGATCTCCAACGGCAAGGTGCAGCTGCCCGACGTCACGCAGCAGCAGTACTCGGCGGCGAAGGCCACCGTCGAGCAGCTCGGGCTCACCGTGAACCCGGCGCCGTTGTACTCGTGCACCGGCGGGCTCGTCACCCAGCAGGACACCCCTGCCGGCGACGTCGCCCAGGGCAGTGCAGTCACGCTCACCTACTGCGCACGCTCCGCGGCGCCGTCGAAGGCCCCGACCTCGAACAACGACAGCGGCGGCAACAACGGGAACGACGACCGCGGTGACGACCAGGGTGACGACGGCCGCTGAGCCGACCGCTCTGCTGACGCGACCGTCCTGACGGACGGGTGACGGGCCTCCAGTCCGTTCTCAGTGCCGACAGGCACGTCTGCTCGCCGCCGCCTGTCCTCAGTTGGCCACGACGGCCTGGAGGCCCAGCCCACGGCCGCCTGCAAACGCTGGTCATGCAGACGGCCCGGTCCAGTGCCCAGGAGATGCCGTCGTGTCGGCACGACGCCCCGGAACGCACGAGACGCCCCCGGATCCGGAGGCGTCTCGATGACACGACGGCGTCTGCCGCCCGGGTGCGTTCGTCAGGCGCGGTGGGCCGCGATGAGCGGGCCGAGGTCGGCGGCGCGTTCGGCGGCTCCGGTCAGCCCGGTGGTCTCGAGCCAGTTGCCCACCATGCGGTAGCCACCCTCGGTCAAGACCGACTCCGGGTGGAACTGCACGCCGAACACGGGGTGCGCGCGGTGCTGGACGCCCATGATGACACCGCCCTCGGTCCGTGCGGTCACGGTGAGCTCGTCGGGCACGGTGCCGTCGACGATCGCGAGCGAGTGGTACCGCGTGGCCGTGAAGGGGTGCGGGACGCCGGCGAAGAGCGCGCTGTCGTCGTGGTCGACCTCGGAGGTCTTGCCGTGCATGAGCTCCTCGGCGTGCGTGACCGTGGCACCGAGTGCCTCCGCGATGGCCTGGTGCCCCAGGCAGACGCCGAGCAGCGGGGTCTCGGCAGCGATGGCCGCGTGCACCGTGGGGATCGAGACGCCGGCGGCGGCCGGTGTCCCGGGACCGGGCGACAGGAGGACGCCGTCGTACTCCGCGATGCGGTCGGCGATCTCGGACTCGGGGAAGGCGTCGTTGCGCACGACGTCGGTCTCGGCACCGAGCTGCTGCACGTACCCGTTGAGCGTGTAGACGAAGCTGTCGTAGTTGTCGACGACGAGGATCCTGGTCATGGCGGTTCACCGTACTCGTGGGGGATGTGTGCGGCGGTACGCGGCCCGATCCACACACGTGGTCACGGTAGGATACCGGCCATGGCCAAGGACAAGGACCGCACCAAGCCCGCCCGGACGACCCGAGCTGACTCGGTCGACACCGCCGGGGACGCCCCGAACCCGGTGTGGTTCAAGCCGGTCATGTTCGGCTTCATGCTCATCGGTCTGGTGTGGGTGATCGTCTTCTACATCTCGAACGCCACGCTGCCGGTTCCGAGCCTCGGCTCGTGGAACATCGTGGTCGGCTTCGGCATCATGTTCGTCGGCTTCCTCATGACCACCCGGTGGCGCTGACCTCCAGCTCGCTGTTCCCCCGACGCCCGTCGCACCACAAGGTGCGGCGGGCGTCGTCGTTCTCCACAAGCTCAAGCGCTCCTGGAACACACATCCTCGACGATCCCGTCGTTCTCCACACTTTTCCCCACTCTCCACACCGTCATCCACACCCCGACCCCGGAGTTATCCACAACCGATTCCACAGTGGGGATAATCACACTGGTGTAACTCACCGACTTCTCCACACCTGTGGATAACCCGCAGCAGCGCTGTGGACAGCTGTGGATGAGCAGGACACGGACAGCCCTGGGAACGACGAACGCCCCGCCGCAGTGCGACGGGGCGTTCGGGGAGCGTCGTGGCGGTGTCAGCCGATCGTGACCGCGTACCCCACGGCGGTGAGCGCGATGCCGAGCACCGCCGCGCCGATGATCAGCGCGATCTGCAGCGGACGCTTCCGGATGTTGCGCGTCTGTGCGAAGACGAAGCCCATCAGGAAGCCGCCGATGATGCCGCCGACGTGCGCCTGCCACGAGATGTTGACGCCGGGCAGGAACCCGATGACCAGGTTCAGTCCCATGAGCACGAGGAGCTGCACGGCGTTGTTCCCCAGGCTGCGCTGCAGCACGAAGAACGCGGCAAACAGCCCGAAGATCGCACCCGAAGCACCCAGCACGGTCGTCCCCGGCGCCAGGAAGGTGACGAGCATGGACCCGAAGATCCCCGTGATGAAGTACAGGGCCACGAACCGCCAGGTGCCGAGCATGTTCTCGAGCATGCGACCGAAGATCCAGAGCGCCCACATGTTGAACAGGATGTGGAAGATGCCCGAGTGCACGAACAGCGAGGTCATCACACGCCAGGGCTGCGTCGGCAGCAGGAACGAGTTGTAGGCGAGCAAGCTCGTGAAGAACCGCCCGCTGACCTGGTCGAGCAACCAGATCGCCACCGTGATCGCCACGATGACGGTCGTGCCCTTCTGGTCGAGCATGGCGAAACGCCGCCGAGCGACCGTGAACCCGCTGGGGGCTCCGGACGCTCGGCGGTTCGCTGCGAACTGTGCGCGCTGTTCACGCACGCACTCCGGGCAGTGCACCCCGACTGCCGCCGGCGTCTGGCACTCCGGGCAGATCGTCCGCCCACAGCGCTGGCAGAGCACGAAGCTCTGCCGGTCCGGATGCCGGTAGCAGGTGTTGTTCGGGTTGTACGCCTGGTCGGTCACGTGCGGGTCAGACGCCTTCGACGTCGATGCTCTGGATGACGACGTCCTCGACGGGCTTGTCACGACCGTCGGTCGGGACGCCCTCGATCGCGTCGACGACCGCGCGGGACTCGTCGTCGGCGACCTCACCGAAGATGGTGTGCTTGCCCTGCAGCCACGGCGTCGCCACCGTGGTGATGAAGAACTGCGAGCCGTTGGTGCCGCGGCCGCCCTGGATGCCGGCGTTCGCCATGGCGAAGATGTAGGGGTTCTGGAACGTGAGCTCCGGGGAGATCTCGTCGTCGAAGCGGTACCCGGGGCCACCGATGCCCTGGCCGAGCGGGTCGCCGCCCTGGATCATGAAGTCCTTGATGATGCGGTGGAAGATCACGCCGTCGTAGAGCTTGTCGGTCGAGACCTTGCCCGTGCCGGGGTGGGTCCACTCCTGCTGGCCCGTGGCGAGGTCGACGAAGTTCTTGACGGTCTTCGGTGCGTGATTGCCGAACAGGTTGACGCGGATGTCGCCCTTGTTGGTGTGGATCGTTGCGACAGCGGTGTGCAGAGACATGTTCCGATTCTCGCATGTACTCCTGACCGCGGACGGATTGCACAGCTGCGGTTCCGTGACCTGTCAGGCAGTGTGGTGGCAGGATGGGGTCACGCCGATCCGATGGAGGTACCAGATGACGACGATCGAGATCCCGCGAAAGCGTCGGAAGCAGATCAAGAAGCTCAAGGGCCAGACCGCCTCGCTCCTCGGCGAGCAGCGCAAGGTCCTCGAGCACGCGAACGCGATCCTGGCCGAGGCCCGGTCGAACGCCGCGGACGCAGCTCGCAAGGACATCGCACCCCGGGTGCAGAACGCGATCGACAACGGGATTCGTCCCGCGTTCGCGACCGGCGTGCACGCTGCCACCTCGGCAGCGCAGAGCGCTTCGCACAAGTTCCAGTCCGAGGTGGTCCCCGGACTCGTCTCGACCGCCGGTTCGGTGCTGAGTGTGACCGACCTCGCGAAGGACCCTCGGGTCAAGAAGATCGTGAAGAACGCGCAGAAGAAGAGCAAGAGCGCGAAGAAGGCTGCTGCGAAGTACGTCCCGTCGCAGCAGAAGAAGGGTCTCGGCTTCGGCGGAGTCGCACTCATCATCGTCGGCGTCGTCGCCGTCGCCGGTGCTGCGTACGCCGCGTACCAGACGCTCCGCGCCGACGACGACCTCTGGGTCGCCGACGACGCTGACACGGCGGAGAAGCCTGCCGCCTGACCTCCCGGTTCGTACGAAGGGCCCCGGCTGTCGCCGGGGCCCTTCGTCGTTCCCGGGCACACGCTGAGTGCACGGGCCGGCCGCCTGCTCTGAACGCGCCCATCCACGGACCTGGAGGCACGCGCCAGCCCGCCACCGCGCCTCCCGTCCGCCACGCGCTCACGCAACGCGCCCCCCCCCCGCCAACGACCGAGAGGTCGCAACCTGTCGCCCGGTCAGCGCGCAGACGACAGTTCCAGCCACCTCGGCGAACCGCACGCGGCATGTCGTGACCACTCGGCGAAGATGACGCGGCATGGCGAGTGCCGGACGCAGCCATCGCGGAGCGGCGCGTCGCCGGAGGCGCGCAGACGAACACGGCGACCGAACCACCCGCGATGATCGCGCCGCAGGGGCGGAGGCGCGCACGGGCACAGAACGAAGCCCCTGGGCAGACGATGGAGTCGGCAACCAGGGGCTGATGCGAGTGGAGCCTGGGAGAATCGAACTCCCGACATCCTGCTTGCAAAGCAGGCGCTCTACCAACTGAGCTAAGGCCCCGAGTGCCACCGAGGTGATCGGTGACGGGATGGAATTGTCGTGGTGTTCCGGAGAACTGGTGGGGCTACAAGGACTTGAACCTTGGACCTCTTCGTTATCAGCGAAGCGCTCTAACCGCCTGAGCTATAGCCCCTCAGACCGGATGAAAGCCTACCGTACGATCTCGTCGGAACGAAATCGAGCAGTGGACCCATCCGACCCGGGTGTGTCAGTTGTTCGTGAAGCCCACGAGCAGACCGCCCGTGATCCGAACACTGAGGTTGTAGAGCACGCTCACGATGGCGCCGAGCACGGTGCCGACGACCACGTTGAGGATGCCCACGACGATGGAGAACCCGAGGACCTGGCCCAGCGAGAACTGGTCCATGATCGAGTAACTGTTCTGACCGGTCACGTCCTTCAACAGGGCGTCGACCTGGGTGAACACACCCGTCTGGTTCAGGATGACCCACACCAGTGCCGTGGCGACCACGATCACGATGCTGCCGGCCAGGGCGATGAGGAAGCTCAGCTTCACCATCGACCAGAAGTCGACGTAGACCAGTCGCAACCGCACCTGGCGGGTGCCGACGGGACGCTTCGCCTTCTTCTGGAGCTTCTCGGCGACACTACTCATTGCTTGACTGGTCCTCTCCGGCCTCGTCTGCGACGGGCTCGGTGTCGATGGGATCAGTGGAATCCGGGGCCGCTTCGGCTGGGCTGACCGTCTCCACCGGGCCCGCGGGCTCGATCTCGGCGTCGTCCTGGTCGTCCAGGTTCCGCTCGGTGTTCCGGGCCACCGCGATGATCCGGTCGTTCTCCGCGAACCTCGCGAAGACGACGCCCATCGTGTCACGGCCCTTGGCAGGGACCTCGGCCACGGCAGACCTTACCACCTTGCCCGATTGCAGCACGACGAGCACCTCGTCGTCCTCGCCGACGATGAGAGCGCCCACAAGATCGCCTCGGTCGACCGCCAACTTGGCCACCTTGATGCCCAGACCACCACGGCCCTGCACCCGGTACTGGTCGACGGCGGTGCGCTTGGCGTAGCCGCCCTCGGTCATCACCCAGACGAAGCCGTCATCGGAGACGACCCGGGCCGCGAGCAGCGAGTCGCCGTCGCGGAAGGACATGCCCTTCACACCCGAGGTCGAACGACCCATCGGACGCAGCGTGTCGTTCGTCGCCGTGAACCGGAGCGACATGCCCTGGCGGGACACCAGGAGCAGGTCGTCGTGCTCGTCGACGAGCAGCGCCTGGCGGAGCTTGTCGCCGTCGCGCAGGTTGATCGCGATGATGCCGCCGGTGCGGTTCGTGTCGTACTCGGTGAGCGCGGTCTTCTTCACCAGACCGTGCTCGGTCGCGAGGACGAGGTACTGGGCGACCTCGTAGTCGCGGATGTCGAGCACCTGCTGGATCTGCTCGTCGGGCTGCATCGCGAGCAGGTTCGCGACGTGCTGGCCCTTCGCGTCGCGGCCGGCTTCCTGCAGCTCGTACGCCTTGGCGCGGTAGACCCGGCCCTGGTCGGTGAGGAACAGGAGCCAGTGGTGCGTCGTCGTGACGAAGAAGTGCTCGACGATGTCGTCGGCGCGGAGCTGAGCACCGCGGACACCCCGGCCGCCACGGTGCTGCGAGCGGTACTGGTCACTTCGCGTGCGCTTGACGTAACCACCACGGGTGATGGTGACGACCATCTCCTCTTCAGGGATCAGGTCTTCCATCGACATGTCGCCGTCGTAGCCGAGCATGATCTCGGTGCGTCGGTCGTCGCCGAAGCGGTCGACGATCTCGCTCAGCTCGTCACGGATGATCGAGCGCTGACGGCTCTCCGAACCGAGGATGTCCTGGAAGTCGGCGATCTTGCGCTCGAGTTCCTCGGCCTCGTCGTGGATCTTCTGCCGCTCGAGGGCGGCGAGACGACGGAGCTGCAGCTCGAGGATCGCGCGCGCCTGGATCTCGTCGACGGACAGCAGGTCCATCAGGCCGGTGCGGGCCTCTTCGACGTCGGGCGAGCGACGGATGAGCGCGATGACCTCGTCGAGGGCGTCCAGCGCAGCCAGGTAGCCGCGCAGGATGTGGGCGCGCTTCTCGGCCTCGCGCAGACGGAACTGCGTGCGGCGGACGATGACGTCGACCTGGTGCGCGACCCACGCCGAGATGAAGCCGTCGAGCGGCAGGGTGCGGGGCACCCCGTCGACGATGGCGAGCATGTTCGCGCCGAAGTTCTCCTGCAGCTGGGTGTGCTTGTACAGGTTGTTCAGGACGACCTTGGCGACGGCATCGCGCTTCAGCACGATGACCAGGCGCTGCCCGGTGCGACCGGAGGTCTCGTCACGGATGTCGGCGACACCGGCGAGCTTGCCGTCCTTGACGAGCTCGGCGATCTTGATCGCCAGGTTGTCGGGGTTGACCTGGTACGGCAGCTCGGTGACGACGAGGCAGGTGCGACCCTGGATCTCCTCCACCGAGACGACGGCACGCATGGTGATCGACCCACGGCCGGTGCGGTAGGCGTCCTGGATCCCCTTGGTGCCGAGCACCTGCGCACCCGTCGGGAAGTCCGGGCCCTTGATGCGCTGCATGAGCGCGGTGAGCAGTTCCTCACGGGTGGCATCGGGGTTGTCGAGTGCCCACTTCGCGCCCTCGGCGACCTCGCGCAGGTTGTGCGGCGGGATGTTCGTGGCCATGCCGACCGCGATGCCGACCGACCCGTTGACGAGCAGGTTCGGGAACCGGGCCGGCAGGATCGCCGGCTCCTGGGTGCGGCCGTCGTAGTTGTCCTGGAAGTCGACGGTGTCCTCGTCGATGTCGCGGACCATCTCGAGCGCGAGCGGCGCCATCTTCGTCTCGGTGTACCGCGGGGCGGCAGCGCCGTCGTTGCCCGGCGAACCGAAGTTGCCCTGACCGAGCGCGAGCGGGTACCGGAGTGACCACGGCTGCACCAGGCGGACCAGGGCGTCGTAGATCGCGGAGTCACCGTGCGGGTGGAACTGACCCATGACGTCACCGACGACGCGGGAGCACTTCGAGAACGCCCGGTCCGGGCGGTAGCCGCCGTCGAACATCGCGTAGATCACACGGCGGTGCACCGGCTTGAGGCCGTCGCGGACCTCCGGCAGGGCACGACCGACGATGACCGACATCGCGTAGTCGAGGTACGAGCGCTGCATCTCGAGCTGCAGGTCGACCTGCGAGATGCGGTCACCGGAGACGACGATGTCCCCGCTGTCGCCGTGGACGATCTCGGGCAGCTCGTCGGCGCCGTTCTCGTTGTCGTCAGCCATGTGGCTTCGTTCCCTTTCTGGACAGCCTGGAGGCTGTGGTTCCGTTGGTCGCGCCGGGCGCGACCCCAGGTGGTCAGGACTGGTCGACGCGGCTCACGCCACGCCTCCTGGCCGTTAGATGTCGAGGAAGCGGACGTCCTTGGCGTTCTGCTGGATGAACTGGCGACGTGCGTCGACGTCCTCGCCCATCAGCGTCGAGAAGACGCTGTCCACAGCAGCCGCGTCCTCCAGCGTGACCTGCAGGAGCGTGCGCGTGTCCGGGTTCATCGTGGTGTCCCAGAGCTCCTTGTAGTCCATCTCGCCGAGGCCCTTGTAGCGCTGGATCCCGTTGTCCTTCGGGATGCGCTTGCCGGCGGCGAGACCGGCCTGCATCAGGGCATCGCGCTCCCGGTCGCTGAAGACGTACTCGTGCGCCGAGTTCGACCACTTCAGGCGGTACAGCGGCGGCTGCGCGAGGTACACGTAGCCGTGCTCGATGAGCGGACGCATGTAGCGGAACAGCAGGGTGAGCAGCAGCGTCGTGATGTGCTGGCCGTCCACGTCGGCATCGGCCATCAGCACGATCTTGTGGTAGCGGGCCTTGTCCGGGTCGAAGTCCTCACCGATGCCGGCACCGAACGCCGTGATCATCGACTGGATCTCCTGGTTGGCGAGGGCGCGGTCGAGCCGGGCCTTCTCGACGTTCAGGATCTTGCCGCGCAGGGGCAGGATCGCCTGGGTCATCGGGTTGCGGCCCTGCACGGCGGAACCGCCGGCGGAGTCACCCTCGACCATGAAGATCTCCGACACCGTCGGGTCCTTGGACTGGCAGTCCTTGAGCTTGCCGGGCATGCCGCCCGACTCGAGCAGCCCCTTGCGGCGGGTGGTCTCGCGTGCCTTGCGGGCAGCGAGCCGCGCCTGCGACGCCTGGATCGCCTTGCGGACGACGTCGCGCGCCTGCGTCGGGTTGCTCTCGAACCAGTGGGTCAGCTCGGTGCCGACGACGCGCTGCACGAAGGACTTCGCCTCGGTGTTGCCGAGCTTGGTCTTCGTCTGCCCCTCGAACTGCGGCTCGCCGAGCTTGACGGAGATGACGGCGGTGAGTCCTTCGCGGATGTCGTCACCCGTGAGGTTGTCGTCCTTCTCCTTGATGATCTTCGCCTCGCGCGCGTAGCGGTTGACGAGGGTCGTGAGCGCGGCGCGGAAGCCCTCTTCGTGGGTCCCGCCCTCGTGCGTGTTGATCGTGTTCGCGAAGGTGTGGACGCTCTCCTGGTAGGAGGTGTTCCACTGCATCGCGACCTCGAGCGCGATCTTGCGCTCCGGGTCCTCGGCCTCGAAGCCGATGACGTCGGGGTGGACGAGGTCGGCCTTCTTCTGCGCGTTGATGAACTCGACGTAGTCGGCGAGGCCACGCTCGTACATGAAGGTGTCGTTGCGGGCTTCTTCCCCTTCTTCCGGGGTTCGCTCGTCGCGCAGGTTGATCCGCAGGCCCTTGTTCAGGAAGGCCATCTGCTGGAAGCGCGTGCGCAGAGTCTCGTAGTCGAAGACGACGGACTCGAAGATCTCCGCGTTCGGCCAGAACGTGATCGTCGTACCGGTCTCGTCGGTCGCCTCGTCCTTCGAGACGGGCGCGACGGGGACGCCGTCGGTGTAGCTCTGCCGCCAGACGTGGCCCTGTCGACGGACCTCGACGTCGAGTTCGGAGCTCAGTGCGTTCACGACGGACGAACCGACGCCGTGCAGACCACCGGAGACGGCGTAGCCGCCACCGCCGAACTTGCCGCCGGCGTGCAGGACGGTGAGGACGACCTGGAGGGTCGAGACTCCCTCAGCCGCGTGGACGTCGACCGGGATGCCACGGCCGTTGTCGACGACGCGGACGCCACCGTCTTCGCGGATGCTCACGTCGATGGTGTCGCAGTACCCGGCGAGGGCTTCGTCGACCGAGTTGTCGACGATCTCCTGGACCAGGTGGTGCAGTCCGCGCGGGCCAGTCGAACCGATGTACATACCGGGGCGCTTGCGGACGGCTTCCAGCCCCTCGAGCACCTGAATCTGGTCTGCGCCGTAGGACGGTTCGCTCTGCGGGGTCTCCGCACCGAGCGGGTTCTGCCGGTCGTCTTCAGATTCTGCTGCCATGTCGAGCGTGCTCCTGCCTGCGCGCGGAACGCCCGCGCACTGCACCTCCCAGTCTACCGCAGAGCCCCCTCTTTCGAGGGCGCATCTGCCCCTCAGACGGGCTTTTCTGGCACTCCAGGATGATTTCGTCGCCTCAACCGTAGGTGTCGCGAGGACCGCGCCCCTGGACCGTCCTGGGGCCGCGTTTCCACGTGGGGGCGTCCGGGCCGGAAACCCTGATCGATTGGACCCCCGCTTCGGGGTGCCGTTCCGCGATGGTCGTCGTGACCGTCGCGCGCATCAGTCGGAGCTGGGTCGCCCAGGCCGTCGAATCGCACCGGATGACGAGCGCGCCGTCGTCGATGGTGACCGGACGGGAGTGCTTCGCCAGTTCCTCACCGACGACGCTCGGCCAGTCGACGAAGAGCTCGGAGCGGGCCAGGGGTTCCGTCCAACCGAGCTCCTGGGCGAGCGATCCGACGATGTCCGCGAGGCCCTTCGGCTCGCGGCCGCGCCCGTACGGCACGGTGTCGGCGTCGAACTCGCGGGCGCGGCGGCGGCGGGCATCGGTGCCGCGCTTGGACGGGTCGCCGAACACCGCGCGCAGGTGGCGGTACACCTGCGAGGGTTCGGTGGGCTTGCGGGGCTTCGGCATCAGGCGTCGGCTTCGGCTTCGGCTTCGGTGGGGGCAGGGGCGTCGGTCGGGTCCGCCTTGGCGTCGGCGTCCGTCGCTGCAGTCCGCTCCGTCGCGTCCGTCGGCTCCGTCGCGTCCGTCGGCTCCGTCGCGTCCGTCGTCGGACTGGAGGCCCGGGTCGCGTCCGCCTCGTCGGTCACGATCGTGCCCGCCTCGATCCGCACCGTGTGCGCCGCCAGCTTCTGGGGCACGTCGCCGAAGACCGCGGCCGTGATGAGCACCTGCTCGTAGTCGGCGACGGCGTTCGCGAGGCGCTCCCGACGTGATTCGTCGAGCTCGGCGAAGACGTCGTCGAGGATGATGATCGGGTCGCCCAGGTTCGACTCCGCACGCAGGATCGAGGCACTTGCGAGCTGGATCGCCAGCGCGAAGGACCAGGACTCGCCGTGACTCGCATACCCGCGGGCAGGTAACCCGTTGAGCTGGAACAGCACGTCGTCCCGGTGTGGCCCGACGAGGGTGAGTCCGCGGTCGAGTTCGTCCCGGCGACGTCGCTCCAGGGCGGCCGCGAACGCCTCGGCTGCCGACGCGACCGTGACGGGCTCGTCCGGGGTCCCGAGCACCGGATCGGTGGCCGCCGCGGACTCGGGGTCGCCGCCGCGGATCGACAGGACACCGGTGATCGAGGCGTCGTGGTGCTCGCCGGCGACGGTCGCGTAGGCGTCGGCCACGAAGGGCGCGAGCCGCCGGGTCAGGTGGTCGCGGGCCGCGACGATCTCGGCGCCGAGTCCGACGAGCCGGTCGTCCCAGACGTCGAGCGTCGACAGGGCGTTCGCCTTCGCGCCGGTTGCGCGTGCCGACTTCAGCAGGGTGTTCCGCTGCCGGAGCGTGCGGTCGTAGTCGGCGAGCACGCCCTGCATCCGCGGTGCGATCTGGCCGAGCAACTCGTCGAGCATCCGGCGTCGCCCGGCCGGTTCTCCGCGGACGAGGGCCAGGTCCTCCGGAGCGAAGAGCACGCTCGTGCAGTAGCGCGGCAGCTCCCGCGGCTTGATCGCCGACCGGTTGACCTGCGCACGGTTCGCGCCGGTGCGGTTGATCTGCACCTCGGCGAGGATGCTGCGTTCTTCGTGGGCGAGCCGTGCTCGGACGATCGCGGCGTCGCACCCCTGACGGACGAGGGCCGCGTCGGTGGGGACGCGGTGCGAGCCGAGCGTGGAGAGGTACCCGATGGCCTCGACCAGGTTGGTCTTGCCCTGCCCGTTGCGGCCGACGAACAGGTTCGGCCCGCGTGCGAGGTCGACGTCCGCCTCCCGGTAGTTCCGGAAGTCGGTCAGTTGGAGATGGTCGACGTGCACGCGGGCCGAGTCCGGGTTCCCCCGGGAAGTCCTAGGACTTCTTGACGGCGTGACCGCCGAACTGGTTGCGGAGCGCCGCGACGGCCTTCATCGTCGGCGAAGCACTGCCCTGTCGCGAGACGAAGCGCGCGAAGATCGACGCCGAGATCGTCGGCATCGGGACCGCGTGCTCGATGGCCTCTTCGACGGTCCAGCGGCCCTCGCCGGAGTCCTCGACGTAGCCCTCGATCGCGTCCAGCTTCGGGTCCTCGTTCAGCGCGAGCACCATCAGGTCGAGCAGCCAGGAACGAACGACCGTGCCGCGCTGCCAACCGGCGAACACGGCGGGGACGTCGGTGATGATGTCCTTCGCCTCGAGGAGCTCGTAGCCCTCGCCGTACGCCTGCATGATCGCGTACTCGATGCCGTTGTGGACCATCTTGGCGTAGTGACCGGCGCCGATCGGGCCGGCGTGCGAGAAGCCTTCTTCGCGGGGACCCTCGGGGCGCAGCGCGTCGAAGACGGGCATCGCGAACTCGACGTCCGCGGCGTCACCGCCGACCATGAGGCCGTACCCGTTGTCCTTGCCCCAGACACCACCGGAGACACCGACGTCCATGTAGCGGATGCCGCGGGCACCGAGCTGCTCGGCGTGCTTGGTGTCGTCCAGCCACTTCGAGTTGCCGCCGTCGATCACCAGGTCGCCCTCGCCGAGGACGCCGGCCAGGTCAGTGATCACGTCGTCGGTGATCTTGCCGTGCGGGACCATGACCCACACGAGTCGCTTGCCCTCCGGGAGGGCAGCGGCGAGGGCGCCGAGGTCGGCGACGTCGGAGACGGCGGGGTTCGCGTCGTACCCGGTGACCTCGATCCCTGCGTTGCGGAGACGGGCACGCATGTTGTTGCCCATGCGACCAAGGCCGACAAGACCGATGTGCATGATTTCCTCTTCTGTTCGTCGTCGCGCTGATGCTGCCGGTGGTGTGCGCCAGCGCAGGTTGCCTGTTGCGCCTATCGCAGCAGCAGGTTCGGCTGCAGCAGGTACCGGTATCCATCGGTCGCTGCGGCCTCTTGCGAAGTCTGGCCGGTGATCAGCACCGGGCCCGGCTTGTTGGGGTTCTCCGTCTTGGTGAAGGAGATGCGGACGAACTCGGAGTGCACCGCGTTCAGCCCGTCCAGGAGGAAGGCGGGCTTCAACGAGACCACCGTTTCCTCGCCGGTCAACAACGCACTGATCGACTCTGACGCCTGCGCTTGTTCGGATCCGATCGCCTCGAGCGTGAGCCCGTCGACCGTGAAGGAGAACCGGAGCGCTGCTTCGCGCTCCAGGACGAGGGAGACCCGTCGGACCGCCTCGACGAGCTCCGCGGTGTTGATCACCGCGTGGTCGTTGACGGTCTCGGGGAAGAGCCGGCGGACCGGCGGGTAGTTGCCCTTGATGAGCAGCGACGTCACGGTCTTGTCGTCGGCGTGGAACGCGATGAGCTCGCGGTCGGAGTTGCCGCTGATCGACACCGACACCGTGGACGCGGAACCGAACGTGCGGCCGACTTCCTGCAGGGTGCGGGCCGGGACCAGCGCGTGCAGCGGGTCCGAACCGACACGGCCGGAGTCCCACGCGATGGTGCGGACGGCGACGCGGTAGCGGTCCGTCGCGATCAGGGAGAGGTCGTTGTCGCCGACCTCGAGCTGCACCCCGGTGATGACGGGGGTGACGTCGTCGCGGCTGGCCGCGACCGCGACCTGCGACACCGCTTCGGAGAACGCGTCGCCGGGGATGATACCGGTCTGCGGGCCGATCTCGGGCAGCGTCGGGTACTCCTCGACCGGCATGGACAGCAGCGTGAAGTGCGCCGAACCGCAGGAGACGGAGATCTTCGCGTCCTCGGTGGTGAACGACACGGGGGCGTTCGGCAGCCGGCTCGCGATGTCGTTCAGCAGGCGACCGGAGACCAGGACCGTGCCCGGCTCGTCGATCTGGGCCGAGATGGACGTCTGCGCCGAGACCTCGTAGTCGAACGACGAGAGCGTCAGGCGATCACCGTCGGCGTGGATCAGGACGCCCGAGAGGATCGGGAGGGTCGTGCGCTGCGGGAGGAGCTTCACTGCGAAGGAGACGGCTTCGGAGAAGACGTCCCGGTTGACCTCGAACTTCACAGCTGGAACCCCTGTCGATCGGCTTGGACTGTCCGGCCGCCCCATTCTGGCACAGGCGGACGGGGGCCGGATTTCTTGTGGTCCCGCCGTCCACAAGGTTGTCCCGCGGAGATTGATCGTTAACCAGGAGTAATGGTGTTAACGCCTGTGCACACTGTGGATAACCCTGTGCATCCCGCTCCGCAGTAGGGAACTACACGTCTGTGACTTGTGAGCGGTGTGTGAGCGTTAACGGGATGAATAAATCTCATCTATCCACTTCCATCCCCAGTCTCCACAGGTGACCCCCCACCTGTGTACAACCCGGCGGCGTGTCCTCCACAGTTATCCACAGGCTATCCACACTGTGAGAACTCCGGCCCATGGAACCGTCTCAGATGGTGGATGCGGGCGGGAACGGGCGGATCTCAGCGGTAGCGGCGGTCCTGCTTGATGCGGCTGGTGAGCTCGGTGACCTGGTTGTAGATCGACCGACGCTCCTTCATCAGCTCGGTGATCTTCTTGTTCGCGTACATCACCGTGGTGTGGTCGCGGTTGCCGAACAGCTGCCCGATCTTGGGCAGGGACAGGCTCGTCAGCTCACGGCACAGGTACATCGCGATCTGTCGTGCCGTGGCGATCGCCTGGGAGCGGGACGACCCGTACAGGTCGTCGACGGAGAGCTTGAAGTACTCCGCGGTGTGGTTGATGATGTCCGTCGGCGCGACGACGTTGTCCTCGTCGAGGGTGATCAGGTCCTTGAGGACCGTCTGCACCAGGGCCATGTCCACGGCCGTCCGGTTGAGGCTCGCGAACGCGGTGACCCGGATCAGGGTGCCCTCGAGCTCGCGGATGTTGCTCGACACCTTCGACGCCATGAACTCGAGGATGTCGTCGGGCACCTGCAGGTGGTCGGACTGAGCCTTCTTGCGGAGGATCGCGATGCGCGTCTCGAGCTCGGGCGCCTGTACGTCGGTGATCAGGCCCCACTCGAAGCGCGACCGCATCCGGTCCTCGAACCCTGTCAGGTGCTTCGGCGCGACGTCCGACGTGATGACGACCTGCTTGTTGTGGTCGTGCAGGGTGTTGAACGTGTGGAAGAAGGCCTCCTGGGTGGAGTCCTTCCCCTGCAGGAACTGGATGTCGTCGATCAGCAGGATGTCGATGTCGCGGTACCGCTGCTGGAACTGGTTCGAGCGGTTGTTCGCGATCGAGTTGATGAAGTCGTTCGTGAACTCCTCGCTCGACACGTACCGGACGCGGATCCCCGGGTAGAGGCTCTCGGCGTAGTGCCCGATGGCGTGGAGCAGGTGTGTCTTGCCCAGTCCGGAGTCGCCGTAGATGAAGAGCGGGTTGTAGGCCTTGGCGGGTGCCTCGGCCACGGCGACCGCTGCGGCGTGGGCGAACCGGTTCGACGAGCCGATGACGAAGTTGTCGAAGTTGTACTTCGGGTTGAGTCGCGACTCGGGCCGACCGCTGGTGCCGGGAGAGTCGATCTGGCTCGGGACGAACGGCGCTTCGATGTACTGGCGTGGAGCGGCACTCTGCTCGACGGCTTCCTGCACGGGCTCGGCGTACTCGGGGACGTTCGGGTCCACCCGTGGTTCCGATGCCATGTCCGGGTTGACGGTGATGGCGAAGTTCGCGACCGAGTCGTCACCGATGCGACCGACCGCCTCGGTGATCGGGATCCTGATGCGCTGTTCGAGCATGCCCCGGGTCAGGTCGTTCGGCACCTCGAGGTACAGGGTGCCGGCGAGCACGCCCTTCGGCTCGACCAGGTTCAGGAACCCGTGGAGCTGCGGCGTGATGCGGGGGTCCTCGGCGAGGAGTCCGAGTACGGATGACCAGAGGTCCTCGACGGGGTCGGCCGGCATCGTCATGTCGCGCTCGTCTCCAGGGGTCGTGTCGTGCGTTCGCTGCCGGACGAGGGTGCGTCCTGCGGGGTCGGACGTGCCGTGGCGTCCTCGGCGACCGCACTCGGGACCAGGTCGTCGCCGGCGGATCGTCGGTGGCTCCGGGGGCTTCGTCGACGCCTCGTTGCCGCGGAGGTTCCCACAGGGTTGTCCACAGTGTTGTCCACGACCACCTCGAGCCGTCGCACAGGAGCACTTCCCTGTCGTACCGGCCATCGGGGGGGATCGATCACACCACTGTAAAGGACCGGACCGCGTCCCACCGAACGGAAGTTGTCCCCAATGTGGAGAATGGGATCGAGGGACGTCAGACCCGACGGCGACGGCGCGGCCGTTCCGGGCGGGGTTTGACCTGCTCGCCGCTGTCACGTACCGTTAACCAGTTGACTGCGGCCCTTTGGTCGCGCCCATCTGCGTCGTTCGACACCCGGACGGCTACACATACGTGACGGCTCGCCGCGAGCAGCCGTGTGGAGAACATCATGAGCAAGCGCACCTTCCAGCCGAACAACCGCCGCCGCGCCAAGAAGCACGGCTTCCGCCTCCGCATGCGGACGCGTGCCGGCCGCGCCATCCTGTCGGCGCGCCGCGCCAAGGGCCGTACCGAGCTCTCGGCCTGATCAGGCTCATCGCCTGATCCGGTCATCGGTCTGACCCCGGCGTCGCAGTGTTGGCCAGCGCCAACCGCATCGTGCGCGGGGATGACTACCGGAACGTCGTGCGTCGTGGTCGCAAGAGCGCCACGGCGCACGTCGTCGTCTCCGTGGTCCGTCAGCCGGCCGACTGCAACGGACCGACGCGGTTCGGCTTCATCGTCGCGAAGACGGTGGGGAACGCCGTGACCCGGAACCTGATCAGGCGGCGGCTCAAGGCGATCGCGCACGACCTGCTCGTCGAGCGCCCTCAGGGCTTCGACGTGGTGGTCCGTGTACTGCCAGCCGCATCGCAGGCCGGATGGCCTACCCTGCTCGAAGACGTCACGCGCTCCTTCGCGCGCGGGGTGGAGAAGGCAGCATGAACCGCACTCTGTGGACCCGGCTTGCCTGGGTCATCGCGTTGCTCCCACGCAACGCGTGCGTCGTCGTGCTCCGGGCCTACCGTGCGGTGATCTCCCCGCTGTACGGCAACGTCTGCCGCTACCACCCGTCGTGCTCCCGGTACGCCCTCGAGGCGATCCAGCAGTACGGCGTCGTGCGCGGATCCGCCATGGGCGCCTGGCGCATCGCCCGTTGCAACCCCTGGGCTGCTGGCGGCATCGACGACGTCAAGGAACGCCGTCACCCGTTCGTCGTCAACCGGTTCGGGTTCGTCCTCGCGCCGATCCCGCAGCAGCCGCACCCCGCGGTCGGAACGGCCCGGCCGGTCCTGCTCTCCCAGCGCACTCGAAAGGCGTAGCCGTCCCCATGGACATCATCGGAACGATCCTCTGGCCGCTCAAATGGGTGGTCTCGGCCATCCTCGTCGGCTTCCACTGGATCTTCGAGAGCATCGGCATGGACCCGAACGAGGGCATCACGTGGGTGCTCTCGATCATCTTCCTGACGTTCGTCGTCCGCGCAGCGTTGATCCCGATCTTCGTCCGGCAGATCAAGTCGCAGCGTCGCATGCTCGAGGTCGCGCCCCAGCTGAAGAAGATCCAGGACAAGTACAAGGGCAAGAAGGACCAGTTCTCGCGTGAGGCCATGAGCCGCGAGACCATGGCGCTCTACAAGGAGACCGGGACCAACCCGCTCAGCTCCTGCCTGCCGCTGCTGCTGCAGATGCCGATCTTCTTCTCGCTGTACTCGGTGCTGCACGAGGCCCAGATCAACAAGACGGGCATCGGCCTGCTCACGAACGACCTCGCGGCGTCGTTCGGCAACGCGGCCCTGTTCGGTGCTCCCCTGCACGAGACGTTCACGAACGCCTCCGGGTGGGAGGTCCGTGCGATCGCGGGCTTCATGATCGTCGTGATGACGGCGTCGCAGTTCATCACGCAGCTGCAGCTCGTCGCCAAGAACATGTCGCCGGAGACCAAGGAGTCTCCGATGTACCGCCAGCAGAAGATGATGCTGTACATCCTCCCGCTGGTCTTCGTGATCTCGGGCCTGAGCTTCCCCCTCGGCGTCATGTTCTACTGGCTCGCCTCGAACGTCTGGACGATGGCGCAGCAGTACTTCGTCATCCGCAGCATGCCGACGCCCGGCTCCGAAGCAGCACTGGCCCGTGAAGCCCGCCTGGCCAAGAAGGCACAGCGTCGCGGGACCGCCACCCCGGTCCTCGCCGAGGCCGGTGCCGGCGCCGGCGCGACGGAGATCGAGCCCGTGCGCGTGACCACCCAGCGTCAGCAGCCGGTCGGCAAGCAGCGCCAGAAGAAGAACGGGAAGAAGTAAGTGACCGAGCAGGACACCGCAGCCGCCGTCCAGGCGACGGACACCGAGACGATGGACACCGAGACCGAGGACGCCCGCGACGAAGCGGACATCGCGGCGGACTACATCGAGGAGCTCCTCGACATCTGCGACCTCGACGGCGACATCGAGATCGAGGAGCGCGCCGGTCGTGTGTACCTGTCGGTCACCGATGACGGCGAAGCACTCCGCGTGCTGTCGAAGCCGGACACCGTGACGGCGTTGCAGGAGCTCACCCGGATCGCCGTGCAGGCGGAGACCGGCGAGTTCAGCCGGCTCATCCTCGACGTCGGTGGCTCGCGGGATGCCCGTGCTGACGAGCTGCAGCGGCTCGTGGACACCGCCGTCGAGCGCATCGAAGCCGGTTCGTCGTCGGCTGCGCTGCCCCCGATGTCGTCCTACGAGCGCAAGCTGGTGCACGACCTGGTCGCAGAGAAGGGCTTCCACTCGGAGTCCGAGGGTGAGGGTCGGGACCGCCACACGGTCGTCACCCGATGACGGAGGCTGCACCGGTGCTCGAGGCTGAGCCCATCGCGGCCGCAGGGCTCTTCGGTGACCAGATCGAGGTCGCGCGCTCGTTCACGAACGAACTCGCGCGACGGGGTGAGGAGCTGGGCCTGATCGGCCCGCTCGAGCTTCCACGCTTGTGGACCCGACACATCCTCAATTCTGCATTGCTGGCACCGCTCCTGGAGGCCCGTGGTCGCGTTGCAGACGTCGGCTCGGGGGCAGGGTTGCCGGGTCTCGTGCTCGCGATCGCCCGGCCGGACGTCGAGTTCGTCCTCATCGAGCCGATGGAGCGACGGACGGATTGGCTTCGCAACGAGTCCGACCGTCTCGGCCTGCAGAACGTCACCGTGCTCCGCGGCCGTGCTGAGGACGTGGCGGACGACGTCGTCGTGGACCAGGTCACCGCACGGGCCGTCAGTGCGCTGTCGAAGCTCATTCCCCTCACCGTTCCCCTGGTCCGCTCGGGCGGGCAGCTCATCCTGATGAAGGGTGCGCGGGTCGACGAAGAGATCGAGAAGGCACGGAAGGTCATCCTCCGGAAGCGCCTCTCCGATGTCGAGGTACTCGAGCTCGGAGACGGTGTGGTTGCGGAGACCACCCGCGTCTTCCGGGCTACAGTTGACTGACGCTGCGGCTCGGGCCGGGTCATCCGGCCGCCAGTGGCTCCGCGTTCCACGTGAAACATCGAACCGGGGAAGAGGCACTCGTTGAGTTCATCGACCGACTACGACGCGTCGACACCGCTCGCTCGCGAGATCGCCGACCTGAACCGTCGCCGGCGTGCGATCGCCACGCAACAGTTCCCCCTGCCTGCTGAGACACGGATCATCACCGTCTCGAACCAGAAGGGCGGCGTCGGCAAGACGACGACGACCGTCAACCTGGCCGCCGGTCTCGCTCACGGTGGTGCTCGTGTACTGGTGATCGACCTGGACCCGCAGGGCAATGCCTCGACGGCACTCGGCGTGGACCACCAGGCGGAAGTCGCGAGCATCTACGACGTGATCGTCGACGAGGCTCCGATGGCCGACACCGTGCAGGCCTCCCCCGAGTCGGACACGCTCTGGTGTGTGCCGGCAACGATTCACCTCGCCGGTGCCGAGATCGAACTCGTCTCCCTGGTGGCACGAGAACAGCGGCTCCGGACTGCACTCGACATGTACCTGCAGTCCCTGGACGAGCCCTACCACTACGTGTTCATCGACTGCCCGCCGTCGCTGGGTTTGTTGACCATCAACGCGTTCGTTGCCGCACAAGAGGTACTCATCCCGATCCAGTGTGAGTACTACGCGCTCGAGGGGCTGAGCCAGCTGCTGCGGAACATCGAACTGATCGAGCGGCACCTCAACCCGAACCTCCGCGTCTCGACGATCCTGCTGACCATGTACGACAGCCGCACGAACCTGTCGAACCAGGTGGCGAACGACGTCCGTGAGCACTTCGGCGACCAGGTGCTCAAGGCCATGATCCCGCGCTCCGTCCGCGTGAGCGAAGCACCGAGCTACGGCCAGAGTGTCGTCGCCTACGACGTGAACTCCACCGGGTCGCTGTCCTACCTGGAAGCGGCCGCCGAGATCGCAGCACGAGGAGCGAAGCACTGATGGCACCGAAGCGAACCGGACTCGGCCGAGGCATCGGCGCCCTGATCCCGACCGCGACCGATCAGCAGGATCGTCCCGTCGACGTGTTCTTCCCGACCGGTGGTTCGCCGGCATCCGCTCCGACCGCGGACGAGCTGGTGGCCGTGCCCGGTGCACGACTTGCCAATCTCAACCCGCTCGACGTGATCCCGAACGCACAGCAGCCGCGGAAGGAGTTCCGCGAGGAGGAGCTCCAAGAGCTCGTCCACTCGATCCGTGAGATCGGTGTCCTGCAGCCGATCGTCGTCCGGCCGATCCCGGGCGCCACGGGCACCGAGCCACAGTACGAGCTCATCATGGGCGAACGCCGTCTGCGTGCTACGAAGGAACTCGGCCTGAGCACGATCCCGGCGATCGTGAAGGACACCCCCGACGATGCGATGCTGCGCGACGCGCTGCTGGAGAACCTCCACCGGGCACAGCTCAACCCCCTGGAAGAGGCGTCGGCGTACCAGCAGCTCCTGGCGGACTTCGGGATCACGCAGGAGCAGCTCGGCCAGCGAATCGGACGGTCGCGTCCGCAGATCACGAACACGATCCGACTCCTGCGACTCCCCTCCCCCGTCCAGCGGCGTGTGGCCGCAGGCGTGCTCTCCGCTGGGCACGCTCGGGCCATCCTCGCGGCACCGGACGCGGAGGCCATGGAGTACCTTGCCGAGAAGATCGTCAACGAGGACCTTTCCGTCCGCGCTGCTGAGGCGATCGCGCAGCAGCTGTCAGCCAAGACGCCGACGGCAAAGCCGAAGCCCGAGCCCTCGAAGCGACAGGCCCACTTCAACGATCTTGCTGAGCGACTCGGCGATCGCCTGAACACCCGGGTGAAGATCGCCGTCGGTGCTCGCAAGAGCTCCGTCACGATCGACTTCGCGAACGGCGATGACCTCAACCGGATCCTCGGGGAGCTCGGAGTGCAGGACCTCGAAGGCTGAGCCAGCCCGCGAGCGCCTCCAGGCGGCGCTGTGAGCGCTTGTGGCGGCTGGAGTGGGGTTGCCGCACACCGGGCTCATCTTCGCGCTTCTCGCGGCGACGCAGCACGCCGCTCGCGGATGCAGCAACAGCCCCCAGGCACGGCATCCCGCGCCGTCGACCCGAGCTCCCGGTTCGAGGGGCCACTCCTCCAGAGCCTGTAAACCGAGGCTGTATCTCCGCATGTTCGCTGACGTGCACGGAGCTTCGATGCCGGTGCACAAGGTTGCCCCGCCGTCGCACGTGCAGACCGACCGCGAAGCGTCGGCGATGGTCCTCACGCGGTTCGGGCAGTAGGCCGAGAACCGTCGACTGCGTCGATGGCCAGGCTGCGGCGCCCAGGAAGTACGCTCCCAGCGGATGTTCCACGTGGAACAAGTCGCCTCGAAAGCCCCGGAATCGAACCCGGAGCAGACGTTCCACGTGGAACATCTGACCTTGCGGTGGGGCCGAGCGGACAATAGCGCCGGTGTTCCACGTGGAACACCGGCCAGACCGATCAGGCGCGGTGGTCCCGAATCGCTTGCTCGGCGAGCTCGGCGTAGGTCCAGCCGAGATCGAAGCCGGACGCCGACAGCGCCTGCGGCAGCAGCGACGTCTCCGTGAGGCCGGGAAGCACATTCGCCTCGAGGAACCAGGGTGTCCCGGCCCCGTCGATGATCAGGTCGACACGGGACAGGTGACGCAGTCCCAGGGCCGAGTGCGCGGCGACCGCTGCCTCGGCGGCGCCCGCGGCGAATGCACCCGAGAGCCGTGCCGGCGTGTAGAAGGTCGTCTCCCCCGCGTTGTAGCGCGCCTCGAATCCGTAGATGCCGTTCCGCGGCACGATCTCCACGGCGGAGAGTGCCACGGGGCCGTCTCCGGTGTCGATGATGCCCACCGCGACCTCGGTCCCACGGATGAGCTGCTCGACCACGACGTCGTCGCAGTACGTGTAGGCCGTGACCATGGCCCGGGGCAGGTCCTTGACGTCGTCGACCAGGGTCACGCCCTGCGCACTCCCGCCTCGCGCAGGCTTCACGGCGAGCGGTACCGGATGCTCGGTCGCGATGGCCGCGAGGACGCCGACGGCGCCGAGCTCGCGGAAGACGTCGTGGGAGAGCGTCACTGAACGAGGAGTGCGGACGCCGGCGCGGGCCACCAGCGCTGACGCCGTGGGCTTGTCCCATGCCAGCCGGGCCGACGTCGAACGCGAGCCGACGAACGGGATGTCCACGGCCTCCAGGATGCCCCGCAGGGCGCCGTCCTCACCGGAGGCGCCGTGCAGTGCCGGCCACACGACGTCCGGGCGTGATTCGGTGAGTGCCGGCAGGAGCATCGCGTCGGCGTCACGCAGGTCGACCTGCCAGCCGTAGCCGGTCAGTGAGTCGGCCACCCGACGGCCGGAGCGGAGTGAGACGTCGCGCTCGTGCGAGATGCCTCCGGCTACGACGACGACGTGACGACGGGTGAGCTCGGCCATGCGGGGTCCTCCGGTGTGGAACTGCGGTGCTGTGCGAGCAGCACTGAGGAAAAGCGCTGATCAGGAGACGTTCGGCGGCGGTGCGCTGACCGACGACGTCTGGCGGACCACGGTGTTCGGTCGGGTCGTCGGGCCGAAGGTCTCGATGAGTTCGAGTTCGTCGTTGACGACGTTGGCCAGGCGCTTGACCCCCACCCGGATCTGCTCCGGGGTCGGGTAGCAGAACGACAGACGGATGTGTCCGCCCCCGCGTCCGTCCGCGTAGAACGCGGTGCCGGGCGTGTAGGCAACGAGCTCCTTGACCGCGCGCGGCAGCATGCCCTTCGAGTCGAGCGACTCGGGCAGGGTCAGCCACACGAAGAAGCCACCGTTCGGCTTCGTCCAGGACAGGTCCGGCAGGAACTCCCCCAGCGCCGACAGCATGGCGTCGCGGCGCTCGGCGTAGATCCCCCGGAAGTTGTCGACCTGGCCCTTCCAGTCCGCGGCGTCGAGGTACGCGTTCACGACGTACTGGCCGAAGGAGTTCGGCGCGAGCACGGCCGATTCGTTGGCGAGCACGAGCTTCTCGCGGATGGCGTGGGGCGCGAGCGCCCAGCCCACGCGGAACCCCGGTGCGAGGGTCTTCGAGAAGGAGCCGAGGTACACCACGCCCTCTTCGTCGATCGATCGGATGGCCTGCGGCGCCGGCTCGTCGAACCACAGGAGCCCGTACGGGTTGTCCTCGAGCACGAGGATGTTGTTGGACCGGCAGATGTCGAGCACCTCGATGCGGCGCTCGCGGCTCATCGTGACGCCGGCCGGGTTGTGGAAGTTCGGGATCGTGTAGAGGAACTTGATCCGCTTGCCCTGGGTGCGGAGGTTCGCGATCGCCTCGCGCAGCGCCTCGGGGACGAGTCCGAGCTCGTCCGTCGTCACGTGCACCGTCTCGGCCTGGTACGACCGGAAGACGCCGATCGCGCCGACGTAGGACGGCGACTCGGCGAGCACGACGTCACCCGGGTCGATGAACAGCCGTGTGACGAGGTCGAGGGCGTGCTGCGAGCCCGTGGTGACCACGACGTCTTCGGCGCTGGCACGGATGCCCTCGAGGCTCATGACGTCCACGATGTGCTCGCGGAGGGAACGCAGGCCTTGGCCACCGCCGTACTGGAGCGCCATGGCGGAGTGCTCGGTCATGACACGGTCCAGGGAGCCCGTGACGAGCTCTCTGGGGAGCGCGGAGACGAACGGCATGCCGCCGGCCAACGAGACCACTTCGGGGCGCGAGGCGACGGCGAACAGGGCTCGGACCTCGGAGGCGCTCAGCCCGGCGGTGCGCTGGGCGTAGGAGTCGTACCAGGGGTCGAGGCTGTTGCCGTTCGTCATCGAGTGCTCCGTTCAGTGGGACATTCCCGCCACACTACGACATCGGCCCCGGGAACCAGGGTTCCGCGACGGGGCCGATCGTCATCCGGTGGCTCCGGACGAGAACGGCCCCGCCCTCCGGGGAGAGCGGGGCCGTTCGGGTGGGGCGACCTACGCGAGGAACTCGGCGAGGTCGGCCTCGAGCGCGGGCTTCGGCTTGGCACCGATGACGGTCTTGACGACCTCGCCGCCCTTGAAGACCTTCATCGCCGGGATCGACGTGATCTGGTAGTTCATGGCCGACTGGGGGTTGTCGTCCACGTTGAGCTTCACGATCTCGATCTTGCCGGCGTGCTCTTCGGCGATCTGGTCGAGGATCGGCGAGACCGCGCGACACGGGCCACACCACTCAGCCCAGAAGTCGACGAGGATCGTCTTGTCGGACTTGAGGACCTCGTCCGAGAAGGTGGCGTCGGTGACAGCCTTGGCGTTGGACATGTGTGCTCCTTCGAGAAGTCGTTCAGGGGGTACAACGGCGAAGCCGTCGTGGTATTCCGAGGCGGGTCAGGCCCGGGCGGCGATGACGTCGACCATGGCGGGCTCCGCCGGGGCGACGCCCTCGGCCTCGTCCGTCAGTGCGTCGTCGAGCTCGGCGAGGTACTTCTCGGCGTCGAGCGCGGCGACCGTGCCCGAACCGGCAGCCGTGATGGCCTGACGGTAGGTCGGGTCGATGACGTCACCGGCGGCGAAGACGCCCGGCAGGTTGGTCTTCGACGAGCGGCCCTGGACGGCGATCGTGCCCTCGGGCGCGATGTCGATCTGGCCGTGGATCAGGTGCGTGCGCGGGTCGTTGCCGATCGCGATGAACAGGCCGTCCAGCGCGAGCTCGGACTCCTCGCCCGTCACGGTGTCCTTGAGCGTCACGCCCTCGACCGCGGAGTCACCCGTGATGCCGGTGACCTCCTTGTTCCACGCGAACTCGATCTTCGGGTCGTTCATCGCGCGGTCCTGCATGATCTTCGACGCACGCAGGGAGTCCTTGCGGTGGATGACCGTCACCTTGTCGGCGAAGCGGGTGAGGAACGTCGCCTCTTCCATCGCGGAGTCGCCGCCACCGACGACGGCGATGTTCTTCTGTCGGAAGAAGAAGCCGTCGCAGGTCGCGCACCACGAGACACCGTGGCCGGACAGGCGCTCTTCGTCGGCGAGGCCGAGGTGACGGTACGCCGAGCCGGTGGCGTAGATGACCGCGAGGGCCTCGTACGTCTCGCCGGAGCCGACGGTCACCTTCTTGACCTTGCCGGTGAGGTCGACGGAGACGGCGTCGTCGTACAGGACCTCGGCACCGAACTTCTCGGCCTGTTCCTGCATCTTGATCATGAGGTCGGGGCCCTGGATCCCCTCGGGGAAGCCGGGGAAGTTCTCGACCTCGGTCGTCTTGGTGAGTTCACCGCCCGTCTCGACACTGGAGGCGACGATGAGCGGCTTGAGCTCTGCGCGCGCTGCGTAGATGCCGGCGGTGAACCCGGCCGGGCCGGAACCGATGATGATGAGCTGGCGCATGCCTGATTGCCCTTCCGTTGCGTCTGACCGGGTCAACCCATCGTACCGGCGTGGCATTCCACACGGCCCGTGAGCGTGTGGTGCTCGGCTGGGGTCAGCGGCCGAGCCTGCTGCGGAGCATCTGGACAGCGTTGCCGATCTCACCGTTCTTCGCGACGACGAGGGCTCCGAAGTACACGCCCACCATCACCGCGCCGGCGAGGACGAGGGTGATGAGCGCTCCGGTGAAGTCGGCCATCGCGAAGCCGCTCGCCGAGAACGACCCGAAGAAGTTCACGACGAGGAGTCCCGCGACGCCCGCGATGAGCGCGGCGATGACGAACTGCACGTGCGACCGGGTGACCACCGGTCCTTCGATGCCACCGAGCCGCTTGCGGACGAGGACCAGGGCGACGATCGTCTGCGCGGTGCCCGCGAGTGTGGTGCACGCTGCGATCGCGACACCGATCGCCTCGTTCGGGAGCGTGGTGACCGCGAGGGCGCCGATCACGAACAGCACCGACTGGACGCACTGCATGAGGAACGGCGTGCGGTGGTCGTGCATCGCCCAGAAGACGCGCTGGATGATGAACAACATGCTGAAGAGCACGAGCCCCGGCATGTAGGCCAGCAGGACCGCGCCGATCGACAGTGCCCCGTCGAAGGTGTTGGAGAACATGCGTCCGAACGGAACGGCGACGACCATCAGTGCGATGGAGGCGAAGACCGTGAACAGTCCGACGATCCGCAGCGAGAGCGACAGGTTCTTCCGGACGGCGCCGAGGTCGCCGCGTTCGGCATCGTGGCTCATCCGTGTGAAGTACGCGGTCGCGATGGAGACCGTGATGATCGAGTGCGGCAGCATGAAGAGCAGCCACGCGTTCTGGAGCACCGCATTGCCCGCGGCACCGGATCCCAGCGATGCGACGCGCGACTGCACGATGCCCGCCAGCTGGGTGACGAGGATCATCGCGAAGAGCCACCCGGCCGCCGTGCCCGTCGACTTCAGGCCGACGCCGCGCCAGCGGAAGTCGGGTCGGAAGCTCAGGCCAGCCCGGCGCCAGAAGAACGGCAGGAAGGCGGCCTGAGCGAGCACGCCCAGGGTCGCACTGCCGGCGAGGACGGCGATCTTGAGCGGAGTCCAGTCGTCGACGCCGGAGTTCGCGGCCCTGCCACCGAACATGGCGATGAAGACCACCAGCCCGGCGATCGAGATGACGTTGTTGATGAGCGGCGCCCACGTGAACGGGCCGAACACCTGCTTGGCGTTCAGGACCTCGCCGAGCAGGGAGTACATCGCGTAGAAGAGGATCTGCGGAAGGCACCAGAACGCGAACGCCACCGCGAGGTCGATCTGACCGGGCGTGAACCCCTTGCCCTCGCCTGAAGCGGTCTGCGCGTACACCTGCACGAGCAGCGGGGCGATCAGGGTCGCCACGAGGGCGATGACGATGAACAGGGAACCGCCGAGCGTCACGATCTTGTTGACGTAGGCCGTGCCACCGTCGGTGTGCTGCTTCATCGCACGGACGATCTGCGGGATGAGCACGGCGGACAACAGGCCACCCGCGATCAGCGCGTAGATGTTGTTCGGGAGCTGGTTGGAGACCGCGAACGCATCCGCCGCCGGTGACTGCGTCTGACCGATCGCGTACGCCAGCACGAAGGTCTTCGCGAAGCCGAGGATGCGTGACAGCATCGTGCCGGCGGCGAGCATCGCGCTCGCCCGGCCGAGGCTGCGCTCGGCGACCGGCTCGGCGTCGACGTCGGGCTGGGGCTGGCTGGCGCTGATGGTCGGCTCCTCGGGGTCGCGGTCGTCCGCGACGGTGCTGCGTGTGGCGTCGGACGGGAGGCCCGGCTCGGCTCCGGCGCGTGCGATGGCGTCCTGCAGGGGGTCCTGGTGCACCGCAGCGGGCGGCGCCGCGGTCGGCGCTGCACCCGGCGCTGCGGTCGCCACCCCGGCAGTGGACGCGGGCACGCTGGGTGCGGGGGCCGCTCCGGAGGGGTGATCCGTGCCTCCAGGCCGGTTGGTGGCCGCCTGCGCGCCCCCGACCGTCGGCTGGACCGCCAGGGGGCGGTTCGGGTCGTCGTCGTCCTCGTCGTCGAGCTCGCCGTTCCGGCGGCGGATGCGCTTGCGGATGCTGCGGAAGATGCCGAAGCCGAAGATGCCGATCAGGGCGATCGCGGCGACCGCGGTGATGACCGTCTCCCACTGGGCCTGCACGTTCAGCTCGACGGTCGCGGGCTCGGCGACGGCCACGCCGGTCGGGCTCGAGAGCGACATCGTCAGCTCGACCTTGCCGTTCGCGACCGACTGCACGGGGACGGTGGCGCGGGTGGAGGAGTCGGGCTGGATCTCGACCACGATGTCGTTGCGGACCACCCGCAGCGCCGAGTTGGACGGCTGCACGGACAGGTGCACCGTGACCGGGTAGGCGGAGCTGTTGCGGATCGACACGGGCAGGGACGACCGGTCGCCGAGCAGGGTGAGGCTGCTCGAGTCGACGATCCCGACCTCGGTGGTGCTCTTCGCCCAGGCGGCGGTGCGTGCCTCGACCGCGGCGGCGAGGCCCTGGTCGTCGTCGCGCCACGCATTCGAGGCGAGCGCGAGCAGACGGAGCCGGGCCGGGGCGGTCAGCTGGTTCGGGTCGCCGAGGATCGTCGCGAACGCGGAGAGCCCCTGTTCCCCTCGGACCAGTCGCTGGAGCTGGTCGACGCGGGCCTCGCCGGTGGACGCGCTCGCGAGCGTGAGTGACCCGGCGACGGCCTTCGAAGCGGTGGAGAGGTCGGCCGGGGCGACCCAGGCGGTGCTCTCGAGGGCGTCCAGCGCCTGGCTGAGCCGCGCGGAGTCGGACGGCCACTCGCGCCCGAGGGTGAGCAGGATCGGCCCCGTGGCGGTTGCTGCCCGGGCCGAGGTCGCCAGCGTCGCGGTGAGCTCGGACATCGTCGACGACCAGGTCTGCCGGTCGGTGGCGTTCGCCGCTCGACGGAGCATCGACGACATCGACTGGTCGGAGACGAGCACGTGGTCGTCGCCGATCTTCTCGGACGCGGTGATGGTGGTGTCCGCGCCGGCCGAGGTGTTGCCGCTCGAGACGATGGTGGTCTTCGTGCCGGCCCGCTCGAGGGCCGGGAGGTCGGCGGAGGACACCGTTCCCTCGGTGGGCCAGGCGATCGAGTCCATCGAGTACGGGAAGTCGAGCAGGGACTCCGTGGTCGGCAGGGTCTCCTGCGCCTCGTCGGCGCCGTCGTCGGTCGTGGTGCCGTCGCTCGAGGCCGCGGTGGGGGCCGGTGACGAGGTCTGCCCCGGTGTGGCCGTCGGAGTCGGCGCCGGGGTCTCGGCGCCCGGGAAGTTCTCGGACTTGACGGACTGGTCGAGGGAGATCGGCGACAGGATGCCGTCGGACCCGGCCTGGCGCAGGCCGGTGACGTCGGCGTCGGCGTAGGACAGCGCGAAGGTCTCGTTGCGCAGTGCTTCGAGACGCTGCAGCCAGGTGATCGCGCTCGACGGAGCGTTGTCGCCGAGGATCCGGATCGAGGCGATGATCCTCGGGTCCACCGCCACGGCGACGTTGTGGTCCTCGGCCGCGTCGAGCTGCTGCGTGAGCGTGCCGTCCACCGAGGTCGCCGCGGCCAGCACGGGGGCGGTGAGGATGCCGTCGGTCGACTTCGGCACGGTGATCGGCATGGCGACGGAGACGCTGACCGGGGCCTGTTCGAAGTCCGGGTACCAGGTGATGGCGGAGCGGTCGACGGCGAAGGCGTCGCCCGCCGTGTACTCGGCCGCGATGCGCCGGGCACCGAACGAGGAGTACCCGCCGAGCGCCACGTTGCCGGAGACGATCTCGACCGAGTCGATGGTGATCGAACGGTGCGCTGGGATCGCCGGGATGTCCACGGAGTCCATCGGGGCGCCCAGGTAACCCGTCGTGGTGGTGTCGCTGAGCCAGCTCGCCAGGACGTCGCGCGTGCTCACCGAGCGGAAGATGTCGAACTCCGCGGTACCGGCCGGCAGTGCTGCGTCGGTGTCGTTCGTGACGGTGACCGACAGGGTGAGGTCCTGGTCGCGTTGGACGACGCCACGGTTCGCGGGGGCGATCGAGATGGTCGCCTTGCCCGCATCTGCAGCGGCCGGATCGGCGACGTGGCTCTTGGCCGCGGACACCGTGGCGGCCGAGGCGTGATCGGTGGCGACGGGCGCGACGACCAGGCCGAGCGCGACGAGGGTCGACGCGGCTGCGGCGAGCGTGGTGCGGAGCATCTGCATACGGGGAGCGGGCCACGGGGTCGGTTCGGGCCGAGCACGAGTGTATGAGGCGCGACCATGAACAGGTCCCGTGCGCGCGCGACTCGTGGAGAACTCGGGGCCTCGATCTGGGAGGATGAGCACCGTCATGCAGTCCGTTGCCCAGGCCGTCGAACGACTCGACGCACTCGCCACCACCGAGCCCGTCGACCTCCTCGCTCGGGCCTTCGCCGACGCCGGACACGAACTCGCCCTCGTCGGCGGCCCCGTCCGTGACGCGTTCCTCGGCCGTCCGGTGACCGATCTGGACTTCACCACCGACGCCCGGCCGGACGACATCCTGCGGATCGTCGAACCCATCGCGAGCGCCACCTGGGACGTCGGTCGGCAGTTCGGCACCATCGCCGCACGGGTCGCCGGCGAGCAGGTCGAGATCACCACGTACCGCAGCGACGTCTACGACGGCGAGACCCGCAAGCCCGAGGTCGCGTTCGGCGACACCATCGAGGACGACCTGCTCCGTCGCGACTTCACCGTCAACGCGATGGCCCTGCGACTGCCGGCCCGCGAGCTCGTCGACGTGCACGGCGGGGTCGAGGACCTGCTCGCCGCGCGGCTCCGGACGCCCCAGACCGCGGTCGTCTCGTTCCGCGACGACCCCCTGCGGATGATGCGCGCCGCACGGTTCACCTCCCAGCTCGGCTTCACCGTCGACGACGACGTGCGGGCCGCGATGCAGGAGCTCGTCGCGTCGATCGACATCGTGTCCGCCGAGCGGGTCCGCGACGAGCTCGTCAAGCTGCTCGACACCGACGACCCGGTCCCCGGCCTCCGGCTGCTCGTCGACACCGGGCTTGCCGAGCGGTTCCTGCCCGAGCTACCCGAGATGCGGCTCGAAGTCGACGAGCACCACCACCACAAGGACGTCTACGAGCACTCGCTCACCGTGCTCGAGCAGGCCATCGGGTACGAGGCCGAGCGGCACGCCGGGGATCCCCCGGACACCGTGCTCCGGCTCGCGGCGCTGCTGCACGACATCGGCAAGCCCGCGACGCGCAAGCTCGAGCCCGGCGGCGCCGTGAGCTTCCACCACCACGACCTGGTCGGCTCGAAGATGGCGAAGAAGCGCCTCCGCGCCCTCCGCTTCGACAACGACACCATCGCCGCGGTGTCCCGCCTGATCGAGCTGCACCTGCGCTTCTTCGGGTACACCGAGGGCGCGTGGACGGACTCCGCCGTCCGCCGCTACGTCCGTGACGCCGGACCCCAGCTCGAACGGCTCCACGAGCTCACCCGGTCCGACGTCACCACCCGCAACCGCCGCAAGGCCGATCGGCTGGCGTTCGCCTACGACGACCTCGAGGACCGCATCAAGACCCTGTCCGAGCAGGAGGAGCTCGAGTCGATCCGTCCGGACCTGACCGGCGACGACATCATGCGGATCCTCGACATCCCGCCGGGGCGTGCCGTGGGCGAGGCCTACCGGTTCCTGCTCGAGGCCCGGATGGACGAAGGGCCCCTCGGACCGGAGAACGCCGAGGAACGCCTGCGCGAGTGGTGGAGCGCCCGAGGCGACGCCAGCGCCTGAGACACCAGTGCCCGAGACGCGACCGCCTGACGGGCGGGACCGCTCTCCACAGGCCGGTGGCGCGCCTCCAGGCAGTCCGGTAGGCTACCCAGGTTGCCCCTCGCGCACCTGCGTGGTCTGGGGCACATGCATCAACCCTCCTGCCCCGGGAACCGCCCGGGGCCGCTGAGACCAGAGGAGGTGGGTTCCGCATGCACCAGTACGAACTGATGGCGATCCTCGACCCCGAGATCGATGAGCGCACCGTCGCTCCCAGCCTGGACAAGTTCCTGGCCGTGATCCGCAACGCGGGTGGCACCGTCGACAACGTGGACGTCTGGGGCCGTCGCCGGCTCGCTTACGAGATCGCGAAGAAGTCCGAGGGCATCTACGCCGTCGTCGACTTCACGTCGTCGCCCGAGGCCGCCAAGGAGCTCGACCGTCAGCTCGGTCTCTCCGAGGCCGTGCTCCGCACGAAGGTCCTCCGCGCTGAAGAGGGCATCGCGCAGGTCGCCGCCCAGAAGCAGCGTGACGAGGCCCGTGCGGCCCGCAAGGCTGCCAACGCCTCAGCAACCGCGACCGCGAGCGCCGAGTAACCCGTGGCCGGCGAAACCGTCATCACGGTGGTGGGCAACCTCACCGCGGACCCCGAGCTGCGCTACACGCAGAACGGGCTCGCCGTGGCGAACTTCACCATCGCGTCGACCCCTCGCACGTTCGACCGTCAGGCGAACGAGTGGAAGGACGGCGATGCGCTGTTCCTCCGCGCGAGTGTGTGGCGCGAGTTCGCCGAGCACGTGGCGGGGTCGCTGACGAAGGGCTCGCGCGTCATCGCGCAGGGTCGTCTGCGTCAGCGTTCCTACCAGGACCGTGAGGGCCAGCAGCGCACGAGCATCGAGCTCGAGGTCGACGAGATCGGCCCGTCGCTCCGCTACGCGACCGCACAGATCACCCGCGCAGCGGGTGGCAGTGGCGGCGGTCGTGGCCAGGTCGGCGGCGGCGGCAACGCCCCCGCGGGCAACGGCGGCGGCAACTGGAACAACAACGGTGGCGGTCAGTCGGACGCGCCCTGGTCTCCCCAGGGCGGCCAGCAGGGTGGCGGCAACGCACAGTCGAACGACGTGTGGAGCACCCCCGGTGGCAACTTCGACGACGAGACCCCGTTCTGATCGGAGCACGCAGCGCCGCCTCACAGCGGCAACTGCGAGTTCCGGACTGATCCTCCCGGTTCCGACGGACACACAACTTTTCTTCTAAGGACAAATCACTATGGCTGGAAAGAGCACCGGCGACCGCCGGAAGCCTCGCGGCAAGGGCGGCAAGAACGCTGCTCCCGCGAAGTCGATCAAGGTCGGCGTCATCGACTACAAGGACGTTGCGACCCTTCGCAAGTTCATCTCGGAGCGTGGAAAGATCCGCGCCCGTCGCATCACCGGCGTCTCCGTCCAGGAGCAGCGCCTCATCGCCCGTGCCGTGAAGAACGCCCGTGAGATGGCGCTCCTCCCCTACGCCGGCTCCGGCCGCTGATCGGAGGTCGACACATGTCGAAGCTCATCCTCACCCACGAGGTCTCCGGCCTCGGTTCCGCCGGTGACGTCGTCGACGTCAAGAACGGCTACGCCCGCAACTACCTCATCCCCCAGGGCTTCGCTGTCGCGTGGTCCAAGGGCGGCGAGAAGCAGGTCGAGTCGATCCGTGCCGCGCGTACCGCGCGCGAGCTCGCCACCATCGAAGAGGCACAGGACCTCAAGATGAAGCTCGAGAACGCGACCATCACCCTGTCGGTCAAGGCCGGCAAGGACGGTCGTCTGTTCGGCTCCGTCCGTCCGGGCGACGTCGCTGACGCCGTCCAGGCGCAGGGCGTCGGCTCGCTCGACAAGCGCAAGGTCGAGGTCCCCGCGACCATCAAGACCGTCGGTGACCACGAGGCCACCGTGCGCCTGCGCGAGGACATCACTGCCGTGATCTCGCTCAAGGTCGTCGCTGCCAAGTAGCACTGACGTTCCGCTCCACGACGGGCGGGTCTCCTCCGGGAGGCCCGCCCGTCGTTGCGTTCCGGCAGCGGGCGCGCGGCTTGTCCTACGGCTGTCGCGGAGATGGTCGGGGTCCTGGAGGCGCGGCTCGACTCGGGCTGGCTGGTTACGGTTCAGACAGGGTCGCGCTGGCTGGGAACGGGCCGAGAACTCTCCCCACAGGAGGGGTGCTTGTCAAGTCGTTTTACACAGTGGAAACGTGTCAAATCGCAACCTTCAAGGGGTACTTGAAGCCCACTTTTCCACACACGGTGTGAACCAGAAAAGCCCAGATCAAGCGGTCGAAAGTGTGTTCGTACGGGCCTTTTTCCACAGGCTCGTCCACAGTTCTCCACACAGCGGTCCGGCGTGTTCCGCAGGCTGTCCACAGAGTTATCCACAGGGCCGTTTGTTGGGGATAACTCCAGGGCCGTAGCTTGGCCCAGCGACTCGGGGATGTCGGTCGCCGGGGGTAGGAACAGGGGTGCGGGTTCCGGCCGGTGGGTGCTGTCCCGTCGGTCCAGGTCCGCGTCGTCAACAGAGGAGAGCGTGTGTCGATCGCACATCTTGAGCCCGCACCGCAGGACTACGCGGAGCGCGGCATGGAACGCACCCCGCCGCACGACATGCTCGCGGAGCAGTCGACCATCGGTGGCATGCTCCTGTCGAAGGACGCCGTCGCCGACGTCATCGAGACCGCCCGCGGTGTGGACTTCTACGTCCCCAAGCACGAGGTCATCTTCGACGCGATCCTGTCGCTGTACTCGCACGGTGAGCCCACCGACGTCATCGCCGTCACCGACGAGCTGACCAAGACCGGTCTGCTGTCCCGTGCCGGCGGCGCCGAGTACCTGCACAGCGTCACGAGCATGGTGCCGACCGCCGCGAACGCCGGTTACTACGCCGGCATCGTCGCCGAGAAGGCCGTCCTCCGTCGCCTGGTCGACGCCGGCACCCGCATCGTGCAGATGGGCTACGCGTCGGAGGGTGAGGTCACCGACCTCGTGAACAGCGCGCAGGCCGAGGTCTACAACGTCGCCGGTGGTGTGCAGACGGAGGACTACGTCCCGCTGACCGACGCCATCTCCGCCGCGCTCGACGAGATCGAAGCCGCCAAGGGCCGCGACGGCCAGATGACCGGCGTGCCGACCGGGTTCGCGCAGCTCGACGGCCTGACGAACGGCTTCCACCCCGGACAGCTCATCATCGTCGCCGCCCGCCCCGCCCTCGGGAAGTCGACCCTCGCACTCGACCTGTGCCGCGCCGCCGCGATCAAGCACGACCAGACCGCCGCGTTCTTCTCGCTCGAGATGGGTCGCGCCGAGATCGCGATGCGTCTGCTCTCCGCCGAGACCAGCGTGCCGCTGCAGAACATGCGCAAGGGCACCGTGGACTCCCGCGACTGGACCACCATCGCCCAGACCCGCGGTCGCATCAACGACGCCCCGTTCTTCATCGACGACTCCCCCAACATGACGCTCGTCGAGATCCGCGCCAAGTGCCGTCGACTCAAGCAGCAGCACAACCTGAAGCTCGTGGTCATCGACTACCTGCAGCTGATGACCTCGGGCAAGAAGGTCGAGAGCCGCCAGCAAGAGGTCTCCGAGTTCTCGCGTGCCCTGAAGCTGATGGCCAAGGAGCTCCAGGTCCCCGTCATCGCCCTGTCGCAGCTGAACCGTGGTCCCGAACAGCGTGCCGACAAGAAGCCGGCGATCTCCGACCTCCGTGAGTCCGGCTCCATCGAGCAGGACGCCGACATGGTCATCCTGCTGCACCGCGAGTCGGCGTACGAGAAGGACAACCCGCGTCAGGGTGAGGCGGACCTGATCGTGGCGAAGCACCGGAACGGACCGACGGACACCATCACCGTGGCGTTCCACGGGATGTTCTCGCGGTTCGTCGACATGCCGCAGTAGGCGAGTTGTCGCCGTGCAAACTTCCTGTCTCCTTCGCTCACAACTTGTCGCCGTCCGCGCCGACGGGCGTCGCCGCGGTCCTGCCCTGATTCCAGGCCCTGGCAGCTCGCTCGACACGTCCATAAGACGTCCCCTCCCGTTCACTGCGAGAGCTCGCGGACCATCTGTCTGAGACGGAGGCTCGAGGCGGGCAGCGCGACGTCTGGATCCTCGGCGATGCAGTTCCCTTGGTCTGAGCGACCGGCTCGGCTTGGCCGCTTGGACGTTGTGCTCGTGGGTGGCCTGGAGTCCCGCGGGTGAGCCCCAAGCCTCAACTTGGGGCTCACCCGTATGCGCGGCATCTGAGGTCACGACGTCAGCTTGCGGAGAGGTCCCGCGTGTCGATCGCTGATCGGATGAGTTCGGCGACTTCGGTTGGGTGCGAAAGGTGCGGTGAGTGGCCGCTCGCCACTTCGATCGACGCGTCCATCCGAAGGGCCCATTCCCGCTGCACTGCCGGCGGGAGCGCAGGGTCCTCCGACGCGACAACATAGGTGCGGCGCAGCGCATCTGAGGGTTGCACTCCGATGACGTCAGTGAACGAACGGATTCCTTGCCAGTTGAGGCGAGCGACCGCTGCAGCGGTGAGGTCCGGGTCGACACCGCTGTAGATCGACGATGCTGGATCGTCCACCCGAACGGCGAGACCGTCGGCGGATTCGATCCAACCGGACGGAAAACTGCCGCCCATCCAGCCCATCATCGAGCTCCCTTTCTCGAGGGCGAACGCTGCCACGTAGATGAGATCTGTGACGTCGTCGGGAGCGAGCGCCGCAGCCCACGAGGCGGGAAGCCCGCCGTAGGAATGCGCGACGACTGCCACTGGGCCCGGCGCTGCTGCGATCGCATCGCGTACGACTGCAGCGTCCTCAACCATGCCGGCGCATTCGCCGGGGTGCGGTGCGCTACTGGGCAGTTGAACCGCATCGGTTCGCACGTCCGGGAGCGCTCGATTGAGTTCTTCGATGAGCGGCTCCCACACCCATGGCGTGTGCATGGCGCCGTGGACGAGAACGACGGTGCTCGGTGCTGTCATCACGTTCCCCGTTCAGCGGTCAGTGCGATCGGTCGGCGAACAGGTAGCCGTTGGCGATGTCGATGACGAACTGACCTGCGTAGTCCGGGTAACGGGCGATGATGGCCTTCTTGTAGGCGTCCCCGTCGGCGCCGAGAAGTTCGGCGCCGTCGGTGAGGTACCGGCGGACCTCGTCGAAGACGGCGGCAGTGGCGGGGAGGCCGTGGCCAGCGAGCACGGTGTCGTAGCCCTCGGCGCCGGCAAGCAGCTCGATCGCTTCCTGCCAACCGGCGATGTCGTTCTCACCGAAGTACAGGTGGACGTCGTGGTAGACGAGGTCCTGTGCAACGAGGACGCCGTGTTCCGGCAGGCTGATCAGGAGCTGATCGTGCGCCTCACCGCCGACGATGTGCTCGAACGTGAAGAGGACGCCATCGATCACTTCTTCGCCCACCCGAACGGACGGATCGGGCGTGACATCGGCGACCGGAACGACGCGTCCCGTCGGATCGTGCACGTCGCCGCGGGCAACGATGGCGTCGTGCACCTCAGGCAGTGACACCAACGGTGCGCCCCACCGTGCTGCGCCGGCGTAGTGGTCGGGGTGGCCGTGGGTGATCACGAGCCGGTCGATCGGCTTACCGAGTGCGTGGGCGTATTCGGCGGCTTCGTCGGCGTAGGCCTCGAGGAACTGCCCGTCGACGACGATCAGCCGCTCGGGAGTCTCGATGATCTGAGACGTGACGTTGACGCTGTTCGCCGGCGCCATGTAGCTGTGGATGCGGACGGTGCCCTTATCGAGGACGGTGACGGTGCCGTTCATCATGGTTCCTTCTCTCCGGCCGCTTGTTCCAGCGGCAACGAATCGATACTCTCCGACTTGGAGATCTCGATCGAGAGCACCGCTGGACTCCTTCGAATCAAAACGGGACACGGGTCGGTGAGCCTTGCAGGTACCGCAGCTGCCGTTCCGGCCATCGAAGCTCGCTGGCCTGGACGTCGTTGGTATCCGCGAACTTGGGAAGCGCATGACCGTGGGTGCTGATGGTCGCCCCCATCGTGTCGGGTTCCACGTCTTCACGATCGTGTCGAGCGGTTCAGGGCGGCGCGAGATCGACTTCCGGATGATCGACGTGGACAACAGCACCGTGCTGTGGGTTCGGCCGGGACAGGTGCAACGGTTCGACGACGGCGACCTGGAAGGGGTTCACCTTCTCGTCACCGATGCGTTCCTGGCCAGCCTGCCGGCCGCGGACGCGGTCGGTGTCCAGCAGGCGGTACACGTCGTCGATGCGCAGTCGGGTGCGAGTCTGCGAGCCATCGTCGCGGAGCTCGTTCACGAGCACGACCGGACTGCGCCGTCCCGCATGGTGCTGCAGCTGCTGCTCCGCACTGTCGTCGCGCTCCTCGAGCGGAGTGCTGCCGACGTCGCCCACGGCGGGGCCGATCCGGTGGCGGCGCGCTTCCGAGCTGCGGTCGAGACCTCGTTCACCGAGCTGCACACCGTCGCTGAGTACGCGCAGACCCTCGGGTACAGCATCAGGACGATCTCTCGAGCAGTGCAGGGCTCGACGGACCGAACCCCGAAGCAGATCATCGACCGCCGGATCGCGCTCGAGGCCCAGCGGTTGCTGGGGTACACCGACCTCCCCGTGGCGCGGATCGCAGAGCGGCTCGGGTTTTCGGAACCGACGAACTTCAGCCGGTTCTTCCAGCGAACCACCGGTGTCGCGGCGACGCAGTTCCGTGACGAGCACCGAGGCGACGGCACGCCCTGAGGCACGGTCCTCCCCGACGTCGATGCCCGCCTCGAGCTCCTGGGCTCGTGCGGTGCGCCTTGTCTCAAAGACCGATCGGCTAGCGATCGATCCGCGCGAGCCAGTCGCGGATCAGGGCGGCGGTGATCCCGGGTTGCTCGAGGTGCACGTTGTGTCCAGCACCGTCGAGGACGACGAAGCTGCCTCGCGGGTAGTGGTCCCGGAGTGCGAGCCCGTCCTCGTAGCCGACGACGTCGTCCTGCCGACCGAACACGTGCAAGGCCGGAGCGGTGAACGGTTCCGGATGGCGCTCCTCCGGCACGGCATCGAGTGCGTAGTCGGCGGCGATGCGGTCCATCACAGCAGGGTCGGCGCCACGGATACCGGGCAGCACGTACCGCTCGAACGCTGTGAACGCGGCGGCGTCCTGGATGACGCTGACCTCCTCAAACGCTTCTCGCGCGTCGCCGGCGGCTTCAAGGACGGACGGTTCGGTGTGCAGCACGGTGCGCTCCGGGACGGCACGGTCTGCGTGTGCCGGATGTACCACACCCGCCAGGGTCGCGACGCCGAGGACGTGGTCTCGGCGCTCGTGGGCGACATGTCGGGCGATCATGCCGCCGAAGGAGTTACCGACGACGGCAAACGGCTCGTCCCCGAGGTGGGCGTCGATCTCGGCGAGTACCCCGGCGGCCACGTCGACCGCACTCTTCGCGGTTGCGGTCGCCGCGGCGTCTTCGGCCCATGGCAGGTCGAGGAACACGATCCGCCAAGGCAGATCCTGCACCGCGTCCGCCAGCGGCAGCATGATTCGGTGGTCCACCCCGAAGCCGTGGAGGGCGACAAGCGGACGACCAGAACCAAGAACTCGCGCAATCACCCAGCAAGCCTATGAGCAGCCCGTACCGATAGCCGGTCGTCGGCCGGACACATCGCTGTTGAGGGGAGAGCAGCCGTTCCGTCCTGTGCAGCACGGAGGAGTTCCGTCCCAGATAGGTGGTCCGCAGCCGATCTCACATCAGGTGCGCCACACGGACGGACGGCCAACTCTGCAGAAGCGCGGCGGCAGGGACGCTGCAATCCGCAAACTCGTACGGCGAGACGCGACACTCCGCGATGACTCGCACATGACGGCCGCCGAGCCATTCGTCCAGCTACCGCTCAACGCGCCGGGGCTGCGGCGAAACTGCAGCACGACTCCGTTGCCCCGAACGGGACGGCCGAAGCAGCTCTTCGGCAGCGGTCCGCAGTTGCGGGCAACCACACCGAGTCAGTCGTCCACAGCTGAGGACCCTGCTGCACCGCACTGCGCGGTCCTGGACTGCAGCTCGCTGTTGTATCCGCATGCCGCAGCGCTTGCTCACCTCGGACTTGGGGTCCGGCTCACGGGATGTCACGATGACGTGGTGACGGCGACGCCGCTCCCGGAACGGCCGCCCACGTTCCGGAAGATGCGAGTGGTGGCGGTCAGTGAACACCGCGGCACCGAGCTCGAAGAAGCGTACGGCCTCGCGGATGGTGTCGAAGGTTCCCTCGACCAATTCCAGTACATCAGCGCCGGCGATGCGGACGTGTCGATGCGCGGGGCCGTCGTGGACGGCACCCGGACAGGTCGCATGCGGCCACGCCTCGAACACATCGTGTTCTGGATCGCGGATGGCATCGCGACCATCACCACTGAAGCCGGCGACACCATCACCGCCATCCCAGGACGGCCGATGTTCCTCTCGAGCAGCATCGTCTACGACTTCGACGCCGACACCCGCAAGATCTCGATGCTGCACCTGTCCGACCGTCTGCTCCACCGACGTCTCAACAGCCGCGGAATCTACCTGCGAAGCCCGCTCCTGTTCGACGAACAAGCCGATGACCTCGACGCGCTCCGACGGTTGCGGGAAACGCTCCGCCAGAGCACACCCGAACTGGTCGACGCCGCAGTCGAAGGCGACACACGGGCGGCACTGAACGCACGAATCGCCGACGCCATCATCGACACCTTCCGCGTACGGGTCACGCGGAACGGCGCGACCACACCACTCGCCCGCGCCGTGGACCTGATCCACCGCGAAGCGCCCACTCCGCTCTCGCTCCAAGACCTCGTAGCCACATCGGGCATGAGCATGCGCGGTCTGCAAAGCGCCTTCGCGCGCACCTACGGGGTCACCCCGATGCAGTACCTGCGGAACGTTCGTCTCGACGGCGCTCGAAGCGACCTCGAGGACGGCGCCGCGACGAAGGTCGCGGACATCGCCCGGAAATGGCAGTTCCGCCACCTCGGCCGGTTCGCACGGACCTACGCGGAACGGTTCGGCGAACAGCCGAGCCACACACTCCGACAGCGAGACCGCTGACCGACGGGGCAGCGCGGGACCCGGCTGCACCACGAGCGGGGTTCGTGGGTGCCGAAGGTGACTCCCGGACGATCGGTGGCCAGAGCCGATCACCAGCACACTGCGACTGCCGAACCGCTGCCATACTGACACCGTGACGATGGCGCAGCCCATCATCGGGCGTGAGCGGGAGACGGCAGCACTCCGGCATGCGATCCGTGACGTGGCTGGTGGTGGTTCGGCCTTCGTGATCGACGGCGAAGCGGGGATCGGCAAGTCGTCGCTCGTGGCCGATGTGCTCCAGTACGCGAACAGCCTCGGCGTCCGGACGATCACGACCACCGGCACCCTGGCCGAGGCGGCCGAACCGTACGCCGCGCTGCACATGCTCCTGTACCCGTTGCGAGCCGGGATCACGAACCTGCCGGCACCGCAGCGCCGTGCTCTGGACGTCGCGTTCGGTGTGGTGACTGGGGTCCAGCCTTCGCCGCTGCTCGCAGGACTCGCGGCGCTGACGTTGCTCTCCGATGCCGCGGCCGAACGTCCGCTCCTGGTCGTCGCCGAGGACCTGCACTGGATGGACGCGTCGTCCGAGTGGGCGCTCCGCATGATGGCTCGACGTGTCGGTGAGGACCCGGTCGTGATCCTGATGACGACGCGGAACTCTGACATGGTGGAGACCCCGGGCATCCAACGCCTGCACCTCGGCCCGCTCGACGAATCGGCTGCCGACGAATTGCTCGACGGGATCTCCGGAGCGCCCACGGGGCCTGCTCGTCGAGACCTCGTGCTGCGCGCCGAGGGCAACCCGCTCGCACTGCACGAGCTCGGTCGGTCGGCCGCGACGGCGGATCGCACTCGGGACCGCCCGGTCGTGGGCCGGGTCGAGCAGGAGTTCGCCGCTCGGTACGCGGAGCTCGACCAGTCCGTCCGGTTGGCGATACTCGCCGTGGCGCTGTCCGGCGGCACCAGCCCAGAGGAGGCGGCTCGCGTCGCTGCCCGTGCCATCGGCAGGTTCCCGATGCCGACCTGGACCGAGCAGGCCTCGGCGTCGTCGCTCCTCGAGTGGATGCCACCGCGAGCGATCCGGTTCCGACACCCACTCGTGCAGTCGGCGGTCCTCCTGGCGGCTTCGCCGTCGGAACGCGCCGCGGTTCTGCGGTCGCTCGTGCTCGAACACCAGGACGACCCGGCGCGGACGATCTGGTGGCGCGCCGAACTCGCCACCGGACACGACGACGCACTCGCCGACGAGATCGCCGCGCTGGGTGAGGGACGGACCGCGATGTCGGACACCTTCGTCGCGAGCCGCGCCTACGAGCGTGCCGCCGAACTGACCTCGGATGTGGTCAACCGCGTCGAACGGCGCATCGTCGCTGCGGAACTCGCCGGACTGTCAGGCCGCACGTCCGAGGCGTCGCTGCTGGTGCAGCGAGCTCGCGACGAGGCACCCGACCGGCTGCGCGCCGCGCGGGCCGCGTGGATCGCCGAGACCCTGCCCACGGGGCGGACCGGCCTGGCCGTCGGCGACCTCGGTCCGGCGCTCCACGCCGTCTCCGAGATGCAGGCAGCCGGCGCCGTCGAGCACGCCACCGACGCACTGTTGCACCTCGCCGCGCTCGCCTGGGACCACACCGCCCAAGCGGACCCGGGCGACCCCATGCTCGTCGTCGTCGAAGCCCTCGCGCTGCCCGAGGACGACCCGCGGTCGCTGCTGCTCGCGGCCCGGACCGAGCCGGTCGCCCGTGGCGATCGCGTCCGGGAACTCGCGCTGGCAGCGGCGCCGACTGCCCACGACGAAGCATCGGCGTGGCTCCTCGGCTACGCGCTCAACCTGGTGGGCGAGATCGACACGGCCCGTGTCCTGCTCGATCGTGCCCTAGCGAGCATGGGGTCACGTGGTGAACTGCGGACGTTCCCGCAGGCGCTCATGGGGACCTCCATGACCACCTACTTGGCCGGGGACGTCGCCAGGGCACGGGTGTTGGCGGAGCAAGCCGCATCACTCGGCCGTGACCTCGGCGACGCCGGGTTCTCCGCAGCGGCGCGGTGTGCGCTCGCGTGGTTCGACGCACTCGAGGGCGAACACCCCGACCCTGAGCGGATCGCCGGCGGGACCGCGGCCGGCGCACAGGTGCTCCGTTCGAGTGCGATGCGCGCCACGCTGCTCGGCGCGACGGGGTTGGCACACCTCCTCTCCGGCCGGGCAGCGGACGCGCTCGGGCCCTTGCGACGCCTGTTCGACCCTGACGACGACGCCTTCAACCCGTCCTTCGCCGTCCTGACCTCCCACGACTACGTCGACGCCGCGCTGGAGTCCGGCAACCGGGCGGATGCCGAGCAGCGGTTGGTGGACCTCGAGCGACTCCACGCACGATGGCATGCCCCCATGGTGCGGGCCGCCGTCGACTACGCCCGGACCGCGCTCCTTCCCGACGACGCCCTCGAGGCCACCTGGGCGACCCTGCAGCACGAGCGCTGGCCGATCCCGTACGTGCAGGCCCGAGCGCTCCTGCGACTCGGTCGTCGTCTGCGTCGTCTGCACCGCAGCACCACCGCGCGTGCCGTCCTGCACGCCGCCCTGGACCTGTTCGAGGCGATGCCCGCTCGGACCTGGGCAGAGCGGACACGGGACGCCATCCGCGCGACGGGCGAGCGCGTACCGATGACCGGGCAACACAGCATCGAGCGGCTCACCCCGCAGGAGCTCCGGGTCTGCACGCTCGCAGCCCGAGGCCTGAGCAACCGCGCCATCGGCGAACACCTCTTCGTCTCGCCCCGGACGGTCGGCGCCCACCTGTACGCGGCGTTCCAGAAACTCGGCGTCTCGACCCGGCAGCAGCTGCCGTCGGTGCTGGGGCCGCAGGCCGCAGCAGCGACAGCGGACCAGCTGGCGACCGACTGACCGTCCGGCGACCGACTAGGTCACACGGAAGCACATCTCGGTCATCACGACTGATGTGCACCGCTGGTCCCCGCCCCTACCGTCTCGGACGGGAGCACACCCTCCCTTCACCGACGAAGGTCCGCAGCAGCGGCTACGGACCGGGAAGGACCCCACCGTGACCGGATCACCGACCATCGTCCTCGTCCACGGAGCCTTCGCAGACGCCGCCAGCTGGGCGCCCGTCACGAAGCTCCTGCTCGATCAGGGCCACAGGGTCCTCGTCCCGCCGGTGTTCAACCGCAGCTTGTCCGGCGACGCGGCCTACATCAAGTCCTTCGTCGAGCAGATCGACGGACCGGTCCTGCTCGCCGGGCACTCCTACGGCGGCGCGATCCTCACCGTCGCCGGCGTCGCCGAGAACGTCGTCGGGCTCGTCTTCGTCGCGGCGTACGCGCTCGAGGAGGGCGAGAGCCTCGGAGCCCTCCAGGGAGGGTTCCCCGACAGCGACCTCGCCGAGAACCTCGTCTACGCGCCCTACCCCGTCGACGGCGCCGAGCCCGGCACCGACGTCTCCGTGGCCGTCGACGCCTTCCCCGCCGTCTTCGCGGGTGGCCTCGACCTCGACCGGGCCAGGGTCCTCGCGGTGTCGCAGCGTCCGCTGTCCGCCGTCGCGTTCGGCGAGCCCGCGTCCGTCGCGGCGTGGAAGACCAAGCCGTCCTGGGGCATCGTCTCCAGCGCCGACCACACCATCAACCCGGACGTCGAGCGCTTCGGCTACCGGCGTGCGGGCGTCCGCAAGGTGATCGAGATCGACGGACCGCACCTGGTGATGCAGACGCACCCCACCGAGGTCGCGGCGTTCATCACCGACGCCGTCGCAGAACTCGACTGACCACCCACCGACCACCACAACCGCAGAACAGCACAGGAGAGCAACCATGGGTTACGTGACCACCGATGACGGTGCAGAGATCTACTTCAAGGACTGGGGCAACGCCGACGCGCAGCCGATCGTCTTCCACCACGGCTGGCCGCTGTCCTCGGACGACTGGGACGCGCAGATGCTGTTCTTCCTGGCCGAGGGCTTCCGCGTCATCGCGACCGACCGACGCGGTCACGGCCGCTCGTCGCAGATCGGCACCGGCCACGACATGGACCACTACGCCAGCGACGTGTCCGCGGTCGTCGAGCACCTCGACCTGCACGACGCCGTCCACATCGGCCACTCCACCGGTGGCGGCCAGGTCGCTCGCTACGTCGCGCGGTACGGCCAGCCCCAGAACCGGGTCGCGAAGGCGGTCCTCGTGTCCGCCGTGCCGCCGCTGATGGTGAAGACCGACGCGAACCCCGAGGGCACCGACATCTCGGTGTTCGACGGATTCCGCCAGGCACTCGCCGCCAACCGCGCCGAGTTCTTCCAGGCTGTCGCATCCGGCCCGTTCTACGGCTTCAACCGTGACGGCGTGACGCCGTCGGAGCCGGTCATCGCGAACTGGTGGCGTCAGGGCATGACGGGCAGTGCCCTCGCACACTACGAGGGCATCAAGGCGTTCTCCGAGACGGACCAGACCGAGGACCTCCAGGCCATCACCGTGCCCGTCCTCGTCCTGCAGGGCGACGACGACCAGGTCGTGCCGTACCAGGACGCAGCGCTGAAGCAGGCCGAGCTCCTCGGTGACGCAACGCTCAAGATCTACGAGGGCTACCCGCACGGCATGCTGACGACGCACGCGGACGTCATCAACCCCGACATCCTCGCGTTCATCCGCAGCTGACCTCGCAGGCCCTGGTGTCCCAGGGCCCCTGACAGGGGGTGCGGTGCGTCCGTCACCGCACCTCCTGGGCGCCGCCATCGTCGGTCCGCGCGCGCCCGTTCGGTCGGAGTCAGGGGGTCGGCGGGTCGGTGCGCAGACGCCGTGCCTCCGGCTCGTCGGAATGCGATGACGCGGCATCGATGAAGCGACCTCCGCCGACCTCCGCGGTGCGTCGGACGAGCTCGTTGACGAGGTCCTCGTCCTCGGGTTCGAGCTCATCGTCCGGAGCGGGCTCGACCATCACCTGCGATGCCGGTCCGAGGAGCAGCTCGGTGGTCACGCCGACTCCGTCATCGTCCGCTGTGGGGATCTCCACGATGTCGGTCGTACCGTTCTCGCCGAGCGCTGCTGCGTACGCGAGCACCGCCTCGGCGATCGCATCACCGGTCATCACCTTGTTCTCGCCGTACACGACAAACTTCACCCCGGAGATTTAACGCCTCGACGACAGCTGGAGTTCGGGCTCAGCCACTTTCCGTACCCACACCCGGCGGTTGTCAGGGGCTGTGCGCAGAATGTTCGGGCCCATGTCAGACGAGACCAGCCCAACGATCCGGATCGAGCATCGGGGGATCGATGTCGACGAGGCGGTCGCGTTCTACGAATGGGTCTACGCGAGCCACGACATCCACGTCGGCGACGCTGCGACCGAAGGCTTCTCGTGGCGGTACCGGGCGGTCGGTGACGACGACGTCGTCATGGGCACGTCGATGGTGTCCGCGCGGCGGTGGGGAACGATCAATCCCGGACGGCAGTACATCCTCGCCTGGGCGTCAGGACCAGGCATCACGCTGGACACCGGCAGCCGCACGCCCGTCCCGATGCTCCCCGGTGTCCCGACCATGTACCCGGCGGGTCGCGAGTTCACCTTCGACGCGCTCCCCACCACGCAGCACCTGATCCGCTTCGACGGCGCGTTCCTCGAGGCAGTCGCCGCCGCTCGAGCGCAGACGGTTCCGGCGCCTCTCCGCTTCGAAGCGATCACCGATCCCGCGGTGCTGCAACGCTTGCGGACGACGATCACTGCCGTCGCTCCGCAACTGCTCAACCCGGCACTCGACCAAGCGTCGCGTTCGGCGAGCAACGTCGTCCTCGCAGAGGCCGTGTCGGACGCGTTCCGCGCGTTCCCGGCGCTGGACCTGCCGCTGCTGGCCGGACCCGCGACCATGCGGTTGGCGCAAGAGTGGATGGTCGCGAACGCGCACCGCTCGATCACGATCACGGATGTGTGCGCCGCAGCGGGAGTGGCCGTACGGTCCCTCCAGTCGTCGTTCCAACGCCACGCTGGACGATCGCCGATGCACTTCCTGCGGGAAGTCCGCTTGTACCGGGTGCGCGCAGCGTTGAGCGCCGCCGACGCCGACATCACCACCGTGGGCGAGATCGCTCGAGCCTGGGGTTTCCAGCACCTCGGCCGGTTCGCCGGGTACTACGCGGGCACCTTCGGCGAACCGCCGTCGACAACGCTTCGCCGCCGACCGTCGCCCTAGACGTACCCGATCCCGCGCCAGGAGGACCCGGGGTCTGGTTCCCGGTATCGAGGCGTGTTAGGTTGTGCACAACCTAATGGAGCGCAACGTGAAACTGACCAGCTGGATCGACCTCGTCACCGGTGGCCTGCTCGCCGGGCACGGCATCGCCACGGTTCGCCGCACCCCGCTGCACGCGCGAGCCCAGCAGATGCAGCGACGTGGATTCGAACCGGGTGTCCCACACGCTCTCGGCATCCCCGGCCTCGAAGTCCTCTCCGGGGTCGGACTCGCCAGTGCAGCGGTCCGCCGTGCACCCGGAAGCGACCCGGTCGGCACCGGCTCCGCCGTCGTGGCGACCGCCCTCGGCGGGACCCGGCTCGTGATCGACCGCGAAGACGGCTCGGTGACGAGCACGACCGGCGGTGCTGCCGCACTCACACTCGCCGGCGTGCTGCGGCTGCTCACCTCGACCCGCGGCCGTCCGGTCGCCCGGATCGTCACGCTCGGTGCCGCAGCTGCCGTGATCACCTTCGAGGCCGCACGCCGACGCCGCCTCCTCCGCAGCCGCTGACGTCGGCTCCCGATCCACCGAACCCCACCACGACCGTGAAAGGCACCACCCCGATGGCAACCCGCACCCCCGCAGTCCGCTCCACCCGCCCCCGGACCATCGTCCGCATCCTGTTCGGCGCGATGCTCACGTGGGCCGGCATCAGCCATCTGACCGTCGCGCGCGAGGAGTTCCAGGCGCAGGTGCCGAAGTTCGTGCCGCTGCCGACGGATGCCACGGTGATCGCCTCCGGCGTGGTGGAGATCTCCCTCGGGGCTGCGCTGATGCTCCTGGCTCGGCGCCAGGTGACCGTCGGCTGGGTCGTCGCGGTGTTCTTCCTGGCGGTCTTCCCCGGCAACATCGCGCAGTGGATGCACCACCGCGACGGGTTCGGTCTGGACACCGACACCAAGCGCTTCGTCCGCCTGCTGTTCCAGCCCGTGCTCATCGCCGTCTCGCTGTGGGCCACGAACGCGCTCCGCACGCGTCGCTGAACAGGCCTGCGGGAGCCCCGCTGACTGACGCTGCACTCGCGCGGCCGCGACCATGGGGCAGAATCGGCCCCATGAGCGGGGACGACATGGACCAGCCGCGCGTGGTCGCGGTGAGCAAGGACGACGAGCACCGGTTCAGCAAGCCGTTGGTCGACGCGGTGACGCTCGTGGCGGGGTGGGGCATCGAAGGTGATGCTCACGCCGGCACGACCGTGCAGCACCGCTCCCGGGTTGCCCGTGACCCCTCGCAGCCGAACCTGCGCCAGGTCCACCTGCTGCACGCCGAGCTGTTCGACGAGGTCGCCGAGGCAGGGTTCGACGTCGAACCGGGCCAGATGGGCGAGAACGTGACGACGAGCGGCGTCGACCTGCTCGGGCTCCCCGAGGGGACAGTGCTGCACCTCGGTGACGACGCGTCGGTCCGGGTCACCGGCCTGCGGAACCCGTGCCAGCAGATCAACGGCTTCGAGCCGGGACTCCTGCGTGCGGTGCTGGGGCGCGCCGAGGACGGCACGGTCGAGCGCAAGGGCGGCGTGATGAGCGTCGTGCTCACCGGGGGCACGGTCCGGCCGGGCGATCGCATCCGGGTCGAGCTCCCCGACGGTGAACGACGGCCCCTCCAGCCCGTCTGATGCCGCAGCGCGTGCGACGCGTCCTGGTACTCGGCGGAAGCGGTTGGCTCGGGCGAACGATCGTCGACGAGCTCCTGTCCGAGGGTGCCGACGTCACCTGCCTCGCCCGGGGCGTCACCGGCAGTGTCCCCGAGGGAGCGCGCTTCGTCCAGACGGATCGAGCGCTGGCCGGCGCGTTCGAACAAGCCACCGGGGCCTGGGACGAGGTCATCGAACTCGCCCACGCTCCCGAGCTCGTCGCCCCGGCGCTCGACGCCCTCGCCGACTGGACTGCGCACTGGACCCTGGTGTCCACGGTCTCGGTGTACGCCGACAACGACGAACCGGGCGCCGACGAGTCCGCCCGGCTGGTGGAGCCGAAGGACCCGTCCGAGTACGCCGACGCGAAGGTCCTCGCCGAGCGCACGACACGGCTCCGGCTCGGGTCGCGGCTGCTCGTCGCACGTCCGGGGCTGATCGTCGGGCCCGGTGACCCGAGCGACCGGTTCGGGTACTGGCCGGCACGCTTCGACCGCGGCGGGCCGGTGCTGGTGCCGACGACGGCGGAGCGGTTCGTCCAGGTGGTCGACGTCGCGGACCTCGCCGCCTGGCTCGTCCGGGCCGGGCGCGACGGGTTCGTCGGCACGGTCAACGCGGTCGGCGCTCCGGTGCCGATGCAGGACTTCTTCCGGTGTGTGGCCGAGGTCACCGGCTTCGACGACGAGCTGGTCGCGGTCGAGGACGCCGTCCTGCGAGCGCACGACGTGGCCTACTGGGCCGGACCACGATCACTCCCCCTGTGGATCCCGGTGTCGGAGAGCGGGTTCGCGCAGCGCTCCGCGATGGCGTTCACGGACGCCGGCGGGGTGACCCGACCCCTCCGGGACACCGTCGTGCGGGTGCTCGAGGACGAGCGTGCCCGCGGGACGGATCGGGAACGCCGTGCCGGCCTCACCCCGACAGCGGAACGGACGATCCGCACCGGGTAGACGCGCGATCCGCACCGGGTAGACGCGCGATCCACACCAGCTCGACGCGCGATCCACACCAGCTCGACGCGCGGTCCACACCAGGGAGATCAGGAGGCAGCGGCAGCCTGCTCGTACAGACTCGTCGCCAGGTCGTTGAGCACCTCGTGCAGTTCGCCCTTGTGTGCCCCGTCGACGGCGCGCAGCATCGCTGCGTACCGCTCCTGGTAGTCCGACACGACGACATCGCCCGGGGGCAGCAGCCGCAGCAGCGAGCCTCGGCGATCGGCCGGGTTCGGCGCGCGCTCGAGCAGGCCGGCGGTGCTCATCCGGTCGATCATGTTCGTCACCGCGCCCGAGGTCAGCCCCAGGTACCCGGCGACCTCGGTCGGCGTGGAGTACCCGGTGTCGCTGATGAGCACCAGGGCGCGGAGGGCGTTCTCGTGCACGCCCGCGCGAGCGCTGAGCTGACTCACCAGGCTCGCGTTCGCACGCACGACGGCGGCGAACGCGGCCATGAGATCGGCCGCGTCGTCGTTGCGTGCTGCTGCCACGGAGTCTTCCTTCTTGTCGGTTCTCGGGGGGACAAGTGCGTCCCCCGTACTGGGGCAAGTATACGAGTGGCCAACTTGATCAACCACTGACTATCTTAACCATTGAAGCAAAACAGCCCGAAGGTCTTGCTCCCCCCGATCTCCTGCAACCACCACCGAACGAAGAGGTACCCCGTGTCCACCAAGCTCCGCACCTCCGCACTGAAGCGGATCCGCTTCGCCCCCGTGGCCCTCCTCGCGGGTATCTTCGCCGCCGTCCTGCTCTCCCTCTCCCTCACCGGCACCCTCTCCGGGTTCGCCGCGAGCATCACCAACAGCAGCAACACCGCCGGCAGCGGCACGCTGATCATGCAGGAGCAGAACGCCGGCGCGACCGTCACCTGCCTCAGCACCGACGGCGGCTCGGTCTCGACGAACTCGGCGACCTGCTCGACGATCAACAAGTTCGGCGGCAGCACGACGATGACCCCGGGCAACACGGTCAACACCGCGATCTCGATCAAGAACACCGGCACCGCGAACGCCAGCACCTTCACGCTCAACCCGGGCGCGACGTGCACCCAGTCGGCCAACGGTTCGGCCAACGGCACCGCGACCGACCTCTGCGCCAAGATGAACCTCGTCATCACCTCCGGCTCCACCACCGTGTTCAGCGGCACCCTCGCCAGCTTCAAGGGTGCGGCGGCGTCGGCCTTCACGATGCCGCAGGCCCCGGCCGCCGGTGCGAGCGTCCCGTTCAACTTCGCGGTGACCCTCGACTCCTCGGCCGGAAACACCTACCAGGGCCTCGCCGCCTCGGTCCCGATGACCTGGACCTTCACGGCCTGATCCGACCCCCATCACCCCTCCCCCAGACCGGCGACGCTCGGCCGACCCCCCTCCGGCCGAGCGTCGCCACCCCAGCACGACCAGCAAGACCAGCAGAACCAGCAGGACCAGCACCACCAGCACGACCAGCACGACCAGCACGACCGGCACGACCAGCCCCACCAACGCCCCACCCCGACCTCCCGGAGCAGCGCCCATGAGCCAGACCGCAGCGATCCCGCTCAGCGGCATGCTCGACCGCCCGGTCCTCCGCGGCCGTCAGGTCACCCGCTCCGAGACGGTCCTCGCCTGGTCGGTCGCCGCGATCGCCGCACTGCTCCTCGCCGCCGCGGTCCTGTTCCTCTCCGCCGGCGGCCGCTGGTTCGTCGTCGAGACGCCTTCGATGGGCGAAGCCGCCCCCGTCGGCACCCTCGTGCTCGACCTGCCGGTGGACGTCGCCACGCTCAGCGTCGGCGACATCGTCTCGTTCGAGACCTCTGCCAACCCGGACGTCGTCTACACGCACCGCATCGTCTCGATCGACCCGGACGGCGGGATCCACACCCGCGGTGACGTCAACGGCGCCACCGACCCGTGGACGCTCACCCAGGCCGACGTGATCGGCACGCCGGCGCTCCTGGTCCCGCGCATCGGCTGGCTGCTCCGCGCCGCCCCGATCCTGCTCATCGGCACGCTGATCATCCTGACCCTGACCAGCGCGTTCACCGACCGGGTGACCCGCACGTGCCTGCGGATCGCGGGCAGCGCCCTCACCGTCTCGTACGCGGCGTTCGTGTTCAAGCCGTTCGTCAACGTGACGACGATCACGAACACCTCGAGCCCGACGGGCGTCGAGGCCACCGTGATCTCGTCCGGGATCTTCCCGGTCCGTGTCGACGCCCACGGCGGCACCAGCGTCCACCTGGTCGACGGCGAGATGGGCAAGGTCGTCATCCACGAGCTGACGAAGAACGGGCACTACCAGCTCATGTCGAACATCGACCTCGACCCCCTGGGTTGGGTCGCCCTGATCGCCGTGTGCTTCGTGCCGCTCGTGGCGTGCCTGGCGGTCGGCCGCGTCGAGGCGGTGCGCCCCTCGTGATCCGCCGCCTGCGCGACGGTCGCGTCGTCGCCGTCCTCCTCGTGGTCGCCCTGGCCGTCGTCGTCCTGCTGAACCAGTTCGCACCGACCCGCTCGGCGTACACCGCACGCGTGACCAACAGCGCGAACACGGCCGCGACCGCCCCGTACTTCACGTGCACGGGTGCCGTCGGCGCGGACACCGCGAACGCCCTGTTCGCCTACCGCCTGACCGAGGCTTCTGGATCGAAGACGGCCACCGACTGGTCGGGTCGTGGCGCGAACGGCACCTACCAGGGCGCGATGACCGCGACCACGCCGAGCCCGAACGCCTGCCCGCGCGACAGCGGGAGCGCCTACGCGCTCAACGGGTCCACGAGCTACGTCTCCACCCCGCGCTCGTACGCCAACCCCACGACCTTCAGCGAGGAGGTCTGGTTCCGCACCACGGTCGCCGGCGGCATGCTCATCGGCTTCGGCAGCAGCCAGACCGGCGCGTCGGGGCAGCACGACCGGAAGCTCTACCTCACCACCACGGGGCAGCTCTCGTTCGGTTCCTACAACGGCACCACGCAGGTCATCACCTCGCCGACGGCCCTCAACGACGGCGCGTGGCACCACGCGGTGTCGACGATGTCGCCGACGAACGGCATGCGCCTGTACGTCGACGGCAAGCTCGTCGCGTCGAACGCGGCCTTCACGAGCCCCGAGAACTTCACCGGGTACTTCCGTGTCGGCTACGACGTCGTCAGCGGCTGGCCGGGTTCCACGAACAACCCGTACTTCACCGGGTCGATGCGGTACGCCGCCGTCTACGGCACCGAACTGACGGCCAGCCAGGTGGCTGCGCACGCGGCCGCCGGTTCCTGACGCACTGACTGCCGGACTGGAGGCGCGTGGCCGTGCCCGCCACGGGCCTCCCGTCCGTCCCCTGGTCACGTCGAGAACGCGGGCCGGGTTGGCGGACCGGGCCCACCAACCCGCGGATTCGGGGCGACGAATCCCGCTGATCAGGCCTTTTGGTCCCCCGGACCGTGCCAGGATCGTCAGGTCCTGAGACGTCGGAGTCTCCATCCCACCGTCTCGAAAGGCGCCGCTCCCATGTCGTTCTGGGCCCTCTTCCTCATCGCGCTCGGCGTCTCCGCGGACGCCTTCGCCGTCGCCCTCGGCAAGGGGCTGCACATGAAGCGCTTCGACGTGCGGCACGCGATCGCGATCGCGCTGACGTTCGGGGTGTTCCAGGCGGTGATGCCGTTGCTCGGCTGGCTGCTCGGGTCGGCGTTCGCGCAGTACATCGCGGCCTTCGACCACTGGGTCGCGTTCGCGCTGCTCGCGCTGATCGGCGGGAAGATGCTGTGGGAGGCGTTCTCGAAGCACGAGGACACCGAGCAGGACACCGATCGACTGCCGGTTCGCGAACTCCTCGTGCTGGCGGTCGCGACCAGCATCGATGCCCTGGCGGTGGGCGTCACCCTGGCGTTCCTGCCCGTGTCGATCGGCGGCGCGGTGCTGCTCATCGGGATCACGACCGCGGTGCTGTCGTTCGTCGGGGTCCTGGTCGGTCGCCGTGTCGGTGCCCGCTTCGGCAAGCCGGCGGAGATCGCGGGTGGCGTCGTCCTGATCCTGATCGGTCTGAACATCGTGCTGGAGCACACCGGCGTCATCGGCTGAGGCCGATGTCCGGGACGGCCCCCGGACAGACCGGAGGCCCGTGGCGAGCTGCCACGGGCCTCCGGTGCGGTGCTGACGACGGTCAGTAGCCGCCGGTGCTGCCCGCCGGAGCGTTCGCGACGACGGAGACCACGAAGATGATCCAGATGATGCCGAACACGAGCGACAGGGCGCTGATGATGACGCCGGCGAGGGCCAGGCCGCGGCCGCGCTCCCCGGTCTTCTTGATCTGCGAGAGCGCGATGATGGACACCACGAGGCCGGCGATGTTCACCACGAACGCCAGGACGAACCCGACGATCGCCATGACGTTGAAGCGGTCGGACGACGGCTGCATCGGAGCGCCGTAGGGCTGCCCGCCGGCTGCGTAGGGGTTCGGGTTCTGCTGGTTGTACTGGGGCGTGCCGTCACTCATGGCGCCGCGTCCTCTCTGATCGGGGAATGTCTACACAGGAAACGTACAGGACCAGCGGGCTGAACGGGGCGATGGGATCATCGGGGCATGGGATGGCTGCGCCGACACCTGCTGCACGGCGGCCGGTACAGCGCGCGGGACCGACGTGACCAGCTCCGGCGGTACGTGGTCCGCGGCGACCGGCTCATCGCGTTCCTCAGCGAGCACGGCGATCCGCACGTGGTGCGGGTGCAGGAGCGTGTGGACCATGCGCGTGGGCTGCTCGATCACGGATGGGACCGTGACGACCTGCTGACGGTCGCCGCGCCGGTCCGGGCACCGTGGTCGAGCGGCAAGGCGCGTGATGCGGGAGCGCCTGCTCCGGAGTACGCCGACCGGGCGGATGAGCTGATCGGGGACCTGAACGCCGTGGCGCTCGAACTGCGGGCCGTCGCCGAGGTGTGACGGGGTTGTGAACAGCCGGGAGGCCCGTGGGGGGCCCGCACCGCGCCTCCCGTCCGCCCGTTGCCGGTCCACCTGCCGGACCCGCCGCAGCCGCCGGGCGCATGATGGGCGGATGGCACGCATCCTCGTCACCGGATCCACCGACGGCCTCGGGCGGGGAACCGCCGACTCGCTGCTCCGCAGCGGGCACGACGTCGTCGTCCACGCGCGCAACCGGGCCCGCGCCGAGGCGGTCGCCGACCTGGTGGAGCGCGGCGCCGAACTCGTCGTCGCCGACCTGGCGGACCGCGACGCCGTGATCGCCACCGCCCGGGAACTCGACGCCGGCACCCCGCTCGACGCCGTCGTGCACAACGCCGGCGTGATCTCGGGCCGTTCCCTGGTGCCCGTGAACGTCGTGGCGCCGTACCTGTTCACCGCGTTGCTGCGCTCGCCGGGGCGGCACGTGTACCTGAGCAGCGGGATGCACCGGGGCGGCCGTCCGCGCCTGGACACCGTCGACTGGACCGGCGCTTCGGAGACGAACTCGTACACCGACACGAAGCTGTTCGTGACGGCACTCGCCGCCGAGGTGCCGCTCCGACGCCCGGGTGTGCTGAGCAACGCCGTCGACCCGGGCTGGGTGGCGACCAAGATGGGCGGGGCCGGCGCTCCGGACGACTTCGAGCTCGGACACCGCACGCAGGAGATGCTCGCGACCGACCCGGACCAAACCATGACCGGCGGTTACTGGTTCCACGGGGAGCGGCAGGAACCGCACCCGGCGGTCGCGGACCAGCGGTTCCGCGCCGAACTGCTCGACGCGCTCGCGACGGCCACCGGCGTCACGCTCTGAGTCGCTGACGGACCGGCGCGACCGGTCGGGTGCTCCTGCGAAGGCGTTCGTGGCGTCCGGACCAGGATGGGCTCGACGCGACGAACGGAGGACCCGGTGACCCTCGGCATGCACGACGGATCGAGTGGGTGGCAGCGTGTGCGACGGCACGGCCTGCTCCTCGCGAACGTCGCCGTCTTCGTCGTGTGCTTCGTCGGCATGGTGTTCGCCGGGTGGCGGGTGTCCACGGCGGACGCACTCCAGCACGGCGAGGCGGCCGTGTCGCTCTGGGGCTTCCTGACGAGCGGCGACTTCGCCGAGGCCACCTTCGAGAACTGGGAGAGCGAGTTCCTGCAGATGGGCGCGTACATCGTGTTCACGGTGTTCCTGTTCCAGAAGGGGTCGAGCGAGTCCGAGCCCCTGGACGAACAGAGCCCGCAGGACGAGGACCCCCGGGAGCACGCCGACGACCCGAAGGCCCCGTGGCCGGTGCGCCGGGGCGGGATCGTGCTCGTGCTGTACGAGAACTCCCTGCTGATCCTGTTCGCGGTGCTGTTCCTCGGCAGTGTCGTGGGGCACCTGATCGGTGGTGCGGCGGCCTACAACGAGGAGCGGCTCGAACACGGCGGCGATGTCGTCACGGCGTGGGGCTACCTGGGCACGAGCCAGTTCTGGTTCGAGTCGATGCAGAACTGGCAGTCGGAGTTCCTGGTCATCTCGGTGATGGTGATCGCCACCGTGTCCCTGCGGCAACGAGGGTCGAGCCAGTCGAGGCCCGTGGCCGCACCGACCGAGCAGACCGGGTCCTGACCGGAGCCTGCTGACGATGATCGCGGGGTTTCCCCACCGACGACGGGGGGCAGCACCGGTGTGCGGGCGGACCCCCGCGGCGAGGCTGGTGTCGGGCAATAAGCTCGTCACCGACACGAAGAGGTCCGCATGTACACCGCCGTCGCCACCCCGGGCGCACCCACCACCGTCCCCCGGTTCCGACCGTTCCGAGCCGTCGCCGACGGCAGCACCTGGCGGGCCTTCGCGTTCCACGCCGCGCACCTGCCGATCGCGATCGCCGCGCTGGCCTGGTTCGTCGTGGTGCTGGCCGTCGGCATCCCGGTGTCGCTGACCTGGGTCGGCCTGGTCGTCGCCGCGTTCCTGCTCGGTGGGTCGCACTGGTTCGCCACGGTCACCCGCCGGATGTCGGCCTCGCTGCTCGGGCAGGTCGTCGTCGCCCCGGCACCGTCCCGCGTGGGCTCGACGCCGCTCGGCAGCGCCTTCGCCCGGCTGTCGGACGGCCCCACCTGGCGGGCGTTCGCGTACCTGCTCGCGGGGTTCGTGCTGACCACCACCACGTTCGCCGTCTCGACCGCTGTGCTCGTGAGCGGTCTGGGCGCGGTGACCCACGCGGCGTGGGGGCACTTCCTGCCGGCGCAGCGGGGCACGGACGGCGAGCTCCACACCGGAGCGCAGTTCCTCGGCGTCTTCGTCGACACCCCGCCGCTGCAGGTCGCGTTCGCGGTGCTCGGTCTGCTCATCGTGCTGTTCCTCTGGCCCGCGGTGAACCACGGGCTCGCGGCGCTGCAGCGTGTGGTCATCCGCGCCCTGCTCGGTGCCACCGCCCGTGACCTGCGGCTCCGCCAGGTCACGGCCTCGCGCGACGCCGCCGTGCTCGACGCCGACACCACCCTGCGCCGCATCGAGCGGGAGCTGCACGACGGCACCCAGGCCCGGCTCGTCGGCCTGGCGATGACCCTCGGCGACGCCCGCGACCGCCTGCAGACCGGCGCCGACCCGGATGCGGTCACCGCGCTGGTCGACCGGGCACACGCGTCGACGAAAGAAGCGCTGGTCGAGCTCCGCGCCCTGGCCCGCGGCATCCACCCGCCCGTCCTCGACGAGGGGCTCGAGGCCGCGCTGACCTCGGCGTGCTCCCGGACCCCGTTCCCCGTCGCGCTGTCGGTGGACCTGCCCGTCCGGCCGTCCCGCGTCGTCGAGGGCATCGCGTACTTCGGGGTGCTCGAGCTGCTGACGAACGTGTCCAAGCACGCCGGTGCCTCGGCCACCGCCGTCCGGGTCGGCATGCTCGGCACCGACCTGCTCGTCGAGGTCGAGGACGACGGCCACGGCGGGGCCCACGTCGCGTTCGGCACCCCCGACGGTCACGGCACCGGCCTGGCCGGGGTGCTCGAACGGCTGCGCGCCGTGGACGGCGACCTGCAGGTGGACAGCCCCGCCGGCGGCCCGACCCGCATCCGGATGCGCATGCCGAGCGGAGCCGAACGGTGAGGATCGTCGTCGCCGACGACAACACGATCGTGCGCGAGGGGCTGACGTCCCTGCTGCGCGGTCGCGGGCACGAGGTCGTGCCGGTGTCGGACGGCGACGCCGCGGTGGCCGCCGTCGCGCACGGTGCGGTCGACGTCGTGGTGATGGACATCCGGATGCCGCCGACCCACACCGACGAGGGGGTCCGCGCGGCCATGCGGGTGAAGGACGTCCGGCCCGACGTCGGGGTGCTCCTGTTCTCGCAGTACGCCGAGGCGCAGTGGGCGCGGGCGCTGCTCGACGTCGCCACCGTCGGCGTCGGGTACCTGCTGAAGGACCAGGTCGCCGAGGTCGGCACCTTCATCGACTCGCTGCACCAGGTCGCCGCGGGCAACGTCGTGCTCGACCCCGAGGTGGCTGCTGCACTGGTCCAGGCGCCGCGTGCCACGAGCGGTCCGCTCGACTCGCTCACCGCCCGCGAGACCGACGTGCTGCGCCTGATGGCCGAGGGCCGGTCCAACGCCGCGATCGCGGACACGCTGTTCCTGTCCGGCGGGACCGTCGAGAAGCACGTCACCGCGGTCTTCACCAAGCTCGGGCTCGAGGCGACGCCGAACGAGAACCGGCGGGTGCTCGCGGTCCTGCGGTTCCTGGCGGACTGAGCGGGGGCCCGGACGGGCCGGACCGGCGGACGGGAGGCCCGTGGCGGGCCCGCAACGGGCCTCCCGTCCGGTCCGCACCACGCTGGTGCGGTAGGTTCCTGCCGAACGCAGTCCGCACGTGAGAGGGGGCGCCCGATGGCGCAGGGGCACCGCTCTCCGCCCACGATGAGCGACGTCGCCGCCGTGGCGGGTGTCTCGAAGAAGACCGTCTCGAACGTGCTGTCCGGCTACGAACACGTCTCCGTCCGCACGCGCGACCGGGTGATGGCCGCCGTCGACGAGCTCGGCTACGAGCTCAACGTCTCGGCCCGGAACTTCCGCGCCGGACGCTCCAAGGTGCTCGGGCTCGCGGTGCCGGAACTGCGGCAGGCGTACTTCGCCGAACTCGCCGACGCCGTCATCCGCGCTGCCGGAGCCGTGGGCTACACGGTGCTGATCGAGCAGACCGCGAGCGGCGTGCGCGAGGCGGACGCGATCACCCGGATGCGCGAGCACTCCATCGACGGCATCATCTACAGCCCGCTCACCGTCCGGCCGAGCGACGCCGCCGCGCTCGAGGTGAAGTTCCCCCTGGTCGTGCTCGGTGAGCCGATCCCGGACGCCCCCGTGCCGTTCATCGCCATGTCGAACGCGGACGCGCTGCGGGACGCGACCGCGCACCTGCTCGACGCCGGTCGTCGGTCGATCGCGTTCATCGGCTCCGACCCGTCGGGCCCCGTGCGCACGGCGCAGGAGCGACTGCGGGGCTACCGCGAGGCGCTCGACGACCACGGCGTGCCGTTCGCACCCGAGCGGGTGGTGCCGACCGCGCTGTGGCACCGGGCCGAGGGGGCGGCGGCTGCACGGCAACTCCTCGACGCCGGCGTGCCGGTCGACGGGATCGTCTGCTGCAACGACGCGCTGGCGCTCGGGGCGATGAGTGCCCTGCAGCTCGCGGGCCGGACCGTGCCGGACGACGTCGCGGTCGTCGGGTTCGACGACATCGAGGAGTCGGCGTACTCGACCCCGGCGCTGACCACCGTGTCGGCCGACCTGGACCGCGTCGCGGCGACGGCGGTCGGGGTGCTCGTCGCCCAGCTCGAGGAGGGCGCCCCGGCGACACCGGGGGTGCTGCGCTCGCCGCACGCACTCGTCGTCCGGGCGTCGTCCGGACCGTTGCGTTCGGTCCCCGCCTGACCCGATGACCACGGGTGCTCCCCGACACCGGAGCGCCTTGACGCAAAGTTCGCCTGAGCGTCGCCCCTGACTGGGGGCGTGTCCCCGCAGCGCAGTCCTGGACCCGGTGCGGGGTCATCGGCGAGCATGGACCCCGATCAGGAGCGGGGGGCACGTGGCCTGCCGCTGGAAGGGAACCATGCGTCCTGTCAGGAACGCGCTGAGCACCGGGGCGATCGTCGCGATCCTCGCCGGTCTCACCATCACCGCAGCACCCGCCCAGGCGGCGACCCCGGGGGCCGGCACGAGCTGCGCCCCCGGGACCCTGTCGGTGCAGACGCTCGAGAGCGGCTGCACGGCGACCTCCGGCACGGTCGTGACGCCCGACGGCCGCACCTTCGCGCTGCCCGCGCCGGGTGAGAGCGTCATGGCGAGCAGCTCGGCCGCCCCCGGGGCGCCCGAGCTCGCCGACGTCCTCATCGCGAACAACGGCTCCGCCGGTGTCGCCGTCCGCGTCGACGAGGCCTGGACCGGTTCGGCCCCCGCCGTCCAGCAGGAACGTGCGCAGAGCCAGGCCGCGACGGCACAGGCAGCCCCCGCCGCGACGACCGCTGCGACCACGAAGTGCACGAGCACGGCGTACGAGGCGTCCGGCTACACCTGGCCGAGCACGGTCAAGTGGTACTACAACCAGACCGACCAGAAGTCCTCGTACGCCAAGGACGCCCTGCGCAAGGCGGCGAACACCTGGAACGGCACGATCTCGGCGTGTGACCGCACCGTCACGTCGACGGCGAAGAACGACTACCTGCGTCTCGCGACCCAGAAGCCCAACCTCACCGACCAGGGCGGCTGCTCGCGGAACAACGGCTACAACGTGATGGGCTGGGGCAAGCTCCCGACCGGAACCCTCGGCGTGACGTGCGTCTGGTTCGACGGCAACGGCAACGCTCGTGAGGCCGACCAGCGCTACGCCACCGGCTTCAAGTGGAGTTCGACGGCCACCTGCTCGGGCGCGCGCTTCGACACCCAGGTCGTCGCCACGCACGAGTGGGGCCACCTGTACGGCCTCGACCACGTCGCCACCGGCACCGGTCAGGTCATGGAGCCGTCCGGTGGCTACTGCGAGCTCGAGGGCCGCACGCTCGGCCGTGGGGACATGACGGGCATCTCGACGCTCTACTGACGCAGCGACGGGGTCGCAGCGGGATGAGCGCTGCGACCCCGTTCGTCTGTGGGGCTGCGGGTCTGTCGGCCCAGGTCAGACGGCGTCGGCGCGCAGGAACTCCGCCACCGGGGTCGACCCCGTGTTGAACCGGAAGGTGTTGCCGGCCGTGCCGGGGTTCTCGACTGCGTCGGCGACCACGTGCGCCACGTCACCACGCGGCACCTGCGTCGACGAGCCGTCCCAGTCGACGGAGCCGGTCGGCTCGTCGTCCGTCAGGGTGCTCGGGGCGACGATCGTCCACTGCAGCCCCGAGTCGCGGAGCACGGCGTCGGCGATCATCTTCGACTGCGCGTACGCGAAGAAGTCCTGGTCCTGCGGGATCCCGTGGTCGAGCTGCGAGCCGGACCACGACACCATCACGTACCGGTCGACGCCGGCCTGCTTCGCCCCCTGGATCGACAGCACCGCGGCGTCACGGTCGATGGCCCAGGTCCGGTCGACGGACCCGCCACCGGCACCGGCCGACCACACCACGGCGTCGTGCCCGCGGACGAGTTCGGCGAAGTCGTTCAGGGACTGCTGCTGGATGTCCGCGACCTGCGGTTCGCCGCCGTGCTCCCGGATCTCGTCGGACTGGTCGGCGTTCCGGATGACGGACGTGACCGTGTGTCCGCGCTCGGACAGGATGCGGGTGGCGAGGAGTGCGACCTTGCCGTGGCCGCCGAGGACGATGACGTTGCTCATGCGCCGGACGCTACTCGGGTCGGCTCCGTGCCCGGGGAACGTCGGACGTCGGATCGTCGCCCGCGATGCTCGGAACACCCGAGGTCGCCGTGCGTACCGTCAGGGGCAACACGACAGGAGTCACGATGAGCAAGCAGCACGAGCAGCACACCCTGGTCCGCACCCTGGTCCTCGGCATCATGAGCGGTGGCCGGAGCGCCACCCCGCTCGCCGTCCTCGCACTGAACCACGACCGGTCCTCGCTGAAGGGTTCGTGGCAGCAGTGGAAGGTCTTCAGCACCCCGGTCGGGCGCGGGCTGCTCGTGGCGTCCGCCGTCGGTGAGCTCATCGGCGACAAGCTGCCGAAGACCCCGAACCGCATCGCCCCCTCCGCGCTGCTCGGACGTGTCGCGTCCGGTGCCCTCGCCGGTGCCGCCCTCGGCACCACCGGCAAGCGCGACCTGCGCATCGAGGGAGCGATCCTCGGTGGCGTCGGTGCCCTCGTCGGCAGCTTCGTCGGCTGGGGTGCGCGCAAGGCCCTCGGGGGCGCGGGTCTGCCCGACCCGGTCGTCGCGCTCGCCGAGGACGCCGCGACCATCGCCGGCTCCGTGCAGGTCATCACCGCCGACTGAGCGTGCCGCGGGCTCGCTTCGTGAGCAGGAACGGTCGGGTCGCACCGCCGCGCAATCGACCATTCCTGCTCACGATCTGCACGCCTCGGCCTACGGTGGCCCCCATGCACATCGTCGTCATCGGAGCCACCGGCCACATCGGCTCGTTCCTCGTCCCCCGTCTCGTCCGCTCGGGTCACCGGGTCGTCGCCGTCACGCGCGGCACGAGCAGCCCGTACGCCGATGCCCCGGAGTGGCAGCAGGTCGAGCGGATCACCGCCGACCGCGAGCAGGAGGACCGCGACGGCACCTTCGGCAGCCGCATCGCCGCGCTCGGTGCCGACGCCGTCGTCGACCTGGTCTGCTTCACCGAGTCCTCCGCCGCGGCGCTGGTCGACGCGCTCCGCGGCACCGGCACGCACCTGGTGCACTGCGGCTCGATCTGGCGGGCCGGCGTCTCGCACGTGCTGCCGATCACCGAGCAGAACGCGACCGCGCCGTTCGGTGACTACGGCGTCCAGAAGGACGCCATCGCCCGGATGCTCAAGGAAGAAACCGCGTCAGGAGGTTTGGTCACGACGTCGCTGCACCCCGGTCACATCAGCGGTCCGGGCTGGACGCCGATCGGTCCGCTCGGCAACCTCGACACCTCGGTGCTGACGAAGCTGTCCGCCGGCGAACCGCTCGAGGTCCCCGGTCTCGGCGCCGAGACGATGGCCCACGTGCACGCCGACGACGTCGCGCAGACGTTCCAGCTCGCGGTCGAGCACCGCGAAGCGGCAGCGGGCGAGGACTTCTTCGTCACAGCTCCGACGGCGCTCACCGCACGCGGGTACGCCCACCTGGCAGCGTCGTGGTTCGGCCAGGAGGCCCGGCTCGACCCCGTCACGTGGGACCGGTTCCGCGAGACCACGGCTCCAGAGCACGCTGACGCCAGCTGGGAGCACCTGTCCCGCAGCCAGGTCTTCAGCACCGAGAAGGCGAGTCGTCTGCTCGGCTACGCACCGGCGTTCACCGCCGAGGAGACCGTGCTGGACGCCGTGCGCTGGCTCGTCGACCACGGTGACCTCGAGGTCGCGAACCCCCTGCTCCGCTGATCCCCGTGGTCAGGCCCGCTCCAGCTCGACCACGAGCCCTCGGTTGCGGTGCACGACCCAGACCGTCGCGGCGAACCCGGCCAGCACCGCGGCGCCGATCGTGACCGCCGTCCAGCCCCCGGCGTTCCACAGGACCGACGCCATCGCGGAGCCGATCGCCCCGCCGATGAAGTTCGAGGTGACGAAGGCGGTGTTGAGCCGGCTGCGCGCGGCAGGGTCGACCGAGAAGAGCCGGGTCTGGTTGAGCACGTTCGCGGCCTGCACGGCGACGTCGAGCAGCAGCACGGCGAGCAGCACCACGACGATCGAGTGCGCACCGATCCCGGCGACGACCAGGGAGACGAGCAGGAGCACGATCGCTCCCCCGGTGACCGGGACCGACAGCCCGCGGTCGTGCAGTCGCCCGACCCGCTGCGCCGCGACCGCGCCCGCGAGCCCCACCAGGCCGACCAGCCCGATGCTGCTGGTGGAGAAGTCGTAGGGGTCGCTGCTCAGCAGGAACGTCAGCGCGGTCCAGAACATCGTGAACACGGCGAACACCGACGAGCTGATCACCAGCGTGACCTGGACGGTCCGGTGCGTCCGGACGGCACGGAACACCGAGCGGATGAGCTGTGGGTACGGCACCTTGCCACGGGCCTCGAGCTCCGGGACGGCCCGCCGCAGCAGCACGGCGAGGACGACCGCGACGACGGCGGCGAGCGCGTAGATCGCGCGCCACCCGAACGCGTCCGCGACCAGACCGCTGATCGTCCGCGACACCAGGATGCCGGTGAGCACCCCGGACGCGATCGTGCCGACCACGCGTCCGCGCTGCGCGGGGTCGGCGAGGTCCCCGGCCAGCGGGATGAGGAGCTGCCCGGCGACCGTGGTGATCCCGACCAGCGCCAGGGCGACCAGGAGCGTCGCGAAGGTCGGTGCGATCGCGGCGAGCAGCAGCGCGACGGCGGAGGCGACGAGCACCCAGGGGATCAGGCGCCGGCGGTCGAGGACGTCCCCGAGCGGCACGACGAGCAGGATGCCGACGGCGTAGCCGACCTGGGTCAGGGTGACGAGCAGCCCGGCGAGCGACGCCGAGGTGCCGAGCGACGATGCGATGTCGTCGAGCAGCGGTTGTGACCAGTACAGGTTGCCGACCGCTGCTCCCCCGGCGACGGCGAACAGCAGGGTCCGGCCGGTCGACGTCGAGTGGTCCGTGGTCATGCTGCGGGTGCTCCCTCGTCCACGGCGGCCAGGGCGTCCAACGTGCGCGGGTAGCCGATGAGCGGGACGAGCACGGTCAGGACGAACGTCATGTCCTCGACGCTCGGGCCGACCGCGGAACCGTGACAGGTGCTGTCCTCACCCCTCAGCCGTCACCGTCGCCGGAACAGCTCCCCGAGGTGCCACGGCCCGGGCGCGAGCCGGACGGCCGCCTCGGCTCGGACCCGGTCCTCGAGTTCGCGGTCACGGGTGAGCTCGTGGATCTCCTGCTCGGCACGCAGCCGGAACCGCAGGCGCTGCAGGCGACCGGGCGGGCTCGCGGGGGCGGCGGTCCGCAGGGGTTCGATGTCGTTCATGCGCTGATCGCACCCTTCGTTCTGGTGACTGTGGACACCCGGCACGGCGTGCGACACGACCACCGCATCAAGCGAGCTGGCGCGCCCGCTCCGCGATGCCCTCGGTCGCCGCCCACGAGGCCAGCACCCGCAGGGCGTCGGCCGTCGGACTGCCCGGCGTCGCCGGGTAGATGGTGAGGGCGAGCCCCGGGTCCTCGGCGAGTTCGAGCGTCTGGAAGTGCAGTTCGAGCGGCCCCACGACGCTGTGCCGGAACGACTTCACGCCGGCGTAGTGGCGTCGGACGTCGTGCGCTGCCCAGAGCTCGCGGAAGTCGTCGCTCCGCATCGACAGCTCGCCGATCAGCGCGGCGAGGTCCTTGTCGTTCGGCGTCCGGCCCGCTTCGCGCCGCAGGATCGCGACGTTCGTGTGCGCGGCCCGCTGCCAGTCCTGGTAGAAGTTCCGTGCCTGCGGGTCGAGGAAGATGAAGCGCGAGAAGTTCATCGGCCGCGCGGGTGCCGCGACCAGGTCCGAGTGCATCGCGAAGCCGAGCGCGTTCGCGGCGACGATGTCCTGCCGGTTGTTGATGATCATCGCCGGGGCGTCCGTGACGACGTCGAGCAGGTACTGCAGCTCGGGCCGGACGGCAGCGACGGGCACGACACGACCGGCGCGACGCGGGGTCTCGTTCTGGTGCTGCGACAGGTCGCGCAGGTGCTCCTGCTCGGCGGGGTCGAGCTGCAGGGCCCGGCCGATGGCGTCGAGCACGCTGTCCGACACCCCCTGCAGGTTGCCGCGCTCGAGCCGCGTGTAGTAATCGATGCTGACGCCGGCCAGGCGTGCGACCTCTTCGCGACGCAGCCCGGTGACGCGGCGGCGCGTGCCGAAGGTCTCGACGCCGGCCTGCTCGGGGGTGATGCGTGCGCGACGGCTGGAGAGGAAGTCGCGCGCTTCGTCGCGGTGGTTCATGCCGTCACGGTACTTCGCCCCGTTCGGCACGAGCGAGGGGCTGCGGGAACCCCTCTCACGTGCGCGTGAACGGGACGGAGACGATCCGGTCGTCCCCGCTCGACGGCGTCCCGCGGCCGTCGGTGTTGTTCGTGACGAACCAGAGCGTGTCCGACGGGCCCTCGAGCACCGTGCGGATGCGACCGAAGTCACCGGCGAAGTACTCGGTCGCCGTGCCGGGGTCGTCTGCGGGGACCGCCCGGAGCACCTCGCCCCGCAGGTTCGCCACGAACACCGTGTCGTCGACGACGGCGAGGCCGCTCGGGGACGCCTCGTCGGTGGACCACTGTTGCACCGGGTCGACGAACCCCTGGTCCTCGCCGCCGGTGCCCTCGACCTCGGGCCAGCCGTAGTTCGACCCGGGCTCGATCACGTTGAGCTCGTCGTTCGTGTTCTCGCCGAACTCGGACGCGAACATCGTGCCGTCCGACGACCACCCCATGCCCTGCACGTTGCGGTGCCCGAGGCTCCACACCGGCGAGCCGTCGATCGGGTTGTCGGCGGGGACGTCGCCGTCCGGGGTGAGCCGCAGGATCTTGCCCGCGAGCGAGTCCTCGTCCTGTGCGTCCGTGCTCGCGCCGGCGTCCCCGACGCTCGCGTAGAGCATGTCGTCGGGTCCGAACGCGATCCGGCCGCCGTCGTGGAACGAGTTCTTCGGCAGACCGTCGATGATCGTCGTCGCCTCGCCGAGTCCCCATGATCCGGCGCTCCCCGTCAGCTCGTACCGCTGGATCCGGTTGCCGTCGCCGGCCGTGGAGTAGACGAACAGGTCGTCGTCGTGCAGCGCGAGCCCGAGCAGGCCGCCCTCGCCGCCGTGGCTGACCCCCTCGACGGTGCCGACCCGGCGGGTGGTGCCGTCGGACCGCAGCTCGAGCACCCGGGCCGAGTCGCGCTCGCTGACCAGCGCGTCGCCGTCGTCACCCGTCAGGACCACCGACCAGGGGGCCTCCAGGCCGGTGACCACGTCGGTGGTGTCGCCGTCGAGTGCCACCTGACCGGCCGACAGGTCGGCTGGCGCGGTCGCACGCGCGGACGGCGAACCGCCGCCCCGGTCGGATCCGTCCTGCTCGGTTCCGTCACCGCTCGTGCAGGCGGTGAGGGCCAGTGCGGCGACGGCGGCGAGGCCTGCCACCGACCAGAGGCGGCGGCTGCGGGGCGTTCCGACGGGTGTGTCCACGATGATCCTCCCGGGGTCGTGGGTCGATCACACACGCTGCGTTCGGGAAACCCCTGAGGGGGTCTGTCGGCACCTCCCGACGGCGCGCACGGCGGCCTACCGTCGTCGACATGCAGATCGAACCGAAGCAGCCGACCGTCAAGAACCCGCCCGAGCAGTTCACCGGCGACGTGTACCTCGACGCCATCGCCTCGCCGAAGGAGCCCGGTCAGACGATGACCGTCGCCAAGGTCCGGTTCCTGCCCGGCGCCCGCACCGCGTGGCACGCACACGCCAAGGGTCAGACCCTGCACGTCACCGAGGGCGTCGCGCGGATGGGCACCCGGGACGGCCGCGTCATCGAGGTGCAGGCTGGACAGACCGTCTCCACGCCGGCCGGTGAGGAACACTGGCACGGCGCGACCCCCACCGACTACATGGAACACCTCGCGATGCTCGAGGCCGCCGACGACCCGGCGACGACCACCACCTGGCTCGAGCACGTGAGCGACGAGGAGTACACCGCATGACCACCATCGCCATCGTCGGGGCCGGCAAGGGCCTCGGCCTCGCCGTCGCCGAGCGCTTCGCCCGTGAGGGCTTCGCCGTCGCCCTGATCTCCCGCAACCAGGACCGCCTGGACGGCCTCGCCGCGGAACTGCGCGAGCGCGGCCACACCGCAGCCGGGTTCGCCGCGAACGTCCGTGACGGGGACTCCCTGCGCACCGCACTCGAGCGCGCCGCCGAGCAGCTCGGCGCCATCGAGGTGCTGCAGTACAGCCCGCTCCCCGCCAAGGAGTACATGCGCCCGGTGCTCGAGACGACCGCGGACGACCTGGTCGGCCCGATCGAGTTCTCGGTCTACGGCTCGGTCAACGCCGTCCGCCAGGTGCTGCCCGGCATGCGTGCGATCGGCCACGGCACGATCCTGTTCGTCAACGGCGGCAGCGCGGTCCGACCGGGCGCCCGGGTCACCGGTACGTCGGTCGCCTTCGCGGCCGAGAGCGCCTACGCGCAGCTGCTGCACGACGCCGTCCGCGACGAGGACGTCCACGTCGGCCAGCTCATCATCCCCTTCGGCATCGACGACGGGCAGCCCGAGCACTCCGGGGAGTCCATCGCCGACCGCCTGTGGGCGATCCACACGGAGCGCGGCGATTTCCGCACCTACGCGGAGGCGCTGCCCGAGCTCGCGTGAGCGGCATCGAGTGAGCAGAAGGCGACAGGTCCGGAGACGCGACCCGTCGCCTTCTGCGCACTCCCTGACGGACTGGAGGCCCGTGGCGACGCCGCCACAACCGCGGAAGGATGTGTCTGCGGATGGAGTCGCGACGACGACCCGCCGCGCTGTTCCATGATCCCGTTAGCGTCGGTCCGTGGATCCACAGTCCTTCGACGGTGCAGCCTGGGCAGCCCTGATGCTGCTCATGCCGACGTCGGTGCTGTTCGTCGCCGCGGCACTGCGGCGACTCGGACTCCCGCGGTGGACGTGGTCGCTGTACCTGCTCGGCGTAGCGGGAGGACTCGTGCTCCTGCACTCCGCCGGTCACACCCGGTACGAAGTACCGGAAACCGGATCCGGACTGAACTGGTGGGACTTCGGGCAGTTCGTCGGGCTCGGCCTCGGGCGGATCGGAGTCGGCGCCAACGCCGTCGTGGTGACGGCGTGGATGCTGCGCCGTCCTCGGCTGCACGACGACCAGCTCGACCGATGTGGGACTCGCCTGGTCGTCACGTCGTACCTGGCATTGGCGGTCGCATCGGCACTACCAGCGACGTGGTGGGCCGTCGGTCTCGGGATCGTGCCGCTCCTGATCGAACTGCCGATCGTGGTGGTGAGTTGGGCCTGCCTGGCCCTGGCGGTGGTCCTGGGAAGTCGCCGGATCCGGGGGACACCAGGGGCCGACCGGTCCTCCGATTCCACGTGGCCCGTCGACGCGATCGTGGTCGCCTGGCTCGTGGGGGCGCGGGCCGTCGGGCCGCTGTTCGCCGGGAGCGGTGTGCCGGTCACTTCGTGAGCAGAAGACGTCGAGTCCGAGCAGCCGACCCGACATCTTCTGCTCACGAAGCGCAGCGCACGGAGCGAGACGCGAAGCGCAGCGGGCGCGTCAGCGTGCCCGTCGCACGGCCGGGCGTCGCCGACCCCGTGACGTCAGCCACGCCCCGGCCGTCACCACGAGGGGCAGGCCGATCGCGAGCAGGGCCAGCACCGGCCAGTCCGGCACGAACGGCATGTGGTTCACCCCGACCGGACTCTCGGTGAACCGCAGGGTCAGGGCGCGGATCGGCAGGAGTCCGAGGAGCGTCCCGATCACCGAGCCGACCGTGGCCAGGATCGCCGCCTGCCAGGTCGACACCCCTCGGCGCAGGCGTGGTGCGGCGCCGACGGCGTCGAGCACCTCGTCGTCCCGCCGGCCGTCGGACCGGGCGAGCCCGATCGCGACCGCCGTCGCACCGATGGTGACGGCGGCCGCCAGTGCGAGCACGATCGCCCGGATGATCGCCCCATTGTCGACCGGACCGGCTTCGTAGGTGAACGTCGGGCCGCTCCACCGCGCACGGTCGTCCCCGCCGAAGCTCTGCCACGCCGAGCTCAGCTCGTCCCACTGGGCCGGCTGGATGTCGTGGGGCAGCGTCGTGACGAGCATGCCGTCGACCACGGGGACGCCGTACCGTTCGGCGGTCGCCTTCGTCATGAAGACGCCGACCTGGATCCGCGGGGTCTGCACGTCGAGCACCGCGGGGATCGAGACGCTGGCCGTCGGGCGGCTCCGCTCGGTGATGGGCTCGCTGTCCCACGTCCGGTCGTGGAAGGTGTCGATCCGGACCGCACCGTCGTGGGCGTACTCGGGCCAGAGCGACACCGCCCGACCGTCCTCGAGCGCGCTCCGGACGGCGGCTGACGGGCGGTGTCCGGTGAGCACGGCGTAGTCGTCCTCGGTGCCCGTCCAGATGTGCGGCGTCGACGCGCTCGCGGTGTCCAGGTAGTACGAGCAGCTCGTCGTGTCGTTCGCGGGGCAGTCGTACGCGCTCCAGCGGTGCGGGATCGTGATGGTCGATGGGGTGTCGCCCGGCTGCTCCTGCGCGACACCGAGCACCCGGATGCGGTCCTGGTCGAAGACCCCGGACACCACCTTCGCGGCGTGGGCCGTCAGTTCCGCGTCGTGGCGGCCGGTGCTCCCACCCTCCTTCGTCTCGGTCAGCACCTCGGCGGTCGCCACCCCCACCGCCGTCGTGTACTCGTACCCGCGGACGTACTGGGCGTGGCTCGACGCACTCCACGTGATCACGACCGATGCCACGAACACGACGCTCATCACGCTCGCCAGCACCGGCACCGTGCGGACCGGGTTGCGGCGGGCGTCGCGGGCGGCGAGTCGTGCGGAGAGCCCCGCGCGGGCGGTGAGCCGGGTGACCAGGGCGAGCAGCCACGGTGAGCAGACGGCGATGCCGAGCTGCATCAGGCACGGCCCGATCGCGACGCCGGCACCGACGACCCAGGCCCACCGGTCCTGCTGCACCGGGCGGTCGTTGAGCATGAGCACCCCGACACCGCACGCCAGCGTCATCACGGCGCCGAGGACCACGAGCAGCGGCCCCCAGACACGCCGACGACGGCGGGCCGGCCGGCTGACGGGCACCGGACGGAGCGAGCCCCGGAGCGCCGCGAGCACGTTGATGCGGGTCGCCGACCGTGCGGCGACGAGCGCGGAGACGAGTCCGGCGAGCACCCCGGCGGCGGCGATGGACAGCAGCAGGAGCGGCGGCACGTGCAACCCGGGGAACGACGCCACGTTGCCGTTGTCGATCAGCCGGAACGCGAGCACGCCGATCCCGGTGCCGGCCGCGACCCCGAGGACCGCGCCGACGAGCCCGAGCACCAGGCCCGACCCGGCGACGATCGTGCGGACGAACCGTTTGTCGCCACCGACGCTCGTGACGATGGCGTACGAGCGGGTGTCCGCCCGGGTGCCGACCAGGAACGCGGCCCCGGCGAGCAGGGCGACCTCGAACATCGCGAAGACACCGAGCAGTGCCATCGCGCCGAGGTACCAGCCGAGCGTCGAACTCGCGGTGCCACCGGGGAGCCGCGCGTCCGGCGGGTCGAGCACGACCGGACGCGACTGCACGACGATGCCGTGCGCGTTGAGCTGCCGGATCTCCGACCACGTCGGGGCGTCCGACGGCAGGTACACGGTGACGTCGGTGAGCCCGACGTCGTCGGTGGTGTCGGTCGTCGCGAGCGTCGTGCCCCACGGCAGGAACACCCCCTGCGACCCCGGGTCCGTCCCCAGGTCCGTCATCGTGCCGGTGATCGTGAAGCGCTTGGTGACCGGGTCGGTCAGGTCCACCGTGTCGCCGATCCGCGCCCCCAGGCGTGCGAGCGTGGCAGGCGTGACCATGAGCCCACTGCGCGTGGTCGGCGCGGAACCGTCGAGCACGTGCCAGTGGCCCTCGAGCGACGGGTCCCAGACGCTGCCCTCCACAGCGGTCAGTCCGACCGGGCCGTTCTCCCCCTGGAGCACGACGGGCGTGCTCCCGACCGGGATCGACAGTGCGCCGTCGGGTACGTGGGCCAGGACGTTCGTGAACGGCGAGTCCTCGTCCGACTCCGTGACGGGGCTGTTCCGCTCCGAGTCCGTGAACTCCCACTGCACCGGGTCCTGCACCATGCCGGGCAGGTCCGGGCCGGACACGCGCATCTGCGCCGATGCCTGGCCGAGGTCGTAGTCCAGCCGCTCGGTCACCGTGGCCTGCGTCGACTGCACCACGACGGCGACGGCGGCGAACCCGGCGGTCGGGATCCCGATGAGCGCGATGATCAGGGCCGCGCGGCCCGCCTTGGCGAACGCCAGTCGACGCCCCAGACGGAGCGCCGGTCTCAGGGCGAACGGCGTCCGGTCGGTCCCGGCACGCCGACCCCGGCTCACGAGGCGGTCCGGTCCGTCAGCGCCGCCTCGACGCCCGAGTACACGGTCTCGTCGACCACCCGACCGTCGCGCAGGAACACGATCCGGTCCGCCCAGGCCGCGTGCCGGGCGTCGTGGGTCACCAGGAGCGCACCGGCCCCGGCGTCGACGTGCCGACGGAGCATGCGGAGCACGACCTCGCCGGTCTGCGAGTCGAGGGCACCGGTCGGTTCGTCAGCGAGCACGAGCCGGCGCTCGCCGACCACCCCACGGGCGATCGCGACGCGCTGCTGCTGCCCGCCCGACAGGTCGTCGGGGTAGGCGTCGGCGCGGTGCGAGAGCTCGACGTTGTCGAGCGCGAGCTCCGCGGCACGGCGGGCCTGCGAGGCCTTCCACCCGTCGAGCTCGAGTGGCAGTGCCACGTTCTCGACCGCGGTCAGCGAGGGGATCAGGTTGAAGTCCTGGAACACGAACCCGATGAGTCGGCGGCGCAGCGCTGCGAGCTCCTTGGCGGGACGGTCGGACACGAAGGCGCCGTCGATCAGCACCTCACCGCTCGTCGGCGGCAGCAGGGTGCCGGCGCAGGCGAGCAGCGTCGACTTGCCCGAGCCGGAGGTGCCCATCACGGCCACCATCTCGCCACGCTCGACCCGCAGGTCGATGCCGGCCAGGGCCGTGACGGCCTTCGCACCGGAGCCGTAGTGCACGCTCACGGCGTCGAGCTGCAGGAGCGGTGCGGCGGTCACCGTGCGCTCCGGGCAGCGGCGTCAGCGTCAGCAGCACGGTCGGCACCGGCAGGCGCCGCAGGGTGCTCGTCCGGCCGGTACCGCGCGACACTCGACTCCACGTGGTCGAGCCAGCGCACCTCGGCCTCGGCCTGGAACACCATCGACTCGAGCACGAGCGACCACGCCAGGTCCGTCGACGGGTCGGTCGTGCGCTTCAGTCGTGTCAGGTCCTGCAGGTTCCGGATCGCGGCACCACGCTGCACCTGCACCAGCCGGGCGACGTCGACCCCGGGCACGGTCACGGCCAGGGCGAACTTGATCGCCAGCTCGTCGCGGCCGCGCTTGGCCGGCACGGGTTCGCTGAACCAGCGCGCCACCTCCGCGCGACCCGCGTCGGTCGCCGTGTAGACGACGTGTCCGTCGTCGTCGGCGTCGCCGCGGGCCACGAGGCCGTCGCGTTCCAGGCGGTCCAGGGTCGTGTAGACCTGGCCGATGTTCAGCGGCCAGCTCCCGCCCGTGCGGTGCTCGAACTCCCCCCGGAGCTGGTACCCGTAGCCGGGTCCCCCCACCAGCAGCGCGAGTACGCCCATCCGAACGCTCATGACACTTCCCCTGTCTCCGGGCCACCGTGGCCATACTGAGTATGCACATACCCGGTATGCCTCCGCAAGCGCGGATCTGGACAGGACTGGGAACAGACGGGAGGCGCGGTGCCAGCTGGCACCGCGCCTCCCGTCCGACCGGTCGTCGCGTTCGCGACCCGCGGTCGCGTCCTGAGGGTCAGTGCCCCAGCTTCGCCAGCTCCTCGAACTCGTCGTCGGTCAGCTCGACGGTGGCACCCGCCAGGTTGTCCTCCAGGTGCGCGACGCTCGACGTGCCGGGGATCGGCAGCATCACCGGAGAGCGCTTGAGCAGCCAGGCGAGCGCGAGCTGCGCCGGGGTGGCACCCTTGCGCTCGGCGATCTCGGTGAGCGGCGAGTCGTCGCCGGTCAACCCGCCGGTGGCCAGGGGGAACCACGGGATGAAGCCGATGCCCTGCTCCTCGGACCAGTCGAGCAGTTCCTCGGCATCACGCTTCTGCAGGTTGTAGAGGTTCTGCACGGAGACGATCGTGGCGATCTCCTGCGCGGCCTTGACCTCGTCGACGGAGACCTCGGACAGGCCGATGTGGCGGATCTTGCCCTCGTCCTGCAGCTTCTTCAGCTCGCCGACCTGGTCCTCGAGCGGGACCTTCGGGTCGATGCGGTGCAGCTGGAACAGGTCGATGCGCTCGAGGCCCAGGCGGCGGAGGCTCATCTCGGCCTCTTGCCGGAGGTACTCCGGGCGGCCGACGGGCGGCCAGACGTTCGGGCCGGTGCGGGTCAGGCCGGCCTTCGTGGCGATGACGACGTCGTCGCCGTACGGGTGCAGGGCCTCCTTGAGGAGTTCCTCGGCGACGTAGGGGCCGTACGAGTCGGCGGTGTCGAAGAAGTTCACGCCGAGCTCGACCGCGCGCTTGAGGACGCGGATCGCCTCGTCGTGGTCCTTCGGCGGTCCCCAGACGCCGGGGCCGGTGAGCTGCATGGTGCCGTAGCCGAGCCGGTTGACCTCGAGGTCGCCGCCGATGCGGAAGGTGCCGGAGGACGCGGCCGGACGGTTCGTGGTGTCAGTGCCTGTGGTCATGACCCCGGTGTACGCCCGGTGCGTTGCCGGTCGCTGAGTCGGTGTCCCCCGACCGCTGCCCGGGTTCGCAGGGGTCTCCGGACGGGTGGGCCGCGGGTACGGGGTCTCGCCGCGTTCGAGTCCGCCGACGAGCTTGGTGAGCCGGTTCGTCCGCACCGTGGCGTTCGGGGCGGTGGTGATGCGGTGCAGCACGGCGTACCGGTTCGTGGCGTCGAGCTCGGCGAACAGCGCGGCGGCAGCGGGCGCGGCGTCGAGCGCGGCCTGCAGGTCCTCCGGCACCGTGGCGGTGGCCGACCCGGCGTAGGCGCGGTCCCACCGGCCGTCGGCCTCGGCGCGCTCGATCTCGGCGTGCCCGCGCTCCCGCATCCGCCCCTCGGCGACGAGTGCGGCGACCAGGCCGAGGTTCCGCTGCGACCACAGCGAAGCCTTCCGGCGCGGGGTGAACCGCTGGCGGTAGGTGGTGTCGTCGCGTCCGCGCCGCTGCCCGTCGATCCAGCCGGAGCACAGGGCTTCGTCGAGGGCCGTGTCGTACGTCAGGGTCGTCGGCTCCGTGACGCCCTTCTTCGCCAGGACGAGCCACACCCCGTCGGGTTCGTGCTCGTGGTCGTCGAGCCAGGCACGCCATGCGGCGGTGTCCGGCAGCACCAGGTCGACGATGTCCATGCGGTCATCGTAGGACCGGCCGGCGACGTCGGTCCGGACCGGCCGACCTCGCCGATCAGCACCGTTCAGGCCGCGCTGCTGCTGATCCGGGTCGCGCTCGCCCAGTCGTGCACCCAGTCGGGCACGGTCAGGTCGCGGTCGGCCCCACCCGCCGCCTCGAGCAGGTCCGCGGTCGGGACCGTCCCGCCGGAACGCCGCAGGAACCGGGCCTGCACCACGGCGCGGGCCATCACGGCACCCTGTCGCACGAACGTCTGCTCCAGGTACACGGCACGGTCGTCGACCCCGAGCACGTGGGTCCGGAGCTCGAACCGCTGCCCGAGCGTCAGCGACCGCTTGTACGTGATCGTCTGCGCCGACACGACGGGGTACCAGCCGTGCTCGGACAGCGCGGCCCAGTAGCCGGAGCGGAGCATCAGGTCGAGCCGACCGAGGTCGAGCATCGACAGGTACTTGCCGTTGTTGACGTGCCGCAGCGGGTCGAGGTCGGTCGGGACCACCCGGAACGGCGTCCGCACCTCGTCCCAGAGCGACGCTCGGCGGCGTCCCCCGACCCGAGCGCGCAGGCGGGTGCGGAGCTGCAGCAGGAGCAGTCGGAAGTACAGGTTCACGGGTCGATCACACCAGTGCGCGGAGGACTCGTGCGAGCACCTTGGAGGAACCTCACGAAGCCGGCGGGCGACGTCGACGCACGACCAGCCGCTCCCGACAACAGCGGCGCGGTGGGCGCGGTCGCTTCAGCCGGGGAAGCCGCCGCCGGCACCCGTGATGCCGGGATGTGCGGACTTGGCGAGCCCCTCGGTCACGGAGTGCGCGGCTTCGGCGTCGGTGGTGGCACGTGCGCCGTCCCACGGGCCCGAGAGGTCGTCGAGCTCCTCGAGCGCCCGCCGCCGACGGCGGTTCTGCACCTCGAGCACGACGAGCAGGGCGCCGATGACGACGACCACGGCGATGACGATCCAGATGACGACCACGACACTCCCCCGAGCCCGGGGCACCTGCCCCGTTCCCCGCAGCGTAGCGGTGCGGAGGCGGGTACAGCCAGTGCCTCCCGCAGCCAGGGGGACCGGGAGTAGACCTGCAGCATGCAGACACGCAAGCTCGCAGACCTCGAGGTCGGCCCGATCGGCCTCGGAACCATGGGCATGAGCGCCTTCTACACGGGCGCCGGCACCGACGACGACGAGTCGATCCGCACCATCCACCGCGCGATCGACCTCGGCGTCACCCTGTTCGACACCGCCGAGGCGTACGGCCCCTACACGAACGAGGAACTCTTGCGCCGTGCGCTCGAGGGCCGTCGCGACGACGTCGTCATCGCGACCAAGTTCGGCCTGTACCACCACGAGGCCGGTGAGGAGACGCCGACGCAGCAACGCGGGATCTCCAGCAAGCCCGAGTCCGTGCGCGAGGCCCTCGAAGGATCCCTCCGCCGCCTCGGTACGGACCACATCGACCTCTACTACCAGCACCGCGTCGACCCGGCCGTCCCGATCGAGGACGTCATCGGCCAGCTCGCCGGGTTCGTCCAGGAGGGCAAGATCCGGCACATCGGACTGTCCGAGGCCGGTGCCGAGACCATCCGCAAGGCCCACGCCGTCCACCCGATCACCGCGCTGCAGAGCGAGTACTCGCTGTGGACGCGTGACCCCGAGGGTGACGTGCTCGACACCCTGCGCGAGCTGGGCATCGGCCTGGTCCCCTACTCGCCGCTCGGCCGCGGCTTCCTGACGGGTGCCATCACGAAGCCGTCCGACCTGGACTCCGACGACTTCCGCCTGGCGAACCCGCGCTTCCAGCAGGAGGCGTTCGAGCAGAACATGCGCATCGTCGACGCGGTCAAGGAGATCGCGACCGAGGCCGGGGCCACCCCGGCACAGGTGTCGCTCGCCTGGCTGCTGGCCCAGGGCGACGACATCGTCCCGATCCCCGGCACGAAGCGGGTCTCCCGCCTCGAGGAGAACGTCGGCGCAGCCGACCTGACCCTCACGGCGGACCAGCTGTCGCGCCTGTCGGCGCTGCCGGTCCCGACCGGTGACCGCTACCCCGACATGTCGACCATCGGTCGGTAGACGCACCACCTGACGGACGGGAGGCCCGTGACGGATCCGTCACGGACCTCCCGTTCGTCGTCGGTCGCGTCTCAGATCTCGGCGGCGAAGGACGCGGCGCGGAGCTGCAGGTCCTCGATGCGCTGCAGGCGCGCGGCCTCGACGTCGTAGCCCTCGTAGGCCGGCGGCGGCAGCTTCCGGACGTTCCGCGAGCACTGGAAGTCCTGGCAGACCAGGGTGCCGACCGTGTTGCCGTTCCGGCCGGCCGGGCCCGACCGCTTCGCGCTGTAGAAGGCGACGTCGTTCGGCAGCTTGACGTCCTGGCACCACGAGCACTGGGCACGGGAGCGGGGTGCGGCCTCGGCCTGTCGGAACAGGATGCCGATCAGGTCGCCGTCCAGGGTCGGCACGACGGCGTACGCGCGCCGCCCGATCTTCGGGTCGCGCCAGCCGAGGTAGTCGAGCGCGTCCCAGTCGAGCGTCTCGAAGCCGGCGGGCAGCGTGAGGTCGGACACCTCTTTGCGCGAGGCGTTGACGAAGGACGTGCGGAGGGTCTTCTCCACGATGGGGAGCATGGGTGATCGCTTTCGTGCGGGCCCGGGGCGTGCGGACGCACACCGCACCGGGCGGAGGAGGTCAGGGTTCGACGAGGGCGGCCGCACCCGAGGGCGCGACCGGGGGCCTCACGCCCTGATGCCGGCGATACGGGCGCCGACCACCTCCTGGAAGCTCACCCGACCAGCCTACGACCGGGTGTCAAGCCCGATCGGGTCCGCCCGCGGCCGGTTCGGCGTCGCCGTGACCAGGACGACCGAGCCCTCGTACGTCGGGCGGATCCGGAGCGACCCGTGCCGCCGGTCCCACTCCCCCGACTCCAGCGCGGTCCGGAGCGCGGCCACCGACCGCCGCACGGTGAACTCGTCGACCAGGCCCCACGCCGGGTCCGCCTGGCGCACGCCGGGGTCGAGCAGTCGCTCGGGGCGGGCGTAGTACGCCTCGGCGAACCCGTCGACGCACGTGAACGGGATCGGCAACGGGGTGCTGGTGACGGTGTCGTCGACCAGCGCGTCGGCGATCCGCGGCAGCGCCGGGTGGCGACGCGCATCGGCCGCCAGCACCTCGGGGGCGTACTCGGCGAGCCACGAGCGCTCGATGCGGTCCGGGTCGAACGTCAGGACCACGATCGGGCCCCGGGTCACTCGACGCACCTCGGCGAGCCCGCGCTCGAGGTCATCCCACTCGTGCAGCGAGAAGGTCGTCATCGCGGCGTCGAAGGTGTCGTCGGCGAAGGGCAGGTCCGCGCCGGGCTCCACGGTCCGCACGTCACGGTCGGTCGGCGTGTACGGAACGGTACCGGCACCGATGTCCAGCACCGTCCGGGCGTCACCGAGCGCCTTCGCGACCGCACGGGCGAACGCCGGTTCGGGCCGACGGTGCTGCCGGTGGTCCGCATCCCCCGCTGAGCCGTCCGTCGTCCTCGTCACGTCCCCACCCTACGAACCCGCGCTGCTGTGTTCGACGGATGCTCGCAGACAGTGGTCTCGGATTCGTCGTCGTCCTCTACGCCCTGTTCGTGCTGGCGCTCGCGGTGCTGGCCGTCGCCCTCATCGTGCTCGTGTTCGCCGCGATCCGCGTGCTGCGCTTGTCGGCGACGGAGCGTCAGCTGCGCATCGAACGGATGCGCTCGCCGGAGCGGTTCGACGACGACGTCCCACCTCAGGCCTGACGGTCCGACCGCGGCGCTGGCGCTCGCGCCCGTCCGCCGGCCGGGTCAGTCGACCGACTCGGACTCGGACGCCGACTCGCGCAGGGCCGCGTACTGCTCGGCGCGCTCCGTCGCGGCCCAGCTGCCGAGCAGCGCGAGCGATCGCTCGGACTCGCTGCCCGGTTCGGCCGAGTACGAGAACAGCGTCAGGCCGGGGTCGGCGACCAGGTCGAGCGCCTCGTAGGACAGCCGCAGCTCCCCCACGATCGGGTGGTCGATGCGCTTCTTGCCGGTGCGCTGCATCCGGACGTCGTGGGCGGCCCACCAGCCGCGGAACTCCTCGCTCCGGGTGGAGAGCTCGCCGACGAGCGTGATGAGCCCCGGCTCGCAGGGGTTCGACACGGCGGCGGTCCGGAGCACGGCCACGGCGTCCTTCGCGGTCTGCGCCCAGTCCGGGAAGAAGTCGCGGGCGGCCGGGTCGAGGAACGTGAAGCGTGCGGTGTTCACCGGGCGTCCGGGGCCGGCGAACATCGGTGCGTAGAGCGCACGGCCGAGCTCGTTCGTCGCGACGACGTCCCCGCGCTCGTTCCGCACCCAGGCCGGCGCACCGGTGATCGCGTCGAGCAGTCGCTGCACTCCCGGGCGCACGCGGGTCGGCACGTTCCGGTGCATGACCTTCGCGCCGGAGTTCGCCAGGCGCGTGAGGTCCCACAGGTGCGCACGCTCGTCCTCGTCGAGCTGCAGGGCGCTCGCCAGGCCCTCGAGGACGCTGTCCGAGACGCCCTTGAGCGAGCCGCGTTCGAGCCGTGTGTAGTAGTCGACGCTGACGCCGGCGAGCATGGCGACCTCGTGCCGACGCAGCCCGGGCACGCGTCGGACCCCGCCGCCGAACGACGGCATGCCGACCTGCTCGGGGGTGAGCCGCGCCCGCCTGGAGGACAGGAAGTCGCGGATCTCGTTGCGCACGTCGATACCCATGCGACGAGCGTACGTGCCCGTGCCGTGCATCCGGCAAGCGGGAGGGCCGCGGCGGGGCCGCCGGCCGTCTCTGATGGGTCGCGACACGTCGCGTGCCGTGCGCCGTCCCGTCGCAACCTGTCGGCTGGTGGCGCCGCAGGCGACGGCCTGTGACCGCGCGTCGGCGTCTGGCGGGGTGTTGCGACCGCCCGGAGCGGACGGGAGGCGCGGGGCGGCCCCGCCACGCGCCTCCCGTACGCCGTCTGGTCGCGTTCCGTTGCGTGACCGGCCGTGCCCGACCGGTCGCGACACGTCGCGTGCCGCCCGCCGTCTGGTCGCGACCTGTCGGCTGGTGGCGCCGCAGACGACGGCCTGTGACCGCTCGCCGGCGTCCCGCGGGGTGTTGCGACCGCCTGCCGCCACGGGCTTCCTCCGCTGGGGGGCGCGGTCAGGGCGCGGCGTCGGACCCGATGCGCACCCGCGCGACGCGGTGACCGTCCATGGAGGTCACCTCGAGGCGGTGGCCGCCAGCCAGGACGACGTCACCGACCTCGGGGACGCGGTCCAGCTGCACCTGCACGAGCCCTCCCACGGTCTCGTAGTCGCCGTCCGGCAGGACCGGGCCGCCGTCCGCAGCCAGGTCCTCGAGCACCGTGGCTCCGTCGACGCCGTCGTGCGCGAGCACCGACTCGTCGTACTCGGTGGAGTCCCACTCGTCGCGGATGCGGCCGACGAGGTCCTCGAGCAGCGCCTCGAGCGTGACCATGCCGGCGCTGCCGCCGTACTCGTCGACCACCAGGGCGATCTGGTGGCCGTCGGTGCGCATGTCCGCGATCGCACTCGACAGCGACTTCGTCTCCGGCAGGGCGAGCACCGGCCGGACGAGCGTGGCGACCGGGGCCGCGGGGTCGACCGGACGCAGCAGGTCACGGAGGTGCACGAAGCCCTCGACCTCGTCGCGCCCGCCGGAGGTCACGAGGTACCGAGTGTGCCCCGCCGCGATGGCCCGGTCGGTGGCCTCGGCGACGGAGAGACCGGCGTCCAGCGTCGAGACGTCGTACCAGGGGCGCATCGACTCGCGCAGGATGCGGTCACCGGCGTCCAGGGCGCTGCGGGCGATCCGGCGTCCCTGCTCGTCGACGCCGGTGTGCTCGTCGACCAGCCCGCGGAGCTCCTCGGTGCTCATCGACTCGCTGCGGGCGTCCGGGTCGCCACCGAGCAGTCGCACGACGGTGTCGGTGGACTTCGAGAGCAGCCAGATCACCGGCCGCATCAGCACGGCGAAGCGCTCCAGTGTCGGGGCGACGGCCATCGAGAAGCCCTCGGCACGCTGCAGGGCGAGGCGCTTCGGCACGAGCTCGCCGAACACGAGCGACAGGTAGGCGATGACGAGGGTCATCAGCACGAGCGCGACGGCTTCGGCCGTGCCCTGCTCGAGGCCGAGCCCCTGGAACAGCGGCGCGACGTCGGGTGCGATCGAGGACGCACCGTACGCGGCGGAGAAGAACCCGGCGACGGTCACGCCGATCTGCACGGCGGACAGGAAGCGGTTCGGGTCACGGCCGAGCTCGGCGACCCGCATCCCGCGGGGGCCGCGGCGTTCGAGCTGCTGCAGCTGGGATTCGCGGAGGGAGACGAGTGCGATCTCGGCGGCCGCGAAGACCCCGCCGACGAGCACGAAGAGGATGACGAGCCCGAAGGCGATCCAGGTGTCAGCGCCCATCAGCGGGCAGCCGCCTCGGATCGACGACGGGCGGGCGGTCTGTGGGGATCGTCCATGCCTGTGAGTCTGCACAGGCCGACTGGGACATCACCGTGCTGTCGCTCGACAGCGGCTGTGGATCCCGCGTCGCGACGGGTTCGGACGCTGTGGCGCGCGGTCCCTACAGGGTGAGCGAGCGGCCGATGCGGGCCTCGAGCCACGCCTTCGGGTCGATCGGCGTGACGCCGTCCATCAGGACCTCGAGGTGCAGGTGCGCACCGGTCGAGACGCCGGAGGACCCGACGAGCCCGATGAACTGACCGGCAGCGACGGTGTCGCCGACCTTGAGCGGCGAGGAGCCGGGGATCATGTGACCGTAGAGCGTGGAGACCTGACGGCCGTCGACCACGTGGTCGATGATGACCGCGTTGCCGTACGAGAAGTAGGTGCCAGAGACCCGGACCTTGCCCGCGGCGACGGCGCCGATCGGCGTGCCCATGCCCGGGGTGAAGTCGAGGCCCTGGTGCAGCGACGAGCACGCGCCGCACGGTGCCGAGCGGTACCCGAAGCCGGAGCTCATCTGCACCGGGCCGGGGAACGGCGAGCGGACCGCGCCGCCGAACGACACGGCGCCGCCCGCGGTCGCCGCGGTGTCGGCCGAACCAGCGGTCTTCGTGGAGACCGTCGAGCCGCCGCCGACGGTGAACCCGTCACGGTCGAACCCGGCGGCCGTGACCGCCTGGGTCACGGCGTAGTCCTGGGTGCGCACGACGGGCGCGATGGTCGAGGTGGCCATCGAGGTCCCGGCGCTCGCGTGGGCGGGCATGGCCGATGCGGCGAACATCGCGATGGCGGCCGCGGCGCTGGTGAGCGTGATGCGTCCGGCACGGGCCGACCGGGAGGCCGGGGGTGCGCTGGCGACGCGGGTCACCTTGGGTGCCGGGCGGCGGACGACGCGCTGGATGCGGTCGTCGACGTGCTCGGTGGTGGCGCGTGCGGCTGCGGAGCGGCGGCCGGCCGGCTCGGTGGCCGAGGACGCGAGGACGACGGCCTGCACGGGCGTGGTGACCTTCGCGGCCTTCGGCACCTTGGCCGGCTTCGCGGCCTTCGCCGGCTTGACGGCCTTCGCTGCCTTGGCCGGCTTCTCGGACCTGGCGGCCTTCGCGACCGGGGCGGTCTTGCTGCGACGGTGCGGTCCGCGGGCTGCTGCGCGCTCGGCCTCGAGGGCGGCGCGACGGGACAGGTGCACCACCGGGGTCTCCGGGTGCTGGTCGAGTTCGGGTGCAGTCGTCATGGCCGCCCACCATTCTGCACGACTCTGTCGCTTTGTACAGGCCCTTTCGTGATCTTTTCGTTACCGAGTGTGCTGGGAGGCCCCTGATCACCACGGCCTCGAGCGTCCCCCGGGCCATGCGCATCGATACGGTCAGGGGAAAGCGACGGAAGGACCCGCACCATGGCCCGATCGCCGCGTGAGCGGTACGGAACGGTCGACCTGGCGTCGGCCGACGTCGTGCTGGCCGGTACCCAGGAACTCCTGCCCGTGCTCCGGGCTGCGGCCGTGCGTGCCGGGATCGACGCCGCGCGGATGCGGGTCATCGGGGTCGACGACCTGCCGGACCCCGAGGAGACGTGGGACGCGGCGCTGGCCGTCATCGCCATCCGCCGTCCGGGTGACGACCCCGCGTTCCACCGGGCGCAGGCGGCCGCCGAGCTCATCGCGCCGATGCTCGCGCCGCACGCCGTCCGCATCGTCGTCACCGTGTCCGGGGTGACGCGGCTCGCACCGAAGCTCGAGCGCACCCTGACGTCCGAGGTCCTGCACCAGATCGATGCGGCGTCGGCGTCGTCCGGGTTCCGCCGGCCGTTCCGGCCCCTGCGCATGCGGCTCGGGCTCGCCGGGCTCCGTGCCGCCGGCGTCCGGGTGTTCCGCGTCTCGATCGGCGACTGAGGCTCAGGCTCCGTCGGGTCCGGAACCGTGGACGGCGCTCGCCTGCACCGACGGGTGTGGAGGAGTGGCGTGCGCGACGACGGAGACGCTGCCGACGGCGAGCACGAGCGCCAGCGCACCGGCGGTGCAGGCCGTCCCGACCCGCCGCAGCCGCGACCGGCTGCCTCGCTGGCGCGGTGCGAACCGCCCGGCGCTCCGTCGGGGTTCGGGGCCGACGAGCCAGGGCCCGGAGCCGTCCGGGTCGTACGAGAACGGGCCGGAGCCGTCCGGCGCGTACCGGTAGGGCCCGCTGCCGTCCGAGGCGTAGGCGGACCGCAGGTCCTCCGCGGTCCAGCCGAAGTCGTCCGGGGTCTGCCGTGTGGTGGTCATGCGCGCTCTCCCTCGCTCTGGTGCTGCGGGAGACCAGTCCACGCACCGTTCCTATGTGTCGACAGTGCGCCTCCAGGGTGTCGGCCGAGCATCTGCCGCGCGGACGCGGGGGCCATGTATCTTGATGTCGAGACATCCTGCGCCACGAGTACCGTGGACGTACCGACGGTCGAACAAGGGAGTACCCGCCAGCATGGCCAAGATCATCTACACCCTCACGGACGAGGCGCCGTTCCTCGCCACCCACTCCTTCCTCCCGGTCATCCAGGCCTTCGCCGGCACCGCGGGTGTCGACGTCGAGACCCGCGACATCTCGCTCGCCGGCCGGATCATCGCCCAGTTCCCGGAGCGGCTCACCGACGAGCAGCGCCTGGACGACGCCCTCGCCGAGCTCGGCGACCTGGCGAAGACCCCCGAGGCGAACATCATCAAGCTGCCGAACATCTCGGCGTCGATCCCCCAGCTCAAGGTCGCGATCAAGGAACTGCAGGCACAGGGCTACGACCTGCCCGACTACCCGGACGAGGCCACGACCGACGAGCAGCGCGACGTCCGCGCCCGCTACGGCCGCGTCCAGGGCAGCGCCGTCAACCCGGTGCTGCGCGAGGGCAACTCCGACCGGCGCGCACCCCTGTCGGTCAAGAACTACGCCCGCAAGCACCCGCACCGCATGGGCGCCTGGTCGCGTGACTCCAAGACGAACGTCAGCACCATGGGCGTCGACGACTTCCGGTCGAACGAGAAGTCGTGGATCGCCCCCGCCGACGACGTCCTGACGATCACCTTCGTGGCCGAGGACGGCACCGAGCAGGTCCTCAAGCAGTCGATCCCCGTGCTGCAGGGCGAGGTCGTCGACGGCACCGTGCTGCACGTGGCCGCCCTCGAGACGTTCCTGCGGGCGCAGATCGAGCGCGCCGCCGCCGAGGACGTCCTGTTCTCCGTGCACCTCAAGGCCACGATGATGAAGATCTCGGACCCGATCATCTTCGGGCACGTCATCAAGGCGTTCTTCCCGTCGGTCTTCGAGCGCTACGGCGCCGACCTGGCCGCCGCGGGCCTGACCCCGAACGACGGCCTCGGCTCGATCCTCGCCGGCCTCGGTGCCCTGCCGAACGGCGCCGAGATCGAGCGTGCCTTCAAGCAGGGCATCGCCGACGGCCCCGAGCTCGCCATGGTCGACTCGGACAAGGGCATCACGAACCTGCACGTGCCGAGCGACGTCATCGTCGACGCCTCGATGCCCGCGATGATCCGCACCTCGGGCCACATGTGGGGCCCGGACGGCGACGAGCACGACACCCTCGCCGTCATCCCCGACTCGAGCTACGCCGGCATCTACCAGGCCGTGCTCGACGACTGCCGCGCCCACGGTGCCTTCGACCCGTCGACGATGGGCTCCGTGCCCAACGTCGGCCTGATGGCGCAGAAGGCCGAGGAGTACGGCTCGCACGACAAGACGTTCGAGCTCCCCGGCGCCGGCGTCGTCCGTGTCACGACCGCCTCGGGCGACGTCGTCATCGAGCACGACGTCGAGCCCGGTGACATCTGGCGCGCCTGCCAGACCAAGGACGTCGCCATCCGCGACTGGGTGAAGCTCGCCGTCACCCGTGCCCGTGCCTCCGCGACGCCGGCCGTGTTCTGGCTCGACGAGACCCGCGCGCACGACGCGAACCTCATCGGGCTCGTCCGGAAGTACCTCGGCGAGCACGACACCGACGGCCTGCAGATCGAGATCCTCGCGCCCGAGGACGCCATGCGCTTCTCGCTCGAGCGCATCCGCCGCGGCGAGGACACCATCTCGGTCACCGGCAACGTCCTGCGCGACTACCTGACCGACCTGTTCCCGATCATGGAGCTCGGCACCTCGGCGAAGATGCTCTCCGTCGTCCCGCTGCTCGGCGGTGGTGGCCTGTTCGAGACCGGTGCCGGTGGTTCCGCGCCGAAGCACGTGCAGCAGCTCGTGCAGCAGAACTACCTGCGCTGGGACAGCCTGGGCGAGTTCCTCGCACTGGCGGTCAGCCTCGAGCACCTCGCCGACGTGACGGGCAACGAGCGGGCGAAGATCCTGGGCGAGACCCTCGACCGTGCCACCGGGACGTTCCTCGAGCAGGACAAGTCCCCGGGCCGGAAGCTCGGTTCGATCGACAACCGCGGCAGCCACTTCTACCTGGCGAAGTACTGGGCTGAAGAGCTCGCGGCGCAGACCCAGGACACCGAGCTCGCTGCGTCGTTCGCGGAACTCGCGGCGAAGCTCGGTGAGCAGGAGCACACCATCGTCGACGAGCTCGTCTCGGTGCAGGGGCACCCGGCGGACATCGGCGGCTACTACCGCCCCGACGACGCCAAGACGAGCGCGGTCATGCGTCCGTCCGCCACGTTGAACGCGGCGCTGGCAGCGCTGTAGCAGCGACCAGCCCACGGACGGGAGGCCCGGTGCCAGCTGGCACCGGGCCTCCCGTCCGTCCGTGGTCGCGTCCGCGGCCGCGTTCGGTGAGCAGGAATGGTCGGGTCCGCACCACGAACCCGACCATTCCTGCACACGAAGTGGGCGCGAGGGGACCCGGGTGACGCGCGGGGGGTCAGCCGCGGGACGGGACGGGCGGCCCGGCGGCGAGCAGCCCGGTGAAGACGAGGGCGACGGCCACGACCCCGATGCCCGCGGCCACGGCGGGCCGACGCACCACGAAGAACAGCAGGCGGTCCCAGAAGCCCGAGTGGGCGTCCGGCGAGCGGCGCCAGGAGCCCTCGAGCATGCCGCGGCGGGCGACCGCGACCTCGAACGGCACCGTGGCGTACGGCACGACGGCACTGGCCCAGCCGAGCACGAGCGCCCCGAGCGACCACCGCTGGTTCACCGCGACGACCGTCGTGACCACCAGGTACGCCAGGAACACGAAGCCGTGCACCCCACCGCCGATCCGGACGCCCCAGTCGCCGGCGTCCAGGCCGTACTTGAGCACCATCCCGAGGATGAGCAGGGTCCATGTCACGAGTTCGGCGACCGCGGCGGCGCGGAACAGGGAGCGCGGAGTCATGGCCTCCATGGTGGCGGACCCGGTTGACAGACAGCAGAACGCCCCGGGCCGTCCGACCCGGGGCGCGCTGCACGTCCGCTCAGTGCTGGACGACGACCGTCTGACCGAGGCGGTTCACGCCCGTGCTCGCGTCCCACGTGCCGGTGTTCGCCGTCTGGATCGCGAACGCAGGGTCCGCCGCCACCGAGGCCTCCGGCGCGGGCAGGGCGAGTGCGACGCTCCAGCGCCCGTCCGGCACGTCGGCGAGCGACGACCGGACGGTCACGCTCTGCCCCGGCTGCCAGGACGACGCGTCGGCGTCCACCGGCACGGTCACCCGGCGGTCGCCGTCGGTCAGGACGAGCTGCACCGGGCGGCTGTTGTACGGCGCCGCCCAGCCGTCGTTCCGGATCGACACCGCCACCGACGGATTCGCGCCCGAGGTGGCGGTACTCGACGTCATCGTGAAGCGGTAGCCGAGCTTCTTCGCGGCGTCGGTCATGCCGTCCGCGCCCCAGGTCGCCAGGACGTCCTTGTTGTAGTCGAGGTTGAGGTAGCTGTAGTGGTACTTCGCCATCTCGGCCGAGGCGGACGGGTACTCGGACCGCGGCGCGTTCACGGCGCAGGTCTCACCACCGACCGGGACGTACCGCGACTCCGCCGCCAGGTAGTCCTGGTCGAGCGACAGCGGGTTGCTCAGGAACGTGCCGAAGTCGTCCGGCGAGGCGAGGAAGCAGTCGTTGTGGTGCCCGATGCGCGACGCTGCCGACCCGTCGTGCGCCTGCGCCGGGGTGAGTGCCCCGGCCGTGCCGGACGGGGTGCGGAGCGCGTCCTGCTTCATCTGCATCGTCCGGACCTGGACCGAGCGGCTCGACGGCAGGGCCGCGAGCTCGGCCTGGAGCACCTGCCGTCGGGCGTCCTTGTCGGCCTCGGTCAGCACGCCCGGGTTCGCCGGGTCGCTGGCGAAGTGGTCGGTGTAGTAGCCCTCGCCCCAGAGCCCGATGAATCCCCCCTGCAGGGTCGGGATGACGTCGGCGTTCCGGCGGAGCGTCGGGGTGAGTTGCTCGATGTGCGCGAGGACGGTCGGCAGATCGGCGTCACCGTAGGGCGCCGAGTACGGGTACGAGCCACCCTGGACGTACGCGAACCGGGTGATCACACCCACGCCGGCTGCGCGTGCGGTGTCGTAGTCGTGCTGCACGAGCGCGAGCCAGGCCGGGCTGAGTTGCCGCTGCTGGACGAATGCCTCCATGTAGAACACCCGGACGACCTGCGTGACGCCCTCGGCCCGGTAGCTCCGGAGCGTCGCGGCGTCGAGCGGCGTGTACCCGGTGCCGTCGGCGCGGTAGTGCGTCTCGGTGGTGTGATCGAACCCGCGCGAGGGGTTCGGGATGACCGCGTCGCTCGCCGTGTAGGTCACGGTCGAGGTGGTCGCGGTCCGTTTCGAGTGGTGACCGGAGGGTGATGCCCACGCGGTGGTCGGTACGGCGAGTGCGAGTGCCGCCGCGAGTGCGACGGTGGTGATGGTGCGGTGCTGCATCGGACGAGCCCCTGTCCTCGGCGCGGACGGTGATCGATGCCCCCTGGCACCGACGCCCTGCGCGGATGTGATCTGAAGGTAGGTCAAACGATCAGAAAACGCCAGAGCCTGCGCGATCCGATCACGGGTAGCGTGGGCGACATGTCAGCGCCGACCGAGAACCGTCCCCTGAACATCGTCGTCTGGAACGAGAACGTGCACGAGACCCGCGGTGACGCGACGGTCATCGGGCACTACCCCGACGGCATGCACACCGTGATCGCCGAGGCGCTCCGACAGCAGCAGCCCGGGGCCGACGTCTCCACCGCCACCCTGCAGGAACCCGACCACGGCATCACCGCCGAACGCCTGGCCACCACGGACGTGCTGTTCTGGTGGGGGCACGCCGCCCACGACGAGGTGAGCGACGCCGTCGTCGACCTGGTCGTCGACGCCGTGCACGCCGGCATGGGCCTGGTGGTGTTGCACTCCGGCCACTACTCCAAGCCGTTCAAGCGCCTGATGGGCACGACCTGCTCGCTGAAGTGGCGGAACGACGGCGAGCGCGAACTCGTCTGGACCATCGCGCCCGAGCACCCGATCGCGGCCGGCGTGCCGCACCCGATCGTCATCGACCGGCAGGAGATGTACGGCGAGTACTTCGACATCCCCCGCCCCGACGAGGAGGTCTTCCTGTCGACCTTCGCGGGCGGCGAGGTCTTCCGCTCCGGCGTCGCGTACCGCCGGGGCCTCGGCAAGGTCTTCTACTTCTCGCCCGGCGACCAGGAGTACCCCGTCTACCACCACCCCGACATCCAGCGCGTGTTGTCCAATGCGGCGGCCTGGGCTGCCCCGGTGTCCGAGCGACGCGCCCTGACCGCCGACCCCCACCCGAGGGACTGGTTCCTGTCGGACGATGGGCGTAGACAGGCCGGGTGACCAACCATCTCGACGGTGCGGACAAGCGCACCGCGGTGATCGAGGCGCTCGCCATCTTGGGATCAGGACCCGAGGAGCGCTTCGACCGCATCACCCGCATGGCCCACGAGGCGTTCGACGTCCCGTTGACCTTCCTCAACCTCGTCCACCACGACCTCGTCACCACGCAGTCGACCTTCGGCTGGCACCAGGGATCGAGCGTCCCCGCCAGCGAGCAGTTCTGCGCGTCGACGGTGCTGACCCCGGAACCCATGGTGATCCCGGACGCGTCGCTCGACGCCCGGTTCGCCGGAACGGCGGCGGTGGCGGAGCACGGCATCCGGTTCTACGCGGGTGCACCGCTGACCATGGTCGACGGCACCCGTGTGGGCACCCTGTGCATCATGGACGCGGTTCCGCGGTCGTTCTCGGACGAGGACGTCGCCCTGCTGCGGGACCTGGCGCGGTGGGCGGAGCGGGAGCTCGGCATCGCCATCGACCGCGGGCGGGTGCGCCGGGTGCTCGACGGACTGGTGCCGGACCCGGTGGAGATCCCCGGGTACGACCTCGACGTGGTGGTCGCCCAGCACGACGAGGGCGGGGGTGACGTCGCCGACTGGCGCATCGCCCCGGACGGCGCCCTGCACGTCACCGTCGGCCGCGTGAGCGCCGCCGGACCGGCGTCTGGCCTGCTCGCCGCGACGGTCCGGGGTGCCGTGGCGGCACGGACCGGTTCGGCCGTGTCGGACGCGATCGTCGGCCTGGAGGCGCAGGTCACCGCCGACCTGTCGGCTGCGGACGCCGTCGGCTCGCTCTTCCACCTGCGGCTCGACCCGACGTCGGGTCACGTCGACTTCGGCGACGCCGGGCACGGCCTCGCGGTGCTCGTCCCCGCCGACGGACCGGCTCGCGTCCTGCACCCGCTCGACCTGCCGCTCGGGCTGCAGCCGGAGTCGATCCCCCGGTCGCCCGGCGCGCTCGACCTGGAACCCGGCGACCGGCTGGCGATCTGCACGCAGGGGGTCCTGACGTTGGACGGGCTCCGGCACCTGGACGACCTCGCTGCGCTGGTGCGCTCCGCCCCGGACGGGGCCACGGCGGTCGAACGGGTGCGCACGGCGGTCCCCACGGACGCCGCGGTCGACGTCACGCTGGTGGTGCTCACGCGGCACTGAGCGCGACACGTCGGACCGGTGCGGCGCGCTGCCCGGGGTGGGTCAGGAGCGGAAGCGGTCCTGCCGCGGGCGCGGAGTGGCGGTCAGCGCGACCACGAGCAGCGTGGCGAGCAAGGCGAACCCGGCGAGCTCGATGCCCAGGCCGGCCAGCTGCCAGTACGCGCTGCCGACGTGCTGCGGCTGTGTGATCGACTCCGGCCACCACGACTCGATGAGCGGGAACGAGCCCGGGAACGGATCGAGCCCGAACACGACGAGGCCACCGAGCAGCAGCACGACCCCGAGGCCGGCCATCGCCCCGCGCGACCGTCGGAGCATGTGCACCACGAGGGCCGCAGCCATGCCGGCGAGCCCGACGACGGCGATCAGGAACGCCAGCACCACGATGGTCTGCGGCGCGAGCGCGACCCAGTCCAGCACCGCGATCGGCAGCAGCAGCCACCGCCCCGTCCGTGCCCAGCGCGCAGGGTTCCGCCATCCGTCCATGGCGACCGACCGTAGGGCACCCGGCCGAACGCCTGCCGAATGCGGCCGGTGCACCCGGCGGCAGTGTTCGCTGACCACGCGCGACGTCGCTCGTCGGCCGCGTGGTGATTCGACTGCGACAACTCTGGACGGTCCTGCTGGACGCGTTCGTCACCGAACGGCTGCGTCCGGAGATCCCGCGGCTCGTCGCGCTCATCGCTCCGGAGTGACGCGGGTCCCCCCAGGGAAACACCCACGTCACCTCGCCTCCGAGACTACCGAGGAGGGTGTCGCGCCACCGGCCCCAGTTCGCGGGCGTGTGTCCGGCGGCCCACTAGCCTGACGCCGTGCCCACACCCGCTGCCGAGGTCGATGTCGACGTCCCGCTCGTCCGGTCCCTGTTGCGCGACCAGCACCCCGACCTGGCCGGGCTCCCGCTCGAGGTCGTCGCGAACGGCTGGGACAACGTCGTGCTGCGCCTGGGCGACGACCTGGCCGTCCGGGTCCCCCGTCGGGAGCTGGCCGCACGCCTCGTCGAACACGAACAGCGCTGGTTGCCCGACATCGCCGCCCGGGTCGGATCGGTCGTCCCGGTGCCGGCTCCCGTCCGCACCGGGCACCCGGCCCTCGGGTACCCGTGGTCGTGGAGCATCGTGCCGTGGCTGCCCGGCACGGCGATCGGCGAACGGGTGGCCGGGGTCCCCGTCGCCGAGGCGCTCGCCGCGTTCGTCGGGCTCCTGCACGTCCCGGCCCCGGACGACGCCCCGGCGAACCCGTTCCGTGCGGTGCCGCTCGCGTCGCGGAGCGACGCCGTGCTGACGCGACTCGACGAGCACGGCGTGCACCGGGCCGGAGAGCTGGCCACGCTGTGGCGGACCGCAGCCGCCGTGCCCGCGCACGCCGGGCCTCCCGTCTGGGTGCACGGCGACCTGCACCCCTTCAACCTGCTCGTCGACCCGTCGGACGGTGTCGACCGCCTGTCGGCCGTGATCGACTTCGGGGACGTCACCGCGGGCGACCCCGCCGTCGACCTCGCCACCGCCTGGCTGACGCTGGACCGGCCGGGACGTCACGCGTTCCGGGCACACGTCGCAGCCTCGGACACCACCTGGCTGCGCGCCCGGGGGTGGGCGGTCGCGCTCGCGTCCGCGCTGGCGACCGCCGACGAACGCGCCTTCCGGAGCGTCGCGCAACGGAGCATCGACGCGGTGCTGGACGACTGAGTCCTCGCGGGGCTATCGTGACCGCACCATCCGTGCACAGCCGATCGGAGGGGCCATCATGACCCTCGAGCTCCGCGTCCAGCACGACGTCGCCACCGACGCCTCCCCCGCCCCCGTCCGACCCGAGCGACACGGTCTCCGCGGTCTGCTCGACCGCATCTCGGACCGCCGCGCCGACGCCCGCGCGCGACGGGTCGACGACCGGGTACGCGAACTCGGCGAACTCGTCCACCTGCTCTCCGACGCACGCGCGGTCGTCGAACGCGGGTGGGTCCAGCACGCCTGGTTCGCCTACCTCGACGAGCACGGCCGCGAGCGCACGGCCTCCAGTGCCGCCGCGATGGACGTGCAGGGCAGGCCGCTCGTCGGCGCATGCCTGGTCGGCGCGGTCGTGTCCGCCGCCGGCGGACCGCACGCGGTCCACGCGCCCCGGGTGCAGCACGCGCTCGACGTCGTGTGGCACGCCCTCGCCCGCGAGGAGGGCGAGCCCGTGCTGTGGTGCCCCGCCCCGGACATCCGGATGGGGCGGGTTCGCGACCTGACGAGCTGGAACGACGCACCGACACGCACCGGTTCCGAGGTCGCCGGGCTGCTGCTGACGGCCGAACGGGTCGCCGTGCAGGAGTCGACGCGCCTGCAGGAGCTCCGGGTGGCACGATCGGGGGCATGAGCGACGTCGAAGCGATCCCCGAGGTGCACCCGGCGAGCACCAGCACGCTGGCGGCGAGCGGCAACGCCCTGCTGTCGGACGAAGGGTCCTCGCGGAACGCCGACGGCGCGACGGCCGCGGACGGCGCGGCCGCCGACACCGCGGTGAAGCGGACGCTGCACCGGTACCTGCAGAAGCACCGTGCGGCCCTGCTGGCCAAGCTCGACGGGCTGGCGGAGCGGCAGGCCCGCTGGCCCGTGACGCCCACGGGCACGAACGTCCTCGGGCTCGTGAAGCACGTCGCCGGGGTGCAGGCCCGCTACTTCGGCGAGGTGTTCGGGCGGCCGTTGCCGGACCAGCCCGCCTGGCTCGAGTCGGAGGGTGGCGAGGACATGTACGCCTCGCTCGACGAGACCATGGCCGACATCGTGGCCTTCCACCACCGGAGTGCCGCCCACGCCGACGCCACGATCGAGGCGCTCGACCTGAGCGCCGCCGGGACCGTGCCGTGGTGGCCGGAGGGGCACCGGGACGTCACCCTGCACCGGATCCTGGTGCACATGGCGTACGAGACCGCGCGGCACGCGGGTCACGCCGACATCGTGCGCGAGATGCTCGACGGCCTGGCCGGCGACGGTGACGGCAACCTGGCCGACAAGTCGCCGGAGGAATGGGTTCGCTGGCGCGAGCAGCTCGTCGACATCGCGGAGCGAGCGGGGTTGCGCGACCTCGACGCGTAGCCGAGCCCGCAGACCGATCGTTACCGTTCTCCCAGGGTTGCCGTGCAGTCCGTGCTCTGACCAGGGGTTGTTCTCCCAGCAGATGTGAGGGAAACGACCGTGTGCGCCGATGTGCGTTGTGCAACCGGTCCAGCTGCTGCGTAGCTTTGGCCGAGCTCGTGCCCCGATCTGTGGGCAGTTCAGCCGACCGGAAGGGGAGCGCCCACCCGTGTTCCAGTACGTCGTGGAGCGATGGAGCCAGATCTGGTTCGCATCGTGGCAGCACTTCTCACTGGTCGTCCAGTGCACGGTGCTCGCCACGGTCATCGCCGTGGTGCTCGCCACACTCGTCTACCGCAGCCCGCGCTTGACCGCGTTCGCGAACGGGGTGTCGGCCATCGGTCTCACCCTGCCGTCGTTCGCCGTCATCGGCCTGCTCATCGTCCCGCTCGGCTTCGGCGTCCTGCCGTCGGTCGTGACGGTCGTCTTCTTCGCCGCGCTGCCGATCCTGCGCAACGCGGTCGTCGGCCTGGCCGAGATCCCGCCCACCGTCGTCGAGTCGGCGCGCGGCATCGGCATGAGCCGGTTCCGCACCCTGCTGCAGATCGAACTGCCGATGGCGTGGCCGATCATCCTGAGCGGCGTCCGCGTCTCCGCGCAGATGGTGATGGGCATCGCCGCCATCGCCGCGTACGCGCTCGGCCCCGGGCTCGGCGGCTTCATCTTCTCCGGGCTGTCCCGCCTCGGCGGCGCCAACGCCCTGTTCTCCGTCGTGGTCGGGGTGGTCGGCGTCGTCCTGCTCGCCCTCGTCCTCGACCTGCTCCTCATCGGCCTCGGCCGCCTGACCATCTCGAGAGGTATCCGTGTCCAGCACTGACTCCGCCACCACCACCGCGCCCGACGGGGACGTCACCGGGCGCAGCATCCTGCTCGACGAGGTCACCAAGCGGTACCCCGGGCAGTCGAAGCCCGCCGTCGACGGCATCACGCTCGAGATCCCGGCCGGCAAGATCGTCATGCTCGTCGGCCCGTCCGGCTGTGGCAAGACGACGACGCTCAAGATGATCAACCGCCTGATCGAACCCACCCAGGGCCGGATCGTCGTCGGCGACGACGACGTCACCGGCATCGACGGCGACGAACTCCGCCGCCGCATGGGCTACGTGATCCAGGCCGGTGGACTCTTCCCGCACATGACCGTCGCGGCGAACATCGCGATCGTGCCGAAGATGCTCGGCTGGTCGAAGGAGAAGATCGCGGCGCGCGTCGACGAGCTGCTCGACCTGGTCTCGCTCGACCCCGACACCTACCGCGACCGGTTCCCCCGCGAACTCTCCGGTGGGCAGCAGCAGCGCGTCGGCGTGGCCCGGGCGCTCGCGGCTGACCCGCCCGTGCTGCTCATGGACGAGCCGTTCGGTGCGGTCGACCCGATCACCCGCCAGCGCCTGCAGGACGAGCTCCTGCGCATCCAGGAAGAGCTGCACAAGACGATCGTCATCGTCACGCACGACTTCGACGAGGCCGTGAAGCTCGGCGACTGGATCGTCATCTTCACCGAGGGTGCGCACATCGTGCAGTACGACACCCCGGAGCGGATCCTGGCCGAGCCGGCGAACGAGTTCGTCGAGAACTTCATCGGCTCCGGTGCAGGCCTGAAGCAGCTCACACTGAACCGCGTGCGCGACGTCGAGGTCGAGTCGGCCGTGACGTGCTCGCCCGGCGAAGAGGTCAAGGCCGTGCTGCAGCGCATGAACGAGGCCGGCGGGCACCAGCACGCCGTCGTCGTCGACCTCCGCCAGCGTCCGATCGGGTGGCCGTCCCGCCGCCAGCTCGAGCGCCTCGACCGCATCCCCGACGGCGTCGAGCCCGGCCTGCCCGTCGTGGGCGAGGCAGCGACCCTCAACGACGCGCTCGACACCATGCTCGTCTCGAGCGCCGGCGCTGCCCTCGTCACCGGCCGTCGTGACGCGTTCCGCGGGGTCATCACCGTCGAGACCGTGATGGAGGCGATCACCCGCTCGCGCGCGACCGCCGCCGGCGACCAGGCCTACACGCCGGTCGGCACGAACACGAACCCGATCGAGACCATGCCGTCGTCACCGGTGTCGGCCATGCCCACCGGAGAAGACCTGTGAGCGCAGTCGCCGCTGCCGGCCCCGCCACCGGTGCACCCACCTCGTGGAAGGGCCTGCTGTTCCAGCCGATCGCGATCCTGGTCGTCCTGGCCGGATTCGCGGTGTGGCTCGCGACGGCGGACCTGACCCCGACGGAGCGCACGACGCTCAACCCGGCGGACATCCTGGCCCTGACCGGCCAGCACCTCGTGCTGACGCTGCAGTCGACGGTCCTGGTGCTCGTGATCGGCATCCCGCTGGGCGTCGTGCTCACCCGCGGGCCGCTGCGCCGGGCGAGCCCGTACGTGCTCGCCGTCGCGAACTTCGGGCAGGCGGCCCCGGCCGTCGGCCTCATCGTGCTGCTCGCCGCCTGGCTCGGTCTGAACAGCTCGTCCGCCGTGATCGCGCTCGTGCTCTACGCGATCCTGCCGGTGCTCCGGAACACCATGATCGGCGTGCAGAGCGTCGACGACCGACTGGTCGAGGCCGGTCGCGGCATGGGCATGAGCGCCTTCAGCGTATTGATGCGCGTCGAACTGCCACTCGCGGTGCCCGTGATGCTCTCGGGCATCCGGACCGCCCTCGTGCTGCTCGTGGGCACGGCGAGCCTGGCCACCTTCGTCGGTGCTGGCGGACTCGGGCTGCTCATCACGACGGGCGTGACGCTGTTCCTGCCGAAGGTGCTCGTCGCCGGGGCCCTGCTCGTCGCCCTGCTCGCCCTCTCCATCGACTGGCTCGGCCGCGTGGTCGAGACGGTCGCACGACCGAAGGGACTCCGATGACCCGCCGCACCCGCACCCGGGTCGGAGCCGCCGCGTTCGTCGCCGGTGCCACCGCCCTCGTCCTGTCCGGCTGCGGCCTGCAGCCCGCAACCTCGTTCGTGCCCGAGGCCGGTGCCGGCTCCATCCAGCGCATCGACGACCTGCCGGCCGACGCACACATCACCGTGACGTCGAAGAACTTCACCGAGCAGCTCGTGCTCGGCAAGATCGCCGTGCTCGCCGCCAAGGCCGCCGGGTTCGACGTCACCGACGAGACGAACGTGCCCGGCAGCGTCGCGGTCCGTGAGCTGATGACCTCGCACGCGGCCGACTTCACGTACGAGTACACCGGTACCGCTTGGCTGACCTTCATGGGTCACACGAAGGGGATCCCGGACAAGACCGAGCAGTGGACGGCGGTCAAGAAGGAGGACGCCGGCAACGGACTGACCTGGCTCGAGCCGGCGCCGATGAACAACACGTATGCCTTCGCCGTCCGCAACGAGGCCGTCAAGGAGCTCGGCGACGTCAAGACGCTCTCCGACATCACCAAGCTGCCGGTCGACCAGCGCACGTTCTGCGTGGAGTCGGAGTTCAACTCACGTGCCGACGGCTTCAAGCCGATGCTCAAGAAGTACGGTCTGGAGCTCGGCGGTTCGGGGTCGAACGGGGTGCCGAGCAGCAACGTGAGCATCCTCGACACCGGCACGGTCTACACGGCCACCGACCGCGGGAAGTGCAACTTCGGTGAGGTCTTCACCACCGACGGCCGCATCAAGTCGCTCGGGCTGACGGTGCTCGATGACGACAAGGGGTTCTTCCCGGCGTACAACGTCGCGCCCGTCATCGACTCGAAGACGCTCGAGGAGTACCCGCAGCTCGAGGGGATCTACGACCAGATCTCGCCGAAGCTCACGGACGCCGTGCTGCAGGAACTCAACCGCCAGGTCGACGTCGAGGGGCGTGAGCCGGCCGACGTCGCCTTCGACTGGATGGTCAAGGAGGGCTTCATCACGAAGCCCTGACCGTTCTCGACGCACCCGCCTGACGGACGGGAGGCGCGTGGCGGCGCCGCCACGGGCCTCCCGTCCGTTCGTGGTCGCGTCTCAGGCCGCGGCGATGCGCGCAGCCGTGTCACGGATCGACGCGACCACCGCGGCCCGCACCTGTTCCGGTTCGGACCCCTCGTGCCGAGCGGCACTGCGCAGCCCCGTCATGCACATGCCGAGGAGCATCTCGGCCGCCTGCGGGGTCGCGGCTTCCGGGCCCCAGGCCGGGTCGCGTTCGAGGATCGTGCGCACGGCGCCGGTCATCGCCTCGGCGACCGTGGTCATCCGCGAGACCTGCCGACGCATCAACTGCGGGAACCGCACGATCACGGCCTTGCGCTCGAGCCGCTCGTGCTCGTCGCCGAACGACGACCCGAACACCAGGAACGCCAGGTCCACGACGGCCTGCGCCGCCGGCTCCCCCGAGACGGCCGCCAGGTGCGCCTCGAGGGTCGCGGGTTCGAGGTCGAGCTCGGTGTGCCCGAGGACCGCGTCCTCCTTGCTCTCGAAGTAGTTGAAGAACGTCCGCGGGGAGACGTCGGCCCGCGCGGCGATCTGCTCGATCGTGGTGCCGTCGACGCCCTGCTCGAGGGCCAGGGACCGAGCCGCCTCGGCGATGCGGTTGCGGGTCTCGATGCGCTTGCGGTCACGGAGACCGAGTTCTGACGGCGTCGCGGAGTCGGGCATGGCCTGACTGTAACCGGAACGTCACATGATCTACAGCAAACGCAAACTTGCAGTCGTGCACCGGACACTACGGTGAACCCATGACCACTCCCGTGCTCGAGGCCCGTGACCTCGCCAGGACCTACGGCCGCGGTGCGACGCGGTTCGACGCGCTCAAGGGGGTGTCGCTGGCGGTGCACCAGGGCGAGAGTCTGGCGATCGTCGGCAAGTCCGGCTCCGGCAAGTCGACGCTGATGCACCTGCTCGCGCTGCTCGACAAGCCGTCGGCCGGACAGGTGCTGCTCGACGGCACCGACGCGGCGACGCTCGGAGCGCGGCAGGTCAACCGCACCCGGAACAGCACCTTCGGGTTCGTGTTCCAGCAGTTCTTCCTGACGCCGAAGACCTCGGTGCTCGACAACGTCGTGCTCCCGCTCAAGATCGCCGGTGTCTCCGGAGCCGAGCGGAAGCGCCGGGGGATGGCGGCGCTCGATGCGCTCGGGCTGGCCGACAAGGCGAAGAACGACGCCAACGACCTGTCCGGCGGCCAGAAGCAGCGCGTGGTCATCGCCCGGGCGCTGGTCGGCGAGCCGAGCGTGATCTTCGCCGACGAGCCGACCGGCAACCTCGACACGAACACCGGACAGGTGGTCGAGGACATGCTGTTCGGGCTGCAGCGCGAGCGGGGGATCACGCTCGTCGTGGTCACGCACGACGAAGAGCTCGCCGCACGCTGCGACCGCAGCGTCAACGTCCGTGACGGACTCATCGTCGGCGGATCGGACGGCGTGCCCACGGCCGGCGCCGCCGTCGACCAGCAGGCCACGCACGGAAGGCACTCCGCATGAACTTCCTCGACCTGCTCCGCACCGCGGTCGCGAACACCTTCCGCTCGAAGCTGCGCACGACCCTGACCGTCATCGCGATCTTCATCGGCGCCTTCACGATCACGCTCACCTCGGCCATCGGCACGGGCGTCAGCAACTACATCGACAGCCAGGTCTCCTCGATCGGTGACGACGGCACCCTGGTCGTCACGAAGGCCGTAGACTCCACCTCGACCGACAGCGGCCCGGCGGAGTACGACCCCAAGGCGTCCGGTCAGAGCGTCGACCGCGGCCCGGCGTCGTTCTCGTACCTGTCGCAGTCCGACGTCGACGCGATCGAGAAGACCGACGGCATCACGAGCCTCCGCCCCGCGGTCGCCCTCGCCCCGAAGTACGCCGAGTACGGCGACCACGGCAAGTACGTCGTCTCGCTCACGGCCAACGCCGGCGAGCTCGACGCCGACCTGGCGAGCGGCAGGCAGCTCGACGACGAGACCGACGCCAACCAGGTGATGCTGCCGACCGACTACCTGAAGAACATGGGTCTCGGCAGCGCCTCCGCCGCCGTCGGCAAGGAACTCACGATCGCCGTCGACGACTACCAGGGCAAGGAGCACACGCTCACCGCCACCGTCGTGGGCGTGCAGAACGAGTCGCTGTTCGGCAGCGGAGCCGGAGCGAACGCCGCGCTGACCGACGCCATGCAGGCCGCGCAGGAGATCGGCAAGCCCGACTCGATCGCGACGTCCTACGCCAGCGCCACCGCGACGCTCGACTCCGACGCCTCCGTCACCACGGTCAAGGAGTCCCTGGCCGACGACGGGTTCCTCGGCCAGACCATCCAGGACCAGCTCGGCCAGTTCCAGACCGTGATCAGCGGCATCGTCGGGGTCCTGAACGCCTTCGCCGTCATCGCCCTGGTGGCGGCGGGCTTCGGCATCATCAACACGCTGCTCATGAGCGTGCAGGAGCGCACCCGCGAGATCGGCCTGATGAAGGCCATGGGCATGGGCGGCGGCAAGGTGTACACCCTGTTCTCGCTCGAGGCGGTGTTCATCGGGTTCCTCGGCAGCGCGATCGGGGCCGGTGTCGCGATCCTGCTCGGCACGGGCATCTCGAACGTCCTCGCCGGCACGGTGCTCAAGGACCTGCCGGGCCTGCAGATCATGCAGTTCGCGCCGAGTTCGGTCGCCACGATCATCCTCGTCGTGATGTTCATCGCGTTCCTGGCTGGCACCTTGCCGGCACGACGAGCCGCACGGCAGAACCCGATCGAGGCACTCCGGTACGAGTGACAGGCAGGGGTGCCTAGTGTCGGGACGGTGACGACGTTCGGACGCGACCTCGGTGACGGCTACACGCTGACACTGCGCGACCTGAGCACGGTCGACCCGGTGCTCACACTCGTGCACGCGAACACCGATCGTCTGCGGGCCGCGGAGCCCTGGGCCTGGGATGCCCAGACCCGCGAGACCATCGCGCTGCACACCGAGCGGCTGCTCGGGCAGTTCGCGATGGACCGCGCCTTGCCCTGCGTCATCCGTGCGGACGACCAGGTGGTCGGGGTGGCTTCGCTGACGTTCGACCCGTACCTGGGCCAGGCATCGCTCGGCTACTGGGTGGACGCCGGACAGGAGGGTCGTGGCGTGGTCCGGCGGGCCGCCTCCGTGCTGATCGGGGTCGCCCGGGCACGCGGGTCCGCACGGATGGAGATCCGGACCGCGGTCGACAACGCGCGGAGCCGAGGGCTCGCCGAGCGGCTCGGCTTCGCGCACGAGGGCACCCTGCGCGGCGCGCTGCCGCTCGGCCCCGAGCGTGTCGACGTCGCGGTGTACGGGTTGCTGCTCTGACGCCCGCCGCCCTCGTGCAGCCGGACCGACACCGGTCGCCGGTATCGTCGGAGCATGGCCTTGTTCGGACGACGCAACCACGACGTGCGCGATCGACCCATCAGCCAGGTCGAACTGAAGCGGGCGGTCGACGAGGGCTTCCTCATCGCGAAGGCCGCCGTCACCATCGCAGTGGCCAACCGCATCATCACGAACGCCCTGCGTGACCAGGGGTACTTCGATCACGCGCTCATCGCCGAGGCCACCCGCGAGGAACTCCACCGCATGGCCGAGGAACAGCGGGGCGACGCCGCACGCATGCGCGACATCCGCTCCACCTCGAGCAAGCAGAAGGGCCGTTCCCGCCACCAGCACGACTACCGGCGGGGCGACGACCTGAAGCTCCGGATGCGCGAGGCGACGTACGAGCAGCTCGCCACCATGCTCGACAAGCGCCGCGACGACCAGCACTTCGTCGACGGCATCGTGCTCGCCGCGCGGGCCCGGGCCTGGGACGACATCGGCACCACCGTCGTCGGACGCCTCGGTTGGGCCCAGCGCCCGGCGGACGACTACGAGATCGGCCGCGACGACCGGCTGCAGCAGATGCTCGACGAGGACTTCGCCGAGTTGCTCGCCGAACACCCCGTCGGATCGACCCCGGTCGACGCCGACGAGCCCGACGACGCCGACGGCGACCAGGACGAGTCGGACCCGGCCGATCCCGACACCTCGCGCACCTGACCGGTACTTGATATACCGCGTCGTCTTCGATACGCTCATCGAGTAACGCCCCAGGACCATTCGGCTCGCCGGACTCCTGGGGCGATTGCTGTCTCAGAGGGGTGCGACGAGGGGCGCGATGATCGATCCGGCCACGCTGCAGGCGCTCCCGAGGTTGCTCAGCGCAGCGCGCTTCGACCGCTACGCGGCTCGCTACGACGGCCGTACCGACCTCGCCGCCCGGCTCTACGCCTGGAACTCAGAGATCGCGTCAGCGTTCTGGAGTCCCGTCGGTTGCCTCGAAGTGTTCGTCCGGAATGCTCTCCACGACGAACTCCGCCGGGGCCGTCGTGACGACTGGTGGAACGACTCCGCTGTCCACCTGCTGGACCGCGAACGCCGAGCGGTCGACGACGCCACTCGAACCCTGCGTCGACGGGGCTTCGCCGATCCCGAACCGGATCAGGTGGTCGCTGCGACGAGCTTCGGCTTCTGGGTCGGCCTCACCGATGCGGGGATCCCCCGAGACCCGATCTGGAGCTACGAGACGGCGCTCTGGCAGCCCCGGCTCGTGCACGCGTTCCCCGGCCTGGGGGCGGTCCGACGCAAGCAGCTGCACCGGCGACTCGATGCCGTGCGGAGATTCCGGAACCGGCTCGCTCACCACGAACCCATCCACGATGCGCCGTTGGCGGCCATCCGTGACGACATCGTCGCGATCGCCGGAGCGATCGACCCCGACGCAGCGGCGTTCATCACCGGTGCGCACCGTATCGACGACGTCCTGGCTCGGAAGCGGGTGGCGGTGACGACAGGCGCTTCGGTGATCTGACCGACACCACACGCAGTCACGAGTCCCTAGGCTCGGTGCATGGTTGATGCGGTGGTCGTCGGAGCGGGACCGAACGGGCTCGCGGCAGCGGTGACGCTCGCACGCGCCGGACTGTCGGTCGAGGTCGTCGAACGGAACGACACGATCGGCGGCGGCGCCCGGACGGCCGAGCTCACCCTGCCCGGCTTCCTGCACGACGTCTGCTCCGCCGTGCACCCGATGGCCCTGCAGTCCGAGTTCTTCCGGCTGTTCCGGATGGAGGAGCGCATCGAGCTCCGCCTGCCCGAGGTGCAGTACGGGCACCCGCTCGACGGTGGCCGTGCCGGCATCGCCTACCAGGACCTCGACCGCACCGCCGCCGAGCTCGGGGTGGACGGGCCGGCCTTCAAGCAGCTGATGGCCCCGCTGGCGGAGAACGCCGACCAGGTCGCCGACTTCGCGACCGACGCGCTGCTGCACGTGCCGCGGCACCCTCTGACGGTCCTGCGCTTCGGCCTGCGGGCGCTCGAGCAGGGCACGGCCGCGTGGAACCTGCGCTTCCGCGGCGAGGCTGCCCCGGCGATGGTGTCCGGCGTCGCCGCGCACTCGATCCAGCACCTGCCGTCCCTGTCCACCGCCGCGGCGGCACTGTCACTCGGCTCGTACGCGCACGCCCGCGGCTGGCCGGTGCCGATCGGCGGCAGCCAGGCGATCGTCGACGCGCTCGCCGCGGACCTCGTCGCGCACGGTGGCCGCATCGTCACCGGGCAGGAGGTCCGGTCACTCGGTGACCTCACCCCGGCGAAGGCGGTGCTGTTCGACACGAGCGTGCCGGGCATGCTCCGGATCGCGGGCAGGCAGATCCCGACGCCGAAGCGGGGTGCACTCCGTCGCTTCCGGTTCGGCAACGCGGCGGCGAAGGTCGACTTCGCACTGTCCGACCCGGTGCCGTGGACCAACGAGTCGCTGCGGAAGGCCGGGACCGTGCACATCGGCGGGACCCGGCAGGAGATCGCGGCCGCTGAACGTGCCGTGGCGCACGGCCAGCACGCCGAGCGCCCGTACGTGCTCGGCGCGGAGCCGACCGTGGTGGACGCGACCCGCGCCCCGAGGGGCAAGCACGTCTTCTGGGCCTACGCGCACGTCCCGGCGGGGTCGGACGTCGACCCGACCGAGGCCGTCACCCGCCAGATCGAGCGGTTCGCGCCGGGGTTCCGCGACACGATCCTGTCGTCGAGCTCCCGCACCGCCGTGCAGATGGGCGAGTACAACCCGAACTACGTCGGCGGCGACATCGCCGCCGGTGCCGCGAGCTTCTGGCAGCTCGTCAAGCGCCCCGTCCTGTCCAGCGACCCGTGGCGGATGGGCGGCGGCATGTACCTGTGCTCCGAGTCCTCCGCGCCCGGCCCCGGGGTGCACGGCATGGCCGGGTGGCACGCGGCGAAGAGCGCACTCCGGCACACCTTCGGCCTGCCGGAGGACGTCGACCTCACCCCGGAAGGCTGATCACCATGGCGAAGAACGTCCGCATCTTCCACTGCTCCCCCGAGGCCGTCTTCGACGTCCTCGGCGACGGCTGGCTCTACCCGACCTGGGTGGTCGGCGCCTCGCGGATGCGTGGTGAGGACCCCGGATGGCCGGCCGTGGGCACCCGGATCCACCACTCGTTCGGCGTCTGGCCGTTCGTCATCAACGACACGACGACGGTCCTGGAGTACGACGAGCCGCGCCGGCTGGTCATCCAGGCCCGGGGCTGGCCCGTCGGCGAGGCCCGCGTCGAGGTCGAGATCGAACCGCACCCGCGGGGCTGCCGCGTCACCCTGCGGGAGAACCCGGTCGCGGGACCCGGATCGCTCGTCCCCGGGTTCATCGCGCAGCCCGGCATCTGGTTCCGCAACCGCGAGAGCATCCGCCGGCTCAGCTGGGTCGCCGCGGGGCGCGCGGCGAACGCCTGAGACGTCCCCGCGGACGGACGGGAGGCCCGTGGCGGCGCCGCCACGGGCCTCCTGACCGTCGCCGGTTGCGTCTACTGCGCCCGACTGAACTCGCTGGCACGCGCCACCTGGTCGTCGGTCAGGGCGACGCCCGTGTACCGCTCGAACTGGCGGGCGGCCTGCAGGGCGATGACCTCGGCACCGGTGATGACGTGCTTGCCGGCGGCGCGCCCTGCACGGACGAGCGGCGTCTCGGACGGGAACGCGACCACGTCGAAGACCGTGTGCGCCGCCTCGATCCGTTCCGGCGCGAAGGCGACCGCGTCCTGTTGGTCGCCGCGCATGCCGAGCGGGGTGACGTTGACGACCAGGTCGGTCTCCCCCGCCGCACGCTCGTCGGCCACCCACTCGTACCCGTACTGCGATGCGAGGGCCGGGCCGGTCTGCTCGTTGCGGGCGACGACCGTCAACCGGTCGAACCCGGCGCCGCGGAACGCTGCCGTGACGGCCTTGGCCATGCCGCCCGAGCCCCGGAGCAGCACACGCGAAGCCGGGTCGACCTGGTGCGATGCGAGCAGTGCGGCGATCGCCTCGTAATCGGTGTTCGACGCGGTGAGCACGCCGTCGTCGTTCACGACCGTGTTGACCGACTGGATCGCGGCGGCGGAGTCCTCGATGTGGTCGACCAGCGGGATGATCGCCTCCTTGAAGGGCATCGACACCGAGCAACCGCGGATCCCGAGCGCACGGATGCCGGCGACGGCGCCGGGCAGATCGGTCGTGGTGAACGCCTTGTACAGGAAGTTGAGGCCGAGCTCGTCGTACAGGAAGTTGTGGAACCGGGTGCCGATGTTGCTCGGTCGCGCGGCCAGCGACATGCAGACCTGCATGTCCTTGTTCAGGATGGGCATGCTCCCAGTCTCGCACCCTCTCCCTTCCTCGTCCTCCCGGGGATGGAGCGGTCCACACGGACCGGGTGCCGCGCTCCGGGGTAGCGTCGGTTCCGATGACTGAGATCCCGGAGACCATGCGCGCTGTCCGCTTCGACGAGTGGGGTGACCGATCGGTCCTGCACGTCGCCGAGGTGCCCGTTCCCGAGGTGACGCCCGGGCGGGTGCTCGTGCGCGTCCGCGCCGCGGGCATCAACCCCGGGGAGTCGGCCATCCGTCAGGGTGCGTTCGGCGGCGACCTGCCGTCCGGGCAGGGCACCGACTTCGCCGGCATCGTCGTGGCTGTCGGGGCAGAGGTGGACGGCGTCGACGAGGGCGAAGAGGTCATCGGCTGGTCGTGGGACCGCGCCAGCCAGGCCGAGTACGTCTCCGTGCCGGCAGTCCAGGTCGTCCAGAAGCCACGCCTGCTCGACTGGACCGTGGCGGGTGGCCTCGACGTCATCGCGACGACCGCGGCCGCAGCCGTGCGTGCGGTCGACCCGCGTCCGGGTGAGACCGTCGTGGTGTCCGGTGCCGCAGGCGGGGTCGGCGGCTTCGTCACCCAGCTGCTCGCGAACGAGGGCATCGACGTCATCGCCGTCGCCTCCGAGGCGAACCACGAGTGGCTCCGTTCGAAGCGTGCACGGCCGGTCGCGTACGGCGATGGGCTGCAGGAGCGCATCACCGAACTCGCGACGAACGGCGTCGACGCCGTGATCGACACCCACGGCGCCGAGTACGTCCGGCTCGGCATCGCCCTCGGCGTACCGGTCGACCGCATCGAGACGATCATCGCGTTCGACGAGGCCGCCGAGGTCGGGGCGAAGGCCTCGGGCAGCGCGGACACCGCCGACCCGGAGATCCTCGGGGCGCTCGCCATCGAGGTCGCGAACGGCGCCATCGAGGTGCCCGTCGCCGCGACCTACCCGCTCGACCGCGTGCAGGACGCCTTCGAGAAGCTCGAGCAGGGCCACACCCGCGGCAAGATCGTCCTCATCCCCTGATCCCAGGGCCGCTCAGGGCTGCTCAGGGCCGGTCCGGGGGTTTCCCCCACCACGCTCGGGGTGCGACCCGGATGCCCTCGACCGGCCGCGTTGCGTAGCGTCGTCGGTATGAGCACACTCTCCCGTCCCCGCAACGGTCGTCTGCTGGCCGGCGTCTGCGCCGGTCTCGCCGACCGCTTCAACCTGTCCCGCACCCTGGTCCGGGTGGTCTGGGTCATCCTGAGCTTCTTCCCCGGGCCGCTGTGGATCGCCTACGTCGTGCTGTGGTTCGTGATGCCGCCCGAGGGTGGTCGACGGCGCTGAGCAGCCCCGGGCGGCGGCGCTGAGCACCGGTCCGTCCGGACGGGTTAGTGTGGCGGCGTGCCGGTCTCCGTCTTCGATCTGTTCAGCGTCGGTGTCGGCCCCTCGAGCTCGCACACCGTCGGCCCGATGCGGGCCGGTGCCGAGTTCGCCACCCTCGTCCGTGGCCTGCCCGTCGCGTCCGTGGTGGTCGACCTGTACGGGTCCCTCGCGTCCACTGGGCAGGGCCACGGCACGCTCGGCGCCGTCGTCGCCGGGCTCATGGGGTCCCACCCGGAGACCGTCGACCCCGATGCCATGGTCCTCGCGCTCGACGCCCTGGAACGCGACGGTGTCCTGCGGCTCGACGGCGGTGCGAGCGTGCCGTTCCGCCTCGCCGACATCGTCCTGCACCCCCTGACGATGCTGCCCCGACACCCGAATGCCATGCGGCTGCGCGCCCGTGACGCCGCCGGTGCCGACCTGGCCGACGAGACCTACTACTCGATCGGTGGCGGGTTCATCGCGCGGGACGAGGCGGCCGAGCCCGCGGCGGACGCGTCGGCCGCGGTCGCCGGTGCCGCGATCCCGGTCGACGACGCCGTGCCGTACCCGTTCTCGAGCGGCGCCGAGCTGCTCGCCGCGTGTGCCGGTTCCGGCCTGCCGATCAGCGGCGTCGCCCTGGCGAACGAGGCCGTCACCCGGACGGACGTCGAGATCCGGTCCGGACTGCTGAGCATCCACGGCGTGATGGAATCGTGCGTCGACCGTTCCGTCCGCCGGGGCGGGTGCCTGCCCGGTGGGCTCGACGTCCGCCGCCGCGCCGCCACCTGGCACGAGCAGCTCACCCGCGAGGACCCCGACCACGACCCGCTCTTCGCCATGGAGTGGGTGAACCTCGTCGCCATGGCGGTCAACGAGGAGAACGCCACCGGAGGCCGCGTCGTCACCGCCCCGACGAACGGCGCAGCCGGCATCATCCCCGCGGTGCTGTACTACGCGCTCACCTACGTGCCCACGGTCGCCGAGGCCCCCGCCGCCGAACGCGACGACGCCGTCGTGCGGTTCCTGCTGACCGCCGGGGCGATCGGGTCGATCTACAAGGAACGGGCGTCGATCTCCGGCGCCGAGGTCGGATGCCAGGGCGAGGTCGGTTCGGCGGCGTCGATGGCGGCTGCGGGGCTCGCCGAGGTCCTCGGGGGCACGCCGGAGCAGGTCGAGAACGCCGCCGAGATCGCGATGGAGCACAACCTCGGGCTGACGTGCGACCCGATCGGTGGTCTGGTGCAGATCCCGTGCATCGAGCGGAACGCGATCGCTGCGAACAAGGCGATCAACGCCGCCCGGATGGCACTCCGTGGCGACGGGGTGCACCACGTGTCGCTCGACCAGGTCGTCGAGACGATGCGGCAGACCGGGGCGGACATGTCGTCGAAGTACAAGGAGACCGCGATGGGTGGGCTCGCGGTGAACGTCCCGCTCTGCTGAGCGTCGCCGACGCGCTGCTCGTTCGCGCGCGCTCGTTCGCGCGTGCTTGTCCGCTTCGTCTGCTCCGCTCGCGCGTCAGGCGTGCAGGAGCGTCAGCAGTCGTGCGGTCTCGGTGGCGATGGCATCCCGGCCCGCCGACACGTACTTCCGCGGGTCGACGACGTCCGGCCGCTCGTCGAGCACGGTGCGGAGCGCGCGGGTGAACAGGCCGTTCAGGTGCGTCGAGATGTTGATCTTCGTCATCCCGGCCTGCACGGCGCCGCGGAGTTCGTCGTCGGACAGGCCCGAGGACCCGTGCAGCACGAGCGGCACCGGCACCGCGGCACGGAGACGCTCGACGAGGTCACGGTCCACCGACGCCTCGCGGGTCTGCATCGCGTGCGAGGTCCCCACGGCGACCGCCAGGGCATCGACCCCGGTGTCGGCGACGAACGCCGCTGCGTCGGTCGGATCGGTCCGGACGCCCGGGGCGTGCACGCCGTCCTTGCCGCCGACCTCGCCGAGCTCGGCCTCGATCGCGACACCGGCGGCGTGACACCGCGCGGCGAGCTCGCGGGTCGCTGCCACGTTGGCGCCGAAGTCCAGGTGCGAACCGTCGTACATGACCGAGTCGACGCACAGGTCGACGCCGGCCGCGACCAGCTCGGGGTCCTCGATGTGGTCGAGGTGCACGAGGACCTCGACGTCGGCGGCCCGTGCAACCGCCTGGGTCGCGGTCATGATCGGTGCGAGGCCGCCGTGGTACCGGACGCAGTTCTCGCTGATCTGCAGGATCACCGGCAGTCCGGCCAGCTCGGCGCCGGAGACGATCGCCTCGGCGTGCTCGAGCAGCACCACGTTGAACGCACCGACCCCGCGACGGGCCGTCCGGGCGGTGTCGAGCAGGCCGGTGAGGGCGAGGTCGGTGATCATGCGGGGGTCCTCGTTCGGTCGTGGGCGGGAGCGGGCGGGGTGGACAGGAAGCGGTGGACGTCTGCCGGGTCGACCGCGCCGGCCACCGGCTGGAGGACGGCGGCGGCCCCGTGTGCGGCGGCGGACCGCAGGACTCGGAGCAGGGTGGTGTCGTCGGGGGCCGGAACGCTGCCGTCGGGCGCGGGGAGACCAGCACCGACGAGCACATCGACGAGGACACTGACGAGCCCGGCGGTGGCTGCGTCACCGGCGCCGGTCGGGTTGCCCGAGACCCCGGGGACCGCCGGCACCTCGAGCACGTGCTCGGCGGTGTGGGCGGCGATGCCGTCGGATCCGCGCGACACCACGACGACCGTCGCGCCGAGCCGGAGGAGCCGGAGTGCCCCGGAGCGTTCGTCGTCGGCGCCCGTGGCCTCGAGGAGTTCCTCGCGGTTGGGTTTGCAGACCGTCGCGCCGGCCGACGCGGCAGCCAGCAGTGCCGTTCCCGAGCAGTCGGCCACCGAGAGCGCACCGCGGCGGCGAGCGGCGGTGATCCAGCGGGCGACGACCGCGGGATCGGTGTCGCGGGGCAGGGAGCCGGACACGACCAGGGCAGCTGCGGGCGGGGCGCCGGTCGCATCGCCGTCGAGCAGTGTCTCGACAGCGGCGGAGACCCTGTCCCACTCGTCGGGGCTGAGCACGGGGCCGGGCTCGCCGAACATCGTCGGGTGCGCGAGGTCGTCCACCACCGTCACGGTCGTGCGGGTCTCGCCCCGGACGGCGACGTCGGTGTGGGCGAGACCGAGGTCATCGAGGGCGTGTGCGATCCAGTACCCGCCGTCGCCGCCGAGGGGCAGCACGGCGTGGGTCGGGACACCGGTCGCGGCGAGGACTCGCCCGACGTTCAGGCCCTTGCCGCCGGGGCGCCGCTGGACCTCGAGCACGCGCTGGGTCGCACCGATGCGCTGTTCGGCGACCCGGTAGGTCACGTCGACTGCCGGGTTCGGGGTGACGACGAGGATCACGCGACCACCGCCGTCGGCAGGGCTCGGACGCTGCCGCGCTCCGGGTCGAGCACGACCAGGTCGGCGGGGGCGCCCACACTGAGCGGTGCCGGAGCCCCGAGCAGGCGTGCCGCACGCGCCGCGGACGCCGCGACGACCTCGGGCAGGTCGGTTCCCGCGTGGAGCAGGAGGCGGACGGCGTCGGCGACCGTGATCGTGCTGCCCGCCAGCGACGAACCGTCGGCGAGCAGGGCGAGCCCGTCGCGGACGGTCACCGCAGATCCGGCCACCGTGTACGCCCCGTCGGGACAGCCGGTCGCGGCCATGGCGTCGGAGACCAGGACCATCCGGCCCGGAGCGCCGCGCTGCACGAGGGCGACGGTCACGGGGTCGAGGTGGTGGCCGTCGACGATGCACTCGAGCAGCACACGGTCGTCGGAGAGCGCGACCCCGACCGGCCCGGGCGAACGGTGGTGCAGCGGGGGCATCCCGTTGAACAGGTGGGTGACGAGCGAGGCACCGGCGTCGACCGCGCGGCGGGTCTGCTCGGCGGTGGCGTCGGTGTGGCCGATGGCGACGACGACCCCGGCTTCGACGAAGCGGGCGACGGCGTCGAGTGCACCCGGAAGCTCCGGCGCGAGCGTGACGATCCGCAGGGCGCCACCCGCGGCGTCGCAGTAGGTGTCGACCTCGGCGGGGTCCGGGGCGTGCAGCAGGTCGACGCGGTGCGCCCCGCGACGGGTGGGCGCGAGCCACGGCCCCTCCAGGTGCAGCCCGGCGAGCGTGCCGCCCGCGACGAGCGGCCGGAGCCGGGTGAGGGCCGCCACGGTGTCCGCGCGCTCGCCCGTGGCGACGGATGCGACCAGGGTGGTCGTGCCCCGTGACCGGTGGTGCCCGGCGGCGGCGCGGGCGTCCTCGGCGGAGCACCCGGCGAAGTCGTGCCCGAGCGCCCCGTGGGCGTGCAGGTCGACGAACCCGGGCACGATCGCGCCGTCGACGGTGACGGCGCTGTCCGTGCGCATCGGGGACCCGGTGCCGGTCGCCAGCACGGTGTCGTCGTCACCGATGACGAGCCAGCCGTCGTGCAGGTCTGCCTGGGCCGTGACGATGCGACGGGCTCGGACGAGGGTCGTCACAGCAGGACCCCGGTCTCGGTCTCGAGCAACGCGCGTGCGAGGATCCCTGCGCCGATCGCGCCGGCGGCGTCGCCGTGCCGGGCGGGGACGATGACGGGGGCACGGACGCCCTGCAGGCGCTCCGCGACGGCGTCGCGCAGCGGGTCGAGCAGCAGCGGGCCCGACTCGGCGAGTCCCCCGCCGACGATGATCGTGTGGTTCCCGGCGACCGCGGTCGTCCAGGCCAGCGCATCGGCCAGGACCGCGACGCAGTCGTCCCAGACCGCACGGGCTGCGGGGTCGCCCTGGCGGACCAGGAGCATGGCGGCGTGAGCGGACGACGCGCCGGAACGACGTGCGACTCCCCCCGCGGACGCGATCTCCTCGACGCGATGGCCCGCGTGCGGACCGGTCCGGATGCGGACCTGCCCGATCTCCCCCGCCCAGCCACCGCCGGACACGACGACGCCGTCGACCACCAGAGCGCTCGCGAGCCCGGTGCCGACCGGCACGAACGAGACCGACCCCCGCGAGAGCGCCGGGTCACCGGCCCGGACCTCGGCCAGGGCACCGGCACGGACGTCGTGTCCGAAGGCGAGCGGGAGGTCGATCCCCTGACGCAGGAGTCCGGCGCGGACGAGGTCACGCACCGGGACGTCGCGCCACCCGAGGTTGACGGACAGGTCGACGGTGCCACGGGTCTCGTCGACGACGCCGGGCGTCACCAGCCCGATCGCTCCGAGCGGCGCCCGTCGCGTGGCCTGTGCAGCCAGTTCGGCGACGACGGCGGCGAGGCTCCCGGCATCCGGGTCGTCGCGCGGCGTCGGCACCCGGGTCTCGTCGAGGACGAGTCCGTCGGCCGTCGTCAGCCGGGTCTTGATGCCCGTGCCGCCGACGTCGACCCCGAGCACCGCGCCTGCGCCACCCATCAGGTGAGGATGACCGACCGGGTGAGCGACCGGGGGTTGTCCGGGTCGAGCCCGCGTCCCTCGGCCAGGGCGACGGCGAACCGGTGCACCACGACGAGTCCGGCGATCGGGTCGAGGTCGTGCTGGACGAAGCGGGCGCCGGTGGCGGCGACCTCGTCGGCCAGGCCCTCGGGTGCCGTGCCGAGCGACCAGACGAGCCGGCCGGGCTGGGCGATCGCGATGGGACCGTGCCGGTAGTCCATCGCCGGGTAGGACTCGGCCCAGAACTGCGCGGCCTCACGCGTCTTGAGCGCGGCTTCGAACGTCAGGCCGACGGCTGCCCCGCGACCGACGAACGAGACCTGCTCGGCGTCGAGCAGGTCGTCGACGGGCACCGTCAGCGCGGTCTCGGCCTGGGCAGCGAGTGCGTCGACGTCGTCACCGAGGGACGCCCGCAGCAGTGCGAGCGTCGTGGTGGCGAAGCGGGTCTGGACGACCGAACGCTCGTCGGCGAAGGGCAGTGCGACCACCTGGTCGGCGACGGCCGCGGCGGGACTGTCGGCGACGGCCGTGATCAGGACGGTCCGCTGGGACGGCAGGGCCTGCAGCAGGTCGACGATTTCGGTGGTCGTGCCCGAGCGGCTGATCATGAGCACGCGGTCGTACTCGCGGGACGCGGGGTACTCGGACCCGGCGAAGGCATCGGTCACGCCGAGGCCCGCCTGCTCACGGGCGACGGCGTAGCTCATGGCGATGAACCAGCTCGTGCCGCAGCCGATCACGGCCACGCGTTCACCCGGCTGGGGGAGCACATCGACGAAGGTCGGCAGGAGCGCGGCGGCTGCACGCCAGGTCTCCGGCTGCGAGGCCAGTTCAGCGCTCACGAAGGTGTCGGTCATGGGAGCCTTCCGGGTCCGGATCGATCCGGGTGATCGATGATGAGGAAGCGTAGCGAGCGATCGTGCGCAAGGGAAGGGCAAAACGTCATTCTCGATCATCGCGCGACGGTGGTGACGCCGTAGGATGACCGTCATGACCCCCCAACAGCGGCTGAACGCCCTGCTCGAACTGGTGAGCGAACGCGGCAACGTGTCGATCGCCGAGATCGGGGAACTGCTCGGGATCTCCGCCGCGACGGCACGCCGGGACCTCGCGACCCTGGCGGACCAGCGGCTCGTCACGCGCACGCACGGGGGAGCCGCAGCACTCGGGGCCGGGTACGAGCTCCCGCTGCAGTACAAGATCGCCCGGCAGGCCGAGGCGAAGACCGCGATCGCCCGCGCGGCCGCCCGGTTGGTGCAGCCGGGGGAGACCGTCGGGCTCAACGGTGGGACCACCACGACCGAGGTCGCGCGTGAACTCGGCAAGAGCGAGCGGTTCATCCGCGCCGACGGCGAGTTCGGCATCACGATCGTGACGAACGCCCTGAACGTCGGGTACGAGCTGTCCGTCCGTGCCAACGTGAAGATCGTGGTCACCGGTGGTGTGGCGCGGCGGCAGTCCTACGAGCTCGTCGGGCCACTCGTCCGGGACACCCTCGACGAGTTCGCCCTCGACCTGGTGGTGCTCGGTGTCGACGGGCTCACCGGCCAGTACGGCGCGACCACCATGCACGAGGGCGAGGCCGAGGTCAGCCGCCACTTCGCCTCCGTCGGGCGACGGGTCGTCGTGGTCGCCGACTCGACCAAGATCGAACGGTCGACCTTCGCCCGGATCTGCCCGCTCGACCGCATCGACGTCCTGGTCACCGACCAGCCGGTGCCGGCCTCGTTCGCCGCCGACCTGGCCAGTGCGGGCGTGGAGCTCGTCGTCGCCGACTGAGCGCCCCCTGCGGCCACCCCGGAACGGGTCCGGACGTTTCGATCGTGTAAAACCCTCCCCGGCGCGGATGCGTGAGCGATCCGTGAGCGCCTATTGTGCATTCATGATCGATTCGGCATCATGGGCGTCACATTCACGCAAGGGAGCGATGAGCATGGGCGCTGACAACGCAGGACTCCGCGTCGCGGTGATCGGGATGGGCCAGCGGTCCGCCATCGCCCGCCACGTGGCCGAGGCAACCGCCGACGACCCGGCGCTGCAGGCGCGGGTCGTGGCCGTCGCGGACGTCACCGCGGCCGGCCGGGACCGCGGGCACGACGAGTACCCGGACGCCCTGGTGGTCGAACACCACCGCGACCTCACCGGCCACGTCGACGCGGCCATCGTCACCACGCCGGACTGGACCCACGCCGAGATCGCGATCGACCTGCTCCGCGCGGGCATCGCCGTCTACCTCGAGAAGCCGCTGGCCATCACGGTCGAGGACGCCGACGCGGTCCTGAACACCGCGGCGGAGACCGGGACGCCGCTGTACGTCGGGCACAACTTCCGACACGCCGCCGTCGTCCGCCTGATGCGCGACATCGTGGCCCGCGGCGAGATCGGCCAGGTCAAGGCCGTCTGGTGCCGGCACTTCGTCGGCAACGGCGGTGACTACTACTTCAAGGACTGGCACGCCGACCGCAGCAAGGTGAACTCCCTGCTCCTGCAGAAGGCGAGCCACGACCTCGACGTCATCCACGCGCTCGGCGGGGGTGACACCGCCCGGGTCGTCGGCATGGGGTCGCTGTCGGTCTACGGCGACGTCACCGACCGGCGCGACCGCAGCGGCGAGCTCATGGGGGACTGGTTCTCCCACGACAACTGGCCGCCGCTCGCCCAGACCGGGCTGAACCCGGTCGTCGACGTCGAGGACGTCTCGATGGTGATGATGACGCTCGACAACGGGGTGCAGGCCAGCTACGAGCAGTGCCACTTCACCCCGGACTACTGGCGGAACTACACCGTCATCGGCACCGAGGGCCGCCTCGAGAACATCGGCGACACCGGCGGTGGCGTCGTGAAGGTCTGGACGCGCCGCCGGGGCTGGGACACCGCGGGGGACCGCGAGTACCCGATCGACGGCGTCGAGGACGGTCACGCCGATGCCGACCTGCTCACCATGACCGAGTTCCTGCGGTCCGTCGCGTTCGGCGAACCGTCGGAGCTCTCCCCGATCGCGGCCCGTGCCGCGGTCGCCGCCGGCGCGCTGGCCACGCGCTCGCTCCGCAACGGGTCCGTCCCCATCGACGTCCCGCCCCTGCCGCCCGAGACCGTCGCGCACTTCACACCGAACGCCCCGCACTCCACCCCCTCCACCCCGCATCCCGCCCAGACCGTCGGCTCCTGACGGCCGTGCGAAAGGACACCCCGATGACCGCACACATCCCCACCCGAGGAACCGGCGTGCGCCGCGCACTCCTCGGCGCCGTCGCCGCGCTCGGCGCGGCAGCGCTCCTGGCCGGCTGCTCCTCGTCGTCCGGAGCGTCCGGCTCCGGCGGCGACTACGAAGCCGCGCCGAAGGACACCAAGGCGTCCCTGACCTACGCCGTCTGGGACGAGAACCAGGTGCAGGCGATCAAGGCCAACCTGAAGGGCTTCAACGAGGAGTACCCGGACATCAAGGTGAGCGTCGACGTCACGCCGTTCGCCAACTACTGGACGAAGCTGCAGACCCAGGGCTCGAGCAACACGCTGCCCGACCTGTTCTGGATGAACGGCCCGAACTTCCAGCTGTACGCGGCCAACGGCAAGCTCGCGCCGATCACCGGCGAGGTCGAGTCGGGTGACATCGACGCGTCGAAGTACTCGAGCGCGCTCAACGACCTGTACACGTACGACGGCACCCAGTACGGCGTGCCGAAGGACTTCGACACCATCGGGGTCTGGGTCAACAAGTCGCTGTTCGAGCAGGCCGGCATGGACCTGCCGTCCAAGGACTGGACCTGGGACGACTTCCAGCAGACCGGCGCCGAGCTGTCCGAGAAGCTCGAGTCGAAGGGCGCGTACGGGGCGGCGGGCGGCATGGACGGCCAGACGACGTACTACAACACCATCCTGCAGGCCGGGGGATCGGTCGTGAACGCGGACGGCACCGAGTCCGAGTACGCCACGAAGGCCTCCGAGGACGGCCTGCAGTTCTGGACCGACCTGATCGACTCGGGGGCATCGCCCTCGATCAAGCAGCTCACCGACACCACGGCCGACCAGTGGTTCACCTCGGGCAAGCTCGCGATGTACCAGGGCGGCAGCTGGTTCCGCTCCGCGCTGACCGGCACCGAGATGGAGCAGGACGTCGTCGCCTACCCGCTGCCGAAGGGCAAGGAACAGGCGACCGTCATCCACGGCGTCTCGAACGTCGTGTCCGAGGCGAGCAAGGACAAGGCCGCCGCCCAGGCGCTGCAGGTCTACCTGGCGGGCAAGACGGCCCAGCAGCAGCAGGGCGACATGGGCGCGGTCATCCCGGCGTACGAGGGCACGCAGAGCGCCTTCACGAAGACGATGCCCGACGCCGACCTGCAGGTGTTCCTCGACGCGGTGGACTACGCGAAGCCGCTGCCGGTGTCGAAGAACACCGCCGCCTGGAACACCCTCGAGACCACCCTGCTGCCGAGCGCCTTCGACGGGTCGAAGCCCGTCGACCAGGTGGCAGAGGACCTCGCACAGAAGATGGACGCCGCCCTCGCCAAGGAAAAGTAGGACCCGCGCGTGACGATCAACACCGAGCGGCCCCCGGCCGCAGCCGCTCCCGCCCGGACGACACGTTCGTCCGGGCGGGGTGCCCCTGCTCCGCGAGCCGACGGCGGCCGAGCGCCACGACGGACCGACGGCTGGTGGCCGTGGCTCTTCGTGCTCCCGTTGCTCGTCGGCGTCGGCACCTTCTACATCTGGCCGATCATCCAGACGTTCTGGTACTCGTTCACCAGCTGGGGCGTCTTCGGGGGCGCCACGTTCACCGGCGTCGCCAACTACGTCCGGCTCGTCGGCGACCCGCAGCTCTACCAGTCGCTGCTCAACACGGTGATCTACACCGTGATCGTCCTCGCCGGGATCCCGATCGCTGTGTGGCTCGCCAGTCTGCTGAACACCCCGGGGCTGCGGTTCGCCCAGTTCTACCGGGTGCTCTTCTTCCTGCCGTACGTCGCCATGCCCGCCGCGATCGCCCTGGTCTGGCGCATCATGTACAACGGCGACTACGGCATCGTGAACTGGTTCCTCGGGAACTTCGGCATCGACGGCCCGTACTGGATCTCGACCCCCGGCTTCGCGCTCATCGCGGTGAGCCTGGTCGGCCTCTGGTCGTCCCTCGGGTTCTCGATGATCATCCTCGGCGCCGGGCTCAAGGACATCCCGCCGGAGCTCTACGAGGCCGCGGAGCTCGACGGCGCGAGTCGGTGGCGGCAGTTCCGGTCGGTGACCGTGCCGTTGCTCAGCCCGAGCATCTTCTTCGTGGTGATCGTCACGACGATCTCGAGCTTCCAACTGTTCGACCTGCTGTACGCGATCCTCGGCAGCACCAACCCGGTGATCCCGAAGACGATGTCGCTCGTCTTCTACTTCTACAGCGCCGGGTTCATCGACAACGACAAGGGCTTCGCGGCCGCGATCGCCATGGTGATCTTCCTGCTCATCGGCATCGTCACGCTCGTGCAGTTCCGCGTCCAACGGAAGTGGGTGCAGGGATGACCGCCACCGTCACACCGCCCCGGGCCGCACGTCGGCCCGGCCGTCGCGGCGGCAGCCACTGGTGGATCCACGTCGTGCTCGGCATCGGTGGGTTCGCGATGGCCTTCCCGTTCCTGTGGCAGATCGTCATGTCGCTGTCGACGAACGCGCAGGTGCAGTCCGTCACACCGGTCTTCTGGCCGGGGGAGCTGCAGTGGCAGAACTACGCGCAGGTCTTCGAACGCCTGCCGTTCCTGAGCCAGCTCGGCACCTCGGTGTACGTCACGATCATCCGCACGGTCGCGCAGATCGTCCTGTGCACGCTCGCCGGGTACGCCTTCGCCCGGATGCGGTTCCGCGGGCGGGCGGCCCTGCTCGCGATCGTGCTGTCGATCCTGCTCGTGCCCTCGCAGGTCTACCTGATCTCGCAGTACCAGATCGTGCAGGGGCTCGGCTGGCTCGACACCCTGATGGGGATCGTCGCGCCCGGGCTGTTCAGCGCCTTCGGCACGTTCCTGATGCGGACCGCGTTCCTGAACATGCCGCCCGAGCTCGAGGAGGCAGCGCGGATGGACGGCGCGAACCCGTTCCAGACCTTCTGGCGGATCATGCTGCCCCTGGCCCGTCCCTCGATCAGCGTGCTCGCGATCACGACCGTGCTGTGGTCGTGGAACGAGCTGCTCTGGCCGCTCGTGGTCTCCACCCGCGCCGAGGACATGCCGCTCGCCGCCGGACTCGCGACGCTGTCGAGCGACCGCACGATCGACTACCCGGTGTTGATGGCCGCCAGTCTGATGGCGATGGCGCCGGTGCTCATCATGTTCGTCGTGCTGCAGCGTCGGGTGATGGACGGGCTCGCGTCGTCCGGTCTGAAGTGACCATCGCGACCCCCGGCCTGGAGGCCCGTGCCGCGTCCGTCGCGGTCCTCGCCGCCGCCGTGGGGTCACCGGACGACTCCGCGACGGTGGCGGCCGCACTGGCCGCCACCGTCGCCGACGCGGGGCCCGCGGCGCGGGACGCGCTGCTGGTGTCGGCGCTCCGCGTCGCGGTGCCGGACAGCGCTGACGCCCTCGCGGAGCGGGGCCTCCCGCGCGCACTCGCCGAGGCCTCCGTCGCGGACGTCGACCGCAAGCTCGCGCGCTACGGACTGCACGGCACCGGGCTCGAGTGGCTCGTCGCCGTGGTGACCGGGCGCGTGGTGGCCGTGGGGCGCCTCCAGTTCGAACTCGGCGACCACCTGGCGGACGGCACGCCGGCCTGGGGCGTGCACGTGCCGGAGACCGGGCCGCTCGACCCGGTGGCCTGCCACCGCTCGTTCGCCCGTGCACCCGAGGTCCTGCGCGGCCTCGCACCGCAGCTCGCTGCCGACCGGTGGCAGTGCCGCTCCTGGATGCTCGATCCGGGTCTGCCGGCCGCGCTCGGTCCCGACGCCAACCTCGTGCGGTTCGCCCGGCGCTTCCGTCTCGTCCCGCCGGGGGAGCACGATGCGTCCGAGGGGGACGCCAGCGTCGCGAAGTTCGTCTTCGGGGTGCCGCTGGCGACCGCTCGGTCCGCGGCGCCGTCCGGTCGGTTGCGCGCGGCCGTGCTCGACCGGTGGGCGAGCGGTGGGCACTGGACCGAGCGGACCGGCACGGCGCCGGTCACGTGACCGCCCGCAGCCGCGGCCGCGTACCGTGCACGGCATGACGAAGCCCGATCACGACCACCTCGACGACGGCGTCGACATGACGTTCGAGGAACGACGACAGGACACGTTCCGCCGCATGTCCGGATCCGACGAGCACGACGCCGATCCGAGGGTCGAGGTCTCCCGTGCCGAGGACGGCGACGTCCGCATCGACGTCGCCGACACCGCGGCGGTCCGACCCGGCGAGTGACCCCCGTTCCGGCCCTGGTCCGCCGGGGTCGGTGGGGCACGGCATGATCGTGTCGTGCACCTCGTCCTCCGCCGCGTCGACGGCGGCGTCCTCGCGACGCCCCTGACCGACGCGGGGACCGCCCGGGGTGAGCCGACCCGCCTGGACGAGCCGGGCCTCCCGGCCTTCGTCGCGGCGCACGATGCACCGGGCGTGCGCTGGGTGTGGGACGACACCGCGCGCTGGTACCCGGCCGTGCTCGCCGCGGGTGGTCGGGTCGGTCGCTGTGTCGACCTGCGCCTCGGTCGTCGTGTCCTGCGGGCCGCGCTCGCGGCGCGGGGATCGGCGCTCGCCGCTCGGCCGGCCGACGCCCTGGACGCCCCGGTCGCGGAAACCCGCGTGGTCCGGCCGACGCAGGCCCAGCTCTTCGACGACGCCCTGTTCACGGCTTCCGTGCCCGACGACGAGGTCGATCCGGTGGCGGAGTTCCGCTCCCAGCTCGCCGCGGTGGCGGGGTCGAGCGCTCCGGGTGCGCTCCGCCTGCTGCTCACCGCGGAGTCGGCCGGTGCGCTCGTGGCGGCAGAGATGCTGCACGCCGGACTGCCGTGGCGTGCCGACGTGCACGAGCGGCTGCTCGAGGACGCCCTCGGGCCGCGCGTGCCCTACGGGGTGCGGCCGCGACGCCTCGAGGAGATCGCCGCCGTCGTGCGCGAGCGCCTCGACGACCCCGGTCTCAACCCGGACTCACCCGCCGACGTCCTGAAGTCGCTGCGCCGGGCCGGCCTGATGGTCACGAGCACGCGGAAGTGGGAGCTGCAGGAGATCGACCACCCCGTCATCGAGCCCCTGCTCGAGTACAAGCGCCTGGCGCGACTGCTCACCGCCAACGGCTGGACCTGGCTCGACGACTGGATCCGCGACGGACGGTTCCACCCGAAGTACGTCGTCGGCGGGGTCGTCACCGGGCGCTGGGCGGCCGACGGCGGGGGAGCGATGCAGTTGCCGAAGGGCATCCGCGGGGCGGTCATCGCCGACCCCGGGTGGAAGCTCGTGGTGGCGGACGCCGCGCAGCTGGAGCCCCGGGTGCTCGCCGCGATGTCCGGCGACCGGGCGATGGCCGCTGCCGGCGACGGGCGCGACCTGTACGACGGCGTGGTGGCCTCGGGTGCGGTGGAGACCCGGCAGCAGGCCAAGGTGGCGATGCTCGGTGCGATGTACGGGGCGACCCAGGGCGAGGGCGGGCGGCTCGTGCCACGCCTGGTGCGGGCGTTCCCGCAGGCACTCGACATGGTCGAACGTGCCGCTCGTGCGGGGGAGCGCGGTGAACCCGTGACGACGCTGCTCGGGCGGACGTCCCCGGTGCCGGAGGACTCGTGGTTCGAGGCCCGCAACCAGGCGTACACGGTCGAGGGCACCCCGGCGATGCAGCGTGCGGTGGAGTCCCGTGCCCGAAGTTGGGGGCGGTTCACGCGCAACTTCGTGGTGCAGGGGACCGCGGCGGAGTGGGCGTTCGCGTGGATGGGGTCGTTGCGGTCACGGTTGCTCGCCCGGTTCCCCGGGGCCGTGACCGACGGGCCGCACCTGGTGTTCTTCGTGCACGACGAGATCGTGGTGCACGCCCCGGCGGAGCACGCCGAGTGGGTGGCAGAGCAGATCCGGGAGGCCGCCGTCGATGCCGGGCGGCTGTTGTTCCAGGACTTCCCGGTGACGTTCCCGCTGTCGGTTGCGGTGGTCGGGGCGTACTCCGACGCGAAGGACTGAGCCGCGTCTGGTTCCCTAGGTTCGTGACGAACACCCCCCGACGCTCCGACCACCGAGGCGCCGCCGTGCTGCTCGTCGTCCTGGTGGTGGTCGCCTGGGCCGCCAGCGTCGCGCTGCCCCTGTACGCGTGGTCGCTGATGCTCCGTGTCGACGCTCCGGAGGAACGGGCCGTGCCGATCGTCCTCGCGTGGTTCGTGACACCGTTCATCGCCGCCGTCGGCCTGACGGTGGGGCTCGTCGTCCTGCAGCGGGCGCGGCGGGGTGCTCGAACGGGGCGCTCGAGCGGGGCGCTCGAACCGGACGCTCGAACGGGGCGCTCGAGCGGGGCGTGACGTGGCCCCGGGTCGGTGACCCCCGCTCCGCGTGGCGGCTGCCAGGGCGGCTCCCGGGCGGTTCGGGCACTGTGGACCGATGCACACCGAACGCAGCGCCGCCGCCGCCGACCGGCACGTCGGCGACGTCGACCTGACCCACTGGCGGTCCCGGGCCGGACGCAGGATCGCCGGAGCGTGGGCTGCGCTCGGCAAGCGGTACGGGGCGATGCCCCTCCTGCTCCTCACCCTCGCCGTCGGGGTCGGCATCGCCGTCCTCGCGACCTGGATCGCCTCCGAGGTCTACGACGCCGTCCGGGAAGCCGACGACGTCGCCGTGCTCGACCGACCGGTCCTCGACTGGGCGCTCACGCTCCGATCGCCCGCAGCGGACACGCTCGTCACCTGGTGGACCGACATCGCCGGCACGATCGGGATGCCGATCGTCGCGCTCGGCTTCCTGGTCGGCTTCACGATCCAGCGCCGTGCGTGGACGCCACTGGTGCTCCTGGTCGCCGCGAGCGGTGGTTCGCTGCTCATGACGATCGCGGGCAAGGACCTGATCGGTCGCGCCCGTCCGCCGCTGTCCGACGCGGTGCCGCCGTACGAGACGTCGCCGTCGTTCCCGTCGGGGCACACGCTCAACTCCACGGTGATCGTGGGAACGATCGTGTACCTGCTGCTCCTGCGGCAGTCGCGCGTCGTCACCCGGGTGTGGACGATCGTCGTGGGCACCCTGTTCGTGCTGTCGGTCGGGGCGTCCCGGGTGTTCCTCGGGCACCACTGGCTGACCGACGTCCTGGCGGCGTGGGCGCTCGGACTCGCCTGGCTCGCCCTCGTGATCACGGCGCACCGGTTGTACCTGACGGCGCTCCACCACGGTGCCGAGCCCGCGCCGGACGTCGACCGAATCACTTCGTGAGCAGAAGAGGTCGGGTCGTTCGCCCGCACCCGACGTCTTCTGCTCACGAAGTCGCAGGGCCCCGCTCCGCCCCGCCAGGCCCCGCGCTCGAACGGCAGAGCGCCGTCAGCCGCGACCGGTAGGTTGCCGGGCATGGAAGAACGGGTCTTCGGCGGCAGGTACCGCGTCACGGGCACGCTCGGACACGGTGGCATGGCGTCCGTGTACCGGGCGGTCGACGAGCAGCTCGGCCGCGAGGTCGCGGTCAAGGTGTTCCGCATCGGCCCCGTCGACCGCGGTGAACGCGCCCGCGCCGAGGCGGAGATCCAGACCCTCGCGACGCTGCGCGCGCCAGAGCTCGTCACGCTCTACGACGCCGCACTCGACGACGTCGACGGCGACTCGTACCTCGTCATGGAACTCGTGCCGGGCAGTGACCTGGCGACCCGTCTGCGCGAGGGCCCGCTCGACCCCGCGACCGCCGCCCGCCTGGGTGCGCAGGTCGCCGACGGCCTGGCCGCCGTGCACGTGCAGGGGATCGTCCACCGTGACGTGAAGCCCGCGAACGTCCTGCTCGAGAGCGACGGCCGGCACGTCAAGCTCGCCGACTTCGGGATCGCCCTGCTCCGTGACGCCTCACGGGTGACGGGTACGGGGACCGTGATGGGGACGGCCGCGTACCTGGCCCCGGAGCAGGTCCTGGCGAAGGAGATCACCGGCAAGGCCGACGTCTACTCGCTCGGGCTCGTGCTGCTCGAGTGCATGACCGGCCGCCAGCCGTTCCCGGGCAGCGCCGTCGAGTCGGCCACCGCCCGGCTCACCCGTTCGCCCGAGATCGACCGGCAGCTGCCCACGGCCTGGCGCACGCTGCTGCACGTGATGACCGCGCAGGACCCGGCGGAGCGACCGACGGCAGCCGAGGCGGCCGAGCGCCTGCGCGCGCTGGGCCGCGACGAGCCGACGAACGCGACGCAGCTGCTGCCCGGCGCACCCGGTGCGGTGACGGCTGCGGCCGCCGGCGCTGCGGGGGCCGCGGTCGGCGCCGGTGCTGCCGCAGCGGCGAACGCGGACGACCGGACGCAGGCGATGCCGGCGAGCGAACTGCCGAACGGCGGCGCGCGTCCGGGCGACGACGCCACCCGCGTCCTCGACACGCAGCGTCCGCACCCCGCCGACGACGTCTCGACGACCGTCCTCGGCGCCCAGGCGAACGGCCGCGGCGCATCGGGCCCGAGCGGGCCGACCCCGCCGCCGGTCACGCCCCGCCCGGTCCGGGGCGACCAACCGGAGGACCAGCCGGGGAAGAAGAAGCGCGGACCGCTCATCGCCGCGATCATCGTGATCGTCCTGGTGCTCATCGGCATCGGGGTCGCGGTGTTCGCTCTGAACGGCGACGACGACGGCACCCCGGCCCCGACGGACACCACGTCGACCGCCCCGACCGAGCAGCAGCCGTCCGAGGACCCGGGCGAGGAACAGCAGCCGAGCGAACCGGCCGAGCAGCAGCCGTCGCAGGAGCAGCAGCCGTCGCAGCCCGCCGAGGAACCCAGCGACGAGCCGAGCGAACCGACCGAGCCGGAGCAGCCCACGCAGGACCCGCCCGTCGGCCCGGAGCCGAGCACCCCGGCCTCGAACCCGGTGCAGGAGCCGCAGGACGGCACCGGCGCCGCCGACACCGGCGCGATCGACACCACGTCGGACACCGCTCCCGGCAACTCCGGCAGCGCCCCGGGACACAACAAGGGCTGACGAGCGGCACGGACACGCCGGGGTTTTCGTCCAGTCCCTGGAGCAAATAGGCTCGATCCGTGCGAGAACTGCAACGGAGCGGTGGTCCGACGACGGCCGTGGCCGCTCGGAACGGTGTCGGCTTCGGTTCCGCCGAGGCCTGGCTCGTCGAACGACCAGCGGATGCGTGCGTGGCCGAGGCGATCGTCCCCGGGTTCGCCGCGCGCACCATCGCCGCCGGTGACGAGCTGTCCTGGGTCTGGTTCCCGGAGCGGACCCTGCCCGACGGGGCGTCGGAACCGACGGAAGCGGACCTGCCGCACTTCTGGGATGCCACGGCCTTCGCCGTCGACGTCGTCTTCACCGACGGCTCGCGGCTGGGTGACCACGCCGGGGTCCGCGACCAGTACGGCGACGCGGTCACCCCGCACGCGCAGGACGCGGCCCGCAAGCTGTGGGTGGACCAGTGGAACCGTCGCGCGGTCGACCTCACGCCGTTCGCGGGGCTGGTCGTCGACCGCCTGGAGGCCCGGCTCGGCTCCGACGCACCGGCTGCGGCCACCGACGCCGAGCGTCCCGCACTGCGTGGCTGGCTCGACGCCGTCCGGATCGGTCCCGCGAGGCCGACCCCGACGTCCCCGCTCGGCCACGTCCGGACGACCCGTGGTACCCAGGCCTCCTCCCGGTTCTCCCGCGGCAACAACGCCCCGCTCGTCGGTGTCCCGCACGGCGGGGTGTTCGGCCTGCCGATGACGGACGCCTCGAGCAACCGCTGGCCGTACGCGTACCAGGAGCACGACCGGCTCGACGACCAGGGGCGGCTCCGCCCGGCGATCCAGGCCTTCGCGACGAGCCACATCCCGTCGCCGTGGATGGGCGATCGCGGGGTGTTCCAGGTGATGCCCTCGCCACTCAGCACCCCCGACGTCGAGCGGGCCGCCCGGGCGCTCGGGTTCGACCACGAGGACGAGCAGGACGGCCCACACCGCTACCGGGTCGCCCTCGACCACGGTGTGACCGCCGAGCTGACCGCGGGCGAGTTCGCCCTCGGGTTCCGGTTCACCGGTACCCGCAGCGTCGTGCTCGACCACCACGGCCGGGTGTCCGACGTCTCCGTGACGGTCACCGACGGTACCGCCGTGGTCGAGGCGCTCCTGGACGACCGCCCCGGCACCCCGCCGCACCACGTGCACCTGCGGGTCGCCGGGGTCACCGCCGACCACACGACGGTCGGCGAGCACGAGCTGCGCGGCTGGCTGTCCGTGGGGGAGGCCAGGGGCACGGACGCCCCGGTCGACGTCCTGCTCGGCATCTCGACCGTCTCGATGGAGGACGCCCGCGCGAACCTCGACGACGCCGGGTCGTTCGACGCCATGCGCTCTGGTGCCGAGGCGCTGTGGACCGAGAAGCTCGCGACGCTGACCTTCGACGGCGCGACCCCCGACCAGCTGACGAGCCTGTACTCCGGCCTGTACCGGTTGTTCCTCTACCCGAACCGCGCCGGGGAGACCGCCCTGACCGGCACCCCGCGGCACCGCTCCCCGTACGGCGCCGTGCTGGCGGACCCGATCCGGGACGAGCCCGGGCCGGAGATCGTCGAGGGCCCGTTCACCACCACGAACGGCTTCTGGGACACCTACCGCACGGCCTGGCCGCTCCTCGGACTCCTGACCCCCGAGACCGCGGGCGAGCTCGCGCAGGGCTTCGTCGAGCACCACCACGACGGCGGGTGGACGCCACGCTGGAGTGCTCCCGGCGCCGAGGACTGCATGACCGGCACCACGAGCGACACCGTCTTCGCCGATCTCGCGGTGAAGGGCGTGCGCGGCTTCGACCTGGCCGAGGCGTACCGGAGCGCGGTGCGGAACGCGACCGTCCCGCCGCGTGACGAGCGCGTCGGGCGCAAGGGGAGCCTCCCGGGCGCCTTCCGCGGCCACGTCGACACGGCGACCCACGAGGGGATGTCGTGGACCCTGGACGCGGCCATCAACGACTGGGGGCTGGCCGTCATGGCGGGCCTGCTCGCGTCACGGGCGCGGACGCCCGCCGACCTGTCCCGCTACGAGGCCGAGGCCGAGTGGTTCGCCCGCCGGTCGCTGCAGTACCGGCACGTCTTCGACTCCGAGCGCGGGTTCTTCATCGGCCGCGAACCGGACGGCTCGTGGCGGGTCGGCACCGAGTTCGATCCGCGCGACTGGGGCGACGACTACACGGAGACGAACGCGTGGGGCACCGCGTTCACGGCACCGCACGACGGCGCCGGCATCGTCGACCTGCACGGCGGGCCGGAGCGGTTCGACGCGGCCCTCGACGCGTTCTTCGCGACCCCCGAGACCGGCGCCCTGGCGCGGTCCGGCTCGTACGGGTTCCCGATCCACGAGATGACCGAGGCCCGCGACGTCCGGATGGGCATGCTCGGGCTGTCGAACCAGCCGGCGCACCACATCCCCTTCTTCCCGATGTTCACCGGGCGGCACGACGACGCGCACCGCATCGTCCGCGAATCGCTCGAGCGTCTGTTCGTCGGGTCCGACCTCGGCCAGGGCTACCCGGGCGACGAGGACAACGGCGAGATGAGCGCCTGGTACGTCTTCGCGACCATCGGCCTGTACCCGCTGGCGCCGTCGACCGGTACCTACGTGCTCGTGCCGCCGTCGGTCCGCAGGACGGTGCTGCGGCAGCCTGGGCCCACGCCGCCGGTTCCTGACCGACGCGCCAGCGGCGGGCAGGCCGTGCCGGTGGGGAGAGGATCGCCTACCGTCATCGAGATCGCCGCCGGCTCCGCAGGCGGGTACGTGGCGTCGGTGACGGTCGACGGCTCGCCCTGGACCTCGGTCACCATCCCGCACAACGTGGTCGTCGCCGCGTCGCGGATCGAGTTCACCCTGTCCGACGAGCCGCAGGGATGGGCGTCGGACACCCGTCCCGTCTCGGCCTCCGACGTGCACGGCCACCGGGACGCCCCGGTGGACGTCCTGCCGGTCGGGGCCTCGGCGCTCACCGACGACACCGGCCGCACCGTCACGGCGCTCGCCGTGGGGGAGTCCGTGTCCTTCGACGTGACGTGCCCGGCCGCGTCGTTGTACACCGTGACGGCGGCAGCGCCGGGGTCCTACTCGTGGCAGGTCGGCCTCGACGACGCCGTCACCGCTGTCGACGGCGCCGAGTTCACGTGGGCCGGCCAGACCCGGGTGTTCCGGATCCTCGGCGGTGGGTCGTCGTTCACGTTCACCGCCGGCACCGACCTGGCGCTGACGCAGCTCGAGCTCATCGCGGCCGACGGACAGCGTTGACCCGACGTTCACCGAGCGGGAGCATGCTCGCCCCATGTCGATGAGCGCACCGTTCGATCCCGAACAGCAGGGCCGGTCCATCCCCGTGGACGGCAGTGACGAGTCCGAACTCGAGATGGAGGCGGACCGCGGCGCGGACGTCGGCGACGACTCCGCCGACCCGAGCGTCTCGCCCGTCAGCCACCACGACGAGGACGAGGCTGGCGGCGGCCCGGTGTTCCGGCGTCCGCACGCCGGCGAGCGGCTGCACCCGGACGACCTCTGACCGTTCCGGGGCTCCTCCGGGGTTTCTTGGGCGATTGCCAAGCGGCTCGGGCATGCTCGTGCGCATGTCGATCGCGAACTCGTGGGACCCGTCCGGTGGCCGTGCAATCCCGGAGGACCAGGCGAAGGAGGACGGGCTCGAACTCGACGAGGACCCGGCGATGCTCGGGATCTCGTTCGACGTCGTGGGCGGTGCCTCCGCGGACCCCGCCGGGGTGTCCCCGGTCGACGTAGACGTGCCGATACCGCGGTCTGCGGACTCCGCCTCCGACGACTAGCGCGCGCCTGGTCGAATCGGGCGTACCTGGTCCGGAGTTTCGACCAGGTACGCCCGGAAGCGCCTTGCATCGCGCGCGTTCTGGGAAGGAACGTCAGCGTGCGCCGACGCCGGGGATGCGGTACTTGAACCCGACGTGCGAGCCGGTGAAGCCGAGGCGCTCGTAGAACCGGTGCGCATCGGTCCGTGCAGCGTCCGAGGTGAGCTGCACGATCGGCGTCCCGAGCTCAGGCGCCGCGACGTCGGTGACCCAGCGCATCAGGGCACTGCCGATGCCGCCGGAGCGGAGTGCACTGCTGACCCGCACCGCCTCGACGAGCAGCCGCGTCGAACCGCGGCGGGCCATCCCCGGGATCCGGGTGAGCTGCAGCGTGCCGACGAGCCGACCGTCGGTGTCCTCGGCGACGAGCAGCGCGTTCGCCGGGTCGTCCGCGATCGATCGGAGTGCCGCGGCGTACTGCGGGCGGTCCTCCGGGGCGGCGACGTCCCCGCGGGCCGCACTGATCGGGTCGTCGGAGAGCAGCGCCATCAGTGCGTCGAGGTCGCTGTCGACCGCGTTCCGCACCACCACCGAACCGGCGCGGGCGGACAGGCGGACGGGCAGGGTGAGGTCGTGGAGCACGACCCCACCCTGCCCGATCGACTCACGGAACGGTGTGCCCCGCGGCGGTGAAGATGCGGTACCACTCCTCGCGCGAGAGTTCGACGTCCGAGCCGGCTGCCGAGTCCCGCACGCGCTGCGGGTTCGTCGTGCCGAGGACGACCTGGAAGTGCGCGGGGTGGCGGGTGATCCACGCGACCGCAATGCCGGTCGGGGTGACACCGTGTGCGGCGGCGACCTCTTCGAGCACGTCGTTCAGCTCGGCGTACTGCTCACGGTCGCCCAGGAAGACCCCGTCGAAGAAGCCCTTCTGGAACGGCGACCAGGCCTGCAGCGTGATGTCGTTGATGCGCGAGTAGTTGAGGATGTCGTTGTCGCGGGAGATCGACTGCTCGAGGCCGCCCATGTTCGCGGTCAGGCCCTGCGAGATCACGTTGGCGTGCGTGATGCTCAGCTGCACCTGGTTGAACGCGAGCGGCTGGCGGACGTGCTTCTTGAGCAGGTCGACCTGGCCGGGGGTGTGGTTCGAGACGCCGAAGTGGTGCACCTTGCCGGCGGCGTGCAGCTCGTCGAAGGCCTTCGCGACCTCTTCCGGCTCGACCAGGGCGTCGGGGCGGTGCAGCAGCAGGACGTCGACGTACTCGGTCTGCAGTGCCTCGAGCGACTCGTGCACGGACTCGAGGATGTGCTCGTACGAGAAGTCGAAGTAGGCGCCCTTCGGCGTCGGTCGGATGCCGACCTTGGTCTGCAGCACGATCTCGGCGCGCTCCGCGGGCGACAGCGTGACGGCCGCGCCGAACCGCTCCTCGCAGCCGTGCCATTCGCCGTAGACCGCCGCGTGGTCGAACATGTTCACACCCGCATCACGCGAGGCGCTGTAGAGCGAGCGGATGTCCTCGTCGCTCATGTCGTTGATCCGCATCAGTCCGACGACGACGTCGGAGGCGGTGAGGTCTGTCTGTGGCAACTCCAGTGTCTTCACGCCGTCGATCCTGCCAGCCGGTCCCCGGCACAGGCAGGCCCTGCCAGTACCTCAGGCGCGTTCGGACCCCCGCCGTCGGCACACGTCGACCTCAGTGGACGGAGAACCCGCCGTCGACCGCGATGGACTGCCCCGTGACGTAGGCCGACCCGGGCCCGGCGAGGAACACCGCCGCCGCGGCGAAGTCCGACGCCAGCCCGTTCCGGCCGACCAGCGTCCGTGCGGCGAGGGCCGCCACCGTCGCCGGGTCGGAACCGAGCCGCTCGTTGAGCGGAGTGCGCACGAAACCGGGGACGAGGACGTTGGAGGTGACCCCCTGCGCGGACCAGGCCTCTGCCTGGGACCGGGCCAGCGCCTCCAGGCCGGCCTTGGAGACCCCGTACGCGCCGCTGGCGGCGAAGGGGCGGTGGGCCTGCTGTGAACTGATCGACACGATCCGTCCGTACCCACGGGCCGCCATGCCGGGTGCGAGCCGCTGCCCGAGCACGAACGGCGCGTCGAGGTTGACGGCCATCGTGGCGTCCCAGGTGGCCTCGTCGAGTTCGGCCATCGGTGGCCGGAGGTTGATGCCGGCGGAGTTCACGAGGACGTCGACGTCGCCGGCCGCATCGGCGAGCGCGTGTGCTCCGGCGCGCGTGGACAGGTCCGCGACGACGCCGTCGGCGGACCCGCCAGCAGCGCGGACGTCGTCGACCGTCGCGTCGATGGCGGACCTGGTCCGGGCGGCGACGAGCACGTGGGCACCCGCGTCCGCGAGCGCGGTGGCGATGGCTCGGCCGATGCCGGAGCTGCCTCCCGTCACGAGTGCGGTGCGTCCGTCGAGGCCGAAGAGCTGCTGCAGCGACATCCGGTCAGGCTACCGAGGCCCGTACGCTGGGCCGGTGCGTGACGACCTGCTGCCGATGCTCGCCTGCCCCGTGTGCGCCGAGCCCCTCGGTCGCGTCGACGGCGGCCAGGTCGGCTGCTCGAACGGTCACCGGTTCGACGAGGCGAAGCAGGGCCACCTGACGCTCCTGCCCGCGAAGCGGCGGGCACTCACCGCGGACACCACCGAGATGGTCGACGCGCGGCTGCGGTTCCTGGGGCGCGGGCACTACGCGCCCGTCGAGCGGGCGCTCGCCGCGATCGTCGCGGACGCCACCGCGCCCGGCATCGTGCTCGACGTCGGTTCGGGTCCGGGGACCTACCTGGCGCATGCGCTGCGCGCGGCGGACGGGAGGCCCGTGGTCGCGCCGGACGCGCTTGCACCTGTCGGCTGTCAGCCGACTCGACGACTGGGGGTGGCGTTGGACCTGTCGGCCGTCGCGATCCGACGTGCGGCACGCATCCACGAGCGGGCGGGGGCCGTCGTCGGTGACGTGACCGAGCGCCTCCCGGTCGTCGACGGCGCCGCCGCGGTCGTGCTGGACGTCTTCGCACCCCGCAACCAGACCGAGTACGCCCGCGTCCTGCACCCCGACGGCGTGCTCGCGGTGGTGACCCCGCGGACCGGCCACCTGGCGGAGCTCGCCGAGGCGACGATCAGCGTGGACCCGGAGAAGGAGCGCCGGCTGCACGACTCCCTGACGCCGTCGTTCGTGTTGCGGTCCTCCGAGGACCTGACGTGGACGATGGAGCTGTCGGCGGAGGACGTCCACGACGTCGTGCACATGGGACCGAGCCACCACCACGTCGCGGCGGAGCAGGTGTTCGCGCCGACGAGTGTGACCGCGACCGTGACGGTCAGCACGTGGAGCCGCTCGGGCTGATCCTCCGACCTGATCAGCGCTCGCCGACGTCCCGCGGACTGCCCTGTTCGGCCCACCGACGGGCGGTGTGGGCTCGCCCGCGCGCACGGTCGACGGCCATCCCGGTCCGGGCGAGCAGGAGCACGGCGCCCACGCTCCCGGCTCCGATCGGCGTCACGAACAGTCCGAGGTCGATCCCGGGCATCCGCCACCAGTCGATCGACCAGGCGGCGACGAGTGCGAACCCGAGCAGGAGCGCGCCCGTCCACCACCACCGCCCGGGGATCCGGACGGTACCGAGCCCGGCGAGCACGAGGAGCGCCCAGCACCCCTCGGGCGCGAAGGACCGTGGGTCGTTCGTACCGCAGCTGGACACCGCGCACTGCCACTCGACCTGGTCGGCCACGCCCGCGTACCAGTGGAACAGCAGCGCGGCAGCGACGACGGCGATGAGTGCGACCGGTGGCCCGGCCCACCGCCACGCGCTGCCGACCCGGGAGCGGCGTCGGCGGGCGGCCGTCCATCCGTCCCCGAGCTCGTAGCCGGGCATCGGACGGAACTCGGGCATGCCAGCACGCTACCGGCGGCCGGTTTCCGTGGGGAAGCGGTTCACAAACCGAGCGTCGGTGCGGCCGGGCCGTCCCGACCGCACCGCCGCGTCACTCGGTCGGGGCCGCGACGTCGAGCTGCCAGACCACGCCGAACCGGTCGCACAGCTGCCCGGCCAACGGTGCCCAGGCCGAGGGCTCGAGGGGCTGCCGGACCTCGGCGCCGTCGGACAGTGCGGCCCAGTACCGCTCGATCTCGGCGGTGTCGTCGCCGTGCACGAACACGTAGAAGGCGTTCGATCCCTGGTCGTAGGGCTGGCCGGGCCAGACGTCGAAGGCCATGATCCGGAAGCCGCCGTCGGTGGACACCTGGCCGAAGACGATGCGGTCGGCCCAGGCCGGGTCGTCCAGGGCGCCCATCTGCCCGTACGTGGCGGCGGTGACCTCGCCGCCGAAGACCGATGCGTAGAAGTCGAGCGCCGCGCGGGCGTCGCCGTCGAAGTTGAGGTGGGTTGTCGTTTCGATGCTCATGGGACGAGGATGACGGGCAATGCGGTCAGATCGTGTCCGCTTCTCGGACGAAGATGGACGACATGGCCGGACCCTCCGCACGCATGCTCGCGCTGCTCTCCCTGCTGCAGGTGCACCGTGACTGGCCGGGCGACGAGCTGGCCGGACGGCTCGAGGTCAGCTCCCGCACCGTCCGCCGCGACGTCGATCGGCTCCGCGGCCTGGGGTACCGGGTCGAGGCGCTCCGCGGCCCGGCCGGTGGCTACCGGCTCGAGGCCGGCTCCGACCTGCCCCCGCTGCTGTTCGACGACGACCAGGCGGTGGCGATCGCCCTGGCGCTCGCCGTGGCGCCGGCATCGGGGGCGGACGTCGCCGAGTCGGCGGCCCGTGCCCTCGCGACCGTTCGGCAGGTGATGCCCGCGCGCTTGCGGTCCCGGGTCGACGCGGTGCAGGCCGTGACCGCGACGAGCCGGACCATCACCGACCCGGAGGTCCTGGTGGCGGTGAGTGAGGCCGTTCACCTTCGCGAGGTGTTCCGCTTCGGGTACGGCGAGGACGAGACCCCGCACCGGGTGGAACCGCACGCCGTCGTCGTCCGGAACGGTCGCTGGTACCTGCTCGACTGGGATGCCGACCGCGACGACTGGCGCACCCACCGCATCGACCGGATCACGCCGCGGATGCGCACCCGTGTCCCCTTCACGCCGCGACCGATCCCCGGTGGCGATGCGGCGGCGTTCGTGTCTGCGCGGTTCAAGGGGTCCGCGGTCGACGACGTGTGGCCCTGCACCGGTTCGGTGTCGATGACCGCGGGCGATGCTCGGACGATCGCGCCGTACCTGCCCGAGGACGCCGTGGTCGAGCAGCTCGAGGGCGACCGCGCCCGCGTCACCCTCGGGTCGTGGTCGTGGGACGGACTCGCTGGCGTCGTTGCGGGGTTGATCGTGCCGGTGCGGGTCGAGGGGCCGGACGAGCTGCGCGGTGCGGTCTCCGAGCTGTCGAGACGACTCGCGACGGCGGCCGGTTGAGCTGGGTCGGTCGCGCGCGTTAGGGCGGCGCATGCGTCGGCCAGGGCGGCGTGAGGGAACCGTTAGGAGCGGTCTGGAGGCGCGGCGCAGGACCCAGCATCGGTTCGGCACCACTCGTGGTGCCGGTCCGCGTCACCCGGCGCGGACACCGCAGATCTTCTGGAGTCCCTCGTGTTCGACGTGTTCGTCGTCGCCGGTGTCCTCGCCGTGTTCGGCGTGGTGGCACTGATCGCCAAGGGGGTGGAACGGCTGTGATCGGCATCACCATCGCGGCCGCCGTCCTCGGCATCGCCGCAGTCGTGTACCTCGTCTGGGCGCTCGTGCGTCCGGAGCGCTTCTAGTGGGCGCCGCGGACGTCTGGGCGGGCATCGCCCAGGTCGCCACCCTCGTCCTGCTGCTCGTCGTCGCGTACCGCCCGCTCGGTGACTGGATGGCGAAGGTCTTCACGCCCGTCCGTCACAACCGGGTCGAGCGCGGGGTCTACCGGCTGATCGGGGTCGACCCGGACGCCGAGCAGTCCTGGCCCGTGTACCTGCGGGGCGTGCTGCTCTTCAGCGTCGTCGGGCTCCTGCTCGTCTACCTGCTGCAGCGCATCCAGGTCGTGCTGCCCGGCGACCTCGGGCTGCCGGCCGTCGGACCCTCGCTCGCGTTCAACACCGCGGCGTCGTTCGTCGCGAACACGAACTGGCAGTCCTACTCGCCGGAGGTCACCGTCGGCTACGCCGTGCAGATGGGCGGCCTCGCGGTGCAGAACTTCCTGTCCGCCGCCGTCGGCCTCGCCGTCGCCGTCGCCCTGGTGCGCGGGTTCGCCCGCCGGAAGTCGGGCACGCTCGGCAACGTGTGGGTGGACGTCGTCCGCGGACTCGGCCGACTGCTGCTGCCCGGGGCGTTCGTCTTCGCGATCGTGCTCGTCGCCGGCGGAGTGATCCAGTCGTGGGGGAGCGGCACCGACGTCACGACGCTCGTCGGTGGCACGCAGCACATCCCGGACGGGTTCGTCGCCTCGCAGGAGGCGATCAAGGAGCTCGGCACGAACGGTGGCGGCTACTTCAACGCGAACTCGGCGCACCCGTTCGAGAACCCGCAGGCGTGGACGAACCTCGTCGAGGTGTTCCTCATGCTCGTCATCCCCTTCTCGCTGCCCCGCACGTTCGGCCGGCTGGTCGGCGACGACCGCCAGGGCTACGCGATCCTCGCCGTGATGGGCGCGATCTTCCTGGTGTCCCTGTCGGTGATGTCGATCGCGGAGCTCGGTGGCGCCGGTGCCGCGACGCACGCCGCAGGGGCCGCGATGGAGGGCAAGGAGACCCGGTTCGGGATCCTCGGCACAACGCTGTTCGGCACGACCTCGACCGCGACCTCGACCGGTGCGGTGAACGGCATGTTCGACAGCTTCACGCCCATCGGCGGCATGATGGCGATGCTCAACATGATGCTCGGCGAGGTCACCCCCGGCGGCGTCGGCTCCGGCCTGTACGGCATGCTCGTGCTCGCCGTCATCACGGTGTTCATCGGCGGTCTACTCGTCGGTCGCACGCCCGAGTACCTCGGCAAGAAGATCCGCGCGAAGGAGATGACCTTCGCGGCGCTGTACATCCTCGTCACGCCGACGCTCGTGCTCGTCGCCACCGGGCTCTCGCTCGTGATCCCCGGCGTCCGCGAACAGGTGCTCGGCACGTCGATCTACAACCCCGGCAACCACGGACTCTCCGAGTTGCTCTACGCCTTCACCTCGGGTGCGAACAACAACGGCTCGGCCTTCGGCGGGCTCACCGCGAACACGACCTGGATGAACTCCTCGCTCGGCGTCGTGATGCTGCTCGGCCGCTTCGTGCCGATGGTGTTCGTCCTGGCGCTCGCCGGGTCGCTCGCCGCCCAGGACCGCGTGCCGGAGACCGCGGGCACGCTGCCCACCCACCGCCCGCTGTTCATCGGGCTGCTCGGCGGCGTCGCCGTCATCGTCACCGCACTCACCTACTTCCCGGTGCTCGCACTGGGTCCGCTCGCAGAAGGACTGTCATGACCACCGTGACCTCCGAGCACGAGGCGACCACCGCCCCGGAGCCGGCCACCCGCTCGTCCGCGTTCGGGCCCCGCCAACTGGTGGCGGGCCTCCCGGGCGCCCTGCGGAAACTCGATCCGCGACTCATGTGGCGGAACCCTGTCATGTTCATCGTCGAGGTCGGCGCGGCGCTGACGACGGCAGCCGCCGTCGTCGAGCCGTCCGCGTTCACCATCGCCATCGCCGTGTGGCTCTGGCTGACCGTCGTCTTCGCCAACCTGGCGGAGTCGGTGGCCGAGGGCCGGGGCAAGGCCCAGGCCGACACGCTGCGGAAGACCCGCTCGACCACGAGCGCCCGACGGGTGCTCGGCTACACGCAGGCCGACGCGGCTGCGACCGCGAACGAGACCGAGGAGGTCGCGTCCGTCGACCTGGCCAAGGGCGACGTCGTCGTGGTCGTCGCCGGCGAGGTCATCCCGGGCGACGGCGACGTCATCGACGGCATCGCCTCGGTCGACGAGTCGGCCGTCACGGGCGAGTCCGCACCGGTCATCCGCGAGTCCGGCGGCGACCGCAGCGCCGTCACCGGAGGCACCCGGGTGCTGTCGGACCGGATCGTGGTGCGCATCACCTCGACGCCGGGTGAGACCTTCATCGACCGGATGATCCGCCTGGTCGAGGGTGCGGCACGGCAGAAGACGCCGAACGAGATCGCGCTGAACATCCTGCTCGCCTCGTTGTCGATCGTCTTCGTGATCGTCTGCCTGACGATGCAGCCCATCGCGGGACTCGTCGGTGCGACGGTCAGCGTGCCGGTGCTCATCGCCCTGCTCGTCTGCCTCATCCCGACCACCATCGGAGCCCTGCTCTCCGCGATCGGCATCGCCGGCATGGACCGGCTCGTGCAGCACAACGTGCTGGCGATGTCCGGTCGTGCGGTCGAGGCCGCCGGGGACATCACGACGCTGCTGCTCGACAAGACCGGCACGATCACCTACGGCAACCGTCGGGCATCCCGCGTGGTGCCGGTGCCGGGGGTGTCGGAGGCCTCGCTCATGGAGGCCGCCGCGCTGTCGAGTGCTGCCGACAGCACACCGGAAGGACGCTCGATCGTGTCGCTCGCTGCGGACGCCGGGGTGACGCCGATCCTGCCGGACGGGGCTGTCGAGGTGCCGTTCACGGCGCAGACGCGCATGTCCGGTCTCGACCTGCCGGACGGGTCGCAGATCCGGAAGGGTGCTGCTGCTGCAGTGCTCGCCTGGGCCGGAACCCCCGAAGCCGGTGTGACGGCTGCGATCGACGCGACCGTCGCCGAGGTCTCCGACCAGGGCGGGACCCCGCTCGTGGTCGGCCGCCGCTCCGCGGACGGTGTGGTCACGCTGCTCGGTCTCGTGCACCTGAAGGACGTCGTCAAGGACGGCATGGCGTCGCGCTTCGCGTCACTGCGCGAGATGGGCATCCGCACCGTGATGATCACCGGCGACAACCCCCGCACCGCGAAGGCCATCGCCGCCGAGGCCGGCGTCGACGACTTCCTCGCCGAGGCCACGCCGGAGGACAAGCTCGCGTACATCAAGCGCGAGCAGGAGGGCGGCAACCTCGTCGCCATGACCGGTGACGGCACCAACGACGCCCCGGCCCTGGCCCAGGCGGACGTCGGCGTCGCGATGAACACCGGCACGACGGCGGCGAAGGAGGCGGGCAACATGGTCGACCTCGACTCCGATCCGACCAAGCTCATCGACGTCGTCCGCATCGGCAAGCAGCTGCTCATCACCCGCGGTGCCCTGACCACCTTCTCCATCGCGAACGACGTCGCGAAGTACTTCGCCATCATCCCGGCGATGTTCCAGGCGGCGTTCCCGGGGCTCGCGGCGCTCAACATCATGGGGCTGCACAGCCCGTCGTCCGCGATCCTGTCGGCGGTCATCTTCAACGCGCTCGTCATCGTGGCGCTCATCCCGCTGTCCCTGCGTGGCGTCAAGTACCGCGCGGCCGCAGCATCGTCGATCCTCGGCCGCAACCTGCTCGTCTACGGGCTGGGCGGCGTGGTCGTCCCCTTCATCGGCATCAAACTGATCGACCTCGTCGTCGGTCTCATCCCGGGGTTCTAGTCATGGCATCTGCACGTTCCACCTTCCGTTCCGCCGGTGTGGCCATCCGCCTCACCCTCGTCGCCACCGTCGTCCTGGGCGTCGGCTACCCGCTCGCCGTCTGGGGCGTCGGACAGGCGGCGTTCCACGACCAGGCCAACGGCTCGATGGTCACGGACTCGTCCGGCACGGTCGTCGGTTCCTCGTTGATCGGGCAGTCGTTCACGGGCGAGCAGGCCGACCGCTGGTTCCAGTCGCGGCCGTCCGCCGCCGGCGAGGACGGTTACGACGCCGGTGCGTCCTCCGGCTCGAACCTCGGGCCGAACAACCCCGACCTGCTCAAGGCCGTCGAGGAGCGCCGTGCGGCGCTGGCGAAGGCCGACGGGGTCCCCGCCGCGCAGGTGCCCGCCGACGCCGTGACCGCGTCCGGTTCGGGCCTCGACCCGGACATCAGCCCCGCCTACGCGGCCCAGCAGGTGGCTCGAGTGGCTGCGGCGCGGGGCGTCTCGGAGGACTCGGTGCGGGCGCTCGTGCAGTCGCACACCGAATCGCGGCAGCTCGGGTTCCTCGGCGAGCCGGTCGTGAACGTGCTCGCGCTCAACCTGGCGCTGGCGAAGGCGTCCTGAGCGTGGGTGACCCCTCCGCAAGACACCGGTGCTCGCGCGTCGAACACCCGCAATCCGCGGCGCGACAGGTGAACACCGGTGTTTTGCGGAGACCGGCCGACCGACGCGAGAGGATGAGCACGTGAAGCGCGGGAAGCTGCGGGTCCTGCTCGGTGCGGCGCCCGGTGTCGGCAAGACCTACACGATGCTCGAAGAGGGGCGTCGCCTGCTCGACGAGGGTCGCGACGTGGTCGTAGCCGTCGTCGAGACGCACGAGCGCGCCGCCACCGCAGCCCTGGTCGACGGGCTCGAGGTCGTGCCCCGCCGCACCGTCTCCCACCGCGGGGTGGAGCTCGACGACCTCGACCTCGACGCCGTCCTCGCCCGGGCCCCCGAGATCGCACTCGTCGACGAGCTCGCGCACACGAACGCCCCCGGTGGTCGCCACGACAAGCGCTGGCAGGACGTCGAGGCGCTCCTCGCCGCCGGGATCTCGGTGGTGAGCACCGTCAACGTGCAGCACATGCAGTCCCTCGGCGACGTCGTGCGCGAGATCACCGGCACCGTGCAGCGCGAGACGGTCCCCGACGCCGTGGTGCGCGCGGCGGACCAGATCGAGGTCGTCGACCTCGCCCCGGCGGCCCTGCGGGAGCGGTTGTCCGACGGCCTCGTGTACCCGGCGGCCCGGATCGACGCGGCGCTGTCGAACTACTTCCGCCTCGGCAACCTCACCGCACTGCGCGAGATCGCCCTGCTCTGGCTCGCCGACGAGGTCGACGACGCGCTCAAGGCCTACCGCGCCGAGCACGGCATCGAGCACCGGTGGGAGACCCGGGAGCGCGTGCTCGTCGCCTTGACCGGAGGCCCCGAGGGCGAGACCCTGCTGCGCCGCGGTGCCCGGATCGCCGCCCGCAGCGCCGGCGGCGAGCTCGCCGCCGTGCACGTCACGACGAACGACGGCCTGCGCGAGCGGCACCCCGGCGCGCTCGGCAAGCAGCGGACCCTGCTCGAGCAGCTCGGTGGCACCTACCACCAGGTCGTCGGCGACGACGTGCCGAGCACGCTGGTACGGTTCGCGCGGTCGATCGACGCCACCCAGATCGTGATCGGGGTCAGCCGCCGCAGCCGGCTCGCGGCCGCCATGACCGGTCCGGGGATCGGCAACACCGTGATCCGCGAGTCCGGCGACATCGACGTCCACGTCGTCACGCACGAGCGCGCCGGCGGCGGGATCACCCTGCCCAAGCTCGGCGGCAGCCTGTCACGCGGCCGGGTGGTCGCCGCGTTCGTCCTGTCCGTCCTGGTCGGGCCGCTGCTCACCTGGGTACTGTCGATCGGCAGCGACCCGGACGCCATCACGGTGGACGTGCTGGCGTACCAGCTGCTCGTCCTGGTCGTGGCGCTGGTGGGTGGGATGTGGCCGGCGGTGTTCACGGCCGTGCTGTCCGGGCTGAGTCTCGACTACTTCTTCGTGCAACCCCTCTACATGGTCACCGTCCAGCAGCCGTGGCACCTGTTCGCCCTGGTCATGTACGTGATCAGTGCGGTGCTGGTCAGTTTCGTGGTCGACCGGTCCGCTCGCCGATCACGTGCCGCCCGTCGGGCCTCTGCCGAGTCCGGGCTCCTGATGGGCATCGCCGGCAGCGTGCTCCGCGGCGACGACGCCCTGCAGGCGCTGCTCGACCGCACCCGTGAGGCCTTCGGCTTCGCCGGCGTCCGGATCCGCCAGGGCGACGAGGTGCCGGCGACCTCCGGCGAGTTCGGCGCGACGCCGGACGCGTCGACGACGCTGGCGTCCGGCGCCGTGCTCGAGTTCGCCGGCGCGCCCGACGACCCGACCCAGCGCCGGCTGCTGCGGGTCGTCGAGCAGCAGCTCGACGCCGCCGTCGAGCACCGCGAGCTGACACGCACCGCCGTCGGCGCCGAGCGCATCGCCGCCGCCGACCGGGTCCGGAGTGCGCTGCTCGCGGCCGTCGGCCACGACGTGCGCCGACCCATCGCAGCGGCCTCCGCCGCCGTGCAGACGCTGCGTGCGCCCGACATCGACCTGTCACGGGCCGACCGGGAGGCGCTGCTCGCGACCGCCGACGAGAGCCTCGGTCAGCTGGCGGTGCTGTTGGCGGACCTGCTGGACGTCAGTCGTGTCCAGGCCGGTGTCCTCGCGGTCACCCCGGCTGCGATCGCGCTCGAGACGGTGGTCGCCCCTGCACTCGACGAGCTGGAGCTCGGCCCCGACGACGTCGACCTCGACCTACCCGCGGACCTGCCGCCGGTGCTCGCCGACCCGGTCCTGCTGCAGCGCGTCGTGGTGAACCTGCTCGCGAACGCCGCCCGGTACGCGCCGGACGGCACCCACGTCCGGGTCGCCGCGAGCGCGTTCGCCGGCGGGGTGGAGCTCCGCGTCGCCGACCACGGCCCCGGCATCCCCGAGGACCGCCGTGACGAGGTGTTCCAGCCGTTCCAGCGACTCGGCGACACCGACAACGAGACCGGCCTCGGGCTCGGCCTGGCGCTCGCGCGCGGGTTCACCGAGGGCATGGGCGGCACGATCGAGGTCGACGACACCCCCGGCGGTGGGCTCACCGTCGTGGTGCGGCTGCCGATCGCCGGGCACGTGGGAGTGGAGATCCGATGAAGGTCCTGATCGCTGACGACGACGCGCAGCTCGTCCGCGCGCTCTCGGTGACGCTCTCGGCGCGCGGGTACGACGTCGTCACGGCTCGGGACGGGCGCGAGGCGATCGACGCCGTCATCACCGAGCGCCCCGACCTGGTGCTGCTCGACCTCGGCATGCCCCGGCTCGACGGCATCGGTGTGCTCGAGGGCGTCAGGGCCTGGTCGCAGGTGCCCGTCCTCGTGCTCTCCGGGCGGACCGACTCGTCCGACAAGGTCGACGCGCTCGACGCCGGAGCCGACGACTACGTGACGAAGCCGTTCCAGATGGACGAGCTGCTCGCCCGGCTGCGGGCGCTCGGACGGCGGCGGGTGGTGGCGTCGGAGGAGACCCCGACGATCGCGATCGGACCGCTGCTCGTGGACCTCGTCGCGAAGCAGGTCACCCCGGCGGAGGGTCCCGCGATCCGCCTGACGCCCACCGAGTGGCGCCTGCTCGAGGTCCTGGTCACGAACCCGGACCGCCTGATGACCCGCGAGATGCTGTTGACCGAGGTCTGGGGGCCGACGCACGGCAACGACTCCGGGTACCTGCGGCTGTACATGGCGCAGCTGCGGCGGAAGCTCGAGCCGGATCCCGCGCACCCCCGCTACCTGGTGACGGAGTCCGGCATGGGGTACCGCTTCGCTCCCGGCGGCGTCACGCCCGCGAACTGAACGCCGCGAGCTCCGCCCGGGTCCGGGCGCCGTGCTTCCGCAGCAGGTTCGCGACGTGGTACTTCACGGTGTTGACGCTGATGCCGAGTCCCTCGGCGATCTCCCGGTTGCCGACACCGGTCGCCACGAGCCGCAGCACGTCGCGCTCCCGCGGGGTCAGGTCGCCGTCGTCGACCGCGTCCACCTCGGTTGGCCGCGGGTCGAGCGGCAGTGAGATGTCGAGCACGGACCCCCAGCCGGGCGTGCTCGCGACCTGCACCCGCCCGTCGAGCGTGACGACCCGCTCCGCGATCGGCCGCATCGCGTCGTCGTGCACGTCGAGCGTGCCGGAGCCGTCGTCGCGGAGCTGCATGAGCAGGTTCCGGCCGTCGCAGTCCCACTGGATGCGCACCCGCTTCGCCGCACCGTCGTCGACCAGGGCGAGCACCGCGGTCCGGACGATGGCCCGGGCCGCGTGGGCGACGTCACCCGGGAGCGCACGGCCGGTGGCCGGCGGCTCGACGAACTGCACGTCGAGGTCGCCGAACCGAACGAGCGGTCGCAGGTCGGCGCGCAACCGCGAGAACGCGCCGGTGACGGGTTCGAGCAGGGTGCTCCGCTGCTGGTCCGTGACGGTGCGCAGGTCGACCAGGGCGGCCGAGGCGATCTCGACGGCCTCGGCCCGGGCGGCCGCGTCGGTGACCCGCGACGACCGGAGCACGGCGAGGACGGACTCGAGGGTGAGCGCGTGCCGGTCCGCCTGCTCGGCGACCGTGCGGGCGTGCTCGGCGGCAGCGAGCCGGATGGCGGAGCCGCCCCGGGCCTCCAGGCTGTCGACCGATGCGTCCATGGAGGTGACCGTACCCGTCCCACCCGAGCGGACGGGCCCACCCGATGGGATGGGGCCCCTGCCGGGGCGGGTAGCGGCGGGTACCGGCGCGCGACGGAAGGATCGAGGGCATGGCAGCAACCTCCGTCTCCGCAGCGCTCGACCTGGTCGTCCGCGAAGTCGGCGACCTGGCAGCCCGCCTCGACGACGCCCCGGCCCAGCGCGCACTCGACCTGATCGAGGGCGCCGACCGGGTGTTCGTCCACGGGGCGGGTCGATCCGGCCTCGCCCTCCGCATGACCGCGATGCGCCTCATGCACCTCGGGCTCGACGCACACGTCGTCGGCGAGGTCACCACCCCGGCGATCCGCCAGGGTGACCTGCTCCTCGTCGCGAGCGGCTCGGGCACGACCACCGGCATCGTGCAGGCCGCGCGGACCGCGCACGAGGTCGGCGCATCCGTCGTGGCGCTCTCGACCACCGACGAATCCCCGCTCTCCGAGCTGGCGGACGTCACGATCGTCCTGCCCGCCGCGACGAAGACCGACCGCTCCGGCACCGCCTCGGCCCAGTACGCCGGTGGCCTCTTCGAACAGGCGGTCGCCCTGGTGGGCGACGCCGTGTTCCACGCCCTGTGGACCCGAGGCGGGCAGTCCGCCGACGACCTCTGGCCCCGCCACGCCAACCTCGAATGAAAGGCACACCCATGCAGCTCCAGTTCGCCATGGACACCCTGACCACCGAAGCCGCCCTCGAGCTCGCCGCCGCGGCCGCGCCGCACGTCGACGTCCTCGAGCTCGGCACGCCCCTGATCAAGAGCGCCGGTCTGTCCGCCGTCACCGCGATCAAGGAGGCACACCCGGACAAGATCGTGTTCGCCGACCTCAAGACGATGGACGCCGGTGAGCTCGAGGCCGACATCGCCTTCTCGGCCGGTGCCGACCTGGTCACCGTCCTCGGTGTCGCCGGCGACTCGACGATCGTCGGTGCCGTCAAGGCCGCGAAGCAGCACGGCAAGGGCATCGTCGTCGACCTGATCGGCGTCTCCGACAAGGCCGCCCGTGCCCGCGAGGTCGTCGCACTCGGCGCCGAGTTCGTCGAGGTCCACGCCGGGCTCGACGAGCAGGCGGAAGAGGGCTTCACGTTCTCGACCCTGCTCGACGCCGGCAAGGAGTCGGGCGTCCCGTTCTCGATCGCTGGCGGCGTGAACGCGTCCTCGGTCGCCTCGGTGCAGGAGGCCGGTGCCCGCATCGCCGTCGCCGGCAGTGCGATCTACAGCGCGTCGGACGTCGGCGCAGCAGCCGCCGAGATCCGCGCCGCGATCAAGTAGCGCGTCCCGGTCGCCCTTCCCGGGCGACATCGAGTGAGCAGAAGACGTCGAGTGTGAAGACCACACCCGACGTCTTCTGCTCACTCGCGGCACGTCCCGCGCCGTCCGCAGGGCGGTAGCGTCGAGGCGTGACGATCACGCTGCGCCGGGTGACGGCGGACGACTGGGAGACCTGGCGGCCGGTCCGACTCGCGGCGCTCGCCGACTCCCCGGGAGCCTTCGGCTCGACGCTCGCCGACTGGGCAGACGCTCCATCGCACCGGTGGCGGGCCCGGCTCTCGATGCCCGGAGCGCTCGACCTGCTCGCCCAGACCGAGGACGGTTCCGTCGTCGGCATGGTGAGCGGGGTGACGGGCGAGGACCCCGGTACCGCTGGACTGATCTCGATGTGGGTCGACCCAGCCACCCGGGGCCGGGGGATCGCCGCTGCGCTCATCCGTGCCGTCGCAACCTGGGCTGCGGGCACCGGAGCGCACCACCTCGAGCTGTCGGTTGCGCCGGACAACACCGCGGCCCGCCGCACGTACGAGCGCTGCGGCTTCACCGCGGTCAGCGAGCCTGGGGACGCCCTGCCTGACGGGCGGCGCGAGGTCGTGATGCGCCGTGACCTCACCGCCGAGCGCACGCTCGACGCCTACGAGCGCGCGGCCGATCGCTACGCGGAGCGCACGGACGACCACCGCGCCGGCCTCGTCGACGACCTGCTCGCGCTCGTCCCCGTCGGGGCGCGGGTGCTCGAGCTCGGGTCCGGCCCGGGGCGGGACGCCCTCGCGCTCGAGGCCGCCGGGCTCGTGGTCGACCGGACGGACGGCGCGCGGTCGTTCGTCGAGGCGCTGCAGAAGCAGGGGCACGAGGCACGCCTGCTCGACGTGCGCTCGGACGCGTTCGGCGGCCCGTACGACGCCGTGTTCGCGAACGCGGTGCTCCTGCATGTCGCACGGACGGAGCTCGGGGACCTTCTCGCTCGCCTCCGTGAGGCCGTGCAGCCAGACGGCGTGCTGGCCGCGACCGTGAAGCACGGCGACGGCGACGCGTGGAGCACCCGGAAGCTCGACCACGCCCGGCACTTCACCTACTGGGCGCCAGAGCCCCTCGCCGAGCTCGTCGCCCGCTCCGGGTGGACCGACGTCGACGTCCGCGAGACGACGCGTCCGGAGGCCGACGAGCGGTGGCTCACCGTCATCGCACGACGCCCCCAGGAAGCAGGGACGCCATGAACCGAGCACTGCGCTGGACCACCTGGATCGTCGCGGTCGTCGTGCTGCTCGCGGTGGTGTTCCTCGTCTGGGCCCACATCGTGATGCAGGGCACCCGCAGCGCCGCCCTGCAGGTCTGGCGCGACGACCGGATCGCCGTCCGCGACGCCGGAGACTCGGTGGTGATGACCCCGACCGGCCAGGCCGACGGGGTCGGGATCGTCTTCATCCCGGGCGCGAAGGTCGATCCGTACGCCTACATGGCCACGTTCCGTCAGGTGGTCGCCAACGGCACGACCGTCGTCATCACGAAGCCGACGCTGAACCTCGCGTTCTTCGACACCCGAACGCTGTCGACGTTCCAGGCGCACGCGCCCGAGGTCGCGCACTGGGCGGTGGGCGGACACTCCCTCGGCGGGGTCCGCGCGTGCCAGCTCGCCCAGGACGCCGACGGCCTGCTGCTGCTCGGCAGCTACTGCGCGGACGACATCAGCCGCTCGTACATCGACGTGCTGAGCATCTCCGGTTCGCGTGACGGCCTGTCCACACCGGCCAAGGTCGACGCCGCGCGGGACGAGCTGCCGTCGACCGCCACCATGACCGAGATCCAGGGTTCGAACCACGCCGACTTCGGTGCCTACGGCGACCAGCCGGGCGACCGCACGGCGACCATCAGCCGTGCTGATGCCCGCCAGCAGATCTCGGACGCCATCGAGGCCTGGGTGCGCGACCTGCGCTGACCACGCGGGCGGACCGGCGGACGCACCACGGGCCTCCAGACGGTCTGCCTGGAGGCCCGTGGTGCGTGACGTCAGTGGATCACGCCCGCCTCGTGGTCGCGTCCGGAACGGCGCCCGGTGAACCGGGCGACGAAGTACAGGACCACGCCGACGGCGAGCAGGACCGCGGCGTAGAGCCAGACCTGACCGCTCTGCTGCGTCAGCAGCAGGATGCACGACAGCACCCCGAGCACCGGGACGAACGTCCAGACCCTGAAGTGGTCGTGCTCGACGTGGTCGCGACGGAGCACCAGGACGGCGCCGTTCGTGCTGATGAACACGAAGAGCAGCAGGAGGACGACAGTCTCGGCCAGAACGCCCACGTCACCCACCAGGGTCAGGAGCATCGCGACGACCGTGGTGGCGACGATGGCGGTCCACGGGGTCTTGCGGTTCGGCAGGACCTTCGCGAGCAGGGCAGGCAGGAGCCGCTGCTCGGCCATGCCGTAGGTCACTCGGCTCGACATGATCATCGTGAGCAGCGCGCCGTTCGCGACGGCGACCAGGGCGATGAGGCTGAAGACCCAGTCGGGGATCGGGACGCCGGTGGCGGAGACGACCGCGAGCAGCGGGCCGCTGGACTCGGACAGCTCCGAAGCGGGCAGGGCGATCGCGCTGGCGAGGGCGACGAGGACGTAGACGACGCCGGCGGTGGCGAGGGCGCCGAACAGGGCCTTCGGGTAGACGCGGCGGGGGTCGCGGACCTCTTCCGCGATGTTGGCGGACGTCTCGAAGCCGACGAACGAGTAGTAGGCGACGATCGCGGCGCTCAGGGTCGCCAGGGCCGGGTTCGCCTCGGCCGGGAACGCGCCGATCCGGGACACGTCGCCGCCGCCACCGCCGAGCATCACGGCCACGACGACGATCACGATGACGAGACCGGAGACCTCGATGATCGTCATCACGACGTTGCTCTTCAGCGAGTCGGAGATGCCACGGGCGTTCAGGCAGGCGATCAGGGCGAGGAAGACGATCGCGGTGGGCACCGGCGGCAGGTCGACGAAGGTGCCGAGGTAGTCGCCGGCGAAGGCGAGCGACAGGCCCGCGGCGCTCGTGACGCCGGCGGCGAGCATGCTGAACCCGACCAGGAACGAGACGATGGGCACCTTGTAGGCGCGTTCGGCGAAGACCGCGGCACCGCCGGCCTTCGGGTACTTCGTCACGAGTTCGGCGTAGGAGCCCGCGGTGAGCAGGGCCAGCAGGAGCGCGAGCACCAGCGGCGCCCAGAGCGCGCCGCCGACGTCCTTCGCCAGCGTCCCCATCAGGGCGTAGATGCCGGCGCCGAGCACGTCGCCGAGGATGAAGAGGAACAGCAGTGGCCCGGTGATCGCCTGGCGGAGCTTCGACTGCGTGCCGTCGTGGGGTGCGGCCGTGGTGTCGCTGGTCATGGTGGTGCCTTCCGTCCGGGTCAGCGTGCCGATGCGCGTCTCCGAGTGTTCACAGCCGGTCTCCCGACCGGGTGCGGCGCGTCCGAACACCGGGACTGGAGCGGTCCTAGACTCGTCGGGAGCCATTCGTCCACCACCAGTCCCCGGAGGACCGCAGATGACGACGCAGGACCAGCGCACGCCCGCGCGACTCAGTGACCAGCGCGCGCTCCTGTTCGACCTCGACGGCGTGCTCACCCCGACCGCCGACGTCCACATGCGCGCGTGGAGTCGGCTGTTCACGCCGTACCTGGCCGCGCACGGGGTCGCGCCGTACACCGAGCAGGACTACTTCACGTTCATCGACGGCAAGCCCCGCTACGACGGGGTGCGCTCGCTGCTCGAGTCGCGTGGCATCGACCTGCCGCAGGGCACCCCCGACGACGCGCCGGACACCGACACCGTCTGCGGGCTCGGCAACCGGAAGAATGCCGAGTTCACCGCCGAGCTCGACGAGCACGGCGTCGAGCCCTACCCGGGGTCGCTGCGGTTCCTGACGGCCGCGATCGCCGCCGGCATGTCCGTCGCGGTCGTCTCGAGCTCGGCGAACGCCACGTCGGTGCTCCGGACGGCGGGCATCCTCGACCGGTTCCCGGTGGTCGTCGACGGGCTCGTCGCCCGCCAGGACGGCCTGACCGGCAAGCCCGCGCCCGACACCTACCTCGACGCGGCCACCCGGTTCGGGCTCACCGCCGCCGAGTGCGTCGTGGTCGAGGACGCCACGAGCGGGGTCGAAGCCGGCCGCAACGGTTCGTTCGGTCTCGTCGTCGGTGTCGACCGCGGCGCCGGGGCGGACGCCCTGCGCGAGCACGGTGCCGACGTCGTGGTGTCCGACCTCGCCGAACTCATCGACGAGCTGCCCGCACCGATAAGCACGACGTAGGCCACCCGGCCGGACGCTCCCTGCCTGCCGGCCGTACCGACGTACCCATCTCCCTCCCTTCCCACGGAGCAGCATGAACCCCATCACCTCGGACCCCCTCGACCGCGTCCGTTACCCGATCGACGAGTGGGCCCTCGTCGAGACGGAGTACACCCCCGACGAGCAGGGCGTCGCCGAGACGAACTTCGCCGTCGGCAACGGGTACCTCGGCCTGCGCGGCAACCTCGACGAAGGCCGTGGCGGCGTGCAGTACGGCACGTACGTCAACGGGTTCCACGAGACCTGGCCGATCCGGCACGCGGAAGACGCCTTCGGCTTCGCGAAGACCGGGCAGACGATCATCAACGCGCCCGACGCCAAGGTCATCCGCCTGTACGTCGACGACGAGCCGCTCGTCCTGGCCGAGGCCGACATCCTCCGGCACACGCGCCGCCTGGAGTTCCGGGGCGGGTACCTGTTCCGCGAGACCGAGTGGTCGACGCCGTCGGGCAAGCGGGTGCTCATCCGATCGCGCCGACTCGTGTCGTTCACCGACCGGCACCTGGCCGTCATCGACTACGAGGTCACCGTGCTCGACGCGGACGCCTCGATCCTGCTGTCCAGCCAGATCCTCAACCGCCAGGACGTGCAGGACGAGTACCACGCCGGCATGCGGGCCGCGGCGAACGCCTTCGACCCCCGCAAGGCCGAGTCGTTCACCGAACGGGTGCTCGTGCCGAAGCTCAAGCGCAGCACCGGCGGTCGCTCGGTCCTGGGGTACCAGGCGTCCAGCTCCGGCATGACGATCTGCGTCGGTGTCGAGCACCACATCGAGACCGAGAACAGCTGGGACGAGTCGTCGTCGATCGAGGACGACCTGGCGAAGCACGTCTACCGGGTGCAGGCCCGTGCCGGTCAGCCCATCCGGCTCGTGAAGCACGTGGTCTACCACACCTCCCGCGGGGTCCCCGTGCGCGAGCTCGCCGACCGGTGCGACCGCACGCTCGACCGGGCGCACGCCGAGAACGTCGACGAGACCTTCGCCAAGCAGCGCGACTGGCTCGACGACTACTGGGCCCGCAGCGACGTCGAGATCGCCGGCCAGCCCGCGATCCAGCAGGCCGTCCGCTGGAACCTCTTCCAGCTCGCCCAGGCCACCGCCCGCACCGACGGCCACGGCATCGCCGCGAAGGGCGTCACCGGCTCCGGGTACGGCGGCCACTACTTCTGGGACATGGAGATCTACGTCCTGCCGTTCCTGTCCTACACGGCGCCGATCGTCGCCCGGAACGCCCTGCGCTTCCGCTACAACATGCTCGACGCGGCACGTGCTCGAGCCCGCGAGCTGAACCAGCGCGGCGCACTGTTCCCGTGGCGGACGATCAACGGCGAGGAGTCCAGCGCGTACTACGCCGCCGGCACCGCGCAGTACCACATCGACGCCGACATCGCGCACGCGCTCATGCAGTACGTGCGGGCCTCGGGCGACCGTGAGTTCCTGAAGCGCGGAGCCATCGACGTGCTCGTCGAGACCGCCCGGCTGTGGGCCGATCTCGGGTTCTGGCGGTCCAACGGCGACAAGAAGTTCCACATCGACGGTGTGACCGGACCGGACGAGTACACGACCGTCGTCGACGACAACCTCTACACGAACGTGATGGCCCGGGCGAACCTGTGGTTCGCCGTCAACGCGTGCCGCGAGCTCGCCGCGGACGACGCCGAAGAGTACGACCGCATGGTGCGCCGGACCGGTCTGCAGCCGGACGAGCTCGTCGAGTGGGAGCACGCCGCCGAGTCGATGGAGATCCCGTTCGACCCGCACCGCGGCATTCACCCGCAGGACGCCCAGTTCCTCGACAAGGAACTCTGGGACCTCGAGAACACCCCCGAGTCCAAGCGCCCGCTGCTGCTCCACTACCACCCGCTGGTGATCTACCGGTTCCAGGTGCTCAAGCAGGCCGACGTCGTGCTCGCGCTCTTCCTGCAGGGGCACGAGTTCACGGCGGCGGAGAAGCGTCGCGACTTCGACTACTACGACGCGCTCACCACCGGTGACTCGACCCTGTCCGCGGTCGTGCAGTCGATCATGGCGGCCGAGGTCGGGTACCACGACCTCGCGGACCAGTACTTCCAGACCGCGCTCTACGTCGACCTGGCGGACCTGCACGGCAACACCTCGGACGGCGTGCACATCGCGTCGACCGGAGGCATCTGGGGCGCGCTCGTCAACGGCTTCGGTGGCATGCGCGACCACGGTGGACGCATGACCTTCAACCCGCGGCTGCCGAAGCACTGGGATCGTCTGTCCTACCGGCTGACGGTCAGCGGTTCGCGCGTCCGTGTCGACCTGGAGCAGGAGACCATGACGCTCACGGTCGAGACCGGGTCGGGCTTCACGGTCTGGGTGCACAACCAGCAGTGGGACATCGAGGCGGGAGAGCCCACCGTGGTGCCGCTGCCGCACCACGGGCCGCGGATGTCCGGGCACGCCCCGACCACGAGCGACATCCAGGGCACGCTGCGTGCGGACGGCTCGGTGATCACCGCGTCGATCCCGACGATCTCCCTGGAGCGCGACTTCGACCTCGACGACTCGACCGGCTGACGCCAGTCCCTGCGCTGCACGTCGCCCCGGTTCCGCCTCGCGGTACCGGGGCGACGTGCATCCCGGGCCGCTGCCGGCACCTCCGAGCGCGTCCAGCCGCACCGGGGCACCGTGGTCTGCCGTGCCCCTCGGGCCGATGGCGTCTCCCGGGCACGGTTCGTGCAACGAGAGGAGACATCATGGGCAACCGGTTCGAGGGCAAGGTCGCGATCGTGACGGGCGCGGGTTCCGGCATCGGCGAGGCGACGGTCCGGGCGTTCATCGACGAGGGCGCGTCGGTGGTGCTGACCGACAGCGTCGAGGAGAAGGTCCGCACGGTGGGTGACTCCCTGCCGACGGACCGAGTGGTCGCCCTGCACGCCGACGTGGCGAGCCCGGAGGACTGGGAGACCGTCGTCTCGGCGGCGATCGACCGCTTCGATCGGCTCGACGTCCTGGTGAACAACGCCGGGACCTTCAGCTCCGGGGACATCACCGACATCAGCACGGCCGAGTGGCGCCGCGTCATCGAGACCGACCTGTCCGGGGTGTTCTACGGCACCCGGGCGGCCCTGCCGTTCCTCCGTGAGACCAAGGGTTCGATCGTGAACACCTCGTCGGTCTCCGGTGAGGACGCCGACTGGCGGATGAGCCCCTACAACGCGGCGAAGGGTGGCGTGACGAACTTCACCAAGGCCGCGGCGCTCGACAACGGGCAGTTCGGGGTGCGCGTGAACGCCGTCGCTCCGGGGCTGATCTGGACCGCCCTGACCCAGGAGCAGGCGGAGGACGAGTCGCAGCAGTCGAAGTTCGAGGAGCGGATCGCCCTCGGTCGGGGCGGGCGTTCCGAGGAGGTCGCCGAGGCCGTGCTGTTCCTGGCCAGCGACGCGGCCTCGTTCATCACGGGCGCGGTCCTGCCGGTGGACGGCGGCACCATGGCCAGCAACGGGCAGCCGCCGCAGGCCTGATGCCGCCCCGGGTCACAGGAGCTTCCGCAGGGTGTTCGTGTTGCGGGTCGTCGTCGTGCGCTTGAAGCGTGCGGCGCCGGCCCGCTTCGCGAACACGGTGTCGGTGCTCGACCCCTTCGGACACGACCAGTAGACGACCCCGTTCCCGCGGGAGACCTGCTCGACCGAGTCGTCGAGTTCGAGGTCCGCGACCAACGCGTCGAGCGCACCGTCGTCGGACCCGAACACCACGTAGTCGTGCCGTGCGTCGGCACGCTCGAAGGGGAAACCGTCGACCACGGCCGCGAGGGCGTCGTGCCGGACGAGCACGATCCAGGCGTCGTACCCGAACCGGTCGCGCAGCCCCTGCTCGATCGACGTCTTCAGCGGCTCGGCGGGCACGTCGGCGGAGAACACGACGTTGCCCGAGGCGAGCACGGTGCGGACGTCGTCGAACCCGAGTCCCCGGAAGAGCTCTGCGAGCTCGGCGCTCCGGATCGTGATGCCGTTCACGTTGACCCCGCGCAGCAGCGCCACCCACCTGTCCATGTCCGGACGGTAGCGGCTCGGGCCCGTCACGTCCACGTCCGGGCCACGCCCCAGCCGGAGCCCTGCGGCACGATGTCGACCACCAGGGCCTCACCGTCGTCGCTGGTCGCCTGGAATCGCCAGCCCACGGTGCGCTCAGGCGCGTGGGTGATCGCTGTGGGCAGCTCGGCGCGCGTCACGGTCAGCCGGGTGGGGGTGTCGCTCACCCGCCAGCGCCGCCCAGCCCACACCAGCCGCGTCGGCGTGCCCTCGGCCCACCACACCGTGGCGGCCGTGTCGGTGATCATCATCGGGTCTCCTCGTTCGAACGTGTGTTCGAATGGTAGGTGTCGACCTCCGACGTCGCAACCACCGCCGATCGACCACGGCGGGTCGTGGACGAACCCCTCGAACAGCGCAGCCGCCGTCGTGTAGACGGGACCCATGACGAACGACGCACAGGGCCCCGACGCGCAGCACCAGGTTCCCGAGGGGGTGTCCGAGGCCACGGTCGAGGCGCTCGGCAGCCTGTCCGCCGCGGTCGAGGTCATCGAGCACGCCCGCGGCCTGCTCTACGGGTTCCACCGGCTGACCGGGACCGCTGACCTGAACCTCGGCGAGGCGGTCGAGCAGCTGCGGAAGGCGGGGCACACCGAGCTCGCCGAGCGCATCGACACCGAACTCGTGGGCCGCAACGTCATCGCCGGCCGCTGGACGTTCCAGATCGTCGAGGACTACGACGACGGCTACTACGCCCTCGCCAAGGAGCTCGAGCGCACCGCGCGCGACGAGCTCGTGCAGGGCCGCCGCCACCTGTTCGAGGCGGGCATGAAGGAAGACCGTCGCACCCAGGACCAGCGCCACCACGAGGCGACGCCGAGCGACCTGCCGGACTGACCACGGGCCTCCAGGCAACGCCCGGACGAAAGCCTCAGCCGACGCCGAGCAGCGCCTCCAGCGGCCCCCGCGCGAAGTACAGCAGGAAGCCCGCGGCGACCACGTAGAGCAGCCACGAGACCTCACGGCCGCGGCCGGACAGCAGCTTGATGAGCACCCAGCTGATGAAGCCGGCGCCGATGCCGTTCGCGATCGAGTAGGTCAGCGGCATGACGACGATCGTCAGGAACGCCGGCAGGGCCGAGCCGAAGTCCGTCCACGAGATGTCCGCCACCTGCGCGACCATGAGCGCACCGACGACGACGAGCCCGGCGGCGGCGACCTCGAGCGGGACGACCTGGGTGAGCGGCGTGAGGAACATCGACGCCAGGAACAGCAGGCCGGTGACGACGGACGCCATGCCCGTGCGGGCACCCTCGCCGATGCCGGAGGCCGAGTCGATGAAGACGGTGTTCGACGACACCGACGCGCCACCACCGGCGATCGCGCCGACGCCCTCGACGACGAGCGCCGACTTCAGACGGGGGAACGTGCCGTCCGGCTTCGCGACGCCGGCGGCCTTGGCCAGACCGGTCATGGTGCCCATGGCGTCGAAGAAGTTCGTGAAGACGAGGGTGAAGACGAGCATCGACGCGGCGAGCGGGCCGATGCGGGTGAAGGCGCCGAAGACGTCGGCGTGGCCGACGAGCGACAGGTCCGGCACGGCGAACAGCGCGCTCGGCAGGCCGGGGGCGTTGAGGTTCCAGCCGGTCTTCGAGTCCACCGACGTCGGCACCTGGAAGATCGCCTGCAGGATGATCGCGATGATCGTGGTCGCGACGATGCCGATGAGCAGCGCGCCCTTGACCCGGCGGGCCATGAGCGTGCCGATGATGATCAGGCCGATCAGGAACACGATGGTCGGCAGGGCGCCGACGGAGCCGTCCTCACCGAGCTGCAGCGGCGGCGACGCGAGCCCGGAGGACCGCACGAAGCCGGAGTCGACGAGCCCGATGAACGCGATGAACAGGCCGATGCCGACGGTGATCGCGGCCTTCAGCTGGGCCGGGACAGCGGTGAAGATCATCGTCCGGATGCCGGTCAACGCGAGGATCACGATGATCACGCCGTTGATGACGACCAGGCCCATCGCCTCGGCCCAGGTGACCTGGTGCACGACGCTGACGGCGAGGAACGAGTTGATCCCGAGCCCCGCGGCGATGCCGAACGGCAGGTTCGCGATGATGCCCATCGCGATGGTCATGACGCCGGCGACGAGTCCGGTCGCCGCGGCCACCTGAGCGTTCTCGAGCCATCCGCCACTGACGTCCTTGGCGGCCTGGTCGGCGCTGAACCCGCCGAGGATGAGGGGGTTCAGGATGACGATGTACGCCATCGTCACGAACGAGACGAGGCCACCGCGGACCTCGCGGGGGATCGACGATCCGCGTTGCGTGATGGAGAAGAATCGGTCGAGGCCGGTCGCGAAGCGGTTCCGGGGCGTGGTGTCGGTCTGCGGGGCGCTCACCACGAGAGTTTAAAGGACGCTGGGTTTCGGGCGTGTCACACCGGTCTCACAGGTTGCGACAGCCAGGAGGCCCGTTCCGCGCGGATCGCGCCCCTCGCGCTGGGCGTCTGCCCGCGTTCTCCGGCCAGGGCTGGTGTTGGATGAGCGGGTGACGTCACCCATGGACCGCGCCCGTGTGGAGGCCGCCGTCCGCGAGCTGCTGCTCGCCATCGGCGAGGATCCCGACCGCCCGGAACTCACCCGCACCCCCGCTCGCGTTGCCGACTCGTACGCCGAGTTCTTCTCCGGGATCGGCACCGACGCGGTCGCCATCGCCCGGGACGGCACCGTGCACGCCGAGGACGGCGAGCGCGGTCGGCTCGTGATCGTGCGCGACGTGAAGTTCCGCTCCGTCTGCGAGCACCACCTGCTGCCGTTCCTCGGGGTCGCGCACCTGGCGTACGCGCCGGGCGACCGGCTCATCGGGCTCGGCACGCTGGCGCGGGTGCTCGACGCGGTGGCCTCCCGCCCGCAACTGCAGGAGCGGCTCGGCGAACAGGTCGCCGCGACCATCGCCGAGGGGCTCGGCGCCCAGGGCGTCCTGGTGGTCCTCGACGCGCAGCACCAGTGCGTCACGACGCGTGGGGAGCGCCAGACCGGTTCGACGACGGTGACGGTGGCGGCGACCGGTTCGCTGGCCGACGCCGCGGGACGGGCCGAGGCGATCGCGCTCATCGGCGCGGGGCGTGGGACCGACGCCGGGCACGACGCGAGTGCCGGGGCAGACGCATGACCGGCCTCCCCGACGGCACGGCCGGCACGCCGCTGGCGCGTCGCGCCGGAACCGGCGTCGTGGGCCCACGGACCGACGCGGCCGGGCCCGGCTGGGTCGTGCCGGACCTGCGCCACCCGGTCCGGACGTTCGGCCGCCGCACCATCGACTTCGACCACCGCATCGCCGTGATGGCGATCGTGAACCGCACGCCCGACTCGTTCCACGACCGCGGCGCCACCTTCGAGCTCGACCGGGCCGTCGCCGCCTCGGTGCGTGCAGCCGAACAGGGCGCCGACTGGGTCGACATCGGCGGCGTGAAGTTCGCACCCGGTCCGGAGCTGCCCGCGTCCGACGAGATCGACCGGGTCGTGCCCGTCGTCGAGCAGCTCGCCCAGCAGTCCGACGTCGTCATCAGCGTCGACACCTTCCGCCCGGAGGTCGCTGCAGCGGCGATCGCGGCCGGGGCGACCGTCGTCAACGACACCACCGGCCTGTCCGACCCGCGGATGGCCGCCGTGGTCGCCGACTCCGACGCCACCGTCGTCATCACGCACTCGCTCGCCGAACCGCGGCGGCCCCTGCCGGCACCGCCGCAGTACGGCGACATCGCGGGCGAGGTCGTCGCGTTCCTGCGCGAACGGGTCGACCGGGCGCTCGCCGCGGGCATCCCCGAGTCGCGGATCATCGTCGACCCGGGCCACGACCTGCACAAGAACACCGTGCAAACGCTCGAGCTCACCCGTCGGCTGCCCGAGGTCGTCGCGCTCGGCTACCCGGTGCTCGCCGCGGTGTCGAACAAGGACTTCGTGGGGGAGTCGCTCGGACGCCCCCGCGGTGAACGGCTCTCCGGATCGCTCGCCGTCGCGACCGTGAGCGCGATGCTCGGCGCCCGGATCGTCCGGATGCACGACGTCGCAGAGAGCGTCGACGCGATGCGGATGGTCGAGGCCACGCTCGGATGGCGCACCCCCGTGGAATCGAGGCACAACACGTGAACGTCCTGCCCCCGTCGATCGCGGACCTGTCCGACGACGACCTGCTCGAGCTCTACACCGCCGACGCCGGGGGCCCCTGGCTCCGCGTGAACTTCGTCGCGACGCTCGACGGCTCCGCGTCGGCTGCCGGGGTGTCCGGGTCGCTCGGTGGTGCCGACGACCTGCGCGTCTTCGACCTGCTCCGGCGGGTGGCCGACGTCGTGCTCGTCGCCGCCGGCACCGTCCGCGACGAGGGCTACGGGCCGATGGTCCTGCACGACACCGACGTCGCCTGGCGGCGTGCCCACGGCATGCCGGACCACCCCGTGTTCGCGATCGTCACGGGATCGCTGTCGCTCGACCCGGGGTCTCGGGTCTTCACCGCGGCGCCGGTGCGCCCCGTCGTCCTGACGTCGGCGACGGCGGCTGCGTCGTCGAAGGCCCTGGCGCTCGCCGAGGTCGCCGACGTCGTGCCGTGCAGCGCGGACGACGACCCGGACTCGGTGGACGCCGGGCGGATCCGTGGTCTGTTGGCCGACCGTGGCCTCGGGACGATCCACTGCGAGGGCGGGCCGTCGTTCCTCGGGGCGCTCATCGCCGCGGACGCCGTCGACGAGCTGACCCTGACGATCGATCCGTCGCTCGAGGGCGGGGAGGGGCCGCGCATCGCCCGCGGGTCGTCGCCGGAACTTCGGCGGATGCGACCGGCGCACGTGCTGCTCGGCGCCGGCGGCGTGCTGCTCACCCGGTCCGTCCGGGCGCGCTGACTCCCGTGGGCTAGGGTCGGGCGCGTGATCGACATCGTGGCGTCCGGGGTCCTCTTCGACATGGACGGGACGCTCGTCGACTCGACCGCGGTGGTCGAGGCGACCTGGACCCGGTTCGGCCACGCGAACGGCATCGACCCCGACGAGATCCTCGCGTTCTCGCACGGTCGGCAGGCGATCGACACCCTGCGGCGCTTCCTGCCCGACCTGCCCCTGGCCGAGCAGCAGCGGATCGCGGCGGAGCTCGTCGCCGAGGAGACCGCGAGCACCGAGGGCATCCTCGAGATCCCCGGGGCCGTCGCCTTCGTGCAGCGACTCGTCGAACTCGGTGTCCCGGTGGCCCTCGTGACGAGCGCCCCGCGTGACCTCGCCGCGGGCCGGATGGCGGCCGCCGGGTTCGCCGTGCCCGAGGCCTTCGTGCCCTCCGAGGACGTCGAGCACGGCAAGCCCCACCCCGACGGCTACCTGCGCGGAGCTGCCCTGCTCGGCGTCGACCCGGCCGACTGCGTGGCGTTCGAGGACGCCCCGGCCGGACTCGAGTCCGCCATCGCCTCCGGCGCGACCACGGTCGTCGTCGGTCCCCTCGAGCACCCGGTGACGGCCGGCCTGCACCGGGTGCGCGGGTACGACGGGCTGACCGTCGAGCGCGACGGCGACGCCTTCCGCATCCACGGCTGAGCACGGCGCCCGGCCCGCCCGGCTGCGGGTCTGCGGCCGGTCAGGACACCCCGTGCGGCCCGCGCCGAGTGGTCGGGAACCGTCGGTTGCGCCGCCGCCAGCCGACGCTTCGTGACCGCTCGGCGGCCCCGAGCGGGGTGTTGCGACCGCCCGACCGGACACCCGAGCCGGCCCTGGAGGCCTGTTCAGCCGACCCCGACGACCCTCGGGTGTGCGGCCGGAACGACCGGGCCGCGGAAGGAGCGATCATGGCAACCCTCGACGGCAAGAAGGTCCTCGTCATCACGACGAACTACGGCGTGGAGCAGGACGAGATCGTCGTCCCCACCGAGCAGCTGCGTGAGCGCGGTGCCTCGGTGACCGTGGCGGCCAAGGAGACCGGCACGATCCAGACCCTGGTCGGCGACAAGGACCCGGGGCAGACCCTCGAGCCCGACACCACCCTCGCCGGTGTCGACGCGAACGACTTCGACGCCCTCGTGATCCCCGGCGGCACGATCAACGCCGACACGCTGCGCCAGGAGTCCCGCGCGGCGAGCCTCGTGCAGGCCTTCGCCGAGGCGAGCAAGCCGGTCGCGGCGATCTGCCACGGGCCCTGGACCCTCGTCGAGGCGGGCGTGCTGTCGGGCAAGACCGTCACGTCGTTCCCGTCGCTGCAGACCGACCTGCGGAACGCCGGAGCCGAGTGGGTCGACCAGGAGGTCCAGGTCGACGGCGGCTTCATCACCTCCCGCACCCCGGACGACCTGCCGGCGTTCGTCGACGCGATCGAGAGCGCCCTCACCGCCTGAGCACCGCGCCGCCGAGCCACGGTTGCACGACGCCCGCGTCAGCCGAGCGCCACGGGGCGGGCCGTGCGGAGCACCGCGGGTCCGAGGGTGAGCACACCGTCGGACTCCGGGTCGCACCGCACCCCGCCCCGGCCGCGCATCGCCCGGAACGCCCCGGGGGCCACCTCGTGGTCCATCCAGGCGCAGGGATTCGCGGCGCGGTAGCCGCGGAAGCGGACAGCGCGGCCGAGGCCGCCGTCGCTGCCGTCGGGTGTCATGCTCTCCAACGAGAACGGCTCGCCCCGCAGCGCCTCGACGTCGGCGCCGCGCAGGAACACGTTCCGCCGGGTCGCAGCGGGGTCGACGGTGGCGCCGATCGCGTGACCGACGGCTTCGAGCCCCTCCAGGCCGATCACCGTGACCGAGGCGTGCACGTGCGCCCGGGCCGCGAAGTACCGGTCGCCGACGATGCCCAGCCCGGCCCGCAGCTCGACCCGGTCGCGTGATTCGTCCGGATCGTCCCCGCCCACCGGCAGCGCGCCGTCGGCCGGGCGCCCCTCGTACCGGTGCCGCGGTGAGACGAGCAGCAGCGCGACCTCGACCTCGGTCCGGAACGGCAGGTCGTCGAGACCGGCCACGTCGTCTGCGGAAGTCACCCGGCCAACGCTAGCCGGGCCTCCCGGCCGTGCGCTGCTCCGTCCGATTCCCGCCAGTCGACGTCGGCGGCGCATGTCAGGCTGAGCCCATGACCAGCCCGGACACCGACGCGCAGCCCGACGCGCTGCACGCCGAACGGCACCGCGCCGTCGCATCGCGCGACGCGCGTTTCGACGGCCAGTTCGTCACCGCCGTGCACTCCACCGGCATCTACTGTCGACCCAGCTGCCCGGCCCGCACGCCGAAGGTCTCGGGCGTCACCTTCTACCGCACGAGTGCCGCAGCACACCTGGCCGGCTTCCGCGCCTGCAAGCGCTGCCTGCCCGAGGCGACCCCTGGCAGCCCCGAGTGGGACCTGCGCGAGGACGTCGCCGGCCGGGCCATGCGACTCGTCCTCGACGGTGTGGTCGAGCGCGACGGCGTCCCCGGGCTCGCCGCGCGCGTGGGCTACTCGGAGCGGCAGCTCAACCGCATCATGACGGCCGAGCTCGGCGCCGGACCGAAGGCGCTCAGCCGGGCCCACCGGGCGCAGACCGCGCGGACCCTGCTGACCTCGTCCGACCTGCCCGTCGCCGACGTCGCGTTCGCCGCGGGGTTCGCCAGCGTCCGGCAGTTCAACGACACCGTGCGCGAGGTCTTCGCCGTCACCCCGACGGAACTCCGCGCACGTCGGTCCGGGCGAGGTGACGCTGATCCCGTTGGTGACGGCGGACTGCACGTGCACCTGCCGGCCCGAGCGCCCTTCGACGTGCAGGGCCTGCTCGACTGGCACGCGCTGCACGCCCTGCCGGGTACCGAGCAGGTGGACACCGACCCCGCCGGCCGGGTCACGTCGTACGGGCGGCTGGTCGACCTGCCTGGAGGCCCGGGGTGGTTCAGCGCGTCGGCCGCCGTCCCCGACGTGGCCGGGCGGGGCACCGGCATCGACCTGCGCGTGCGGGTCACCGACCTCTCCGACCTGCCGGCGCTCGTGGCGCGGGTGCGTGCGCTGTTCGACCTCGACGCCGACCCGGTCGCCGTCGACGCCGTCCTCGGAGCCGTGCCCGAGCTCGCCGGCCCCGTCGCTCGGGTGCCCGGCCTCCGGTTGCCCGGCGCGGTGGACGCGCACGAGATCGTGTTCCGCACCCTGATCGGGCAGCAGGTCTCGGTGGCCGCGGCGCGCACCGCGCAGACCCGGCTCGTGGCCGCACTCGGAGCAGCGGTGCCCGACGCGATCCGGCCCGGCGGGCTGCTGTTCCCGTCCGCGGCGGTGGTCGCCGAACGCGGGCACGAGGTCCTGCGCGGCCCGGCCGCCCGCGTCGACACGATCCTGCGGGTGGCTGCGGCGCTCGCCGACGGGTCCCTGGTGGTGGACGGTGGGCAGTCCCTCGGCGACCTGCGCGACGGACTCCTCGCGGTGAAGGGCATCGGGCCGTGGACCGCCGACTACGTCGCGCTCCGGGTCCGGCACCACCCCGACATCTTCCTCCACAGCGACCTCGCCGTGCGGAACGGTGCACAGGAACTCGGGCTGCCCGGTACGGCGGGTGCGCTCTCCCTATGGTCGGAGCAGGTGGCCCCCTGGCGGAGCTACCTCACGATGCACTGCTGGCGACCGATCATCGACCGCGCGATGACCGCGACCGCCGGCGCCCGTGCAGCCCGTGCCCCCGAGGACCCCCGGAAGGACGACCGATGACCGACGCAACCATCCAGACCCTGGACACCCCTGATGGGCCGTTCACCGTGCTCGAGGACGCCGAGGGCAGGGTCCTCGCCTCCGGGTGGACCGACTCCGTCGAGCGGATCCTCGCCCGCCTGGCCGACCGCCACCGCCCCGACCGCGTGCTCGACGGCGTGGTCGCCTCGGCCGAGGCCGTCGACGCCTTCTACTCCGGCGAGGTCGAGCACGCCATGCAGGTACCGGTCCGGCAGTTCGGCACCGAGCTCTTCACCGAGGGGTGGCGCCAGCTCCGCCGGATCCCCGCCGGCGGCACCCTGACCTACACCGCGTTCGCGGCGGCGATGGGTCGGCCCGACGCGGTGCGGGCGGCGGCGAGCGTGTGCGCCCGGAACGCCCCCGCGCTCTTCGTCCCGTGCCACCGGGTGTTGCGTTCGGACGGCACGCTCGGGGGCTTCGCGTGGGGGCTCGACGTCAAACGGTCCCTGCTCGAGCGGGAGTCGGTGGGCACCACGGCACTCGTCTGACTTGTACAAAACGCTCTAGAATGTACAGGTGAGCGAAGTGTCGATCTCCGAAGCCCGTGGCCGTCTCGCGTCGATCATCGACGACGCCCGACACGAACCCGTCTACCTGACCCGGCGCAACAAGCGCGTCGCGGCCGTGGTCGATGCGGCCGTCCTCGACCGGTTGCTCGAGGCGGCGGAGGACCTGGACGACCTGAAGGCGGTGGAAGAGGCCCGACTCGAGAACGAGCGCATCGGCGGCGAGAACGTCAAGTGGGAGGACCTCAGGCGCGAACTCGGTCTGGGATGACCTACGACATCGAGTTCGAACCGAGTGCGGGGCGTGCCATCCGCAAACTGCCGCCACATGCCCGACGACTCGTCGAAGGGGTTCTCGCGATCCTGGCTGACGAGCCACGTCCACCCGCGGCTCGTCGACTCGTCAACAGCCCGGAATGGCGTGTCCGGGTCGGTGACTACCGCGTGATCTACCTGATCGACGATGGACGGCTCGTGGTCGTCGTCGTGCGCGCCGGGCACCGGCGCGAGGTCTACCGAGGTCGCTGAGGCGTCAGGCGATCGCGCCGCGCAGGCTGTCCACGTGCAGTTCGACGAGCGCCAGGACCCGCTCCGGCGCCCGTGCCGTCGGGTCCCACGTGTGCTCGACCGCCAGCCCGTCGATCAGCGCGTGCAGTCGGTCCACCTCGTCGGCCAGGTCGCGATCGGCGCCGAAGCCGCCGTCCGCACGCAGGATCTCCAGCGCCCGGGTGCACACCCGGCTGACCCCGTCGTTCAGGCGTCGGGCACTCGCGGCCAGGTGTTCGTCGGTGCGCGCGAGCACGCCGAGCTGCACCTGCGCCAGGATCTCGGTCGTGCGCTCGGCGTCGAGCGGCAGCACCTGGGCGAGGACGTCCAGTGCGAGCGCCCGACCCGTCGAGCGCAGGGCCGTGAGCCGAGCGACGACGCGTTCCTCGATGATCGTCAGGCAGTGCTCGCGCAGGGCGTCCTGCGTCGGGAAGACCCGCCGGAGCGATGCGGGAGCGATGCCGGCCTCGTCCGCGACGTTCCGCACCGACAGCGCGCTCAGGCCGTCCCGCTCCAGGATCCGCAGGCACGCCGCGGCGACCAGGGATCCCCGTTCCTCGAGGTCGACACGGCGGGGCACCGGGTCAGCCTACGGCCGGCTCGCTGCTCCGGCCGGGCTCGCGGCTGCGGTGGTGGCCCGGCGTGGCCAGATCGTGTAGCTGATCGCCCAGAGCAGTTCGACGCCCAGGACCACCCCGAGCAGCGCGACCGTGCCCTGCAGTTCGTTCGTGCGATCCGGGTCCCCGACCACGAGGACGAGTCCGCCGATGATCCCGCCGGCGATCAGCACGGCGAGCCCGGTCCGCAGCACGTCACCCCAGCACCGGGCCGTGTACCGCCGTCCACTCAGCCGTTCCGGTGCCGGACCGCCGGCGAACCGGTGCGTGAACCGGACGTCCGCCCACGCGATCATCCGGTGCCCGTACGCGACCGAGAACCCGATGTAGACCGCCGCGAGCCCGTGGTGCCACGACGCGGTCCCGCCGCCGAGCAGGTCGACCGTGACGACGGCGAGCAGGACGAGGTCGATCACGGGTGCTGCGACGAGCATCGCCGCGCCCAGCCGAGGGCGTCGCAGCAGGTACCGGGTGGTCAGGCCGCCGAGGATCGCGACCCAGAAGGCGATCTCGCACGCGACGATGGCGATGAGTGTCACGGGTTCCCCCTGCAGTGGCGGTGATCGGTTGAGTACAGGTGTACTCAAACAGCATGGCACGTCGGTCCGGTGGTGTCGAGCGGCGCGGTCCTGCCCCTGGAAGCGGGGGGAGACACGGGCTCCCACGCCTGCGACACTCGGAGGACCGGTAATCCGCACGGTCCCCTCCGAGGCCCGACGCATCGCCGTCGACAGCCCGCAAAGGACCCCATGCTCCCTCCAGTCGACCGAACGGTCGTCTCCTCCGACGGCACCACCATCGCCGTCTCCGAGGCAGGGGACGGGCCGGCGGTCGTCGTCGTGGGCGGTGCCTTCGACCACCGCGGGACCCCGTACCTCGACCGCGTGGTCGCCGAGCTCGGCTCGACGTGCCGTGTGGTGACCTACGACCGCCGCGGTCGCGGTGCCAGCGGTGACTCCGCCGCGTGGGCCATCGAGCGCGAGGTCGACGACCTCCGTGCCGTCGTCGAGAGCATCGGCGCACCGACCACCGCCGTCGGCATCTGCGTCGGCGCCGGTGTCGTCCTGCACGGGCTCGCCACCGGGCTGCCGGTCGACGGTGCCGTCCTGTGGGAACCGCCGTACCGCGCCTCGGTCGACCCGCACGCCGACGACGTCGTGTTCGCCGACCTGCTCGACGAGCACGTCGGTGCCGGCCGCCGGGCCCAGGCCGTCCGCGGGTTCCTGACCCAGGTGCTCGGGGTCCCGATGGGTCAGGTCACGGCCCTGCGGCTCAAGGGGTCGCTCTGGCGCTCCCTGGTCGTCGACGCCCACGTGCTCAGCCGCGAGGTCCGCGTGCTGAACGGCCTCGCCGTGCCCGAGCGCGTCGCTGCCGCCGTGGGTGTACCGGTGCTCGTCGGCGCCGGTGGCGACGGACTCGAGTGGATGCGTCGTGCGGCCCGCGCCCTCGTCGACGCCGTGCCCGGATCGGAGTACGCCGAGGTGCCCGGGCAGGGACACGTCCCCGCCCCGGCGGCCCTCGGAGCCCTGATCGACCGCGTCCGGAGCCGGATCGCCTCGCCCAGCAGCTGACTGCGAGAGGATGGGTGGGTGAACGCACCCCGCCTCGGTCTCCTGCTCGACGTCGACGGCCCCATCGCCAGCCCGGTCTCCCGCACCATCGCGATCCCGAGCATCGTCGCGGACCTCGTCGCGCTCGCCGCCGAGGGCATCCCGATCGTCTTCAACACCGGCCGCAGCGACGCGTTCATCCGCTCCGAGGTCGTCGGCCCGCTGCTCGCCGGTGGTCTCGCCGAGGGCGGGCGGGTCCACGCCGTCTGCGAGAAGGGCGCCGTGTGGTGCTCGATCGGTCCGCAGTACGACGGCGGCATGGGCGAACTGACCGTCGCCGACGACCTGGCGCTGCCGCGGGACTACGCCGACGAGATGCGCGAGCTGGTCCGCGACGAGTACGCCGACCTGGTGTTCTTCGACGAGACGAAGCGCGCCATGGTGTCGATCGAGCAGCGCGTCGAGGTGCCGAACGCCACCTACCTGGCCCGCCAGCCGGAGTTCGACGCGAAGGCCATGGCCGCGCTCGAGCGCCGCGGGCTGGGTGTCCGCCGACTCGACGACGTCCGGCCCGACGCCGACGGTGCCGTGCAGTGGCGCATCGACCCCACGATCATCTCGACCGACGTCGAGTCCGACCGCAGCGGCAAGGACCTCGGCGCCGAGCGCTCGCTCGAGCTCCTGGCGCAGGACGGTGCGCTCCCGGTCACCTGGCGCACCGTGGGGGACTCCCGCAGCGACTACGCCATGGCGGACTGGCTGCACGCCCACGGCCACGAGGTCGCGCACGTCGACGTCCGTCCCGCCGACGGGGTGCCGGCCACGCCGTACCCGGTGCTCACCGCGCCCGACGGCGTGATCCACGACGAGGCCGGCGCCCGGTTCCTGGCGGACTGGCGCGCGGGCCGCTGACGCGACCGCAACCGCACCCCGCTGACGCAAGCGCACCTCGCTGACACCGGCGCAACGCGCCCCGCTGACGCGACCGCGGCCCTGGACGCACCCGTCGGCTGGCCGAGCGGTGCATGCCGGACCGCCGCCGCGCCTCCCGGCCGACGCCGGACCGGGCCACCGTCCGGGCGGACGCTTTGCGTGACACAGTGGTACACCAGTACCCTTCCGAGGTCCGCCGCCAGCCGATGACGGGATCCACCCCATGGCAACGAAGCTCCGCATCAAGTCGATCGAGGCCTCCCTGGCCGACTCCGAGGAGCAGGGCAGGTCCCTGAAACGCTCCCTGAGGACGTTCGACATCGCCGCGATGGGGATCGCGGTCGCCGTCGGCGCCGGCATCTTCTCGGTCGGCGCGAACGCCGCCGCGAACTTCGCGGGGCCCGGCGTCATCATCTCCTTCCTGCTCGCCGCCGTCACCTGCGGCCTGGCGATCATGTGCTACGCCGAGTTCGCGTCGACGATCCCCGTCGCCGGCTCCGCGTACACGTTCACCTACGCCACGATGGGTGAGCTGCTCGCCTGGATCGTGGGTTGGGACCTCATCCTCGAGACCCTCACGGCCAGCGCCGTGATCGCGAAGTACTGGGGCATCTACCTCAGCACCGCGTTCGACGTCTTCGGCATCACCCTGCCGAGCACGATCCAGCTCGGCCCGATCCCCTTCACCTGGGGGCCGGTGCTCATCGTCGGGATCTTCACGGTCCTCCTCGCCTTCGGAACCCGCCTGTCGTCGCGGGTGTCGGCGGTCATCACCGTCATCAAGGTCGCGATCGTGGTGTTCGTGATCGTCGCCGGTGCGTTCTTCGTCAAGGCCGCGAACTTCACCCCCTTCATCCCGCCGGCGGAGCCGAGCAAGGGTGCCGAGGGCAGCGTCTGGACCCAGTCGCTCGTGTCGTGGTTCACCGGCGCCGAGCCCGCCCAGTACGGCGTCTTCGGCCTGCTCGCCGCGGCGTCCCTGGTGTTCTTCGCCTTCATCGGCTTCGACGTCGTCGCCACGAGCGCGGAGGAGACCGAGAACCCGCAGAAGACCCTGCCGCGCGGCATCTTCATCGGGCTCGGCATCGTGACCCTGCTCTACGTCGGTGTCAGCATCGTCATCACCGGCATGGTCTCGTACCAGCGACTGGCGGAGGAGAAGGCGCCGTCCCTGGCGTCGGCGTTCGACATCGTCGGGCTGCCGTGGGCCGCGGGCATCATCGCCATCGGCTCCCTGATCGGGCTGACCACCGTCGTCATGGTGCTCCTGCTCGGGCTGTCCCGCATCGTCTTCTCGATGAGCCGCGACGGCCTGCTGCCCCGCTGGTTCTCGAAGACCAACCCGAAGACGCAGACCCCGGTGCGTGTGCAGGTCGTCGCCGGTGTCGTCGTGGCGCTGCTGGCCGGGTTCACCGCGGTCGACAAGCTCGAGGGCATGATCAACATCGGCACGCTGTCCGCGTTCGTCCTGGTGTCGATCGGCATCGTCGTGCTGCGTCGTTCGCGGCCCGACGCCCCGCGGGCCTTCCGGGTGCCGTGGTCGCCGGTGCTGCCGATCATCTCGGCGGTGCTGTGCTTCTGGCTGATGCTGAACCTCGAGGTCGAGACCTGGCTGCGGTTCGTTGTCTGGTTGGCCATCGGCTTCGTCATCTACTTCGGCTACAGCCGTCGCCACAGCCGCGTCGGCCAGCGCATGCAGTAGGGCCGGGTCGGCTGGCCCGCAAAACACCGGTGTTCGCACGTTGCACACCCGCACAACGCGGTTCGACGTGTGGACACCGGTGTCTTGCAGCCTGGAGCCCGCCGCGCCGCTACGCGCCGACGAGCAGCAGCACGCCGAACGCGAGCATCACGACGGCGACCAGCCCGTCGAACACCCGCCAGGTCAGCGGCTTCTCGAACAGCGGCCGCAGCAGGCGTCCGCCGAACCCGAGCGCACCGAACCACAGGCAGCTCGCCGTGACGGCACCGATCGTCCAGAGCCACCGGTCGTCCGCGCCCTGCTGGTTCGCCACCGACCCGAGGAACACCAGCGTGTCCAGGTAGACGTGCGGGTTCGCCCACGTGAAGACGAGCATGGTCAGCACGGCCGTCCGCATGGTCGCCACCTGGCCGGGAGGCGCGGTGCGCGTCCGCCCCGCCGCCTCCGTCGTGCCGGTGGGCGCGTTGACCGCCGCGCCCGCGCCCGCGCTGGCGCCCACCACACCGTCGTCGGCCGCTTCATCGGCGACCCGCATCGCGTCCCCCGAGGGCCGCAGTGCACGCCGCGCCGCGAGCACCCCGTACGTCAGCAGGAACGCGGCACCGATGAACCGGACCACCAGGAGCGCCACGGGGAACCGTTCGACCACGGCGCCGACACCGAGCACCCCGGCGACGATGAGCAGCGCATCCGAGACCGCGCACACCACGACCGCCGCGGCCACCACCCGGAGTCCAGCGCTGACCGCGAGCCGGAGCAGGTACGTGTTCTGCACACCGATCGCGACGATGAGTGCGAGTCCGGTGCCGAGGCCGGAGAGCAGGGGCAGGAGTGTGGTCACGGCTCGACGCTAGGACGGGGCTGCGGTGTAGTACAGCTCATGTTCCTGCACCGCCGTAAGCTCAGCTGCATGACCCGGTTTCAGCGCGAGCACCTCGAGACCCTGCTCGCCGCGGTCGACCACGGCACCCTCGACGCCGCGGCCCGTGCGTTGTCGATCACGCCCTCCGCGGTGTCCCAGCGGATCAAGTCGATGGAGCAGCAGGTCGGGCGGGTGCTGCTCCAGCGCACGACCCCCGTGCGCCCCACCGCCGACGGCGAGGTCGTCCTCCGACACGCACGGCAGGTCCGGCTGCTCGACGAGGAGACCTCGAGCGCGCTCGGTGGCGGAGGGCCCGCCGTGCCGTCGATCTCCCTGGCGGTGAACGCCGACTCGCTCGGCACCTGGTTCCTCGATGCCCTCGCGCTCGTCCGTGCCGACACCGAGGTGGTCTTCGACCTGCACCGCGAGGACCAGGACCGCACCGCCGAACTGCTCCGCGCCGGCACGGTGATGGGCGCCGTGACGGCCGAGGAGGACCCGGTGCAGGGCTGCTCGTCGGTGCCGCTCGGCATCGACCGGTACCGCGCCGTGGCGTCTCCGGCGTTCGTCGCCCGCTACCTCGGCGACACCGGCACCGAGCGGCGGATGCTCCGACGACTCGACGAGGTCCCGCTCGTCGACTACGACCGCGACGACGACCTGCAGCAGGGGTACCTGCGCCAGGTCCTCGGCCACGCTCCCGGCGGCCCGCGCCACTTCGTCCCGACGTCGGCGGACTTCGCCCGGGCGGTGACGCTCGGGTTCGGCTGGGGGCTGTTGCCGGAGGCGCAGTGCCTCGAGGCGATCGACCGCGGTGTCCTGGTCGAGCTGGCGCCCGGCCGGAGTGCCGACGTCGCGCTCTGGTGGCAGCGGTGGAACCTGGCGTCACCGCTGCTCGAACGGGTCACCGATGCCGTCCGTGCCACGGCGGCGGAGCGGCTGCACCCCGCGCCTCAGGTCTGGCAGCGCGGGCACCAGTAGGTGTCGCGCAGCGTGTGCTCCGAGTCACCGAGCTCCCCGTGCCGGATCGGCGTCCGGCACCGCAGGCAGGGCTTGCCGCGGCGGTTGTAGACCCAGAAGCGCGAACCCGGCCGGTCGACGCCGGTGGTGACGCGGGCGCTGCGGTCGCGGTTCGCCACGATCAACCGCTGCGCCATCGTGATCATCCGGGCCGGGTCCTGCACCTCGCCCACCGGGCGCGTCGGCAGCACGCCGCGCAGGAAGCAGAGCTCGTTCCGGTACACGTTGCCGAGTCCGGCGAGCACCCGCTGGTCGAGCAGTGCCAGCCCGACCGGGCGCTCGGGGTCCTGCGTCAGGTTGGCGAGCGCCAGGTCGGCGTCCCAGTCGGGGCCGAGCAGGTCGGGCCCCAGGTGTCCGACGACCTCGGACTCCTGGTCGCGCGGCACGACCTCGAGCACCCCGAGGGCGAAGCCGACGGTCGAGACGCCCTCGGCGTCCAGGATCACCCGTGCCTGGTGCGCCGGACGACGCCAGCGGTCGCCGGGGGCGTAGACGTCCCACCGGCCCTCCATCTTCAGGTGCGAGTGCACGGTCAGGTCACCGATGCGGTGCAGCAGGTGCTTGCCGCGGGGGACGACCTCGTCCACGGTCCGCCCGGCCAGGTCGAGGGTCGCGAAGGCGGGGACCCGGAAGTCGCTCTTCGTCAGGACCTTGCCCGCCAGCGCGGTGTGCAGGCGGCGGGCAGCCCGGTAGACGGTGTCGCCCTCAGGCACCGCTCACCCCCGGCACGTGGTCGCTGCACTGCCGGGAGGCACGGCTCGCCTCACACACGGAGCCGCAGCCCCTGCGGGGTCGCCGTGAACCCCGCCTCCCGCAGTGCGCTGCCGAGCGGTGTCTCGAGCACGAAGTCCCCGTCGACCCGCTCGACCGAGAGCTTCCGCAGCCCGGTCCGCACGATGCCGGCGATCGAGGCGGCGGCGGCGGCGAGGTCGGCCGCGTCGTCGGTGAACGTCAGCACCGACTTGCCGCCGCGCTCCACGTACACGGTGAGCTCGCCGTCGACGGTCGTCACCAGTGCGCCCGCCTTCCGGCCCGGGCGGTGGCCCCGTGTGGTCTTCGAGGCGCTCGCAGCGCCGCTCGCAACACCGTTCGCGGCGGTATTCGCCGCGCCGGCGATCTCGGCCTCGTCGGCCGCGACACCGTGGTCTGCGTCGCCCGTCGGCCACGGCAACGAGGCCCCGAACGGGTTCGCCGGGTCGGTCGCGGCGAGCGTGAGTGCCTCGCGCTTCCGGTCCGGATCGTCACGCTCGTCGTCGCCGAGTTCGCGGGCGTAGGTGCGCAGCCGGTCGACGGTCGGGCCGGTGGCGAACTGGGCGGCACCGAGCCCCTCGACGAAGTACCCGCGACGAGCACGGCCGGACTCCTCGAAGCGAGAGAGCACCCGGTACACCCCGGCGAAGCCACCCCGGACGCCCTCGACCTGCACGGCACCGCGGGTGACGACGCCGTAGCGTTCGAGCAGCTGTTCTGCGGTCGCGGCGGCCCGCACGGTCGAGTCGGACTCGGCCAACGGCAGGAGTGACCAGCGACCCCCGACGGACGGCGGTCCGGACTGCGTCGGCATGGTCGGACGCCGACGGCCGCGGTAGGCCCGAGCACGCGGAGCACTCGAGCTCTTCGCCTTGCCGCCGAGCATCGAGCGCAGCGGGGCGAAGGTGTCGTTCGTGATCTGTCCGGCCCAGACCAGGTCCCACAGCGCGGTGGTGAGCGCCTGGTCATCACTGCTGCCCACGGCCTGGCCGAGCTGCCGGAAGAAGTACGCGCCGCCACCGGCCAGGGCGCCGAGCACGTCCCGCTGCAGCTCGGTCGTCTCGTCGCCGGAGGGCTCGGCGAGCGTCGTCGCCGCGGTGTCGGCCAGGTGCAGGCGCACCCACCCGTCGTTGCCGGGCAGGGTGCCCCCGCCGGACCACAGGACCTCGCCGGTGGCGGTCAGTTCGTCGAGCATGCTCGTCGAGTAGTCGGTGACGCGCGACGGCAGCACCAGGGTCTCCCACGCGCTGGCGGGCAGGGCGACCCCGGCGAGCTGGTCGATCACCTGCAGGACCCCGTCGACGCCGCGGAGCCCACCGCGGGTCCCGGGGGTCTGGACGTGCTGCCAGGCGGGCAGGAAGCGGGCGAGGGTGTCCGGCGAGACCGGTTCGACCTCGTGCCGCAGGGCTGCGAGGGACTTCGTGCGGATCCGTCGCAGGACCTCGGCGTCGCACCACTCGGCACCCTGGCGGTCGGGGCGGAACTCGCCCTCCACCACCCGGCGGTCGGCGACGAGTCGGCGCAGGGTGTCCTGCACGACGGCGATGCCCAGCCCGAGACGACCGGCGGCCTCCTGCGCGGAGAACGGTCCGTGCGACCGGGCGTAGCGGCCGATCAGGTCACCGAGGGGGTCGGCCACGGGCTCGACGAACGCCGTGGGCACACCGATCGGCAGCGGCACCCCGAGGGCGTCGCGCAGACGGGCGGCGTCCTCGATGACAGCCCAGCGCGTCGCCCCGGCGTGCGAGAACGAGAGCACCCGGCGGTCGCGCTCCAGGACCTCGAGCGTGCTGCGCAGTGCAGCGATGGCCGCTGGACGGTCGGCGGCGTCGGCGAGCCAACTCCGGTCGACCGCTTCGTCGAGGTCGAGCGCGCCGACGAGCCGCAGCACGTCGACGAGCCCCTCGGCGTCACGGGCACGGCGGTCCGGCGAGAGCCGCTGCAGGTCGCGCTCCACCGAGGTGATGACCGACGGGTCGAGCAGCTCGCGCAGCTCCGCACGGCCGAGCAGCTCGCCGAGCAGGGTCGAGTCGAGCGACAGGGCCGCTGCGCGGCGTTCGGCGAGCGGGGTGTCGCCCTCGTACATGAACGCCGCGACGTAGCCGAACAGGATCGACCGGGCGAACGGCGACGGCTGCTCGGTCTCTGTCTCGACCAGACGGATCCGGCGTCCGGCGATGTCGTCGGCGATCCCGAGCAGCGCGGGCACGTCGTAGACGTCCTGCAGCACCTCGCGCACGGTCTCGAGCACGATCGGGAACGTCGGGTACTTCTGCGCGACCTCGAGCAGCTGCGATGCCCGCTGCCGCTGCTGCCAGAGCGGCGACCGCTGTCCGGGGTTCCGTCGGGGCAGCAGCAGGGCACGCGCCGCGCACTCCCGGAACCGCGCGGCGAACAGTGCCGAGCCGCCGACCTCGTCGGTGACCAGGGCCTCGAGGTCGTCGCGCTCGAACACGAACAGGTCGGCACCCGGCGGCTCAGCGTCGGTCTCCGGGATGCGGACGACGATGCCGTCGTCGGCCGCCATCGCGTCACCGTCGATGCCGTGCCGTTCGCGCAGCCGTGCGGCGACGGCCAGGGCCCACGGCGCGTGCACCTGCATGCCGTAGGGCGAGTGCAGGATGAGCCGCCAGTCCCCGAGCTCGTCGCGGAACCGCTCGACGACGAGCGTGGTGTCGTTCGGCACGTGACCGGTGGCCGCGCGCTGGTCGCGCAGGAAGGTCAGCAGGTTGGTGATCGCACGCTCGTCCAGTCCACCGGCGGCAACGCGGGCGCGGGCGTCGTCGTCCGAGGCGCCCTCGACCTCGCGCACGAACGCACCGGTCGCCCGGCCGAGCTCGGCGGGTCGGCCGATGCCGTCGCCCTTCCAGAACGGCACGCGTCCGGGCTGCCCGAACGCCGGGCTCACGACGACGCGGTCGTGGGTGATCTCCTCGATCCGCCAGCTCGTCGCACCGAGGGCGAAGACGTCGCCCACGCGTGACTCGTAGACCATCTCCTCGTCGAGCTCGCCGACGCGGGACGCCTTCTCGCCGACCATGAAGACGCCGAACATGCCGCGGTCGGGGATCGTGCCGCCGCTCGTCACCGCGAGTCGCTGCGCACCGGGGCGCCCGGTCAGGGTGCCGTGCACGCGGTCCCAGACCAGCCGTGGCCGCAGTTCGGCGAACTCGTCGCTCGGGTACCGGCCCGTGACCAGGTCGAGCGTCGCCTCGAACGCCGACCGGGGCAGGCCGCTGAACGGGGCGCTCCGCCGCACGAGCTCGAACCAGTGCTCGACGTCGAGGGTGTCGATCGCCCCGGCGGCCACGGTGTGCTGCGCCAGGACGTCGAGCGGGTTCGCCGGCACCGAGATCGACTCGATCTGACCCGTGACCATCCGCTCGACCGTGACCGCGCTGTTGACCAGGTCGGCACGGTGCTTCGGGAACAGCACGCCGCGGGAGATCTCACCCACCTGGTGGCCGGCGCGACCGACGCGCTGCAGGCCGCTCGCGACCGACGGCGGCGCCTCGACCTGGACGACCAGGTCGACCTCGCCCATGTCGATGCCGAGCTCGAGTGAACTCGTCGCGACGACGCACCGCAGCCGACCGGACTTCAGGTCGTCCTCGATGATCGCGCGCTGGTCCTTCGACACCGAGCCGTGGTGTGCGCGGGCGAGCACCGGGACGGAGGCGTCCGAGCCCCCGCCGCCCGTCTGCCCGGACCCGCCGATCAGCTGCGCCGGCGGTCGCCCGGCCCCCTGGGGCGCGACGGCGTGCGCCGAGGTGCGGGCCGGGGACTGTGGTCGGCCCCGCGCCGCGGGGAGCCCGTCGTCGTCAGGGGACGCCCCCGCCGGCACCAGCAGGCCGTCACCAGCGGCGGCGAGCACGCGTTCCTCGTGGATCTCGTTGAGCCGCGCCGTGAGCCGTTCGGCCAGCCGCCGCGAGTTCGCGAACACGATGGTCGAGCGGTGTTCCTCGATCAGGTCGACGACACGTTCTTCGACGTGCGGCCAGATCGACCCGTTCGTCGGCGACTCGGACGCGTCCGCGCCGACCGGTGGTGCCCCGAGCTCGGACATGTCGTCGACGGGGACGACGACCCGCAGGTCGAAGGTCTTCTGCGCTGGCGGCGCGATGATCGTCACCGGTGCCCGGCCGCCGAGGAAGCGCGCGACCTCTTCCGGCGGGCGGACGGTCGCGGACAGCCCGATGCGCTGCACGGGCTTCTCGAGCAGGTCGTCGAGGCGCTCGAGCGACACGGCCAGGTGTGCACCGCGTTTGGTCGAGGCGACCGCGTGGACCTCGTCCACGATGACGGTGTCGACGTTCACCAGGGTCTCGCGCGCCTGCGAGGTGAGCATCAGGTAGAGCGACTCCGGCGTGGTGATGAGGATGTCCGGTGGCTGGCGCAGGAGCTTCTGGCGGTCGGACGACGGGGTGTCACCGCTGCGCACCCCGACCGTGACGTCCGGCGGTTCCGTGCCGAGGCGGCGTGCGGTCTGGGTGATGCCGACGAGCGGGCTCCGCAGGTTGCGCTCGACGTCGACGCCGAGGGCCTTGAGCGGCGAGACGTAGAGCACCCGCGTGCGCTGCTTCGCCGGCGGGCGGTCCGTCGCGCTGATGAGCCGGTCGATCGACCACAGGAACGACGCCAGGGTCTTGCCGGAGCCGGTCGGGGCGATCACGAGTGCGTGCTGTCCGGTCGAGATGGCGTCCCACGCCCCGGCCTGCGCCGGCGTCGGTGCGTCGAAGGCGCCGCGGAACCACTCGGTGGTCGCGGGGGAGAAGCGCTCGAAGACGTCCGTCATGGTCCGTCCCATCCTGCCCGCCACCACCGACAGCAGGCCGAGCGCGCGTACCCCTTGACAGAGCGATAGTTACCGACCTATCGTAAACACATCGCGATACGACGAATACGATCAGGTCAGACCGGTCGCGAGCCGACTCAGCACGATGAAAGGACTCCTCATGCGCCCCTCGTATGACGACGACAGCAACACGTCCCCCCGCGACCAGCGCGGGTTCGGCCCGCGCGGCCCCCGCTTCGGCGGCGCGCGGCAGCACCACGGCGCCGGGTTCCCCGGCCGTGACCGCGGTGACCACGACCACGGCGGCCGCGGCTTCGGTGGTCGCGGGTTCGGCCCCGGCTTCGGCCCGGGCATGGGCTTCGGCCCCGGTTTCGGCGGGCCCGGCTTCGGCCGCGAACGCCGTCGCCGCGGTGACGTCCGCCTCGCGATCCTCGGTCTGCTGGCCGAGGGCCCGCAGAACGGGTACGCCGTGATCAAGACCATCGCCGAGCGCACCGGCGGCGCCTGGAAGCCGAGCCCCGGCTCGGTCTACCCGACGCTCCAGCAGCTCGTCGACGAAGACCTCGTGGTCTCGTCGGGCGACGGCCGCAAGACGCTCTTCGAGCTCACCGACGCCGGCAAGGCCGAGACCGAGGCCAAGGCCGACGAGATCGCTGCGGCACTCGACGGGGCCCCGGGCATCCCGGACGCCCAGCGCGAGTTCTTCGAGGCGCTGCGGAAGACCATGGGCGTCCTGCAGATGTACCGCAGCACCGCGACCGAGGAACAGGCCAAGGCCGCCACGGCCAAGGTGGACCAGCTCCGCAAGGACCTGCTCCAGATCCTCGCCGACTGACGGACGTCACCCGTGACGGACAGGAGGCCCGGTGCCAGCTGGCACCGGGCCTCCTGTCCGTCGTCGTGCGCCTACACCGCGTCGACGAAGGCCGCCACGTCCGCCAGCTCCGCCGTCGACACGGCGTGCGGCAAGCCCGCGTAGGAACGGTCGGTCACGTCGGTGTGCGCTCCGGCCCACGCCTGCGTCCGGGCGGTGGCCTCGGGCGGGATCACCGGGTCGAGGTCGCCGTGCCCGAGGAACACCCGCGGCCGCACCGCCGACACGGCCTCGTCGCGCGAGTCCGTGACGCCCGGCACCACGAACCCCGACAGCGACACCGCGAACGCGAACGCCGCTGGCCGGGCGCGCAGAAGCTGGAGCGCCATCGAGCCGCCCTGCGAGAACCCGAGCAGCCCGATCCGCGGGTGGTCGGCGGCGACGGAGTCGATCCAGTCGAGCACCTCGGCGGCCGCGGCGTCGACCGCCTCCGGCACGGGGGAGCCGGGCGTGCCGAGCGGGTACCAGCTGAAGCCGGGCCCCCACGGCATCGGCGCCCGAAGCGACGCGACCGTCCACACGGGCGGCAGCGCGGGGGCGAGGCCGAGCAGGTCGTGCTCGTTCGACCCGACCCCGTGCATGGCCACGAGCAGGGGTGTGCCCCGCCGGTCCGAGGTACTCCGGGTCCACTGCACCAGGTCCGCATCGATCATGTGGACAACGCTAACCATCCCCAACTCCCGCGCCTTCCGCCGAACTCGCCGCCGTCCCTGGTAGACACGGTGCATGTCCTCGCTGCGCACCCCCGATCCCGACTCCGGCTGGCTGTCCGACGAGGAGCTCGCGAACGTCCGCCGTCGTCTGCCGATCTGCTACGTCGAGGCGGTCCCCGTCCGCACCGACGGCCTCGGCGTCGTGACCGAGGTCGGCGTGCTGCTGCGTGTCTCCCCGAGCGGTTCGATCGCCCGCACCCTGGTGTCCGGCCGGGTGATGTTCGGCGAGTCGATCCGGACCGCGCTGTTCCGCCACCTGGAGAAGGACCTCGGTCCGATGGCGTTCCCGCAGCTGCCCTCGAGCCCGACACCGTTCACCGTGGCCGAGTACTTCCCGCTGCCCGGCGCCTCGGTGTACACCGACGAGCGGCAGCACGCGATCTCGCTGGCGTACGTCGTCCCCGTCACGGGGACGTGCGAGCCCCGGCAGGACGCCCTCGAGCTCACGTGGATGAGCCCGATGGAAGCCGCGTCCGACGCCGTCGCCGACGAGATGGAAGGCGGCCGCGGGGCACTGCTCCGCGCCGGCCTGGCATCGGTCGGCGCCCTGCACTAGCTCGTCACACGACGAAGCCCCCGGATCCGACGGATCCGGGGGCTTCGCAGCGCGGTCGCGAACCGGCTTAGTGCTTGTCGTCCTTGAAGCTGTCGGCGACGCCGTGCGCGGCGTCCTTGACGTCGGTGACGCCCTGCTTCGCCGAGGCCTTGCCCTGGTCGGTCTGGCCTTCGGCCTTCAAGCGGTCGTTACCGGTCGCGTTGCCGGTGGCTTCCTTGACCTTGCCTGCCGCCTTCTCAGCGGCGTTCTTGATGTCATCGATGCCAGCCATAGGCACTCCTTCCAGAAGCGGACGTGTTCCCCGTCAACCGCTTGCGCGGCATCCGGTGAGTGAGACCGTACGCCCGGCGGAGTACCCCGCCCCCAGCCCCCGCCAAGGTTCGCCCGAGCCCGGACGCAAAACACCGGTGTTCACGGAAAACGCCGCGGGATGCGGGGGTTCGAAACGTGAACACCGGTGTTTTGAGTGCACCGACGCGCTCAGCCCGACTGGGTCAGGCCGCGTGGGTCAAGCGCGCAGGTCAGTGGCGGTCGGCAGCGCCGGCCGGACGGGAGGCGCGGCGCGAGCCACCACGACGGTTGCCGCCCGACTCGTTGCCGGACCGACCCGCGGCGTAGCCGCCCTCGGACGACCAGACGGCCGACGAACCGCCGCGCACGACGTCGCTGCTGCCCGAGCGGCGGTTGCCGCCACTGCGGCGACCACCGGTCGAACCGGCGGCTGCGGCGCCGGAGCGCCCGGCGCCCTCGGAACGTGCGCCACGGGCCGGACGGCCCTGACGGCCCCCGGCCGAACCGGCGGACTCGCCGGCCGAGCCGGAGCGCGCGGGCTGTGCCGCGCCTCCGGACCGACCGCCGCGACCACGGCGACGACCGCCGCCGTCACCGGCGGACTCGGCGGAGCGCTGCTTGGGCTGTCGCTGCTGGGTGGGCTGCTCCTCGGCCACGTGGCGGATCGGAGCGACCTCGCCGACGAGCGCGGTGACCGCCGGAGAGGTCGCCGTGACGTGCTGCGGGGTGACCTTGATCGCGGCTGCACGCATCATCTGCGCGACGTCGCGACGCTCGGCGGGCATCGTCACCGTGACGACGTCGCCGGACGAACCGGCACGCGCCGTGCGGCCCGAGCGGTGCAGGTACGCCTTGTGCTCGGTGGGCGGGTCGACGTGCACGACGAGCTCGACGTTGTCGACGTGCACGCCGCGGGCGGCGACGTCGGTGGCGACGAGCACGAGGGCCTCACCGGACGAGAACTTCGCGAGGTTGCGCTCACGGGCACCCTGCGACAGGTTGCCCTGCAGGTCGACGGCCGGGATCCCCTGGCTGCTGAGCTGCTTGGCGAGGCGCTTGGCGTGGTGCTTCGTGCGCATGAAGAGGATGCGGCGGCCGTTGCCCGAGGCGAGGGCGCTCACGAGGTGCTTCTTCGCGTCGGCGTCGGCGACCTCGAACAGGTGGTGGGTCATCGCCTCGACGGGGCTGTTCGCCTCGTCGACGGAGTGCATCACCGGGTTGTGCAGGAACTTCTTGACGAGCTTGTCCACGCCGTTGTCGAGCGTGGCGGAGAACAGCAGTCGCTGCCCGTTCTCGGGCGTCGCCTGCATGATCTTGGTGACCCCGGGCAGGAAGCCCATGTCGGCCATGTGGTCGGCCTCGTCGAGGACGGTGACCTCGATGTCGCCGAGGTTCACGTGGCCCTGCTGCATGAGGTCGGCGAGGCGCCCCGGGCAGGCGACCACGACGTCGACGCCGCCGCGCAGGGCGTCGACCTGACGACCCTGACCGACGCCACCGAAGATGGTCGTGGTGTTGAGGCCCATGGCCTTGGCGAGCGGAGCGAGGGCGACGTCGATCTGCGTCGCGAGCTCACGGGTCGGCGCGAGCACCAGGGCGCGGGGGCGGCCGGCTCGGCGCTTGCGGCCGCTGGCGGCGAGGCGGGCGACGAGCGGGATCGCGAACGCGATGGTCTTGCCGGAGCCGGTGCGGCCGCGACCGAGGACGTCCTTGCCCTGCAGGGAGTCCGGGAGGGTGTCCGCCTGGATGGGGAACGCCATGTCCTTGCCCTGGTCGGCGAGGACGGAGACCATCGGCGCGGGGACGCCGAGGTCGGAGAAACGGATGTCTTCGGTGGTCATGGTGACCTTTCGAGCCGGAGCAGTCCGGCTGTGGGCACGCTTGCGAGGCAGCGCGCGGGCGGGATGCGCGCCAACGGATGTGGCTGGCGCAGTCGCCGCAGCAGAGAAGCCTGGGCACCTTCGTGAGGTGCTCGATCATCGACCGGAGTCTTGAGACAGGTGGTCGGGAGTTCGGGGCGTCCGTACGACGCACGAGGCGATCGGCGCCTCGAGTACGACCAGCATAGCGTGCACATCTCCGGAACAGCGAGGGCGGGGCCGTTCGCCCTGCGCGTGCGAGGATTCCGGGGTGCGCATGCGATCCGTCCTGTTGACCACCGCGATGGCCCTGGTGGCCGTCCTCGGCACGGCCGGCTGCGCCGAGGCCGCCACGACCAGCGCGGCCGCGAGCTACCGCAACCTGCCGACCTCGGGCCGGGTGGACTACCAGCTCGGTGGCGGGTACACACCGCCCTCCGGCGTGACGATCGTCGAGCGCGACAGCACGGACCGCCCGGCGAAGGGCACGTACGACATCTGCTACGTCAACGGATTCCAGACGCAGCCCGAGGCCGCCCGGACGTGGAAGAAGTCGTACCCGTCAGCGATCCTCCGCGACCGTGCGGGCAAGCCGGTCTCGGACCCGGGGTGGCCGGACGAGATGCTCCTCGACACCCGGACCGCGGCCAAGCGTGCCCTGATCACGAAGGTGCTCGCGAAGACCGTCGCCCGCTGCGGTGACCGCGGGTTCGACGCGGTGGAGTTCGACAACCTCGACTCGTGGACCCGGAGCGGCAAGCGGCTCACCCGTGCCGGCAACCTGGCGCTCGCGAAGTCGCTCGTCGCCACGGGGCACCGGCACGGCCTGGCCGTCGGGCAGAAGAACACCCCGCAGCTCGGGGCGTCCGGCCGGAAGCAGACCGGGTTCGACTTCGTCGTCGCCGAGGAGTGCGTGCAGTACCGGGAGTGCGCCGCGTACACGAAGGCCTACGGCGGGCGGGTCATCGACGTGGAGTACTCGGACACCCTCGAGCGCTCGTGGGCTTCGGTGTGCGGGCTGCGGAGCCGCCCGGCCATGACGATCCTGCGCGACCGCGACCTGGTGACCCCGGCGGACGACGCGTACGTGTACGAGCACTGCTGAGCGCCCGGGACGTTCCTTCCCAGAACGCCTGCGATGCATGGTCGGATCGGGCGTACCGGGTCAGAACTTCCGACCGGCTACGCCCGGAACGACCGGGTATGCCCGGAAGCGCGCGCCCTGCGCCCGCTACGCCGGCCAGGCCTCGCGCAGCGCGGTGGCTGCCTGGTCCGGCGACAGCCCCGCCGATCGCGCCGCAGCGGCCAGGGCACGAGCGGCCTCGGCCACGGCGTCCGGCACCGCTGCCGGTCGCACCACCCGGGTGCCGGCACCCCGTGCGGTGTGCACGAGCCCGGCCTCCTCGAGCAGCTGGTAGGCCTTCGCGACGGTGCCGGCGGCGAGACCGAGCTCGTCCGCAAGCCCACGCACGCTGGGCAGCCGTTCGCCGTCCACCAGGTACCCGGCGGTGATCTGCGCGGCGATCTGCGATCGGACCTGCTCGAACGGCGGCACGCGGCCACCGACGTCGAGGGCGACGAGTCCTGTCATGCGTTCCACCCTAGAAGTCGTACTGCTCGCCGACGGGGATCGGGACCGGCACGGTGTTGCCCGGAGGCGCGAGCGGGCACGCCCACGCCGGGTCGTACGCACACGACGGGTTGTAGGCGAAGTTGAAGTCGAGCACGAGCGACCCGAGGTCGTCGCCGCCCAGGTCCGAGCCCTTGATGGTGTCGAGCAGGTAGCGTCCGCCGCCGTAGGTGCCGCGGGCCTTGCCGGCGCTGGCGTCCTTGACGGGGACGAACACCCCGCCCGCGTAGCCGCCGTGCTTCCAGACGTCGAGGGTGCCGACACCGGGGACCCGCACGAGGCCGAGGCGGTCGAAGTGGACGACGCCGTCGGTGCCGGTCTCGAAGTCGAACGCGGCGGGCTCGGTGGCCTCGATGCGGATCTGGAACCGCCACGCCGGGTCGTAGTCCGGCACCGGCAGGGACTCGAAGTCGCGGGCGTCCTCGTCGAGCAGCGGCGACGCCGGGTGCTCCGCGAACATCGCGTCCCGGGTCTCGCGCCAGAGCGCGTGCGCCGTCTGGGGGTCCGGGGTGGCGCGGACGCGGCGGTACAGGTCGAACGTCATCCGCCGCCAATCCGTCGTCGCCAGCGTGCTGCGCACGCGGTCGTCGGTCGTCGGCTCCTGGGGGTGCGTCTGGCTCACGTGGTCGAGGCTACGCCCGCTCCGCGGTGGACGGGAGGCCCGACCCGCGTCCCGTCACTCGGCGTCGGTCCGCCAGGTGGGCGCGAGGGCGCGCATCCGGAACGCCCGCCACTGCCAGATGACCCACATGCCGGGCCACAGGGCGAGCCCGAGGACGGCCGGTCGCATCCGGTAGGTCAGGCGGTCGAGCAGCAGGGTCCGGCCACCCGGTGCGGGGACGACGGCCATCCGGTGCGACATCGTCATCCGCCCGAACAACCCGGACGTGCCGCCACCGTTGTCGCGCTGCACGGGGACTCCTCGGACCTCGTACAGGTCGAGGTCGACGTGCGTGTCGCCGCTCGGCACCAGCCCGAAGGCGTCCGCGGTGATCGGGTGCGGGTGTCCCGGCTCCCAGCGCTGCGGGAACCCCCGGGGATCGCGCGAGCGGTACGCCAGGAACGGTTTCGTCACCGCCACCATCACGGACGGGGACAGCAGGGCATCGCGCACGGCGTCGACCGGCGCATCGAGGACGATCCGGAGCCCGACGTGCATGGCGGTGACGCTACGCCCGCGCGCTGGACGGTGCGCCGTGTCCGCTTGCCGACGGCGCCTGGTCAGGGGAGACGACGCAAGCAGGACGACGCAAGCGAGACGACGCAAGCGAGACGACTCAGGCGTGCCGGGCAGAACGACGGCGGGAGCCCTCGGCCCGGTCGTGCCGCCGCAGTCGCTCGGCCAGCGAGAGCCGCACCGCCGGCCACTCCGACGCGATGATCGAGAACACCACGGTGTCGCGCAGGGTGCCGTCGCGGCCGATCGCGTGGTTCCGGAGCACCCCGTCCTGCTTGGCGCCGAGGCCCGCGATGGCCGCCCGGGACTGCAGGTTGTGCCAGTGTGTGCGGAACTCGACCGCGATGCACTGCCACGCCTCGAACGCGTGCGACAGCATGAGCAGCTTCGACTCGGTGTTGATCCCCGAGCGCTGCGCCGACCGCGCCAGGAACGTGCTGCCGATCTCGACGTGACGGTTGCCCGGGTCGATGTTCATGAAGGTCGTCGCACCCACCACCCGGCCGGTCGGACGGTCCCGCACGGCGAAGGGCACCATGCGGCCGGCCTCGTGCTCGGCGAGCCGCCGGTCGATCTCGGCCTCGACCTGTGCCGGGGCGGGCACCGAGGTGTACCAGGTGCGCCACAGATCGCCGTCCGCGACCGCCGCCCGCAGGTCTTCCGCGTGCTCCTGCCCGAGGGGCTCGAGTGTCACACGGTCGCCGGTCAGGGTGGGTACGGGGGCGATCTCCATGGACATGCATCCTAGGGTCGGCGACCCTGGTGGAACCCGGTCGGACGGCGACCCTGTGGAGAGGGACAGCATCGCCCGGGCGGCTATCGTGACGGACGTGGCAGAACGCACCCAGGAGAAGTACCAGGTCCGGTTCGCGTGGGGCTCCGGAGGTGCGGCTCGCATCGCCCACGGCGCCCACCTGCTCGTCTGGGTCGACGCCCTGCCGCCCACCCCCGACGCCGCAGCACAGCGGCGCGCGCTGCGGAACGTGACCGCCCAGCTGCCGCAGGGTCCGGAGGTCGTGCTCGGCCACCTCGGCAACGCGGCGGCGGTCGCGGAACGGGTGACGGGCCTCCAGGCCGCACGTGGTGACCGGTGCGTCGTCGCGATCGTGGCCGCCGGGCTGCACCACACCGCAGCCCTCGACGACGCGGCCGAGGCGGCGGGGGAGTCCGTCGACGTCGCCGACGCACCCGACTTCGCGGTCGAGGACCTGCTCGCAGCCGGAGCCGTCGTCGACGCGCTCACCGATGTCGGCATCGACCACACCTCACCCGAGGCCGCTGCGGCCTGCGCGGCGTACACGGGGCTGCGCCGTGCCGTGCGGCACCTGGTCAGCGCGTCCGAGGGCGCCGCCGTCCTGAGCCGTGACGACGTGCACGCGGCGCTCGCCGCGGGCCCCGACCTGCCCGTCCTGCGGGAATCGGGGGAGCGCGCGTAGCGTTCGCCCCGTCACGGAACCAGCGAGCGAAGGAGCAACGCCATGAAGGCAGTCGTCGGCGACACGGTGATCGCGGAGGCCCCCGAAGAGGACCTCATCAAGATCGAGGGCAACTGGTACTTCCCGCCGTCGAGCGTGAAGACCGAGCTCTTCACCGAGAGCCCCACCCAGTACCACTGCCCGTGGAAGGGCGACACCCAGTACTTCACGGTCAACGTCGACGGACAGGCGCTGCAGGACCGCGCGTGGTCGTACCCGACGCCGATCCCGTCGTCGTTCGACCGCGTCGGCAAGGACTACTCGGGCTACGTCGCGTTCTGGAAGGACGTCCAGGTCGTCGAGTGACGACCGCCCGTCACCCTGACCGGTCGTGCCTCAGCCGGTCAGGGTGAGCACGACCAGTGCGACGTTGAGCGCCACGATGACCGTCGCGATCACCCACGCCACCACGCGGGTGGTCGCGGCGTTCACGTCGGTCCCCATCACGTTCCGTCGCGACGTGTAGATCACCAGGGGCACGATCGCGAAGGCGATCCCGAAGCTCAGCACCACCTGGCTGACGACGAGCAGCATCGTCGCGTCGGCGTTCAGCGCGAGCAGCACGATCGCCGGCACCAGGGTGATCGCGCGCCGGGCCACGAGTGGGATCCGCACGTGCAGCAGGCCCTTCATGATCTCCGCGCCGGCCATGCAGCCCACCGAGGTCGAGGCCAGGCCGGACGCGAGCAGGCCCACGGCGAAGAGCACCCCGACGACCGGGCCGACGTTCTCGGCGATGGCGCGCTGCGCGCCGGGGATGGAGTCGGTGCCCTCGACGCCCGGCAGGGTGGCCGCGGCGAGGACGAGCATCGCGATGTTCACCCCACCCGCGACGATCAGCGCGAGCCCGACGTCCCACCGGGTCGCGACGAGCACCCGGCGACGCTCCGGCCCGGCGGGGACGTCCCCGTGGCGGTCCCGGGCGAGCGCCGAGTGCAGGTACACCGCGTGCGGCATCACGGTCGCGCCGAGCATCGAGGCCGCGAGCAGCACCGAGCCGGCACCCTCGAACCGCGGCACGAGCCCGGCGACGAGATCGGCCGGAGACACCCGGGCGAACAGCAGCCCGGCGCAGAAGCCCACCGTCAGGATCGCGAGCATCGCCGTCACCACGGTCTCGAACAGCCGCGTGCCCCGGCGGCTGTGCAGGGTCAGCAGGAGCATCGAGACGAGCCCGGTGATGATCCCACCGACCACGAGCGGCAGGTCGAAGAGCAGGTAGAGCGCCAGCGCGCCGCCGATGACCTCGGCGATGTCGGTCGCGGCGGCGACGATCTCGGCCTGGCCCCAGAACAGCAGCCGTGGGGTGCGCCGCATCCGCAGGCCCAGGTGCTCGGGCAGCGACTTCCCCGTCACCACCCCGAGCTTGGCGGACAGGTACTGCACCACCACGGCACTGGCGTTCGCGGCCACGAGCACCCAGAGCAGCAGGTACCCGTACTCGGCCCCGGCGGTCAGGTTGGCGGCGACGTTGCCGGGGTCGACGTACGCGATGGCCGCCACGAAGGCCGGTCCGAGCAGGGTGAGCCCGGCTGCACGACGACGCGGGGCACCGGATGGGTGCTCGTCGAGCCGGGGGTTGGCAGTGTCGGTCATGCACCGATCCTGTCAGAGAATTCGGCATGCCGAATCTTTTTCTTCGACGTTGCGTGGTGCTCGCCGGTCGCCGCTCGCGCGTGTGTGTGTCGCGTGGTCACGACCCGTCGGCTTGGACGCCGCCAGCAGACGGTCGGTGACCGCTTGGCGGAGGTGCGCGGGGTGTCCTGACCGCTCGCGGAAGGCGGACAGGAGGCCCGTGGCGGCGCAGCCACGCGCCTCCCGGCCGGGGCTGGTCGCGACTCGTCGATTGCTCCGCGTCGGGTGGTCGCAACCTGACGGTTGCGACGCCGTCGGGCGACGGTCGGTGACCGCTCGGCGGAGGTGCGCGGGGTGTCGCGACTCGCCCCTCCCGGACGACGAGGGGAAGGTGTCAGCTCCTGGTCACTCCGTGGCGCGGCGGGCGCGGTGCGCCCGGACCTTCGCACGGTTGCCGCACCGCTGCATCGAGCACCAGCGCCGGGTCCCGCCGCGCGACGAGTCGTAGAACACGAGGCCGCAGTCCTCGGCCGAGCAGCGGCTCAGCCGCGTCGGCCGGCCGTCGGCCTCGACGTCGTCGAAGCCGACCTCGGTGAAGAGCGCGACGGCATCGCGCGCCACGCTCGACAGGGCCTGCGCCAGGCGGACCCGGTTGGCCCCGGCGCGGCGTCGGCCACCCGGGAGGCTCGGGGGCACGTCCGGCAGGGCGGCGAACAGGTTGACGGTGTCGATGTCGTCGGGCGCGGGGCGCGTGCGGCCGGCCCCGGCACGCAGGCCCGCCGCCACGGCGGTGCGTTCCGCGGCGGTGCTCGCCGGCGCGGGGGCGGCGGCCACGGCGAGCCGCGCGATCGCGGCACGCAGGGCGCGGGCGTCCTGCAGCTCGCGGGCGCTGGCACCGACGTCGATCGGCTCGGTGTGCTCGCTGAGCCACTCGTCCAGGTCGGCCGGGCTCGCGAGCAGCTCCCCGAGCTGCGACCGCGGTCGGCGTCCGGCGGTGTCGTCGGCGAAGCCACCCGTGTGCGCGAAGTCGAGCGCGATCCGTCCGGCGTCGAAGAACCAGGAGGAACCGGCGTCCGTGCGGATGTGCTGCCCCGTGTGCATCCGCCCAGGCTAACGGGTTACCGGCGCGCCTCCGTGCGTCGGGACCCTCATGCGGTAGTCGACGCCATCGTGGCCACGTCGTCGTCCGCGGTCCGGCGCCGCCACGTGATGACGTTCCGGGCGTCGAACCGCCGGGAACAGCGGGCGCAGGCCAGGGGACGGGTGGGCGTGCGGTACCGGAAGTGCTCGTGTCCCGCGGGGCAGGTGCCGATCCACGGGGCGAGCTCGCTGGCGATCGGCCCGTCGTGCAGCCGGGAGCCGGTGTACCCGATCGCCGCGGCCGTGCGCTTCCACTTGGGTCCGTGTGCTGCCCGGGCGCCGGCGAGGGCGTGCGCGACCTCGTGCAGCAGGACCTGTTCGACGTCGTCGTCGGAGAACCGGGTGGCCAGGTGCCGGCTCACCGTGATCCGCTTCCGCGCGAAGTCGCACTGCCCTGCGCGGGTCTTGGCGTGGTCGAACCCGAACGCCCACGTCCCGGCGCCGAGGTGTTCGGCGATGAGCGCTTCGGCGCGGAGCCGGACGGTCTCGAGTGCGGTCACTGCTCGGCGCGCGGGTCGGCCTGGCCCTTCTTCGCTGCCCGGGCCGCGATCCGGCCCCAGATGTCGTCGGCCTCGGTCCGTGCGGCGTCGGGTGCGCCGAGCACGCGGCGGCGGATCGGTGGGACCTGCTTCACCGGCTCGGCGACGCGCGTGGTCGGTTCGTCGTCCTCGGCACGGCGAGCGGCGACCTCGCGGGCGGTCCGTGGCTTGTCCGACGGTTCCGCCGGGTTCGTGATCGAGGCCCGCATCGCGGCCTCGACCGCGGCGCGCAGCGCGTCGGTGCGCTCGGACGGCGCCCCCGCCTGCCGGAAGGCCTGGTACGCCCGCGACAGTGCGGCGCGAGCCTCGTCGAAGCGGTCGTTCTCGAACAGCGACCAGCCCTCGATCTCGGCTGCTGCGCCCTCGAGTTCGGGCCACTCCTCGGTGGCGGCGGTGTCGCGGGCCATGGCGGCCTCGCTGGCGGCGCGGTCGTGGCGCCCGAGGTCGTGCAGGACGTGCGCACGACGGATCCGCGCGGCGACCTTGTCCTGGCGCTCTCCGGTGAACATCGCGAGGCGGAACACCTCCTCCGCGATGACGAGCGACTCGTCCAGACGACCGAGCAGGCGGAGGAGCTCGGCCCGTTCGGCGAGGGCGTCGGTGCTGCGGCTCTGGCCGAGGTCACGGAGCCGCTGGTGCACGGCGTCGACGTCGACCGCGGGTCGCAGGCTGATGGGCGCGAAGGTGCTGCCCGGGCTGACCCCGGCCGTCACGGGAGCCGCGTGGCGCGGTTCACGGGAACGGTCGGACAGGTCGGGCTGCTGGCGGTCGTCGGGCGGGAGGGACATCGGTTCGAGGGTAGCCGCGGTCTCCCGGGAGCGGTCGGTGCGACGCGCTCAGGTTGCACGCCTGCGGCGGTCCGCGCGTGCCCTCCGGGACGACGAACGGCCCGCCGTGCCGGAGCACGACGGGCCGTTCGGAGTGGTCGATCAGGAGTTGGCGCCCACGGCGGCGGCAGCGGCCACGCCGGCGTAGGTGACGAACGTGGCGATGGTCGCGACGACCGCCAGGACGATCGCCAGGATGCCCCAGACACGACCGCGCTTGGCGACGGCCGCGATGATGCCCTGCACGAGTGCCCAGAGTCCGAGGAACGCGGCGATGCCGATCACGGCGACTCCGCCCACGAGCTGCGAGCGGACGTCCGGGTCGCTCATGACCTCGCTCTGCATCTGCTCTGGCGTGAGGTTCGTCGAACCGTTCTGCGTGATCTGGTCGAGCACACCGCTGTTGCTGATGGCCGAACCCATGATGTAGCCACCGATGACGCCGAGCACGAGCGCGAGCAGGCCGAGCACGAAGGCGATGATGCCGACGGTCTTCTTCTTCTTGGGCTTCGGCTCGTCGTGGCTCTGCCAGGCCGGGGCGCCGGAGTGAGCGGGCGCAGCGGCGTACGGCTGCTGGTCGTGGTGCTGGTCGTGGCGCTGCTGGTCGTTCCAGCTCGGCGTGCTCGACGGCTGGCCGTACTGCTGCTCGCCGTTCGGCTGGCCGTACTGCTGCTGGCCCTGCCCGGACTGCTGCCCGTACTGCTGCTGGCCCTGCCCGTACTGCTCGCCGTACTGCGGGGTCGCGGTCGGCGCCGGGTCCACCCGCTCGCCGTACCGCGGGGCATCGGCGTCGGGCTGCTGCTGCGGGGCGTCGCCCCAGCGCGGCGCCTGGCCGTCGCCCGTCCGGTCCTGGTCGTTCCGGTCGTCGTTCGTCATCAGGGTTCCCATCGCTCGGTCGCGCAGCTGCGCGGTCGTTCAGACCATCCTGACAGCCGGACCCGCCGAGCGCCCGAAGTCCGTCCCCGGTGACGCCCCGGGCGGGCGTCAGCCCCCGAACACGCTCCGGTTCGGCTCGGGCGACGCGACCGCCGTCTGGTCGGTGACGATCGGCGCCCCGGCGATGAACGCCCTGAGCTCCGCACCGTGCACGACCTTCGCCGGCATCGGGTCGGACGAGTACCGCCTGGGCATGTCCGCCACCGGCAGGTCGGTCGGCGACCCGAGCAGCACGATGTTCCCGAACCGGCGGCCCTTGAGCATGCCGGTGTCCGCGACCGCGGCGACCGACGGCAGCACCGACTGCAGCGTCGAGGCCTGCCCCCGGGCGAACGCCAAGCCGGCGCCGTCGGCCACGTTCACCGCGACGATGCCGGTCGGCGACAGGAACGCGGCGACCTCGCGGTAGAACTCGACGCTCGTCACGTGGGCGGGGATCTGCGAACCGCCGAAGACGTCCACCACCGCCAGGTCCACGGTGCCGCGGAGCCCGGCGGGCAGCTTGCCGAGAACCTCCCGGGCGTCGCCGTACCGCACCCGGATCGACGCGCCGCGGGGGAACGGCAGGGCCTCCCGCACGTGCTCGACCAGGTCGCGCTCGAGCTCGATCACCTGCTGCCGCGAGCCCGGGCGGGTCACCGCGACGTAGCGGGGCAGGGTGAGGGCGCCGGCGCCCAGGTGCAGCGCCGTGATCGGGCCGTCCGGCAGCAGGTCGATCGCGTGCCCGATCCGCCGGATGTACTCGAACGCCAGGTGGGTCGGGTCCTCGAGGTCCACGTGCGACTGCGGGGTCCCGTCCACCACCAGGGTGAAGGACCCCGGTCGGTGCCGGTCGGGCTCCACCACCGAGTACCCCGCACCGATCCGGAACCCGTCGAACGCATCACCCATGCGGTCAATGGAACACCACCGCGATCACCACCCGCGTCCCCACCCCTGGTTGGTGTGCCCGCGGGACGCCCGGAACGAGGCTGGTCGCACCGGTCGGGACAGCCCGCCGGACCACCTCGAAAGGCACACCATGTCGGTCCCGCTCCTCGCGAACGTGCTCATCGGCCTCGCCCTCGTCGGCTTCCTGGCGTACCGGCAGGCGACCTGGCGGTCCCTCGACCCGGCGCGCATCTGGCGGGGACCGCTCGTCATGGCGATCGTCGGCGTGGTCGTCCTCGCACAGACCACGACGACCGTCACCACCACCGACGTCGTGTTCCTCGGCCTCGAGGCCCTGCTCACCGTCGCCGTCGGCATCGCGATGGGGGCGATGACCCGGTTCCGCACCGTCACGACCCCGGACGACAGGGGCCGCACCCTGCAGTCCCGCACGGGCTGGCTCGGCGCCGCGCTCTGGATCGTCCTGATCGCCGCCCGCGTCGGGCTCGACGTCCTCGGCGACCACCTCGGCGCACACCTGCTCACCTCGACCGGCACGATCCTGCTCGTGCTCGCCCTGAACCGTGCCGCCCGTGCCCTGGTCGTCGACCAGCGCATCCCCCGCGGCGGCGACCGGTCGGAAGCCACTCACCGCGGCATGATGGTGCGGTGAGCCTGCCGACCGACCCGGACCGGACCGACCCAGCCGGGGTCCGGTCCCGCTCGGTGCTCTCCTGGGGGCTCAACGCCGTCGGGATCGCCGTGGTCGCCTCCTGGTTCGTCCGGAACGGCCTCCTGCTCCACCACCCGGCGTGGGTCTGGGTCGTCGGGGCCGTGGCGCTCGGCGCCTGGGCCGCCCGCGAAGGGGCACGCACACCCCGTGTGCTGGTCGTCGCCGCCGGTGTGATGGTCGCCGCCGGATCGCTCACCGTGGTGCCGACCGACTCGCTCCTGGTCGTCCCGGTGATCGTCGGACTCGTCGTCCTCGGCGCCGACCTCCGCCTGCCGGTGTGGACGGCGGCGGTCGCCGCGCTCGCCGCCGTCGTGGTGGTGGCCGGCACCGCGACGCTCGAGCAGACGTCGGTGCAGTTCGTCCTCGGCGTGAGCGGCGGGCTCCTGCTCGGCGTCCTCGCCGGCTTCAGCCGTCGGCAGGTCCGGATCACGACGGCGCAGGCCCGCGAGACCGAGCGGCAGCAGCAGCGCGCACGGCTCCTCGCCGACCGGTCGCGGGCGTCCCGGGACATCCACGACGTCCTCGCCCACTCGCTCGGCGGCCTGGTCCTGCAGCTCGACGCGGTCGAGGCCCTGCTCGAGGCCGGCCGCGTCGACGAGGCCACCCGCCGGGCCGGCGAAGCGCGCGCGCTGGCCGCGGACGGTCTGGCCGAGGCGCGGCGTGCGGTGCACGCGCTCCGCGACGAGCCGCAGCCCGGCCAGCCGGAGCCGACCCGTGCCTCCAGTCCGTCCGCCGACCACGCGTCGGCCCTGACGGCCCTGCTCGACGCGCACCGCTCGTTCGGCGGCGAGGTCGTCGTGCAGGGCGACGTGACCCTCGCGGTCCTCGACGAGGCCCACCGGGCCGCCGTGGTCCAGGTCGTCCGGGAGGCCCTCAGCAACGCCCGCAGGCACGCTCCCGGCCACCCCGTGTCCCTGTCCGTGATCCGGGACGGCGACGCCGTGGACGTCGTCGTGGCCAACCCGCTGCCGAGCGGTGGACAGGGGGTGCTCGGGATGCGCGAGCGGTTCGCGGAACTCGGCAGCGAGGCCACGGTGGAGGCCGAGCGTTCCGACGACGAGTTCGTCGTCGCCATGCACCTGCCCGTCGACGACCCGGTCGATCCGGGGACCGCGGACGCTGCGGTCGCCGTCGAGGACGACCGCTCGTGACCATCCGGGTGCTCGTGGTCGACGACCAGGCCATCGTCCGCGACGGCCTGGTGACGGTGCTGTCGCTCGTGCCCGACCTGCGGGTCGTCGGGCAGGCGGCGGACGGTGCCGAGGCGATCGCCGCCGTCGACCTGCACTCGCCCGACGTCGTCCTGATGGACCTGCGGATGCCGGGTGTCGACGGACCGACCGCCACCGCGCGGATCGTCGCCGAGCACCCCGGGGTGGCGGTCCTGGTGCTGACGACCTACGCCGACGACGACTCCGTCGTCACCGCGCTGCGGGCGGGTGCCCGCGGCTACCTGACGAAGGACGCCGGGCGGGCGGAGATCGCGACCGCGGTGCGTGCGGTGGCCGCCGGGCAGTCGACCTTCGACGCGACCGTGGGGGCGCGGCTGGTGGCGCGCCTCGCCGGTGGTGCCGCTGCCGCTGCCGGTTCCGCTCCGCCTGCGTCACCTGGTCCCGTTCCGCCGCTCGGTGCGCGGTTCCCGGACCTCACCCCGCGCGAGGTGGACGTCCTCGAGCGGATCGCGGACGGCCGGACGAACGCGCAGATCGCCGCCGAGCTGTTCCTGACGGTGCCCACCGTGAAGTCGTACGTGAACCAGGTGTTCGCGAAGCTCGGGGTCCGGACCCGCGCGGAGGCCGTCGCCCGCGTCCTGCGCTGACCGTCGGCAGCACCCGTCGCCCCCAGGCGACGCACTGCGGACACGTGAATGCGTACACATGGACGACCAGCGGACGCCAAGACTCGTTGCGTACCGTTGACGCCTGTCGTCACGGCGCCAGAGCGTCGATGCGTGTGTGCCCCACACACCACGCGTCCGCCCGGACACCGTGACCACGACGTGCCCGTGAGCGTCCCCACCGCTCGAGCGTGCGCGTCGTCGGCGTGCTGCTGCGCGCCACCCCTCCGGCCACCCGCGCGCGCTGGCCGTCGAACGCACCGCACCCGATGACGAGTGCACCACTGCTGATCCGCCGCAGGAGACCTCCGTCATGACCGCCGACACCATGAGCGTGCCCACCGCACGCCTCGCCGACCCGGACACCCGCCGGTCCGGAACCCGACCTACCCGGTCGGCCCGGGCCTCCCGGCCGTCCCGCGCCGCCCATCCGTCCCGCGCCGCCCTGCCGTTCCACGCCGACCGCGAGACGGCGCCCACCTGGATGCGGGTCGTCGGCACGACGCTGCTCCTCGGTGGCGCCGGCCTGTCCGCCGCCGTGCTCGGCTGGCCCGGGGACGCGCCGGAGGTCGCCCTGCTGGTGCCGGCCCTGCTCGCCGTCGCCCTCGGGTCGCTGCTCCTGCTCGCCCGTGCCGGGTTCACCGTCACCGAGCGGCACGTGACCCTGCACTTCCGTCCGCTCCCGCCGCGGCGCATCCCGCGCCGGCGGATCACCGACGTCCGTCTGGTCGAGGCGGACGCGGCCACCTACGGTGGCGTCGGCCTGCGGATCCGTCGCGGCGAGCGTGCGCTCATCCTCACGCCCGGGCTCGGGATCGAGCTCACCGACGACCGGGGCCGGGTCACGTTCGTCCGCACACGTCGCCCGGAGGACGCGTTCCGTGCGCTGGCGGGACTGCCGGGCGGGCCGGGAGGCGCGGATCACGGCGAGCGCGAGCGCCTCGGCTGATCGGGGGCTCCGCTGATCCGGAACCCTGCTGACCGCGGGAATGGAAGCGGCGTGTGGCGGCTTATACACGCCACTGCCGAATCCGGTCAAGCCGGGACTGGACAGCGCGCCACGGAGCGAACTATGATGACAGTTCGCGCTCCCTGGCATCCGTGTCGTCATATTGCGGTCGACGCAGAGTTCTGAGACAGAAACTCATCTCGCCCTGGTGCAGCCGGACCCGTATATGGCGGCGGGTACCGCTCACGGAGATCATCCCACACGTGCACCGACGTTCTGCGTCAGGCACGCGTCGGCGTGGTCGCAGGGCTTGCATCTCAGGGTTCGCCGAGCGATCAATCCACTCACCTACACACTGCTCGTCAGTGTCGGCCCGACGGGGCCTACCGGAGGTCACACCCTTGGCTGCTGCGCCCAACGCATCCACCAACCCCAAGAACGGTCGCAACCACTCGCGACTCTCGTTCGCCAAGATCACGGACACCCTCACGGTTCCTGATCTGCTCGCACTCCAGACGGAGAGCTTCGACTGGCTCGTCGGCAACGACGTCTGGAAGGCCCGCCTCGCCGAAGGGCAGGAGCAGGGTCGTACCGACCTCGCGCTGCACTCGGGGCTCGAGGAGATCTTCGAGGAGATCTCCCCGATCGAGGACCTCGGCGAGACCATGCAGCTCTCGTTCACCGCGCCGGAGCTCGAAGACCCGAAGTACTCGATCGACGACTGCAAGGAGCGCGGCAAGACCTACGCCGCTCCGCTGTACGTCAACGCCGAGTTCATGAACCACATGACGGGTGAGATCAAGACGCAGACGGTCTTCATGGGCGACTTCCCGCTCATGACCGAACGCGGCACGTTCATCATCAACGGCACCGAGCGCGTCGTCGTGTCGCAGCTCGTCCGTTCGCCCGGCGTGTACTTCGAGCGCCAGCAGGAGAAGACCTCCGACAAGGACATCTACTCGGCGCGGATCATCCCGTCGCGTGGTGCCTGGCTCGAGTTCGAGATCGACAAGCGCGACCAGGTGGGCGTGCGCATCGACCGCAAGCGCAAGCAGTCCGTGACCGTCTTCCTCAAGGCCCTCGGCCTGACGAGCGAAGAGATCATGGACGAGTTCCAGGGCTTCGCGTCGATCGAGTCGACCCTCGAGAAGGACGCCGTCCTCACGAAGGAAGAGGCGCTCAAGGACATCTACCGCAAGCTCCGTCCGGGCGAGCAGGTCGCTGCCGAGGCCGCGCGTGCGCTCCTCGACAACTTCTACTTCAACCCGAAGCGCTACGACCTGGCGAAGGTCGGCCGCTACAAGGTCAACCGCAAGCTCGGCATGGACGCCCCGCTGTCCGACTCGGTGCTCACCGTCAAGGACATCGTCGCGACGATCAAGTACCTGGTGTCGCTGCACGCTGAGCGCACCACGATCGACGGCGTCCGTGACGGCGAGCCGGTGCAGCTGCGCCTCGACGTGGACGACATCGACCACTTCGGCAACCGTCGCATCCGCGCCGTCGGCGAGCTCATCCAGAACCAGGTCCGCACGGGTCTGTCCCGCATGGAGCGCGTCGTCCGCGAGCGCATGACCACGCAGGACATCGAGGCGATCACGCCCCAGACGCTCATCAACGTGCGTCCGGTCGTCGCCGCGATCAAGGAGTTCTTCGGAACGTCCCAGCTGTCGCAGTTCATGGACCAGAACAACCCGCTCGCGGGTCTGACGCACAAGCGTCGTCTCTCGGCCCTCGGCCCGGGTGGTCTGTCCCGTGAGCGTGCCGGCGTCGAGGTCCGTGACGTCCACCCGTCGCACTACGGCCGCATGTGCCCGATCGAGACCCCGGAAGGCCCGAACATCGGCCTGATCGGTTCGCTCGCGTCGTTCGGTCGGATCAACTCCTTCGGCTTCATCGAGACCCCGTACCGTCGCGTCGTCAACGGCGAGGTCACGAAGACCATCGACTACCTCACCGCTTCGGAAGAGGACGACTTCGTCGTCGCGCAGGCCAACGCCCCGCTGACGAACGACTTCCACTTCGCCGACGACAAGGTGCTCGTCCGCAAGAAGGGTGGCGAGGTCGAACTCGTCGCCAAGGACGAGGTCGACTACATGGACGTCTCCCCGCGCCAGATGGTGTCGGTCGCGACGTCGCTCATCCCGTTCCTCGAGCACGACGACGCGAACCGCGCCCTCATGGGTGCGAACATGCAGCGTCAGGCCGTCCCGCTGCTCCGTTCCGAGTCGCCGCTCGTCGGCACCGGCATGGAGGGCTACACGGCCATCGACGCCGGCGACGTCGTCACCGCCGACAAGGCCGGTGTCGTCTCCGAGGTCTCGGCCGACGCCGTCACCCTGCAGCTCGACGAGGGCGGCACGCAGACCTACTACCTGCGCAAGTTCGACCGCTCCAACCAGGGCACGAGCTACAACCACCGCGTCATCGTCTCCGCAGGCGAGCGCGTGGAGCAGGGCGAGGTCATCGCCGACGGTCCCGCGACGGAGAACGGCGAGCTCGCGCTCGGCAAGAACCTCCTCGTCGCGTTCATGCCGTGGGAGGGCTACAACTACGAGGACGCGATGATCCTGTCGCAGAACCTCATCAAGGACGACACGCTCTCCTCGATCCACATCGAGGAGTACGAGGTCGACGCCCGCGACACGAAGCTCGGCAAGGAGGAGATCACCCGTGACCTCCCCAACGTCAGCCCGGACCTGCTGGCCGACCTCGACGAGCGCGGCATCATCCGCATCGGTGCCGAGGTCCGCCCCGGCGACATCCTCGTCGGCAAGGTCACGCCGAAGGGCGAGACCGAGCTGAGCGCCGAGGAGCGTCTGCTCCGTGCCATCTTCAACGAGAAGTCGCGCGAAGTCCGCGACACCTCGCTCAAGGTGCCCCACGGTGAAGAGGGCACGATCATCGGCGTCAAGGTGTTCGACTCGCAGGACGGTGACGACGAACTCGGCTCTGGTGTCAACCAGCGCGTGGTCGTCTACATCGCCCAGAAGCGCAAGATCACCGCGGGTGACAAGCTCGCCGGTCGTCACGGCAACAAGGGCGTCATCTCGACCATCCTCCCGGTCGAGGACATGCCGTTCCTCGCCGACGGCACCCCCGTCGACATCGTCCTCAACCCGCTCGGCGTCCCCGGCCGCATGAACTTCGGCCAGGTGCTCGAGATCCACCTCGGGTGGCTCGCCAAGCAGGGCTGGAACGTCGAGGGCATCCAGGAGTGGGCTTCCGCCCTCCCCGAGGCGGCCCGCAGCGCCGAGCCCGGCACCAAGGTCGCCACCCCGGTGTTCGACGGTGCGTACGAGCGCGAGATCGAGGGCCTCCTCGACTCGACGCTCCCGAACCGCGACGGCGAGCGCCTGATCGGCTCGTCCGGCAAGGCGCAGCTCTTCGACGGCCGCTCCGGCGAGCCGTTCCCGGAGCCCGTCTCGGTCGGCTACATGTACATCCTCAAGCTGCACCACCTGGTCGACGACAAGATCCACGCGCGTTCGACCGGTCCGTACTCGATGATCACGCAGCAGCCGCTGGGTGGTAAGGCGCAGTTCGGTGGACAGCGATTCGGTGAGATGGAGGTGTGGGCGCTCGAAGCGTACGGCGCCGCCTACGCCCTCCAGGAGCTCCTGACGATCAAGTCCGACGACATCCTCGGCCGCGTGAAGGTCTACGAGGCGATCGTCAAGGGCGAGAACATCCAGGAACCCGGCATCCCCGAGTCCTTCAAGGTCCTCATGAAGGAGATGCAGTCGCTCTGCCTGAACGTCGAGGTCCTCTCGGCCGACGGCCAGGCGGTCAGCCTGCGCGACAACGATGACGAGGTCTTCCGCGCTGCGGAGGAGCTGGGCATCAACATCTCCTCGCGGTTCGAGTCGTCCTCCGTCGACGACATCTGATCCCGCCCGTACATCGAAGCCTGAATCAGCAAGAGAGAAGAACATTGCTCGAAGCAACTTCCTTTGACGCCATTCGGATCGGCCTCGCGACCGCCGAGGACATCCGTCAGTGGTCGTACGGCGAGGTCAAGAAGCCGGAGACCATCAACTACCGCACCCTGAAGCCCGAGAAGGACGGTCTGTTCGGCGAGCAGATCTTCGGTCCTTCCCGCGACTGGGAGTGCGCCTGCGGCAAGTACAAGCGTGTCCGGTTCAAGGGCATCGTCTGCGAGCGCTGCGGCGTCGAGGTCACCAAGTCCTCGGTCCGTCGTGAGCGCATGGGCCACATCGAGCTCGCTGCCCCCGTCACGCACATCTGGTACTTCAAGGGCGTCCCGTCGCGCCTCGGGTACCTCCTCGACATGGCGCCGAAGGACCTCGAGAAGGTCATCTACTTCGCGGCGTACATGATCATCGACATCGATGAGGAGGGCCGTCACGCGGACATGCCGGGACTCGAGAACGAGATGCGTCTCGAGATCAAGACCCTCGAGGGCCAGCGCGACTCGATCATCGCCGACCGCCTCAAGAAGCTCGAGGACGACCTCGCAGCCCTTGAGGAAGAGGGTGCGAAGGCCGACGTCAAGCGCCGCACCAAGGACACCGCCGAGAAGGAGATGTCCCAGGTCCGGAAGTCGTTCGACGAGGACATCACCCGTCTCGAGCGTGTGTGGGAGGACTTCCGCAACCTCAAGGTGGGCGACCTCAAGCCCGAGGACGCCGTCTTCCACGAGCTCCAGGACCGGTTCGGGATCTACTTCGACGCCTACATGGGCGCCGAGGCGATCAAGCTCCGGCTCGAGGCGTTCGACCTGGCCGCCGAGGCCGAGGCACTGCGTCTGCAGATCGCCGAGGGCAAGGGCCAGAAGAAGATCCGCGCGATCAAGCGTCTGCGCGTCGTCAGCTCCTTCCTCGCCACCGGCAACTCGCCGGCCGCGATGGTGCTCGGCGTCGTGCCGGTCATCCCGCCGGAGCTGCGCCCGATGGTGCAGCTCGACGGTGGCCGTTTCGCCACGTCGGACCTCAACGACCTCTACCGTCGTGTGATCAACCGCAACAACCGTCTCCGCCGCCTGCTCGACCTCGGTGCCCCCGAGATCATCGTGAACAACGAGAAGCGCATGCTGCAGGAAGCCGTTGACGCGCTGTTCGACAACGGTCGTCGTGGTCGTCCGGTCACGGGTACCGGCAACCGCGCCCTGAAGTCCCTGAGCGACATGCTCAAGGGCAAGCAGGGTCGTTTCCGCCAGAACCTGCTCGGCAAGCGCGTCGACTACTCGGGCCGTTCGGTCATCATCGTCGGCCCGCAGCTGAAGCTGCACCAGTGCGGTCTGCCCAAGCAGATGGCGCTCGAGCTCTTCAAGCCGTTCGTGATCAAGCGCCTCATCGACCTGTCGCACGCGCAGAACATCAAGTCGGCCAAGCGCATGGTCGAGCGTTCGCGTCCGCAGGTGTGGGACGTGCTCGAGGAGATCATCCGCGAGCGCCCCGTCCTGCTGAACCGTGCGCCGACGCTGCACCGTCTGGGCATCCAGGCGTTCGAGCCGCAGCTCGTCGAGGGCAAGGCCATCCAGCTCCACCCGCTCGTGTGTGCTGCGTTCAACGCGGACTTCGACGGTGACCAGATGGCCGTGCACCTGCCGCTGTCGGTCGAGGCCCAGGCCGAGGCCCGCATCCTGATGCTCGCCTCGAACAACATCCTGAAGCCGTCCGACGGCCGCCCGGTGACCCTGCCCGCACAGGACATGATCATCGGTCTGCACCACCTCACGACCGTCCGCGAGGGCGCCGTGGGCGAGGGCCGTGCGTTCTCGTCGGTGGCCGAGGCGATCCTGGCGAACGACCAGCACACGCTGCACCTCAACGCGATGGTGAAGATCCGCATGACGGGTGTCCACTTCGCCGAGGGTGAAGCACCCGAGGGCTACGAGCAGGGCGACACCGTGCTGCTCGAGACCACCCTGGGCCGTGCGCTCTTCAACGAGACCCTCCCGGCGAACTACCCGTTCGTCCAGAAGGTCACGGACAAGGGCGTGCTCTCCGCGATCGTCAACGACCTCGCCGAGCGCTACTCCAAGACCGAGACGGCCGCTGCGCTCGACCGGATCAAGGACGCCGGCTTCTACTGGGGCACCCGCTCCGGTGTGACCGTCGCCCTGTCGGACGTCGTGACGCCTCCTCGCAAGAAGGAGATCATCGCGGGCTACGAGGTCCAGGCCGCCAAGGTGCAGGGCGAGTTCGACAAGGGTCTGATCACCGACTCCGAGCGTCGCGCCGACTTGATCAAGATCTGGACCGAGGCCACGAACGAGATCGCGCAGGAGATGCGCGACAACTTCCCGGTCGACAACACCATCAACCGCATGGTGTCGTCGGGTGCTCGTGGTAACTGGCTCCAGGTCCGCAACATCGCCGGTATGCGTGGTCTGGTGAACAACCCGAAGGGCGAGATCATCGCCCGCCCGATCATCAACTCGTACCGCGAGGGCCTGACCGTGGCGGAGTACTTCATCGCCACCCACGGTGCTCGTAAGGGTCTTGCCGACACCGCGCTCCGTACCGCGGACTCCGGGTACCTCACCCGTCGTCTCGTGGACGTCTCGCAGGACGTCATCATCCGCGAGGACGACTGCGGCACGACGCGTGGCCTCGAGCTGCCGATCGCGACCGTGGACGCCGACGGCAAGCTCGTCCGCGACCCGCGCGTCGAGAACACCGTGTACTCCCGCACCCTGGCCACCGAGGCCGTGGACGCACAGGGCACGGTCGTGGCAGAGGCCGGTGAGGACGTCGGTGACGTGCTCATCGACAAGCTGCTCGCGGCCGGCGTCGAGAGCATCAAGGTGCGCTCGGTCCTGACCTGCGAGTCCGCCGTCGGTGTCTGCGCGAAGTGCTACGGCCGTTCGCTCGCCACGGGCAACCTCGTCGACATCGGCGAGGCGGTCGGCATCATCGCCGCCCAGTCCATCGGTGAGCCCGGTACCCAGCTGACGATGCGTACCTTCCACACGGGTGGTTCGGCCTCGGCCGACGACATCACCCAGGGTCTCCCGCGTGTCACGGAGCTCTTCGAGGCGCGTACCCCCAAGGGCGCGTCCCCGATCGCCGAGGCTCCCGGCCGCGTCGTGGTCGAGGACACGGACAAGGGTCGTCGGATCATCCTCACGCCGGACAACGGCGACGAGCCGTTCATCTACCCGGTGCTCAAGCGTGCGACGCTCCTCATCGAGGACAACCAGCACGTCGAGCTCGGCGAGCAGTTCATCGCCGGCACCGTCGACCCGAAGGAAGTCCTCCGGGTCAAGGGTGTCCGAGAGGTCCAGAAGCACCTGGTCAACGGTGTGCAGGACGTCTACGGCTCGCAGGGTGTGCCGATCCACGACAAGCACATCGAGGTCATCGTCCGCCAGATGCTCCGCAAGGTCACCGTCGTCGACCACGGCGACACCGACCTGCTGCCGGGTGAGCTCGTCGACCGGTCGCGCTACAACGCGCTGAACCGTGCGGCGCTGCAGGAGGGTCGCAAGACCGCCTCGGCTCGCCAGGAGGTCATGGGCATCACGAAGGCGTCCCTCGCGACCGAGTCGTGGCTGTCCGCCGCTTCCTTCCAGGAGACCACCCGCGTGCTCACGCAGGCGGCCATGGAGGGCAAGCAGGACCACCTCGTCGGCCTCAAGGAGAACGTCATCATCGGTAAGCTCATCCCCGCCGGGACGGGCCTCAGCCGGTACCGCGACGTGGACGTGAACGCGACCGAAGAGGCGAAGGCGGAGCGGTACCCCAACCGCATCTTCGCTGACGACTCGTCGTTCTCGGACGCCGACCTGAGCTTCGTCGACTTCGACAGCTTCTCGTCGGACGACTTCACGCCGGGCACGTACAACTGAGCCTGATGTGATCCCACGAAGGCCCCGTCTCCGCAAGGAGACGGGGCCTTCGTCGTGTCGTCACCACGTGACGGCCTGGAGGCGCGGTGCGGGGCCGCCACGGGCCTCCCGTCCGCCGTGGGGTCGCGGCTAGAGCGCGCGGCCCGCGCCGTTGTCGCGGCCGGAACCGCGACCGGTCTCGTCGACCAGCGAGAACAGGCTCAGCACGTTGCCGTCCGGGTCGCGGACGTCGAACCAGTCGACCGCACCGTCGACGCACTCGACGGGGCCGATGTCGATGCCGAGCGCGCCGATGCGTGCGTGCTGCGCGGCGACGTCGTCGACGCCGAAGCGGACGCTGACCGGGTTCTCCTCGGCCTGTTCGTCGACGTAGAGCTGGATCCAGATGCCGCCGACCTCGTACTCGGCGACGCCGTCCTCGGGCTCGAGGTCCGGCTCGGTGCGCTCGAAGACCGCGCCGTACCAGAGGCAGGACGCCTCGATGTCGCTGACGGGCAACCCCACGGTCACGCTCGTGATGTCCATGTCTCATCATGTGCCCGGGTGGGGGCGCGCGTCGAGAGGGATTCCGCGGTGCCGCGCTGTCCGGCCCGCGTCGGACGGCGGCCTCGTTCCTCAACACCCCTTGTCACGCCGACGTTCTCCACGGACCGCTCGCCAGGGTCCCGGAATCGGTAGGGGGTCCGGGAGGCTGGCGGACATGCATCCTCCGACGACCACCGCGAACCGGCCGAGGCGTCCCCCGGACCGGGGCCGAACCGGTCGTGGACCCCAGTTCTGGGTGCAGCCGGACCCCTTCCGCCCCCTCTTTCTGGGACTGCGGTCGGCCAGGGCCCCAGAAGTAGCGTGGTCGGGCGCCACAACCCTGGTGGCGCATCACCCGACGACGTCTCGCCGTGCGCGAGTCCAAGGAGGCACGGGACTCATGGCGACCCTGTCCGAGATCCTCATCCTGAACGGCGCCCTGCCCATCGAGCACCTCGATGCGATGACGGGCGACGAGGACCTCGACGAGCGCGCCATCCGCGGCCTGGTCGACCAGGGCGTCGTGAGCGAGGCCCAGTTCATCACCGCCCGGGCCGCGTCGAACAACTCGCGCACCGTCCCGTTGAGCGACTACCCCGTCGACGGCACCGCGGTGTCGATCCTGCCGGCGCCGCTGTGCCGGCGTCACGGCGTGCTCGGTGTCGGCTTCGAGGGCGACCTGCTCATCCTCGCGATGGTGAACCCCACGAACGTGCTCGCGATCGACGACGCCCGGACGGCGTCCGGCCGAGCGATCAAGCCGCTGCAGGTCGAGGAGCGCGACCTCGTCGCCGCCCTCGACCGGTACCTGCGCGCCGACGACGAACTCAACGACCTGACGTCGTCGCTCGAAGAAGAAGCGTCGACGACCTCGAGTGCGCAGGTCGACATCGCCGACGGTGCCCTCGACGACGTCCCGATCGTCCGGTTCGTGAACCTGCTCGTGTCGCAGGCCATCCAGGACCACGCGTCCGACATCCACATCGAGCCCGGCGAGCACGAGGTCCGGATCCGGTACCGCATCGACGGTGTGCTGCACGAGATGGCGCCGGCGCCGAAGAACATCCAGAACGGCGTGATCAGCCGCCTGAAGATCATGAGCGACATCGACATCGCCGAGCGTCGCAAGCCGCAGGACGGCCGCATGTCCGTCCGGCACGGCGGCCGGCAGATCGACCTCCGCGTCGCGACGCTGCCCACCGTGTGGGGCGAGAAGGTCGTCATGCGGATCCTCGACAACACGAACACCTCGCTGACCCTCAAGGACCTCAACCTCCTCGAGCAGAACTTCCAGGCGTACCAGCGGTCCTACTCGAAGCCGTACGGCATGATCCTGGTCACCGGTCCGACCGGTTCGGGCAAGTCGACGACGCTGTACACGACCCTCAACGCCGTCGCGAAGCCCGAGATCAACGTCATCACGGTGGAGGACCCGGTCGAGTACCGGATGGCCGGCATCAACCAGGTGCAGGTCAACCCGAAGGCCGGCCTGACGTTCGCGTCCGCGCTCCGCTCGATCCTCCGCTCCGACCCCGACGTCGTGCTGCTCGGTGAGATCCGCGACCACGAGACCGCCCAGATCGCGATCGAGGCCTCGCTCACCGGGCACCTCGTGCTCTCGACCCTGCACACCAACGACGCTCCGTCAGCCGTGACCCGCCTGACCGAGATGGACATCGAGCCGTTCCTGGTCGGGTCCGCCCTCGACTCCGTCGTCGCCCAGCGACTCGCCCGCCGGCTGTGCGACCGGTGCAAGGCGCCAGCCGTGTACGAGATCGAGCAGCTCCAGGCGCTCGGGTTCCTGCGCGCCGGCGACGAGATGCCCGCGTTCTTCGCCCCGGTCGGCTGCGCGGTGTGCTCGAACACCGGGTACCGCGGCCGCATCGCCCTGCACGAGGTCATGACCGTGACCGAGGAGATCGAGCGGCTCGCCGTCGGTCGTGCCTCGAGCGCGGAGATCAGCCGCGTCGCCCAGCAGCAGGGCATGCTCACGCTCCGCCAGGACGGCTTCGAGAAGGTCAAGCTCGGTATGACGAGCGTCGACGAGATCCTGCGCGTCGTCGCGTGACCGGGGAACAGGACGAGCAGATGACCGACTCCGTGTACGACATCACCATGCCCGGCGACGAGCCCGTCGCCGGGTGGCACCCCGGCACCCCCGGCGCCGAGGTCGGCTCCCGCCGTGCCGCGCGTCTGGCCGCGGCCGCCGCCGCCCCGCCGGAGCAGGTCTACGACCTGACGGACGACTCGGCGGTGTGGCCCGCGCCCGCCGGCACGCCCGTGGTCAGCCCGGCCGCCGGGCCCGCGGGTGGTCCGGTCGCTGCGCCCGTGGCTCAGTCCGCCACCGCTCCGGCGACGCCGCCCGCCGCGGTACCGTCGTCGACCGCCACCTACGGGTACGCCGAGCCGTCGACCCAGCAGATGCCGGCCATCGCGTACAGCGGCGCCCACCACGCCATACCGCCGACACCTGCTCCGGCCCCCGCCGCGGCCTCGGCCGGCGACATCGACTTCGCCCGGCACGCCCGCGAGGTCGCCGACCCCGACCTCATCACCGCACTGGCGCAGGTCGTCTACCAGGGGGCCTCCGACCTGCACGTCACGGCCGACGCCCCGCCCACCGTCCGCGTGGACGGCTCGCTCCGGCCGGCCGTGCCCGGAGGCGCGTGGTCGCGCGGCAAGGTCATCGCCGCACTCAAGACGCTGCTGTCCGTCGAACAGGCCGGGCAGTTCGACCACGACCAGGAGCTCGACTTCGCGTACTCGCTGTCGCCGGAGTACCGCTTCCGCGTGAACTACTACCAGCAGCGCGGCAACTGGGGAGCTGCGTTCCGCATCATCCCCACCAGGATCAAGACGCTCAAGCAGCTCGGGATCCCCGCGCACGTCGGCGACTTCGCAGGCCTGCCCCGTGGCCTGGTCCTCGTCACCGGTCCGACCGGTTCGGGCAAGTCGACCACTCTCGCCGCTCTCATCGACCTGGTCAACGAGAGCCGTGCCGACCACATCGTCACGGTCGAAGACCCGATCGAGTTCATGCACGACCACAAGCGGTCGATCATCAACCAGCGCGAGGTCGGCGCCGACACCCACTCCTTCGCCTCCGCGCTCAAGCACGTGCTGCGGCAGGACCCCGACGTCATCCTGATCGGTGAGCTCCGCGACCTCGAGACCATCTCCGTCGCGCTCACCGCTGCCGAGACCGGCCACCTGGTGTTCGCCACCCTGCACACGCAGAGCGCACCGGGCACGATCGACCGCGTCATCGACGTCTTCCCGCCGCACCAGCAGGGGCAGATCCGCACCCAGCTCGCGGCCACCCTGCAGGGTGTCGTCTGCCAGACCCTCGTGCCGAAGGCCAACGGCGTCGGCCGGGTCGTCGCCACCGAGATCATGACGATCACGCCGGCCATCGGCAACCTCATCCGCGAGGGCAAGACGTACCAGATCACCTCCGCCATGCAGGCAGGCCGTGACCTCGGCATGCACACCATGGACCAGGACCTCGCCGAACTGGTCAACGTCGGCACCATCTCGCGCAAGGCCGCGATGGAGAAGGTGCACGACGAAGAGGGCTTCGACCGGCTCGTCCAGCGCGTCGAGTCCCCGTCCGACTCCTCGGCCGCCGCGATCGCCGCCAGCGGCATCGACTTCGGCGACAAGTTCTCCGGAGGCTACTGATGTCACTCGCGTTCGACTACCGCGGGCGGGACGGCGCCGGCAAGCTCGTGAAGGGCCGCCTCGACGCCGCGTCCGAAGGGGCCGTCGTCCAGCGTCTCCGGGGGATGGGCGTCTCGCCGATCGCCATCACCGAGGCCAAGGCCGGCACCGGACTGCAGACCGAGATCAAGATCCCCGGGTTCGAGAAGGGCGTCGGGCTCAAGGACCTCGCGATCATGTCGCGGCAGGCCTCGACGATGCTCACCTCGGGGCTCTCGCTCCTGCGGACCCTCACGATCCTGTCCGACCAGACCGAGAACAAGAAGCTCAAGGACATCCTCGGCAAGGTGCGCGACGACGTCGAGCGCGGCGTCTCGTTCTCCGACGCCGTCGCGAAGTACCCGGTCGACTTCCCACCGATCATGATCAACATGATCCGTGCGGGGGAGACCGGCGGCTTCCTCGACCAGGCCATGGACTCCATCGCGACGAACTTCGAGAAGGAGCACAAGCTCCGCTCGACGATCAAGTCGGCGATGACCTACCCGGTGGTCGTGCTCGTGATGTCCCTGGTGGCGGTCGCCATCATGCTCGTCTTCATCGTCCCGATCTTCCAGGACATGTTCTCGTCACTCGGCGGCACGCTCCCGCTGCCGACGCAGATCCTCGTGACGCTGTCACACGCCATGCGGTACATCGCGATCCCGCTGGCGATCGTCGTCGTGCTGGCGTGGCTCTGGTGGCGGGCGAACAAGAACACCGAACGCGTCCGGGCGTTCATCGATCCGATCACCTTGCGGCTGCCCGTCTTCGGCCCCTTGCAGAAGAAGATCGTCATCGCTCGGTTCGCCCGTAATTTCTCGAACATGATCGGCGCGGGTGTTCCCATTCTGCAGGCATTGCGGATCGTCGGGGAAGTGTCGAACAACTTCGTCGTGAAGCGCGCGCTCGACAATGTCACAGAGGCGGTGCGGAAAGGCGAATCGATCGCGGTGCCGCTCGCTGCGCAATCGGTTTTCCCGGCAATGGTGACGCAGATGGTCGCTGTCGGCGAAGACGCCGGTTCCCTCGAGATCATGCTCGAGAAGATCGCGGTGTTCTACGACGCCGAGGTCGAGTCGACCACAGACGCCCTGACCTCGCTGATCGAGCCGCTGCTCATCGCGTTCCTGGGGGTGGTGGTGGGCGGGATGATCATCGCGCTGTACATGCCGATCTTCCAGATCACCAACGTCGTACAGAACGCTTCCTAGTCATTCCACCCCCATGCGGGGGCATTGTCGATATCGGCCATCCCCCGCACTGGGGGTGTTTTGCGCCCAACATGGCCCCCGTTCTCGGGATTGGCCGCTCGATGTGCCCCGAATACGCTGATCTGCGGCGGCCGAGCAAGCCCCGAACCCATTTCCCAAACATTCCCCGCAGAATGGAAAAACCATGTACTTCGCTCTCATGGGCAAGCTCGACGCTCGCCGCAAGGGTCTCCTGAAGGACGGCGAGAAGGGCTTCACGCTCATCGAGCTGCTCGTCGTCGTCATCATCATCGGCATCCTCGCCGCGATCGCCATCCCGGTCTACATCGGTGTGCAGAACAACGCGAAGGACTCGTCGGTTAAGTCCGACGTTGCAAACGCAAAGACTGCGATCGTTAGCGTCGCCTCGCAGGGTGACGGCGCCTTCCCCGCGACCATCACCGACGCGGACCTGATCGCGGGCGACTACAAGAGCGCCGGTGTCACCAAGGGGTCCAGCACGACCGCGCTCTCCTACAAGAAGACAGCAACCGGCTTCTGTGTCCAGGGCACGAGCTCGACCACCAAAATCTTCTCCGCCAACGAGACCGACGGCGTGAAGACCGGGGGCTGCTGACACTCGCCGTTGACCGTGTGGGCGCCGCCTCGTCGAGGCCGGCGCCCACACGAGCATCCGAACGACCACTCCATCCAGAAGGGACGACATGATCTCGCGCATCGCCGAGCGACTGCGTTCCGCACGGGACAACGAGGACGGCTTCACGATCATCGAGGTGATGGTCGCGATGACGATCTTCGCCCTGATCGCTGCCGGCATCGCAGCCGGCATCACCGCTTCTCTCGTGCTCTCGAAGGACACCCGTGCTCGAGAGGTCGCCTCGACGATCGCGATGGAGGACATCGACGGCCTCCGCGACCTCCCGAGCATCTTCGACATCAAGAGCGGTACCGATTCGCCGAAGGTCGGTAACCAGACGTTCGCCCTCACGCGCAAGGTGTCGTGGACCCGGTCCTCGGGAAGCGCGACGGCCTGCGGCACCGGCGAAGGCGTGCTGTCCTACAAAGCCGTCACCGTCACGGTCAGCTGGAAGACGAGTGCATCGTCGTCCGGCTCGCAGCAAGTCACCATGTCGAGCGCCATCGCTCCGCTGACGAACATCAACTCGGACAGCACGGGTTCGATCCTGATCGGGGTCACGAACGCGAACGGCGTCGGGGTCTCCGGTATCATCCCGACGGTCACCGGCCCCGACGGGGTCACCATGCCCGCAACCGATGACGAGGGGTGCACCTACGTGTCCGGAGTCGATCCCGGCACGTACTCGGTGAAGATCGCTCGGAGCGGCTACGTCGACTCGAACCAGCAGGTGAGCCCGTCATCGCAGACGATCACCGTCGCTGCGGGCGCCTCCGGGGCTGCAGCGTTCAGCTTCGACGTGGCAGCGAAGTACACGTTCACGTACGCCTCCACCCCGGACGTGGGCGCGATGCTCCCGACCAACATGCCGACGACGCTCATCAACCCGACCTCCGGCACCACCCAACTGCTGAACACCGCCGGGTCGGCGTCGCTGTTCCCGTACGGGAGCTACCGGGTGGTCGCCGGGTCGTACGTCGTCGACGCGTCGGGTACCTCGTCATCGACCTGTCTCAGCCCGGAGCCGGGGTCCTGGACGACCCCGAATGCGAAGTCGAAGGTCGGGACACCCTCGGAGCCCTTGAACAACAAGGCGCCGATCACCGTGCAGATGGGGGCGGTCAAGCTCTCAGGTCTGACGGCGGGCAAGTTCCTGACCGCGAAGACGACGACGCCCGTGAACGGCGACCCGGGTTGTGCCGCAGGGATGACCCTGCAGTTCCCGAAGCTCGCAGCGGGCACTGCGTCGATCGCGTTGCCGTGGGGGACCTGGAAGATCTACTCCGGGGACACGGCCGGATCCACGACGAACGCCCTCGCCCTCACGAACGAGAACGCCGCGATGGTCACGAACGGCGCCGTCCGGAGTGGTGCCGTGATGGTCGATCCCAGGCCGGCCAGCTGATGCGGGCGATCATCCGTCGTCTCCACTCGGAGCAACGAGGCATCACGCTCGTCGAGCTCCTCGTGGCGATGCTCGTCACGTCACTGCTGCTCACGTTGGTCGGGAGCTTCTTCGTCTCGATGATCAAGGCCCAGCGGACGGTCTCGTCGGTCAACGACAGCACGCGGCAGGGCACGACCTCCATGACGCAGGTGAGCCGGTACCTGCGTGAAGCGTCCCGCGTGCAGCTGACGAAGACGACGAACCTGGCGGCGTTCGAGAGTGCGACGGCGACGAGCATGCGGTTCTACTCCGGCGTCGACCTCTCGACGTCCCGGGCCGGGCTCACCAAGGTCACGATCGACACGCAGGGCACGAAGCTCCGCATGCAGCTCCAGCGCGGCGACTGCCCGGCGAACGGGTACTGCACGTTCACCGGCACGACGAAGACCATCGTGCTGGCCGACGTCATCCGGACGAGCGCCGGCACCAGCCCGCTGTTCAGCTACCGGAACGCCGCCGGTGGCGTCGTCACCCCGACAGCCGCAACCCTCGACTCGATCCGATCGGTCGACGTGGCCCTCACGGTCGGATCCGCGACGGGGACGACCGCGAACGACACCACCTTCCAAGCGAACATCAACCTGCGCAACCTCGACTACGGCGCAGCGACGGAGTCATGATGCTCATCCGACTTGTCCGTGCCCTCCGCAGCCGTGACGACGAACGTGGCGTGGCGCTCGCCGCGGTCATCGGCCTCGGCGCGGTGCTCATGATCGTGCTCTCGCTGGTGGTCGCGACCGCGACGAGCGGCGCGACGAAGGCGTCGAACGACGACGACTACAACAAGGCGATGGCTGCGGCGTACGCCGGCCTGTCGGACTACCAGGGACGTCTCGCGGCGGACAACGCGTACGTGAGGTACGGGGTGCGGACCCCGTTCTCGGGTGAGAGCACGTACTCCCCGGACACCGTGAACAAGGCCTTCGGTACGACCGTGGGCGGGACCTGGGCGCCGGTCGTGGGGAGCACCGACCAGTTCTACCGGTACGAGGTCGACAACTCCGCCTACGCGAACACCGGCAAGGTCCGTCTCCGTGTCACCGGCAAGGCGGGCGACGCGACCCGGACGCTCGTCGTCGACCTGCGCGGTGACGGCTTCGTGAACTACCTGTGGTTCACGAACTACGAGTCACAGGACCCCAACCTCACCGGGGAGACCGCGACGACGTCGACGGGCGCTGCGACGACGACGCGGTGCACCTCGGCGCACCGCAACGACAGCAACTGGAACTACTACACCAGCTGCGACGCGGTGCAGTTCGGAGCGGGTGACACGCTCGACGGCCCCGTCCGGACGAACGACGTCATCACCGCCTGCGGTGCGACGTTCAACCAGGCCGTGTACGACACCGGAGCAGCCGACTTCTTCTACACGAGCAAGGAGACGAAGGTCGACTCGTCGTGCCGGACCTCGACGAAGTTCAACGGCGGTCGGATCCAGAACAGGGGCACCCTCCCGATGCCGAGCACGAACGCGAACATGAAGCAGGAGGCACGGACGGACATCCCCGACAAGGTCGCGAAGCCCGGCTGCATCTACACCGGGCCGACGTCGATCACCTTCCTGTCCGGCGGCAAGATGCGCGTCGTCTCACCGTGGACGAAGAAGACGCAGGTCTCCGGCGCCGCGAACGGCACGATCACCAGCGGCAGCACGAACGACGCACTCTGTGGATCGGTCTCGGCGCTGAGCGGTGCGGGAGCGGTCATCCCGACCCTGCCGTCGAACCTGGTCTTCGTGCAGACGGTCCCGAGCGCAAGCGGAGACCCCAACTACTGGGCGCCCAACACGACACCGCCCCCGGGCGGAACCGTGAACGGGACGGTGAACGCCGGTTCGCCGGTCTACTGCCAGCAGAACGTGAAGGACGCCAGCGGCAGGACCACCTCTGACTACGGGAACGGACTCGGCTACCCGAAGAGCAACGAGTTCACCGGCAGCCTCGGTGACTCCGGGTACTACGGATGCCGGAACGGCGACGTCTTCGTGTCGGGTTCGTTCGGAGGGCAGATGACCCTGGCCGCCGAGAACTTCGTCTACGTGACCGGGAGCATCGTCTACCAGAACGGGCGTGGCTCGGACGACATGCTCGGCCTCGTGGGGCAGCGAGCAGTGTCCGTCTACAACCCCATCTCGTGCTCCTCCGGGACGAGCAGCACGTGCTCCACTTCGTCGGGTTCGTCCACCAACCTCGCCCCGACCCGGAACATCGAGATCGATGCCGCCATCGCGAGCAACCTCGGCACCTTCAACGTGCAGAACAGCGCATTCGGGTCGAACCTGGGGATCCTGACGATCTACGGTTCGATCGCGCAGCAGTTCCGCGGCTCGGTGCGGACCTCGTACGGTTCGTACCTCACCGGCTACGCGAAGGCGTACGCGTACGACACCAGGCTGAAGACCTCGGCCCCGCCGAAGTTCCTGCAGCCCGTGTCGACGACGTACGGCGTGACGACCGAGACCGAGTCGGCCACGGCGTTCCGCCCCGACGGCACCCCGACGGGGAAGTGACCGTGCCTTCCTTCGCCGCTGTGGCGCCCCTCGTCGCCGCGCTGGTCGGTGTGCTCGGTCTCGCGATCGGGTCGTTCCTGAACGTCGTCGTCCACCGGGTGCCCGCGGGCATGTCCGTCGCCGTGCCGGCCAGCTCCTGCCCCGGGTGCGGCCACGAGATCCGTCGTCGCGACAACGTGCCCGTGGTCTCCTGGCTCGTCCTGCGCGCCCGGTGCCGTGACTGTGGCGCGCCCATCTCGGCCCGGTACCCGCTCGTCGAAGCCGCCACGGGCCTCCTGTTCGTCGCGGTGACGTTGCTCTCGGTTCTCGCACCGTGGTCGCCGTTGGCGGCACCCGACGGCGTCTCCGGAGCGATCCACGCCGCGCTCCTGCTCGTCGCCCTCCTGTACCTGATGGCGATCAGCATCTCGTTGGCGCTCATCGACCTCGACACCCACACGTTGCCGAACCGGATCGTGCTGCCGGCCTACGTCGTGCTGCCCGTGCTCCTGCTGGCTGCGTCGGCGGTGTCCGGCGACTGGGGTGCCGCGCTCCGGGGGCTCATCGGTCTGGTCGTCCTCGGCGGCGTCTACCTCGTGCTCGCGCTGGCGGTCCCCGGCGGGATGGGGCTCGGGGACGTCAAGCTCGCCGGCGTGCTCGGTCTCGTGCTGGCGTACCTCGGATGGGGACCCCTCGCAGTGGGTTCTTTCGCGGCGTTCCTGCTCGGAGGTACCTTCGCAGTCGTCCTCCTGGTCGTGCGCCGGGCGGGCCGTGGCAGCGGGATCCCGTTCGGCCCCTGGATGCTCGCGGGTGCGTGGCTCGGCATCGCCGTCGGTGCCCCCGCATGGGACGGCTACCTGCGCCTCCTCGGACTCGCCTGACGCGTCGTCACGCGCTGACCCACCAGACCGACCCGAAGACGGTCACGGAAGGACCACCCATGTCGAAGAGCATCGTGGGCGTCGACATCGGCGCCGCCGCGATCCGTGCCGTCGAGGTCCAGGACGCCGACAAGCCGAGACCGACGATCCTGCGGTTCGCCGAGGTCCCCGTGCCCCCGGGCGCGACGAAGCAGGGGGAGGTGCTCGAGCCGAACACGGTCGCGGGTGCGCTCCGACAGCTCTGGTCGCTCGGGCGCTTCCGCTCGAAGGACGTCGTGCTCGGGATGGGCAACCAGCGGGTGTTGTCGCGCGACCTGACGGTCCCGAAGGCGCCCATCGCGCAGATCCGCGAATCACTGCCCTTCCAGGTGCAGGACATGCTCCCGGTGCCCGTGGTCGACGCGATCCTCGACTTCTACCCGACCAGCGAGGAGATGGGCGAGAACGGCCCCACCGTGAGCGGTCTCCTCGTCGCCGCGGTGAAGGACGCCGTGCTCGCCAACGTCCGTGCGGTCCAGAACGCCGGCCTGAAGCCGGTCGGTGTCGACCTCATCCCGTTCGCCCTGGCACGTGTCCTGGCGCCCGCGAACAGGCCGGGCACCGTGGCCATCGTCGAGTGCGGCGGCAACACGACGACCGTCGTCATCGTCACCGACGGCGTCCCGAAGTTCGTCCGCATCGTGCCGACCGGCGGCGACGACATCACGCGGCTCCTCGCCGGTCGGCTGACGATCGACGAGGGAGCGGCCGAAGCCGTCAAGCGCCACCTGGGCATGGATCCGGAGCGGGCACGGACCGGCGACGACGCGCTCGCGGTCGCGGCGGTCCGCGAGACGATGGGCGAACTGCTCTCGAGTCTCCGCAACACCGTCAACTACTTCGTCAACACACACCCCGCCGAGCCCGTCGACGAGATCCTGCTCTGCGGCGCTGCAGCTGCGCTCCCCGGTTTCTCCGCAGCGCTCTCGGAGTTCACCCGGACGCCCGTCCGGTTCGGAGCGCCGTTCGCCAACGTCGCGCTCGCGAAGTCCATCCGGGTCGAGGACCTGCACGCCCACGGCGCATCGATCGCGGTGGCATGGGGACTCGCCGTGGGAGGGAAGGCAGCATGAGTCAGTCGACCAAGTCGAAGCCCTCGCGTTCTGGACGGAGTCGCCGTCGAGGAGCAGCGCCCGACCCGGCCCTGCGGGTCGCCGTCGAGACCGCGGAGCGCGTCAAACGCCAGCGTCGGAGCACGCCGAGCGAGATCGTCGTCGGGGGCCGCCCCAGCGTCGACCTCCTGCCCACCGAGGTCCTCGCCGATCGACGCAGCAGCCGTGTCGTCCGTCGGATGTGGGCGGGCGTCGTCCTCGTGGCGATCGTGGTGGGGATCGCGACCGCCGGAGCCAGTCTCCTGTCCAGCCAGGCCCACGACGACCTGACCCACGCGCAGGACGAGACCCTGTCGCTCCTGCAGCAGCAGGCGAACTACCGCGAGGTCCGGGACACGGAGGCCGGTACTGCGCTGCGTGAAGCCGCGCAGTCGGTCGGCGGGGCCACGGAGATCGCCTGGCAGCCGTACCTCGCTTCGCTGAAGGCGTCGCTCCCGGCTGGCGTCGAGATCACCGGCGTCGCAATCGACTCTGCCACGCCGCTGGAGACGTACGCGCAGGCCGACACCCCGCTCCAGGGGCAGCGTGTCGCGACCCTGACCATCGACGCGCAGAGCCCGACGCTGCCGTCCGTCCCGTCGTGGCTCGATGCCGTCAAGGGGCTCAAGGGCTTCGTCGACGCGACCGCGAACTCGGTCACGCTCGACCCGACGACCGGCACGTACACGGTGAACATGACGATCCACGTCGACCAGGCCGCCTTCGACGGCAAGTACCAGGACAAGGGCGAGTGAGATGACCCGCAACCGACTCAACATGCTCCTCGCCGTCGTCGCGATGGTCGTGGTGGCGCTCGCGGGGTTCTTCCTCGGCGTGCAGCCACATCTCGCCCAGGCCGCGAGCGACCGCACCGACCAGGTGTCGGTGGACGCGACGAACCGGACGACGGCGGCGGAACTCGCCCGGCTCAAGGACCGCGCGAAGTCCCTGCCGGCGATGAAGGCGGAACTCGCGGAGCTCAGCGCCTCGGTGCCGTCGAGTGCGAACATGTCCTCCTTCTACGGTGCCGTGGACAGCGTCGCAGCCCGGGCGGGCGTGAAGGTCTCCGCCATCACCACCTCGGACGCTGTGGCCTACACCGCGCCCGTCCCGGCCACGACGGCAGCAGGCACCGAGGACCCGTCGGCATCCGCGACCGACGAGGCGACGCCCGAGCCGACCGCCACGCCCACCGGCTCCGCGACGGCGCCGGTGACCGACCCGGCGATCTCGGCCGCGAACTTCTCGGCCATCCCCGTCTCCGTGTCCGTTGACGGGTCGTTCGACCAGGCCCTGTCCTTCGTCGGGGGCCTGCAGGACGGCGCTCGACTCTTCCTCGTCACCACGGTGTCCTCCTCCGTTTCGCAGGACTCGACCGACCCCGCCGCAGCGGCTGCGACGACGTGGACGTTCGGTGGCTACGTGTACGTCCTGACCGCCGAGTCGGACACCGCTGCGAAGGGCTGACCGGACCCCCACGGACTGGGGTCGGCCGCGCCACGCCGACCCCACTTCCGCGACACCCGTCGTTGTGATTACGATGCACCAGACGCCGTGATCGCGGCTGCTCATCCCCTCTCGAACGGTCGGCTCCAATCGGCCGTTCCTCGTCGTGCCCGGAGTCGCGCGTGTTGGACGGAATCGTGGAATTCCTGGGCTGGTTCGGTGCCGTAACCGTTCTGGCCGGTTACATCTTGTTCTCCACCGGCAAGATCCCGAACGGTCCGCTGTACCAGCTGTTCAACCTGGTCGGCGGCCTCGCGGTGGCGATCAACGTCGCCGCTCACCACGCCGTCCCCTCGACGATCGTCAACGGGATCTGGGCGATCGTCGCCGTCGTGGTCCTGGTGAAGATGGGCCGAGCACGTCGCGCGGCGAAGCGCGACGGATCCGTGTCAACCGAGCCGCCGGTGCTGCACGCTGAACCGGCCGCGACCACCGGGGTCCTGCCGGTCATCGGCCCGGCGCTGCGCGACCACGAGCCGGAGGACACCGCCGAGGCGGACGCCGCCACGGGCCTCCAGTCCGACGACCAGACGGACGCGACGGACGAGACGATGCCGGATGCCGCACCCGCCGCGGTGCCGGAGGCGCCGGCCCCCATGACGGAGACCGTCCCCATCATCACGGCGACGATCGCGCTCGCCCTGGTCGCCGCAGCGCAGGAGCAGTCCGACCGGGCGGTCCGCCACGAGCACGCCGACGACACGGACCAGGCCGAACCCGCTCGCTGACCGGTCGGTCGGCGATACGATCGGCGCATGTCCCGGTGGTTGATCGCGACGATGACGTCGGTCCTCTTCATCGCGCTCGTGATCGCCGTCACGGGCTTCGAAGCCCTGCTCGCCGACGTCGAGGTCATCTCGCAGCCCGACGCCACCCCGTACCTCGGGCCCGCGATGGTGGTCGGCGCCGCGGTGGTGGTCTTCCTCGCGACCGTGGCGGGTGCGCGTGACGGCAACCCCGGCGTGACGGCCCTCGTGGCCGCTGCGACGGTCTACCTGGTCATGCTCGGCGTCGGGGCCGTGGGCTACGCGCTCGTCCGATCGGACGCGACGGAACTCCTGGTCTTCCCCGCGGGGTACGCCCTCGGGCCGTTCGTGGTCGGATCCGTCGTGGTGGCGCTCCTGTCGGTGCTCGGCGGGATCTCGATGGCCCGACACCAGGCGCGGACCGCCGGTGGCTCGGGCGCTGCCGCGACGCGTCTGGACGGGCCTGACGAGCGCTCCGGGCACGACCGGACGAACGCGGGCGAGGAACCCGCCGGACGGTAGTGTTCGCAGGGCACGACGCACACGCAACGGGGGAACGATGAGCGACCAGCAAGCGCAGGATCCGGGCCAGCAGGGCGGTTGGGGCGCCGTCCCGCCGGTGGACTCGATCCGTGGCACCGACGGAGCGTCCGCGGCAGGGGGGCAGGCACTCGGCCCGGGATCCGTCGCAGGAGCCCCCGGGTTCCCCGGGATGGCCGGACCGGTGCCGCAGCGTCCTCGCCGGAAGCTCCGCCGCGGTCAGCTCATCGCCATCGTCTCGGGCGGCACCGCGGTGGTCCTGTTGCTCGTCGCCGGGGTCGTCGGGTACTCGATCGGTTCCTCCTCGCACGCTGCTGACCGCCCGGTGCGGGCGTTCCTCGACGACCTGACGGCCGGACGCGTGGCCGACGCCCTCGACGACGCGGGCATCGAACGCGAGAAGACCGACGTGCTGCTCGGCGAAGCCGCCTACGCGAAGGCATCGGACAAGGTCACCGGCTACCGCGTCGCCGCGACGCGGACGGACGGCGACACCGCGACGGTCCGTGCGTACCTGCGCCAGGGCGGGCAGGACGTCGCCGCGACCTTCACGCTGGACAAGACCGGGACGGACTGGGGCGTGTTCCCGATCTGGGAGCTGCAGGCCCCCGAGCTGGGAGCGGTCGCCGTCGCCGTGCGGGGGCCGTCCGGTGCGGCGGTCACCGTCGCCGGCCGGGACGTGCAGACCGCGAAGGACGGGACGGTGAGCCTCCGCGCCCTGCCCGGCACGTACGACGTCGCCTTCGACGGCGACGAGTGGACCAAGGCCCGTGGGGGATCGGCGAGCGTCAGCGGGTTCGGTCGCTCGACCTCGACACCGGTGCAGATGACCACGACCCTGACCACCGCCGGGCAGCAGGCTGCCAAGCGGGCGGTGGACGACTGGGTGGACGGCTGCATCGCCTCCACGGACGCCGCCCCCGCCGGGTGCAGCTTCTACGCGTACGGCCAGAACCCCGCGTACACGTACTCGAACCAGAAGTGGACGCTCGAGACCCGGCCGACGGTCCGGGTCGGCAGCCGGACGACGAACGGCTGGTTGATCACGACGACGACGCCCGGCCGGGCGAAGTACACGGCCGACATCTCGGGTGCTGCCGGCACCGGGACGGCCTCCGCGGGGCCGCTCAGCGTGAACGCGAGCGGGTACGTCACGGGCTTCTCGAGCGACGGTGCCACGTTCCGCTCGGCGGTGGGCAACGGGTCGTCCGACACCGGCTCATGACGGTGTCGGTTCCCGGGGTGACCCGGATTGATTTCGTCCCGTCACGCGGGTAGTCTCTACCGGGTGTGCGCCCTCGGGCGCGCCCGAAAAGTCCGGCGAGCGGGATCGCCCAGCCGGACCACTCCGTCCCCCACTCGAACACCCGCCGTCCGGCGGTGCTCAGCGTGGGACGAGGAAGCCGGCGGAACGCGCCGGCCAGAGAGCACGAGCGAAGAACCAGGAGAACAGTTGCCTACTATTCAGCAGCTGGTTCGCAAGGGTCGTACGCCGAAGGTCACCAAGACCAAGGCGCCCGCCCTGAAGGCGAACCCCCAGCAGCGTGGTGTGTGCACCCGCGTCTACACCACCACCCCCAAGAAGCCGAACTCGGCACTGCGCAAGGTCGCTCGTGTCAAGCTCTCGAACGGCACCGAGGTCACGGCCTACATCCCCGGTGAGGGCCACAACCTCCAGGAGCACTCGATGGTGCTCGTCCGCGGCGGTCGTGTGAAGGACCTCCCGGGTGTGCGGTACAAGATCATCCGTGGCGCCCTGGACACCCAGGCAGTCAAGAACCGTAAGCAGGCTCGTAGCCGCTACGGCGCGAAGAAGGGTTGAGTTAGATGCCTCGTAAGGGTCCCGCCCCCAAGCGTCCCGTCGTCGCCGACCCGGTCTACGGTGCGCCGATCGTCAGCCAGCTCGTCAACAAGATCCTGCTCGACGGCAAGAAGGGCCTCGCCGAGCGCATCGTCTACGGTGCACTCGAGGGCGTTTCCGCCAAGAACCAGCAGGACGCCGTCGTGACGCTGAAGAAGGCGCTCGACAACGTTCGTCCGACCCTCGAGGTCCGCAGCCGCCGCGTCGGTGGCTCGACCTACCAGGTCCCGGTCGAGGTCAAGCCGCACCGCGCGAACACCCTCGCGCTCCGTTGGCTCACCTCGTACGCCAAGGCCCGTCGCGAGAAGACGATGACCGAGCGTCTCATGAACGAGATCCTCGACGCGTCGAACGGTCTCGGTGCCGCGGTCAAGCGCCGCGAGGACACGCACAAGATGGCCGAGTCGAACAAGGCCTTCGCCCACTACCGCTGGTAGTCCCGGCACCGTCCGGGTGCCGGTGGTCAAGAACCCCGGCGCCCGGACGGCCGCCAACCTCTCCTACAACTCTTCCGGAGGAACCCTGTGGCACAGGACGTGCTCACCGACCTGAACAAGGTCCGCAACATCGGCATCATGGCGCACATCGATGCCGGCAAGACCACGACGACCGAGCGCATCCTGTTCTACACGGGCATCACGCACAAGATCGGTGAGGTCCACGACGGCGCTGCCACGATGGACTGGATGGCGCAGGAGCAGGAGCGCGGCATCACGATCACGTCGGCCGCGACGACCTGTTTCTGGGACAACAACCAGATCAACATCATCGACACCCCCGGTCACGTGGACTTCACGGTCGAGGTGGAGCGCTCGCTCCGCGTCCTCGACGGTGCCGTCGCCGTCTTCGACGGCAAGGAGGGCGTCGAGCCCCAGTCCGAGACCGTCTGGCGTCAGGCCGACAAGTACGACGTGCCGCGTATCTGCTTCGTCAACAAGATGGACAAGCTGGGCGCCGACTTCTACTTCACCGTCGACACCATCATCAACCGCCTCGGCGCGGAGCCCCTCGTGCTCCAGCTCCCGATCGGCGCCGAGAACGACTTCGTCGGGATCGTCGACCTGATCGAGATGCACGCCAAGGTGTGGCCGGGCGATGCCAAGGGTGACGTCACCATGGGCGCCCAGTACGAGGTGCAGGAGATCCCCGCGGACCTCAAGGAGCGCGCCGAGGAGTACCGCGGCAAGCTGATCGAGCGCGTCGCCGAGACCGACGACGCCCTGCTCGAGAAGTACTTCGGTGGCGAGGAGCTGACCAAGGACGAGATCAAGGCTGCGATCCGCAAGCTGACGATCGCTTCCGAGGTCTACCCCGTCCTCTGCGGCTCGGCCTTCAAGAACCGCGGTGTCCAGCCGATGCTCGACGCCGTCATCGACTACCTCCCGTCCCCGCTCGACGTGCCGCCGATGATCGGTCACGACGTCAAGGACGAGGAGAAGGAGATCATCCGCAAGCCCGACGCGACCGAGCCGTTCTCGGCCCTCGCGTTCAAGGTCGCGGTGCACCCCTTCTTCGGTCGTCTCACGTACGTCCGCGTGTACTCCGGCTCGATCGAGTCCGGTGCCCAGGTCATCAACTCGACCAAGGGCAAGAAGGAGCGCATCGGCAAGATCTTCCAGATGCACTCCAACAAGGAGAACCCGGTCGACAACGTGACCGCTGGCCACATCTACGCGGTCATCGGCCTCAAGGACACCACCACCGGTGACACCCTGTGCGACCCGACCAACCAGGTCGTCCTCGAATCGATGACGTTCCCGGAGCCGGTCATCGAGGTCGCCATCGAGCCGAACACGAAGGCCGACCAGGAGAAGCTCTCCACGGCCATCCAGAAGCTCGCCGAAGAGGACCCGACGTTCCGCGTCGAGCTCAACGCCGAAACCGGTCAGACGACGATCAAGGGCATGGGCGAGCTCCACCTCGACATCCTCGTCGACCGCATGAAGCGTGAGTTCAAGGTCGAGGCGAGCGTCGGCAAGCCGCAGGTGGCCTACCGCGAGACGCTCACCAAGGTCGTCGAGCGCTACGACTACACCCACAAGAAGCAGACCGGTGGTTCCGGCCAGTTCGCGAAGGTGCAGATCGCGCTCGAGCCGATGGAGGTCACGAGCGAGAAGGTCTACGAGTTCGTCAACGCGACCTCCGGTGGCCGTGTCCCGCGCGAGTACATCCCGTCGGTCGACGCCGGTATCCAGGACGCCATGCAGGTCGGCATCCTCGCCGGCTACCCGACGGTCGGCGTGAAGGCCATCCTCAAGGACGGTGCGGCGCACGACGTCGACTCGTCCGAGATGGCGTTCAAGATCGCCGGTTCGATCGCCTACAAGGAAGCGGCCCGCAAGGCCGGTCCGGCGATCCTGGAGCCGATCATGGCCGTCGAGGTCCGTACTCCGGAGGAGTACATGGGCGACGTCATCGGTGACCTGAACTCCCGTCGTGGCCAGATCGCCTCGATGGAGGACGCCTCGGGCGTCAAGGTGGTCCGCGCGAGCGTGCCGCTGTCCGAGATGTTCGGCTACGTCGGCGACCTGCGGTCGAAGACCTCTGGTCGTGCGGTCTACTCGATGACCTTCGAGACCTACAGCCAGGTCCCGGCCAAGGTCGCCGAGGAGATCATCGCGAAGAACGCGGGGGAGTAGCGCTCAGCGCTTCTCCACAGGCGGGGGCGCCCGGCGACGGGCCCCTCGCCACCAAGTAAAGTACAGACACACACCGCGCACCAACGGTCCCGAGCCCATCCAGGGTCGGCCGGGGGTGACGCTTCCGAGTCCTGAGGAGGACCCACAGTGGCCAAGGCCAAGTTCGAGCGCACCAAGCCGCACGTCAACATCGGAACCATCGGTCACGTCGACCACGGCAAGACCACGCTCACGGCGGCGATCACCAAGGTTCTGCACGACCAGTACCCGGACCTCAACGAGGCCCGTGACTTCGCGCAGATCGACAACGCTCCCGAGGAGCGCCAGCGCGGCATCACGATCAACATCTCGCACGTCGAGTACCAGACCGAGAAGCGTCACTACGCGCACGTCGACGCCCCCGGTCACGCCGACTACGTGAAGAACATGATCACGGGTGCGGCACAGATGGACGGCGCGATCCTCGTGGTCGCCGCCACCGACGGCCCGATGCCCCAGACGCGTGAGCACGTCCTGCTCGCCCGCCAGGTCGGCGTCCCCTACATCGTCGTCGCACTGAACAAGTCCGACATGGTGGACGACGAGGAGATCCTGGAGCTCGTCGAGCTCGAGGTCCGCGAGCTCCTCGGCTCGCAGCAGTTCGACGAGGACGCCCCCGTCGTGCAGGTCTCGGCGCTCAAGGCGCTCGAGGGCGACGAGAAGTGGGTCAAGTCGGTCCAGGACCTCATGGCCCAGGTCGACGAGCACGTGCCGGACCCGGTGCGCGCCACCGACCAGCCGTTCCTGATGCCGATCGAGGACGTCTTCACGATCACCGGTCGTGGCACGGTCGTCACCGGTCGCGTCGAGCGTGGCACGCTCAACCTGAACGAGGAGGTCGAGATCGTCGGCATCCGCGCGACGCAGAAGACCACCGTCACGGGCATCGAGATGTTCCGCAAGCTGCTCGACCAGGCGGTCGCCGGTGACAACACCGGTCTGCTCATCCGTGGCCTCAAGCGCGAGGACGTGGAGCGCGGCCAGGTCGTCGTGAAGCCGGGTTCGGTCACGCCGCACACCGAGTTCCAGGCGAACGCGTACATCCTGACCAAGGACGAGGGTGGGCGTCACAACCCGTTCTACGCGAACTACCGCCCGCAGTTCTACTTCCGCACCACGGACGTCACCGGCGTCATCACGCTGCCCGAGGGCACCGAGATGGTCATGCCCGGTGACACCGTCGCCATGACGGTCGAGCTGATCCAGCCGATCGCCATGGAAGAGGGCCTCCGTTTCGCCATCCGTGAGGGTGGTCGTACGGTCGGCGCCGGTACGGTCGAGAAGATCATCAAGTAACTCCGGTTCCTTGCGACAGCGGGGTCGGGCCTTCGGGCCCGGCCCCGCTTCGTCGTCTCCGGCGACTGACGGGTCGTACAGGGCGCCGGACAGGAGGCCCGGGGCCGGGCCGGCGTCGCGCCTGCTGTCCGCCCCGTGACGCGTCCCAGGCGTCACGGAGTTGGCTCGACCGCGTGACACGACTCCGCAGATCTGCGACCTCCGGTCGCGGCTACCACCGCGTCCGTTCCGGCCGCGGATTCTCGTTCCGCGATCCCGACGGCAACACCGTGACGGACCCGGACGAGCGCCGTCGACTCGAGGAGTTCGTGATCCCGCCGGCGTGGGACGACGTCTGGATCTCCCCGTACGCGAACGGCCACATCCTGGCCACGGGTCTGGACGGTGCCGGCCGCCGGCAGTACATGTACCACCCGTCCTGGCGTGAGCGGATGGACCGGATCAAGTACGACCGTGCGCTGGCACTGGCCGAGTCGTTGCCGGTCGCCCGCCGCGGCGTCACGCAGGACCTCCGTCGCCCCGAGCCGGACCGCCGCCGTGCGCTGGCCGCAGCGTTCCGCATGCTCGACCAGGGGTCCCTCCGGGTCGGGTCAGAGCGGTACGCCACCGAGCACGGCAGTCGGGGACTGTCCACGCTGCTCTGCGCCCACGCCCACGTGTCCGGTGACGACATCGAGCTCGACTTCCCGGGCAAGAGTGGCCAGGAGTGGTCCTCGTCCATCCACGACCACGACCTGGCTCGCGTCATCGCCGGCATGAAGCGGCGCGGACCGAACGCCCGACTGCTGTCGTTCCGCGAACGGCGTGGCGCCGAGTGGGAGCCCCTGTCCGCCGAGGACATCAACGCCTACGTCAAGGAGCGCGCCGGGGACGAGTTCACCGCGAAGGACTTCCGCACACTGCACGGCACGGTCGCTGCCGCCGTCGACCTGGCGAAGACCGGCCCGCAGTCGTCCCAGGCCAAGCGGAAGAAGGCCGTCTCGCACGCGGTGAAGGCCGCCAGCGACGAGCTCGGCAACACCCCGACGGTGTGCCGACAGAGCTACATCGACCCCCGGTTGCTCGACGCGTACGACCACGGCGAGACAATCGATCCGAACCGCCTGGCGTCCGCCGAGGCCGAGGTCCGGGCGCTGCTCTACCGACAATGACCCGGGGGCCGTCCGGATGACGTAGCGTTGGTCGACGTGCCGGACCACCCCCACACGGCACGGAAGGACCCACAACAGTCGTGACCGACGAGTGCATCCACGGATTCCCCACCGAGCTCTGCGACATCTGCGCACCCCGGCAGCGCGAGGCGTCGGAGATCCCAGCCACCCCGGCACCCCGCCGGACCCGCATCACCACCAACCTGCGCGTCGACCCGCCGGCCTCCGGGCCCGGGACGTCGCTCCGGTCGCCGACGTCGCTCCGTTCGTCGTCCGCCGACCTGCCCGAGGCACGTGAGTTCGCAGCGCTCCGCGCCCACCACGTCACCCACATCGACAACCTCGACGGCATCGTCGGCGCCGGCGCGATCCTGGCGTCCGACCAGGCCGAGCCGGTCGTGGACGTCAGTTCCGCCGACACCCGCGCCGCCCGGGCCGAGGCAGAGGCGCCCGACGGCTCCTCGGTCGCCGGTCACGTGCCGTTCACGCTGTCGCCCGACGCCACCCGCTGGGACGAGCTCCGCACGGGCGCCGACGGTGAGCGCTGGTCGGACGCCGCCCGCCGTACCCGGGCGATCGACTACGTCGTGCTCGTCGTGCCGGTCTCGGCGTTCGGTGCCTCGGTGATCGTCGCCGACCAGGACGCCGACGCCGACGACGTCCGGTTCGCGGTCGGACCGGACGCCGCCACCAACCTGATCCGTCGCACCGACTTCACGGACCCGGATATGCACGGCCTCGAGCTGCTCGCTGGTCCGAGTGTGCCGTTCACCTCGGTCGCGGTCATCGGCGTCCCGAACGACAAGGCCCGGCAGACCGTCCGCGCCGTGCTCGCCGACCACGGTGGACACGCTCCTCGAGTGGCCGTCTTCCCGCCGTGGTTCGTGCCCCCGGTGACCGCCGAGTGACGGTCTCCTGACCCGTGTCGACGCACCCTCCGGACCACGTCCGGAGGGTGCGTCGCGTTGCGGAGCCGAGCCGGGCCTCCAGGCCGTCCGATCCGCGTGGATCCGGGCAAGCGAGCCGGCGGGACACGCCCGGCGGTTTGCGACACGCCCGGGTTGCACGCGGGCCGGGGCTATGCGAGACTTGTCCGGTTCCGAATTCCCCGTGGGTGTACGCCCACAGGATCACTGCTCTGGCAGTGCACAACCCCCTTGTTCAGCAGGGCTGGGTTGGGCCGCAGGCAGCAGAACACGACTCCCCGAGATGTGACGGACGCGGTGCACCACTGCTGCGCCCGGAGCACGAGGCAGTCGATTGCCCACGCTGGACGGCCACGGTCGCCCGCGAGGTTGACAGGTGAACAGCGGTCATCCCCAGTGGATGCGGCCGGTTGGTTCAGGAAAACAGCACGGTCCGCAGGAATGCGGAGCCGAGCGGCGTCAGGCGGCCAGAGGGTGCGCGGCGCAGAGAGGACAAGAGACACATGGCGGGACAGAAGATCCGCATCCGGCTCAAGTCGTACGACCACGAGGTCATCGACACGTCGGCCCGGAAGATCGTCGACACGGTGACCCGTGCCGGTGCAACCGTGGTCGGCCCGGTGCCGCTCCCCACCGAGAAGAACGTGATCGCAGTGATCCGTTCCCCTCACAAGTACAAGGACTCGCGCGAGCACTTCGAGAAGCGCACGCACAAGCGGGTCATCGACATCGTCGACCCGACGCCGAAGGCCGTGGACTCGCTCATGCGACTCGACCTGCCGGCAGACGTCAACATCGAGATCAAGCTGTAAGGGGGCTGACCAATGGCGAACTCCACCAAGACCGTCAAGGGCCTCCTCGGCAAGAAGCTCGGGATGACCCAGGTGTGGGACGAGAACAACAAGTTCATCCCCGTCACCGTGATCGAGGTCGGCCCGAACGTGGTCACCCAGATCCGCAACGCTGAGCGCGACGGCTACGAGGCGATCCAGATCGCTGCCGGTGCCATCGACCCGCGCAAGGTCAACAAGCCGGCCGCCGGCCACTTCGAGGCCGCTGGCGTGACCCCGCGTCGCACCCTCACCGAGATCCGCACCAACGACTCCGCTGAGTACACGCTCGGCCAGGAGCTCACCGTGGACGGCACGTTCACCGCGGGCCAGAAGGTCGACGTCGTCGGCACGTCCAAGGGCAAGGGCTTCGCGGGTGTCATGAAGCGCCACGGCTTCGCCGGCGTCTCCGCATCGCACGGTGCGCACCGCAACCACCGCAAGCCCGGTTCCATCGGTGCCTCGTCGACGCCGTCGCGCGTCTTCAAGGGCATGCGGATGGCCGGTCGCATGGGTGGCGAGCGTGTCACCGTCCTCAACCTCACGGTGCACGCCGTCGACGCCGAGAAGGGTCTGCTGCTCGTCAAGGGCGCCGTCCCCGGTGCTCGCGGCCGCTCCGTCTTCGTCCGCACCGCCGTGAAGGGTAAGTGATCATGGCCACCACGACCGCAACCACGATCGACGTCCTCGACGCATCGGGTGCCAAGTCCGGCACCGTCGAGCTCCCCGCAGCTCTCTTCGACGTCGAGACCAACGTCCCGCTGATCCACCAGGTCGTCACCGCGCAGCTCGCAGCGGCGCGCCAGGGCACCCACAAGACCAAGAACCGCGGCGAAGTCCGCGGTGCCGGTCGCAAGCCGTTCAAGCAGAAGGGCACCGGCCGCGCCCGTCAGGGTTCCGTCCGCGCTCCGGAGCACACCGGCGGTGGCGTCGTCCACGGACCGACCCCGCGCGACTACTCGCAGCGCACCCCGAAGAAGATGATCGCCGCTGCTCTGCTCGGCTCGCTCTCGGACCGCGCCCGCGGTGGCCGCATCTCCGCTGTGGAGGGCTTCGTCGCGGCTGAACTGCCGTCGACCAAGACCGCCCGCACGCTCCTCGAGAAGGTCGCGCCCGTCAAGAACGTGCTCGTCGTGCTCGAGACGGACGACGAGCTGACGCTCAAGTCGATCCGCAACCTGTCGAACGTCCACGCGCTCTCGTACGGCCAGCTCAACGCGTACGACGTGCTGCGTTCGGACGCCGTCGTCTTCAGCAAGAGCGCCCTCGACGCCTTCATCGCGTCGAAGACCGCGAAGGAGATCACCGCATGAGCGGCTTCAACAAGGACCCGCGCGACGTCATCATCTCGCCGGTCGTCTCGGAGAAGAGCTACGCGCTCATCGACCAGGGCAAGTACACGTTCATCGTGGACCCCCGCTCGAACAAGACCGAGATCAAGCTCGCCATCGAGAAGATCTTCGACGTCAAGGTCGCGAGCATCAACACGCTGAACCGCCCGGGCAAGACCCGTCGCACCAAGTTCGGTCTCGGCAAGCGCAAGGACACCAAGCGCGCCATCGTGACGCTCAAGTCCGGTTCGATCGACATCTTCACGGCTGTCGGCTGAGGACCAGAGGGATAAATCATGGCTATTCGTAACTACAAGCCGACGACCCCCGGTCGTCGCGGCTCGTCGGTCGCCGACTTCGCTGAGATCACTCGTTCGACTCCGGAGAAGTCCCTGCTTCGTCCGCTGCCGAAGACCGGTGGTCGCAACAGCTCCGGCCGTATCACCACGCGTCACATCGGTGGTGGCCACAAGCGCCAGTACCGCGTGATCGACTTCCGTCGCTCCGACAAGGACGGCGTCGACGCCAAGGTCGCGCACATCGAGTACGACCCCAACCGCACCGCGCGCATCGCGCTCCTGCACTACGTGGACGGCACGAAGCGCTACATCATCGCGCCGAACAAGCTCAAGCAGGGCGACGTCATCGAGCAGGGCCCCGGCGCCGACATCAAGCCCGGCAACAACCTGCCGCTGCGCAACATCCCCGTGGGTACCGTCGTGCACGCCATCGAGCTCCGCCCCGGTGGCGGCGCCAAGATGGCCCGCTCCGCCGGCGCCTCGGTGCGTCTCGTCGCCAAGGACGGCCCCTACGCGCAGCTCCGTCTGCCGTCGGGCGAGGTCCGCAACGTCGACGCACGCTGCCGCGCCACCATCGGCGAGGTCGGCAACGCCGAGCAGTCGAACATCAACTGGGGCAAGGCCGGCCGCATGCGCTGGAAGGGCGTCCGCCCGACCGTCCGTGGTGTCGCCATGAACCCGGTCGACCACCCGCACGGTGGTGGTGAGGGCAAGACCTCCGGTGGTCGTCACCCGGTCAGCCCCTGGGGTCAGTCCGAGGGCCGGACGCGCAAGCCGAACAAGCCGAGCGACAAGCTCATCGTCCGTCGCCGTAACGCCGGCAAGAAGCGCAAGTAGGAGTTCAGAAGATGCCACGCAGTCTGAAGAAGGGCCCCTTCGTCGACGAGCACCTGCTCCGCAAGGTCGTCACGCAGAACGAGGCCAACACCAAGAACGTGATCCGCACGTGGTCGCGTCGGTCGATGATCGTCCCGAACATGCTCGGGCACACGATCGCCGTCCACGACGGCCGCAAGCACATCCCGGTGTTCGTCACCGAGTCGATGGTCGGTCACAAGCTCGGCGAGTTCGCGCCGACCCGCACCTTCCGTGGTCACGTGAAGGACGACAAGAAGGGCCGTCGCCGCTGAGGCGGCGACGCAGAGGAGGAACGAAATGGTGGAGTCGATCGCACGTGTGCGACACATCCGCGTCACGCCTCAGAAGGCCCGTCGCGTCATCGAGCTGATCCGCGGCAAGCAGGCCCACGAGGCCCTCGCCATCCTGAAGTTCGCCCCCCAGGGCGCTTCGGAGCCCGTGTACAAGCTGGTCGCCTCGGCGATCGCGAACGCACGGGTCAAGGCGGACTCGACGAACAGCTTCCTCGACGAGCGCGACCTCTACGTGAGCCGCGTCTTCGTCGACGAGGGCACGACCCTGAAGCGGTTCCAGCCGCGCGCCCAGGGCCGCGCCTTCCGCATCAACAAGCGCACCAGCCACATCACGGTCGTCCTCGCGACGCCTGACGAGGCCGAGGTTGCCGCGACGAGCAAGAAGGCGAGCAAGTAATGGGCCAGAAGGTCAACCCGTACGGCTTCCGTCTCGGGATCACGACGGACCACGTCTCGCACTGGTTCACCGACAGCAAGAAGGCCGGTCAGCGCTACGCCGACTACGTGGCCGAGGACATCAAGGTGCGCGAGTACCTGAAGAAGACCCTCGACCGCGCCGGCGTCGCACGCATCGAGCTCGAGCGCACCCGTGACCGTGTCCGCGTGGACATCCACACGGCTCGCCCGGGCATCGTCATCGGCCGCCGTGGCGCCGAGGCGGAGCGCGTTCGCGGTGAGCTCGAGAAGCTCACCAAGAAGCAGATCCAGCTGAACATCCTCGAGGTCAAGAACCCCGAGACCGAGGCCCAGCTCGTCGCGCAGGGCATCGCCGAGCAGCTCTCCGCTCGTGTCGCGTTCCGTCGCGCCATGCGCAAGGGCCTGCAGGGTGCCCAGCGCGCCGGCGCCAAGGGTGTCCGCATCCAGGTGTCGGGCCGTCTCGGCGGCGCCGAGATGTCGCGTTCGGAGTTCTACCGCGAAGGCCGTGTGCCGCTGCACACCCTCCGCGCGAACATCGACTACGGCTTCTACGAGGCCCGGACCACGTTCGGCCGCATCGGCGTGAAGGTCTGGATCTACAAGGGCGACATCACGAACAAGGAGCTCGCTCGCGAGCAGGCGAACCAGCGTTCGTCGCGCCCCGAGCGTCGTGGCGGCCCGCGCGGTGAGCGTGGCGACCGTGGCGGCGACCGTCGTGGCGGCGACCGCGGTGACCGTCGCCCGCAGCAGGCCCCGCAGGACGCGCCGGCCGGCGCAGGAGTTGAGGCGTAACCATGCTTATTCCCCGTCGAGTCAAGCACCGCAAGCAGCACCACCCGAAGCGTTCGGGTCAGGCCACCGGTGGTACCAAGGTCAGCTTCGGCGACTACGGCATCCAGGCCCTCACCCCGGCGTACGTGACCAACCGTCAGATCGAGTCCGCTCGTATCGCCATGACGCGTCACATCAAGCGTGGTGGCAAGGTCTGGATCAACATCTACCCGGACCGTCCGCTGACCAAGAAGCCCGCCGAGACCCGCATGGGTTCCGGTAAGGGTTCGCCCGAGTGGTGGGTCGCGAACGTGAAGCCGGGCCGGGTGCTCTTCGAGCTCTCCGGCGTCAGCGAGGAGATCGCCCGTGAGGCGTTGACTCGTGCAATCCACAAGCTGCCCCTCAAGGCACGCATCATCAAGCGCGAGGAGGGCGACGCATAATGGCGATCGGTTCCAAGGAGCTCCGTCCGACGGAGCTCGACACGTTCGAGAACGAGCGTCTCGCTGACGAGCTGAAGAAGGCCAAGGAGGAACTCTTCAACCTCCGCTTCCAGTCGGCCACCGGCCAGCTGGAGAGCCACGGTCGTCTCCGTGCCGTCAAGCGCGACATCGCCCGCATCTACACCGTCCTCCGCGAGCGCGAGCTCGGCATCCGTGCCACTCCCGCGCCCGTCGAGACCGCCCCCAAGGCCAAGAAGACGACGAAGAAGGCTGACAAGCCGGCCGAGTCGACCGAGGCCGAGACCGCCGAGGAGAAGTAATGGCGAACGAAGAGAAGAACTCCGCCGCCCTCACTCGCGGCTACCGCAAGACGCGTCGCGGCTACGTGACGAGCGACAAGATGGACAAGACCATCGTGGTCGAGGTCGAGGACCGCGTGAAGCACGCGCTCTACGGCAAGATCATCCGTCGCACGTCCAAGGTGAAGGCCCACGACGAGCTCGGCACCGCTGGTGTCGGCGACCTCGTCGTGATCAGCGAGACCCGTCCCCTCAGCGCGTCCAAGCGCTGGCGCCTGGTCGAGATCCTCGAGAAGGCCAAGTAGGCCTCGGCCTGCTTCGGAATAGGAGACAGCAGTGATTCAGCAGGAATCCCGCCTGAAGGTCGCCGACAACACGGGTGCCAAGGAGATCTTGACCATCCGCGTGCTCGGTGGCTCGGGTCGTCGCTACGCCGGCCTCGGTGACGTGATCGTCGCCACGGTGAAGGACGCCATCCCCGGCGGCAACGTGAAGAAGGGTGACGTCGTCAAGGCGGTCATCGTTCGCACCAAGAAGGAGACCCGTCGTCAGGACGGCTCCTACATCAAGTTCGACGAGAACGCGGCAGTGATCCTCAAGGCCGACGGCGACCCGCGCGGCACGCGCATCTTCGGTCCGGTCGGTCGCGAGCTCCGTGACAAGAAGTTCATGAAGATCATCTCGCTCGCGCCGGAGGTGCTGTAAGCCATGGCGAACATCAAGAAGGGTGACCTCGTCCAGGTCATCACGGGCGCGACGCAGGAGCGTGGCGGCGACCGTGGCAAGCAGGGCAAGGTCATCGAGGTCCTCAAGGACAAGAACCGCGTCGTCGTCGAGGGCGTGAACTTCGTCACGAAGCACGTCCGCGTCGGTCAGACGCAGCGTGGTTCGAAGACCGGTGGCATCGAGCAGCACGAAGCCTCGATCCACGTCTCGAACGTCGCACTCGTCGACCCGAAGACGAAGAAGCCGACGCGTGTCGGCTTCCGCACCGAAGAGGTGGAGAAGGACGGCGTCAAGAAGACCGTCCGTGTCCGCTACGCGAAGAAGTCTGGTGAGAAGCTCTGATGACTGACACGACTGCTGCGCCCGCTGGCAAGATCCAGCCGCGCCTCAAGCAGAAGTACCTGGCCGAGATCAAGTCGGCCCTCACCGAGCAGTTCGGTTACGCGAACGTCAACCAGGTCCCCGGCCTGGTCAAGGTCGTCGTGAACACCGGTGTCGGCGAGGCCGCTCGTGACTCCAAGATCATCGAGGGGGCCATCAAGGACCTCACGGCGATCACGGGTCAGAAGCCCCAGGTCAACATCGCCCGCAAGTCCATCGCACAGTTCAAGCTGCGCGAGGGTCAGGCCATCGGCGCGCACGTCACCCTCCGCGGTGACCGCGCGTGGGAGTTCCTGGACCGCCTGGTCACGCTCGCACTGCCCCGCATCCGCGACTTCCGCGGTCTCAGCGACAAGCAGTTCGACGGCAACGGCAACTACACGTTCGGTCTCACGGAGCAGTCCGTGTTCCACGAGATCGACCAGGACCGCATCGACCGTGTCCGCGGCTTCGACATCACTGTCGTGACCACCGCGAAGACGGACGACGAGGGACGCGCGCTGCTCCGCCAGCTCGGCTTCCCGTTCCGCTCCAACGAGCAGACGGTCTAAACTACTTCGGGCGGTGCGGGCCGGAGGATTCACGTCCTCCGGCCCGCACGCACGAACACACCGATCTCGGGGAACCGCCCCGGGATCACTCGATCGCTCAGGTCGGCATTCGTGGAACGGGTGTCGAAACCAGGCGAGAAATGGACGAACATCATGACGATGACCGATCCGGTCGCAGACATGCTGACCAGATTGCGGAACGCGAACTCCGCGCACCACGACGCAGTCGCGCTCCCGAGCTCCAAGCTCAAGAAGAACATCGCCGACATCCTCAAGCGTGAGGGCTACATCAGCGAGTGGAAGGTGGAGGACGCCCGAGTCGGGCAGACCCTCACCATCGACCTGAAGTACGGCCCCGAGCGCGAGCGTTCGATCGCCGGCATCAAGCGCGTCTCGAAGCCGGGCCTCCGGGTCTACGCGAAGTCGACGGAGATCCCCCAGGTCCTCGGTGGCCTCGGCGTGGCGATCCTCTCGACCTCCTCCGGCCTCCTGACCGACCGCGAAGCCGAGCAGAAGGGCGTGGGTGGGGAAGTCCTCGCCTACGTGTGGTGATCGACAATGTCACGAATCGGACGTCTCCCCATCGACATCCCCGCCGGCGTCACCGTCTCCGTTGACGGTCAGAACGTGGCGGTCAAGGGCCCGAAGGGCGAGCTCGCGCTCGTCATCGCCGAGCCCATCCAGGCCAAGGTCGAGGAGAACCAGGTCCTCGTCACCCGTCCGGACGACGAGCGCGAGTCGCGTTCGCTCCACGGACTGACCCGGACCCTCATCGCCAACAACATCATCGGCGTCACCCAGGGCTACACCAAGGGCCTCGAGGTCGTCGGTACCGGTTACCGTGTCGCGGCCAAGGGCTCGAACCTCGAGTTCGCGCTCGGGTACTCCCACTCGATCACGGTCGAGCCGCCGGCGGGCATCAGCTTCGCGGTGGAGGGCAACAACAAGGTCACCGTCGCCGGTATCGACAAGCAGGCTGTCGGCGAGGTCGCCGCGAACATCCGGAAGCTCCGGAAGCCCGAGCCCTACAAGGGCAAGGGTGTCCGTTACGCCGGCGAGAACGTGCGCCGCAAGGCCGGAAAGTCAGGTAAGTGATCATGGGACTCCTCAAGACACGAGGCAAGAGCAAGGCGGCCGCCAAGGCGCGTCGTCACAACCGTCTCCGCAAGAAGATCACCGGCACCGAGGCTCGTCCCCGTCTCGCCGTCACCCGCTCGTCGCGTCACGTGTTCGTGCAGGTCATCGACGACTCGAAGGGTCACACCCTCGCCAGCGCCTCGACGATGGAGGCAGACCTCCGCTCGTTCGACGGCGACAAGACCGCCAAGGCCCGTCGCGTCGGTGAGCTCCTCGCCGAGCGCGCGAAGTCGGCTGGCGTCGAGGCCGTGGTCTTCGACCGCGGTGGCAGCAAGTACGCCGGTCGCGTCGCCGCGATCGCCGATGGTGCCCGTGAAGGAGGGCTGAACCTGTGAGCGACAACGCGAACACCAACGAAGACGCCAAGACCGAGGCCGTCGAGGCCACGGCAACCGAGGCCGTCGAGACCACCGAGGCGAGCACGGAGGCCACGGCCACCGAGGCGACCGCCGAGGGCGCCAAGACCGGCAAGGAGGCGGAGGCACCTACCGTCGCCGAGCGTCCGGTCGAGACCGCCGCGGGCTCCGCGTCCAACAACCGCGACTCCGCCGACAACCGTGGCCGTCGTGGTGGCGGTCGTGACCGTCAGCAGGGCCGCGACCGCAACAACCGCGGTGGCGACAGCCAGTTCCTCGAGCGCGTGGTGACCATCAACCGCGTCTCGAAGGTCGTCAAGGGTGGTCGTCGCTTCAGCTTCACGGCGCTCGTCGTCGTCGGTGACGGCAACGGCCTCGTGGGCGTCGGCTACGGCAAGGCCAAGGAGGTCCCCACGGCGATCTCCAAGGGCGTCGAAGAGGCGAAGAAGAACTTCTTCCGCGTCCCCCGCGTCGGCAACACGATCCCGCACCCGGTGCAGGGTGAAGCCGCCGCTGGCGTCGTCCTCCTGCGTCCGGCCGGCCCCGGTACCGGTGTCATCGCCGGTGGTCCGGTCCGCGCCGTGCTCGAGTGCGCCGGCATCCACGACGTCCTGAGCAAGTCGCTCGGCTCGTCGAACACCATCAACATCGTGCACGCGACCGTCGAGGCCCTGAAGCAGCTCGAGGAGCCCCGCGCCGTCGCGAGCCGTCGTGGCCTCGACGTCGAGCGGGTCGTCCCGGCCCGTCTGCTCCAGGCCGAGGCCGCAGCCCTGCGTGCCGCGACCGAGAAGGCAGGTGCGTGATGGCGATGCTGAAGATCACGCAGATCAAGTCCGTTATCAGCGAGAAGCAGTACCAGCGCGACACCCTGCGCAGCCTGGGCCTCAAGCGCATCGGCCGTTCGGTCGAGCGTGAGGACAACTCCCAGAACCGCGGGTACATCGCGACGGTCGCGCACCTCGTGAAGGTCGAGGAGGTCGACGCATGAGCGACGAGAAGAACGAGCGCGTGCAGGTGCTGAAGCTGCACCACCTCCGTCCTGCAGAGGGTGCCAAGAAGGACCGCACCCGCGTGGGTCGTGGTGAGGGCTCGAAGGGCAAGACCGCTGGGCGTGGTACCAAGGGCACGAAGGCCCGTTACCAGGTCCGGGTCGGCTTCGAGGGTGGGCAGATGCCGCTGCACATGCGCACCCCGAAGCTCCGCGGGTTCAAGAACCCGTTCCGGGTCGAGTACCAGGTCGTGAACCTGGACAAGATCTCGGAGCTCTACCCCGACGGTGGCGACGTCACCGTTGCGGGCCTGGTCGCCAAGGGCGCCGTCCGCAAGAACGAGAAGGTCAAGGTTCTCGGTCAGGGTGACATCACCGTGAAGATCACGGTCACGGTCGACAAGGTCTCGGCGTCCGCCGCTGAGAAGATCGTGGCTGCTGGCGGCACCGTCTCCCAGTAACCCCCGTCGGCGGCCCGTGCGTTTGCGCACGGGCCGCCGTTACGGTTTCCTTGACAGTGGCCGGCATCCGCCAGCCGGGTCGGCCCTGCCGACCGAAACCGGTCCGGCCGCGATCGACGGCCCCGGTCCCACAAGTTCGGAGTCATCGTGTTCAGAGCGGTCGCGCGCATCATGCGCACCCCTGATCTTCGCAAGAAGATCGGCTTCACCCTCGCGATCATCGCGCTGTTCCGTCTCGGGTCGTACATCCCGGCACCGTTCGTCGACTACGCCGCCGTGCAGAGCTGTCTCGCCAGCGCGTCGTCCTCCGGCGGCCTCTACGACCTGATCAACCTCTTCTCCGGCGGCGCGCTGCTGAAGCTCTCGGTCTTCGCGCTCGGCATCATGCCGTACATCACCTCGTCGATCATCGTGCAGCTCCTGCGTGTGGTCATCCCGCACTTCGACACCCTCTACAAGGAGGGCCAGTCCGGCCAGGCGAAGCTCACGCAGTACACGCGTTACCTCACGATCGCGCTCGGTGTCCTGCAGTCCACGACCTTGATCACGGTGGCCCGCTCCGGCGCGCTGTTCGGCACCAACGCCTCCGCATCGTGCACGTCGATCATCTCGAACGACAGCTGGTACGCCATCATGCTGATGGTCGTCACGCTGACCGCCGGTACCGGCCTCATCATGTGGATGGGCGAGCTCGTCACCGAGCGCGGTATCGGCAACGGCATGTCGCTCCTGATCTTCACGTCGATCGCGGCGCAGTTCCCGTCGGCGCTCTGGGCGATCGAGCAGTCGCAGTCGTTCGAGCTGTTCCTGTTCGTGATCCTGGTCGGACTCGTGATCATGATGGCCGTCGTGTTCGTCGAGCAGTCACAGCGGCGGATCCCGGTGCAGTACGCCAAGCGCATGGTCGGGCGGCGGACGTACGGCGGCAACAACACCTACATCCCGATCAAGGTGAACATGGCCGGTGTCGTGCCCGTCATCTTCGCCTCGTCGCTGCTGTACCTGCCGGCCCTGATCGCGCAGTTCAACCAGCCGTCGGACGGCTCCGAGCCCGCCGCATGGGTGACCTGGATCCAGAACAACCTGACCTCGGGTGACAACTGGTTCTACATGGTCCTGTACTTCCTGCTCATCGTCGGGTTCACGTACTTCTACGTGGCGATCACCTTCAACCCCGAAGAGGTCGCCGACAACATGAAGAAGTACGGCGGGTTCATCCCCGGCATCCGTGCCGGTCGTCCGACCGCCGAGTACCTCGACTACGTCCTCACCCGGGTGACGCTGCCCGGCTCGCTCTACCTCGGTCTCATCGCGCTCATCCCGCTGGCAGCACTGGCGCTGTTCGGCGCGAACCAGAACTTCCCGTTCGGTGGCGCGAGCATCCTGATCATCGTCGGTGTCGGTCTCGAGACCGTGAAGCAGATCGACTCGCAGCTGCAGCAGCGTCACTACGAAGGGCTTCTCCGTTGAGCGCACGTCTCATCATCGTCGGACCTCCCGGAGCCGGGAAGGGCACCCAGGCCGGCCGCATCGCCGATTCCCTCGGGATCCCTGCGATCTCGACCGGGGACATCTTCCGCAAGAACGTGGCAGAGGGCACGCCCCTCGGTGTGCAGGCGAAGGCGATCATGGACGCCGGTGACTACGTCCCGGACTCCCTGACGAACGAGCTCGTGAAGTCCCGCCTGCAGGAGCCCGACGCCGAGCACGGCTTCCTGCTGGACGGCTACCCGCGTACGGTCGGCCAGGTCGAGTACCTCGACGCACTGCTCGCCGAGCAGGGCACCGGGATCGACGCCGTGGTGCAGCTCGTCGCCGACCAGGACGAGCTCGTCGGTCGCCTGCTCAAGCGCGCGGAGGACCAGGGCCGCAGCGACGACAACGAGGAGACGATCCGTCGTCGCCAGCAGGTGTACGTCGAGCAGACGGCGCCCATCGTGGCGGCGTACGGCGAGCGTGGCCTCGTGGTCGACGTCGACGGCCTCGGCGCCATCGACGAGGTCGGCGACCGCATCCAGGCCGCGCTGGCGGGCCGCGGGCTCTCCGCGACCGTCTGACCAGCGTGGTGCGGTTCAAGAAGCCCTCGATCTACAAGACTCCGGACGAGCTCCGGGCGATGGTCCGGCCGGGCCTGCTGACCGCCGAGGCGCTCGACGCGGTCCGTGCAGCGATCCGACCGGGCATCACCACCGGCGAACTCGACGCGATCGCGGAGCGCACCATCCGTGACGGCGGCGGGGTCCCGAACTTCCAGCTCGTGCCCGGCTACCGCCACACGCTGTGCGTGTCGGTGAACGACGAGATCGTGCACGGGATCCCCGGTGACCGCGTGCTCGCGCCCGGTGACATCGTGTCGGTGGACGCCGGCGCCGAGGTCGACGGCTGGAACGGCGACAGCGCGTTCACGACCGTCGTGCCCGGTGGCGACGCAGCGGTCACCGCGGCCCGGCAGACGCTCTGCGACACGACGGAGCGGTCGCTGTGGCACGGCATCGCCGCGCTCGCCCACGCGACGAACCTGCACGAGGTCGGCTCCGCCGTGGAGGACGCGATCGACGAGACCGGGGCGTGGGGCATCGTCGAGGACTACACCGGCCACGGCATCGGCCGGTCGATGCACGAGGACCCGCCGGTCTTCAACTACCGCGTCCGTGGTGCCGGCCCTGCGGTCAAGCCGGGGCTGGTGGTCGCCATCGAACCCATGGTCACGGCCGGCACGATCGACAGCTCGACGGACGACGACGACTGGACCGTCCGCACCCTCGACGGCTCCGACGCCGCGCACTGGGAGCACAGCGTGGCAGTGCACGCGGGCGGTGTCTGGGTGCTCACGGCCGCCGACGGCGGCGCTCGGGGCCTGGCCCCGCTGGGTGTGACGCCCGTCCCGATCCCGTAGGACGGGCCTCCAGTCCGCATGCGGTGCCCACGCTGGCTCGCACGATGCGACGGCCAGGAGGCCCGGCTGACGTCCGCCGCGTCGATCACGTCGCGCGGATCCACCGGACCAGTGCCGGGCGCACGCCGTGGCGTCGCGTCAGTTGCCGACGGAGCAGGTCTCCTCGGAGGCGCTCTGCCCGGTGATCGACGAGGGCAGCGGCGTCGCCGATGCGGTCGGCGTCCGCGTGGCGGCCGCGCTCGGCGTCGCTGACGGCGTGCCGGCGGACGACGAGGTCCCGGTTCCACCAGAGGAGCCGGACGACCCCGAGGAGCCGGACGACCCGGCGCCGCTCGACGTCCCGCCGCTCGACGGCGACTCCTCGGACGCGCGACCGGTGCTCGAGTCGCTCAGCGAGGACCGGACGTCGTTCTGCAGCGCCACGTTCAGGGTGTGGGCCGTCTCCTGGTCGACGATCACCCGGGCGCTGTCGGCCGGGTCGTCGGCAACCGGGTACTGCACGAAGAGCATGTTGGCCGTGCTCATCCCGCGCAGCGCCGCGGCGAGCTTGACCAGGGTGCCGGTCTGGGCCAGGCCGTCGGACAGCGTCATGTTGGACAGGGCGGCGCCCGCCAGCTTGTAGAGCGTGATGGGGTTCGAGAGCGTGCCGTCCGAGGTGACCTTGCGGAGGAGCGCCGACAGGAACACCTGCTGCGAGCTGATGCGGGCGAGGTCGCTGCCGTCGCCCACCCCGTGGCGAGTGCGCAGGAAGGCCAGGGCGTCCGAGCCCTCGAGGGAGTGCGAGCCCGTCGTCAGGTGCAGGCCGGTGAACGTGTCGTCGATCGGCTCGGCGACGCAGACGTCCACGCCGCCGAGGGCGTTCGACATCTCGATCACGCCGTCGAAGGTGATGAGCCCGGCGTAGGGGATGCTCAGACCGGTCAGGTTCTCGACGGTGTCCACGACGCAGGAGACGCCGCCGTTGCCGAGTGCGGTGTTGAACATCGCCGAGGTGGACGCGGGGTAGGTCGTGCCGGTCGCGGGGTTCGTGCAGGCCGGGATGGGGACCATCAGGTCCCTGGGGAAGCTGACCGCGGTGAGCTGCTGGTGGTCCGCCGAGATGTGGATGAGCATCGTGACGTCGTTCCGGGCGCCCTCGACGTCCTCGTCGGAGTCGAACTGGCCGACCCGGGTGTCGCTGCCGATGAGCAGGATGTTCGCCCCGCCCTTGATCGCCGAGATGTCCGCGGTCTTGGCGGTGCTCTGGTCGTCGGTGCTCAGCGCGACGGTCTGCGGCGCGGTGGCGAGCTGCGCCCCGGCGATCGCGGCGACGCTCGTGCCGCTGACGAGCAGGACGGCCACGGCGGAGGCGACGACGGTGACGAGCGTGCCCCAGCCCCGGCGACGGGCCTGCTTGCCGTGGCTGGCGAAGGGGCGTCGGGTGGCGTCGGGCACGTGTTCTCCGTTCGGTGGTCCGGCGCGAGCTGCTGGTGCGACGGACGTGGCTGCGGAGCAAAACTACGGTTCGCGCGCAAGCGCGCGCCCGGAGCGCGCCGTCAAACCACTGTGGAACGCTCAGGCACGGCTCCGGAAGCCCCAGACGTGGGGTGTTCCGCGCCCCCACTTGGCAATTGCGGGTTTACCACATAAGATCGATCTTTGGTGTGTCATGCCCTCTCGGGTGTGGCGACCGACCCGCAGACCGGTTCGGGGATCACACCTGTTCCACAACCAAGCGACAGTGAGGCTATGGCCAAGAAAGACGGCGTCATCGAGATCGAAGGCTCGGTGCTCGAAGCTCTGCCCAACGCGATGTTCCGCGTTGAGCTGACGAACGGACACAAGGTCCTCGCGCACATCTCCGGGAAGATGCGCCAGCACTACATCCGCATCCTCCCCGAGGACCGCGTGATCGTGGAGCTGAGCCCGTACGACCTGACCCGCGGCCGGATCGTCTACCGCTACAAGTGATCCGCGAGCTGGAAAGGAACGGCACGGCAATCCTGCCGAGCACGAAGCCAGCGAGCACGAGGAAAGAACCATGAAGGTCAACCCCAGCGTCAAGCCCATCTGCGAACACTGCCGTGTGATTCGCCGCAAGGGCCGCGTCATGGTGATCTGCAAGAGCAACCCGCGTCACAAGCAGCGCCAGGGCTAGTCCCGGGCGCGTGACCGGCGCCGACGGTGTCCATCGGACACCAGGCTGCTCGAGCACGACCCACAACTGAAGATCGACAACGCAGTACCAGAACCCGGTCGCACGACGGCCGGGGGACACCTCGGGGCGGAGGCCCGAGCACCGGTACTGCGCCACACCTCCATCGACAACAGGAGCAGCCATCACATGGCACGTCTAGCAGGCGTCGACATCCCGCGCGAGAAGCGCGTGGAGATCGCACTCACGTACATCTACGGCGTCGGCCGTACCCGCGCCGTCCAGGCACTGACGGAGACCGGTATCTCCGGTGACATCCGCGTCAAGGACCTGACCGACGACCAGCTCGTCGCCCTCCGTGACTTCATCGAGGGCAACTTCAAGGTCGAGGGTGACCTCCGCCGTGAGGTCGCCGCCGACATCCGCCGCAAGGTCGAGATCGGCAGCTACGAGGGTCTTCGCCACCGTCGTGGTCTCCCGGTGCGCGGTCAGCGCACCAAGACCAACGCTCGTACCCGCAAGGGACCGAAGCGCACCGTGGCAGGCAAGAAGAAGGCTCGATAGGAGACCCCGATGGCTACCCCCAAGACTGCCGCGCGCAAGCCGCGCCGCAAGGAGAAGAAGAACGTCGCCGTGGGCCAGGCCCACATCAAGAGCACGTTCAACAACACGATCGTCAGCATCACCGACCCGTCGGGTGCCGTCCTCAGCTGGGCGTCCTCGGGTGCCGTGGGCTTCAAGGGTTCGCGCAAGTCGACGCCGTTCGCGGCGCAGCTCGCCGCCGAGTCCGCTGCGCGTCAGGCGCAGGAGCACGGCGTCAAGAAGGTCGACGTCTTCGTGAAGGGCCCGGGTTCGGGTCGCGAGACCGCGATCCGCTCCCTCCAGGCCGCTGGCCTCGAGGTCGGCTCGATCAACGACGTCACGCCGCAGGCGCACAACGGGTGCCGCCCGCCCAAGCGCCGTCGCGTCTGACGCGAGGAGCAACCGGCCGCGCCCTGCTCGTCCCCTGACCGGATCCGTTCCGGCGAGGGCGGGCAGGGCCCGCGGCCATTCCTGGTCGTTCGATCGCGCACGTGTGTGCGCGTGATCACAACTCAACAGACCCGTCGGGGCCCATGCGGCCCCGTCGTACCGCCAAGTGTCATATAGCGGACACTTCGCCGAAAGGAATCCCACAGTGCTCATTGCACAGCGCCCCACCCTGACCGAGGAGCCGATCTCCGAGCACCGCTCGCGCTTCGTCATCGAGCCGCTCGAGCCGGGCTTCGGTTACACCCTCGGCAACTCGCTGCGCCGCACGCTCCTCTCCTCGATCCCCGGCGCGGCTGTCACCAGCATCCGCATCGACGGCGTCCTCCACGAGTTCAGCACCGTTCCCGGTGTCAAGGAAGACGTCACCGAGATCATCCTCAACATCAAGAGCCTGGTCGTCTCCAGCGAGCACGACGAGCCCATCACGGCGTACCTGCGCAAGCAGGGTGCCGGTCAGGTCACCGCAGCGGACATCTCCGCTCCGGCCGGCGTCGAGATCCACAACCCGGAACTCGTCATCGCGACCCTGAACGACACCGCACGCTTCGAGCTCGAGCTCACGATCGAGCGTGGCCGTGGCTACGTCTCGGCGACGCAGAACCGTTCCGAGTTCAGCGAAGCCGGTCAGATCCCGATCGACTCGATCTACTCGCCGGTCCTCAAGGTCACCTACCGCGTCGAGGCGACGCGTGCCGGTGAGCGCACGGACTTCGACCGCCTGGTCGTCGACGTCGAAGCGAAGCCGGCCATCACGCCGCGTGACGCCATCGCGTCGGCTGGTCGCACGCTGGTCGAGCTGTTCGGGCTCGCTCGCGAGCTCAACACGGCGGCCGAGGGCATCGAGATCGGCCCCGCGCCGGTCGACGCCGTGCTCTCGAACGAACTGCAGACCCCGATCGAGGACCTCGACCTGTCGGTCCGCAGCTACAACTGCCTGAAGCGGGAGGGCATCAACACGGTGTCCGAGCTCGTCGCCCTCTCGGAGACGCAGCTCATGAACATCCGCAACTTCGGTCAGAAGTCGGTGGACGAGGTCAAGGACAAGCTCACCGAGCTCGGCCTGTCCCTCAAGGACACCGTCCCCGGATTCGACGGCGCCCACTTCTACAGCGGGTACGACGAGGACGAGTCCAACAACTGACCTCGCGCTCACGCGCACGCGCGCTGACACCGCGCGCACCACTTTCACCACTGGAGAACTGACATGCCGAAGCCCACCAAGGGCCCCCGCCTCGGTGGCGGTCCCGCCCACGAGCGCCTGCTCCTGAGCAACCTCGCCAACGCCCTCTTCACGCACGGTCGCATCACGACCACCGAGACGAAGGCCAAGCGCCTCCGCCCGGTCGCCGAGCGTCTCATCACGTTCGCGAAGCGCGGCGACCTGCACGCGCGTCGTCGTGTGATCAGCATCCTGCGCGACAAGTCCGTCGTGCACACGCTGTTCACCGAGATCGCCCCCCAGGTCGAGGACCGCCAGGGCGGTTACACCCGCATCACGAAGCTCGGCTTCCGCAAGGGCGACAACGCCCCGCTGGCGTCGATCGAGCTCGTCCTCGAGCCCGTCTCGAGCACGCCCGCTCCGGTCAAGCGCAACTCGGCTCCGGCCGCTGCTGCCGCCCCGGTCGACGAGCCCGCCGCTGACGAGACCACCGAGGAGGCCCCGGTCGAGGAGACCGAGACCACCGAGGAGTCCGCACCGGTCGAGACCGAGTCCGAGACCGAGGCTGCTGCCGAGGTCGAGGCCGACGCCGCCGAGAAGTCGGACGACGCCGACACCAAGTAGTCCGGTGCCCTCCGGGGCGCTGCACCACCACGAGGAAGCCCCCGCGACCCAGGTCGCGGGGGCTTCCTCGTGTTCGCAGAGCGGACGGCAGCTGCGGCGTGCCGCGTACGGTGGCCGATCATCAGGACAGGGAAGGAAGTCATGGCGTTCCAGCACGTTGCGGGTCTGGGGACCCGGGTCTGGCGGTGGAGCCGGACCTCGGGCACGCAGCCGCGCCTGCTGCACGCCGGCAAGGCCGCGGCCGCTGCGGTGATCGCCTGGTTCGTGGCGCAGCACATCCCGGGCGTCGCGGCCGAGTACCCGTACTACGCACCACTCGGCGCCGTCGTCGCGATGCAGACCACGGTGTTCGCGGGCATCCGGAGCGGTGTGCAGACCCTGGTCGGGATCGCCCTCGGCATCCTCATCGCCGCGTTCACGATGTGGATCGGCGACCCGGGCTTCCTCGCGATCGCGCTCGCGGTCGGCGTCGGTGTCCTGGTCGGCGGGTTCCGCGTGCTGGGCGAGGGCAGCTCGTGGGTGTCCACCGCGGCGCTCTTCGTCCTGCTCGTCGGCGGCGCGCACGCCGAGGGCTACTCGCTCGGGTACCTCGTGCAGATGGCCGTGGGTGTCGTCGTCGGGCTGCTCGTCAACTTCCTGGTGTTCCCGCCGCTGCACTTCTGGGATGCCGAACACCGCATCGACACGGTCAACGGCGTGCTGGCGGACCACCTCGACGGTCTGGCCACCGTGCTCGAGGAGGGCAAGCGCGACGAGAAGGCGTGGGACCACCAGCAGGACCGTCTGGACCGTGCGATCGCGGACGTGCGGTCGCGGGTGGCGATCGCGCACGAGAGTCGTCGGCTCAACCCCCGTGGTGCGCTGCGCGGGTCCCGAGCGCGGCTGCAGAAGGACGGTGGACGCTTCCGTGCACTGGAGCGGGTCGCCTGGTACACGACCGACCTCACCGAACTCGTGGCACGCTCCGGCCCGGTGTCCGAGGGCGTCGGTCGTCCGGATCCGGCGTTCGCCACCCCCATCGCCGAGGCACTGCGGCAGATCGCCAGCACGATCCGTGGCGACTCCCCGGAGGACCAGGCCGAAGAGGCCATCGCACGACTCGAGCGCGCGCTCGACGCATCACGTGAGAACCCCTCGCACGTCGCGGTCACCTCGGCCGCGCTCGTCGCACTGCGCGGGATCGTCGAGTCGGAACGACGGGCCACCGACGACCTCGACACCCGGACCGGTCCGTCGGCGTTCGGTCGTCCGCGCGGCTGAGTGACCGGCACGTGCGCGGTCGTCCGTAGACTCGCCCTCGTGACCGACCGCCCCCGCATCGCCGTCCTCGGTCCGATCACCGTGGACGACGCCGACGGCGCTCCGACCGCGGTGCCGGGGGCGCTCGCCAGGGTGTTCCTGACAGCGCTCGTGCTCGCACGCGGCAACGCGCTGACGAGCGAGTCCCTGATCGAGGACCTGTGGCCGAACGAACGGCCGCGCGGTGCGCGAGCTGCACTGCAGGCGCTCGTCTCGCGACTGCGCCGGGGAGTCGCGGACGGCATCGTCGTGTCCACGAGCACCGGGTACGCGCTCGGTGGCGGTCCGGACGACATCGATCTGTTCCGAGCCGAACAGGCACTCGGCAACGGTGACCGCGCGGCCGTCTCCGCCGCACTGGGCCTCTGGCGCGGTGACCCCGGGGCGGACGTCGACGGGGAGCCGGGCACGGCGCTGGCCGACCGGGCGAACGCCGTCCGCCGCGGGCTCCGACGGGCGCTCGGCGCCGCTCTTTCCGACGACGGACACGCGGACGAGGCAGCCGAGGTGTGGGCAGCCGAGTCGCTCGCGAACCCCTTCGACGAGGTCGCAGCAGCCGGGGCGATGCGCTCCCTCGCCGCAGCGGGCCGAACCACTGAGGCGCTCACCGTGTTCGCGGCGCACCGGGACCGTCTCGCCGACGAACTCGGCGCCGACCCGTCGGCAGACCTGGTCCGTCTGAACGCCGACCTGCTGCGTCGGTCCGACGTGGCCGCCGGCACTGCGCGGCGCATCGGACTGCGGGCGGCGCCGAACGCGTTGGTCGGGCGACAGGACGACCTGGCCGCCGTGGGCGACCAGCTCTCGAAGAGCCGGCTGGTCACGATCCTCGGTGCCGGCGGACTCGGCAAGACCCGCCTGGCGCAGGCGGTCGCAGCCGCCCTGCCGCCGACGACCGGGGTCGTGGTCTTCGAGCTGGCGCCGCTCACCGCGGCGGAGGACATCGTCCCAGCGCTCGCCGCGCTGCTCGGGATCGGGGAGTTCCGATCGACCCGGTCGCTCCGGGACGCCGTCGCCGCGGACCTCGGATCGCGGGTCGTCCACGCCCTGGCCGACGGTCCCACCGTGCTCGTGCTCGACAACTGCGAGCACCTGGTCGCCGAGGTCGCGACCTTCGCAGCCGACCTGCTCGCGACGGTGCCGCAGCTCCGGATCCTCACGACCTCGCGGGCACCGCTGGCGATCGCCGGCGAGGTCGTGGCCCCCCTGGCACCCCTGCCGGTCGCCGCGGACGGCGCCGCCGTGCGCCTGTTCACCGAGCGGGCGCGGGCGGCGCGTCCGGGCGCGGTGCTGCCCGTGGACGCCGTTCGCCGGATCTGCACGCGGCTGGACGGATCGCCCCTGGCGATCGAACTCGCGGCCGCGCGGATCCGTGGCATGAGCACCGAGGAGATCGAGCGCCGACTCGACGACCGGTTCGCGCTGCTCCGCGGCGGCGACCGGAGTGCTCCCGAGCGGCACCGCACCCTCCTCGCGGTGATCGAGTGGAGCTGGCGATTGCTGAACGACGGTGCGCAGAACCTGCTGACCCGTCTCGCGCTGTTCCCGGACGGGCTGGCGGTCGACGCCGTCGAGTCGGTGACGCTGCCCGGACGCCGCGGAGAGGCGCTCGACGACCTCGCCGAGCTGGTCGAACAGTCCCTCGTGCAGCTGGTCGAGCACGTGGGCGAACCGGTGCGGTACCGGCTGCTCGAGACGGTCCGCGAGTTCGGAGCCGCACGGCTCCGGGATGCCGGGGCGACCGAGGACGTGCGGTCCGCCATGATCCGGTGGGGTCGCGGCTTCACCGCCGCCCGCAACCTGCTGACCATCACGGGCGAGCCGCAGCTCGAGTGCTTCCGGCAGGTCGGACGTGAGGCGGACAACATCGTCACGCTGTTGCGCTGGAGCCTGCGCGCCGGCGACGCATCCGCGGTCGCGCACCTCTTCGCCGCGCTCGCCGGGTACTGGTCGCTCCGAGGTGCGCACGGCGAGGTCGTCGCCCTCGGCCCGGACGTCGTGCCGCTGCTGGGCGGCACCGTCCCAGCGCCGGAGGACCGCAACGCCGTGGTGGTGGGCCTCGTCGTCGCCGGGGCGTCTGCCGCGTTCGGCGACCGGCGGACGGCTGCCCTCGCCGTGTCGGCCCTGCGGCGGGTGTCCGCCGGCGGCAGCACCGGGTACGCGGTCCTCGACGCACAGGCCGCGCTGGTGCTGACCCTTGGCCGGCCTGCCGACGGCAGTGCCCTGCTGGCCCGCCTGCGCGAGGACCCGGAGCCCGGGGTGGCGTGCCTGGCGAACATGCTCAGTGCGCCGCTGGCCGAGAACGACGGTGACACGGCCGTCGCCCTGCGGTACGCCCACCGCGCCGAAGCGCTCGCACGGATCAGCAACGACGCGTGGACCGCTGGGTCGATCGCCGTCACCGTCACGCAGCTGCTCGCACAGACCGGGCGCCACTCCGAGGCGTTGGCGGCCGCCGAGGCCGCGCGGGAGCAACTCGAACGGTTCGGCGCCGACGACGACCTGTACGAGATCGGATGGACGGTCGGGCTCTGCGCGGCGACGACCGGCGACGTGGCACGCGCCAGGGCCGTCGCCGACGACCTGCGGCAGCGGCCGTCGGAGGGCCGTGGCGGGTTCGACGGCGACCGGATGCAGATCGGCGTCCTCGCGACGGCGATCGCCGCCGAGTGCGCCCGGTACGAGGGCGACCTCGACGAGGCGGCGGCCGCATACGCCGCCGCCTGGGACGCGATCGCCCCGATCCGGAAGGAGACGCCGCACTGGAGCCTGATGGCGGGCGTGGCGCGGATCGCGGCTGCTGACGAGGCGGCGGTGAGCCGGACCGCCGGGAGCGCCCCGGGCCTCCCGGCCACCGATGTGGCGGTCGCGAGACGCCTGCGGGTCGGTGCGCTCGTGATGCTGCGCCTGCACCCGTGGTGGCTCGACCTCCCGGTCATCGGGACCACCCTGCTCGGGCTGGCGCTCGCCGCAGTCCGGACCGGTCAGTCGGAGTTCGCTGCGCAGGCGTGGGGGGTGACTGCTCGGCTCGGGTCTCGGCAGGACTTCGGGGTGCTCGCGCACACCCGCATGCGGCCGTTGCTGGTGACCGCGCTCGGCGACGCGGCCGTGAAGGACGCCGAGACGGCCTCGGCCGGTTGGGACCGGGCCGAGGCCGTCTCGCGGGCGCGGGCGCTGCTCGAGCAGCTGCGCTTCAGCGACCACTGATCGTGCGGTTCAGGCCTTCCGCATGTAGGCGCGGACCGTCAGGGGCGCGAACACCGCGACGATCACCGCCGCACCGAGCAGGCTGATCCACAGGTCGACGCCCACCGTGCCCTGGTTGACCAGGTCACGGACCGCGGTGATCAGGTGCGAGATCGGGTTGACCTCGGAGAACCAGCGCAACCAATCCGGCAGGGTGTCGGCTGGCACGAACGCGTTCGACAGGAACGTCAGCGGGAACAGCACCATGTTCGAGATGCCGGAGACACTCGACGCCGTCCGGGCGACCACACCGAAGTAGGCGAAGATCCAGCTGATCGCCCAGGCGACCACGATCACGAGCAGCCCGGCGAGGACCACCGCGCCGAAGCCCCCGGCCGGACGGAGCCCCATGACGATCCCGACCGTGAAGGTGATGGCGGTCGCGATCGCGTACCGCACGGTGTCGGCCAGCAGGGCGCCGGCGAGCGGGGCGATCCGTGCGATCGGCAGGGACTTGAAGCGGTCGAACACGCCCTTGTCCATGTCCTCGCGGAGCTGGACGCCCGTCACGATCGACGACGTGATGTTCGTCTGCACGAGGATGCCGGGGATGATGATCGGCAGGTAGCTCGCCACGTCGCCGGCGATCGCTCCGCCGAAGATGTACGTGAACATCACGGTGAAGATGATCGGCATCAAGGTGACGTCGAACAGCTGCTCGGGGGTACGCCGGACCTTGATCAGGCCTCGGTAGGCCATCGTGAGCGACTGACGGACCGTGGCTCCGAGCCCGGTCGAGCCGACGCCGGGGCGGGGGGTGACCCGCGGACCCGAGGTCCCCGTGGTGGTGATGGTGGTCATGCGATGCTCCCTTCGAGCTCGTGGTGGGCGTCGTCATCGGTGTGTGCGGGCGCGCCGGTGATGGTCAGGAAGACCTCGTCGAGCGTCGGCTTCTGCACGCTCATCTCGGCGAGCGAGACACCGGCCTGCCGGAACGACAGGAGCAGGTCGGTCACCCGGTCGGGGTCCGCCATCGGAGCGGTGAGGCGCGATCCCTCGGGGCTGACGACCGCGTCGACGCCGAGCGTGTTCCGGACGATGCCGCGTGCCGTGTCGAGGAGGAGCGAGTCGGCGAGGCGGAGCTGCAACGATGCCGTGCCGATGCTCGACTTCAGCTCGTCGCTCGTGCCCTCGGCGACGACCCTGCCGTGGTCGATCACCGCGATGCGGTCGGCGAGCTGGTCCGCCTCGTCGAGGTACTGCGTCGTGAGCAGGACGGTCGAACCGGTCGCCACGAGTTCGCGGATCGTGTCCCACATCTGCGCCCTGGTGCGGGGGTCGAGGCCGGTCGTCGGCTCGTCGAGGAAGATCAGGGGCGGTTGTGCGATCAGGCTCGCGGCGAGGTCCAGCCGACGACGCATGCCGCCGGAGAACCCCTTGAGTGGCCGGGACGCGGCCTCGGTCAGCCCGAAGCGCTCCAGCAGCTCGACGGCCTTCCGCTTCGAGTCCGCGCGGGACAGCCCGAGCAGGCGGGCGAAGACCACCAGGTTCTCGGTCGCGCTGAGCGTCTCGTCGACGCTGGCGTACTGCCCCGTCACGCCGATCAGGGTCCGGACGGTCTGTGCCTCTCGGCGGACGTCGTGCCCGAAGATCCGAGCCTCGCCGCCGTCCGCCTTGAGCAAGGTCGCGAGCATGGAGATGGTGGTGGTCTTGCCGGCGCCGTTGGGACCGAGCACGCCGTAGACCGTGCCGGCCTCCACGCGGAGGTCGACACCGTCCACGGCCCGGTTCGAGCCGAACGTCTTCACGAGGCCGGTGGCCTCCACCGCGAGCGGTGTCGTGGTCATCGCGGGGTCCTTTCGTCGATGTCGTGGACGATGCTGCCGCGGGGCGCTCACGCGGCACTGACGTGGCGCTGACATCGCTACCGTGGTCGTGTGAGTGAGACGGTGCGGCTGCGACTGGACATCGCCTACGACGGGGCGGCGTTCTCCGGGTGGGCCCGGCAGCCCGGGCTCCGGACCGTGCAGGGTGCCCTCGAGGCCGCACTCGCCACCGTGTTCACCCGCTGGGGTGAACCGCCGTTGCTCACCGTCGCCGGACGCACCGACGCCGGGGTGCACGCCACCGGGCAGGTCGCGCACCTGGACCTGTCGGCCGAGCAGTGGGCAGCGCTCACCGCCAAGCGCGGGTCGGGCAGGTCACCGCTCGACGGGCTGCTCAAGCGGGTCAACGGCATCGCGGCACCCGAGGGGGACGTCGTCGTGACCGGTGCCTCGGTGGCACCCGCGGGGTTCGACGCCCGGTTCTCCCCGCTGTGGCGCCGGTACGAGTACCGGGTCGCGGACGCCGACGCCCCGCGCGATCCACGTCGTCGTGGGCACACGGTCTGGCACGCGGCGCGGCTCGACCCGGCAGCGATGGAGCGCGGTGCGCTGACGCTGCTCGGGCTGCACGACTTCGCGACGTTCTGCAAGCCGCGCGAGGGGGCGACGACCATCCGGACGTTGCAGCAGTTCCGCTGGGACCGCGAGCCGGACGGCGTGCTGGTGGCGCGCCTCCAGGCCGACGCCTTCTGCCACTCGATGGTGCGGGCCATGGTCGGCGCGACCATCGCCGTCGGCGAGGGCCGCTTCGGCCCGGACCGCCTCGAGGAACTGCGCGTCGCCGAGGAACGCACGAGCGCCTTCAAGACGGCGCCGGCGAAGGGACTGACCCTGACCGAGGTGGGCTACCCGGCCGACGCCGAGCTCGCGGAGCGGGCGGAACAGACCCGGGCCAGACGGTCGGTGGACGGTACCGTCGAGGGATGAGCCCGCGCGAACCCCGTTCCGTCGTGTCCGTCGCCCCCGGAGTCGTCTTCGTCGAGGGCCCCGTGTCCAACTGGGTGGTGCTGGCGGAGGAGGACGGCGTCGCGCTGATCGACGCCGGCTACCCGGCCGACACCGACCTCGTGCTCGACACCGTGCGCGCCGCCGGACACGACCCCGCAGACCTCCGTCGCGTCTACGTGACGCACGGACACGTCGACCACGTCGGCGGCATCCCCGGGATCCTCGAGCGGTACCCCGACGTCGAAGTGCTCGCCCACGCCGACGAGCTCGCCAACGTGCGCGGGCCGGAGCGGCAGCAGGTCACCCCGGCGGAGATCGGCGGCCGGCTCGCCAGCCCCCGCGTGCTCGCCTGGCTGGCGCGGGCGATCCGCTCCAACGCCCTCCGACCCACCACCGTGCCGTCCGCTCGCGCGTTCACCGGTGCGGACTTCGCGGGTCGGGCGATCGCGCCGTTCCCGGCCGTCGGCCACACCGACGGCTCGACGGCCTACCTGCTGCCCGCAGCGGACGCGATCGTCACCGGCGACGCGGTCGTCAGTCGGCACGACACCCAGCCCGGGTCGTGGGCCCCGCGGCCGCGGATGATCACGCCGTTCTTCACCGCCGATCAGGACCTGGCGCTCGAGTCAGCACGGGCGCTGCCGTTCCCGGCCCTCGTGCTGCCGGGACACGGACCGGCCGTCCGACGCGTGGGTGGGGCCTGGCTGCCGATCGGCTGATGGCGCCTGAGGCGATCGGCTCATGCCGGCCGATCGGTTGCGCCGCGGAACGCGGTCGGCTCTTGTTGCCGAGCGCAATCATTTACCTCGACGCAACCTGAATGTCCCCGCAGGTCGGTAGCGTGCCGACATGGCCAACACCCTCGGGCGCACTCTGCTGTGCGCCACGGCGGCCGCGACGCTCCTCGCGGCCCCACTCGTCACCGTCACCGCAGCGACCGCGAACCCCGAGGGGACCGACCTCGTCATCGAGGAGGCCTACCTGAAGGCGGGGAGCAAGGGCGCGTTCTACAACGAGAAGTTCGTCGAGATCGGCAACCCGACCGACGCCGCCGTGTCACTCGACGGGTGGTCGCTGCAGTACCGGTCCGCCACGGGCACCGGCACCTTCTCGGCCAGTACGCTCCAGGGCACCGTGCCGGCGAAGGGCACATTCCTGGTGTCGATGGCGGGCAACGGCGGGGCCACCGCGGCCGGCGAGGACCTGCCCGCCGCCGACGACACCGCGACGCTCAACCCCTCGGGCACCACGGGCACGCTCGTCCTGTCCGACGCCACGGCACCCCTGTCGCTCGCCGCCGGACCCGTCACCACCGGCACCGACGGGGTGGTCGACCTGCTCGGCTACGGCGCCTCGAACACGTTCGAGTCGGCCGTGCGCACCGTGACCGGGGACAACTCCGTCCCGAACGGCCTGGTCCGCCAGGGCACCACGGACACCGACGTCAACGGTGCGGACTTCTCCGTGACGACGACGCTCACCCCGCGGAACGCCGCGGGCGAGACGACGGCACCGACCGAACCCACGGACCCGACCGACCCGGGTGACGGCGGGACCCCCGCGCCCGGCACCCCCGCCGAGACCGTGACCATCGCCCAGCTGCAGGGCACCACGGACACCTCGCCGTACGCCGGAAAGAACGTCACGACCGACGGCGTCGTCACCGCGGTGTACGGCACCGGCGGCTTCAACGGCTACACGATCCAGACCCCCGGCACCGGCGGCGCCATCGACCTCGGTGCCCACACCGCGTCCGACGCGGTGTTCGTCTTCTCGTCGGCCACCGCCGGCCTGGTGCACGAGGGCGACCACGTGCGGGTCACCGGTGCCGTGTCCGAGTACTTCGGCCTGACCGAGCTCACGGTGTCCGGGGCCTCGTCGCTGCAGCAGCTGGACGACACCGTCGCGGCACCGCAGCCGGCCGCGGTCGCGTTCCCGTCGTCCGACACCCAGCGCGAGTCGCTCGAGAGCATGCTCGTCGCTCCTCAGGGGGCGTACACCGTCGCCGACAACTACACGACGAACCAGTACGGCGAGGTCGTGCTCGCCAGCGGCACGAAGCGCCTGATCCAGCCGACCGAGGTCGGCCGACCGGGCAGCGCCGAGGCGAAGGCCGCCGAGGCCGACAACGCCGCGCGCAAGGTCACGCTCGACGACGGCGCGAGCACCAACTTCCTCACCCAGGCGAACCAGGGCATCCCGGTGTCGTGGCTCACCCAGGGCCCGGTCACGGTCGGGGCCGCCGCCACCTTCACCGAGCCGGTCGTCCTCGACTACCGCAACAACGGGTGGAAGTTCCAGCCGACCGCGCCGATCACGGGTGCGACCCCGGCCGCCGCGCTGCCGGCGTCGTTCTCGAAGGTGCGCCAGCCGGCACCGCAGGACGTCGGTGGCGACCTGAAGCTCGCCGGCTTCAACGTGCTCAACTACTTCCCGACCACGGGCGACGAGCTCACCGGCTGCAAGTACTACACGGACCGTGCCGGAGACCCCGTCACGGTGAACTCCGGCTGCGACGCCCGCGGCGCCGCCGAGCAGGAGGACTTCCTGCGCCAGCAGGTCAAGATCGTCAAGGCCATCAACGGCCTGGACGCCGACGTCGTCTCGCTCGAGGAGATCGAGAACTCCGTCCGCTTCGGTCAGGACCGCGACGCCGCCGTGGCCACCCTGGTCGACGCGCTCAACGCCGCCACCGGCCAGGACACCTGGGCCTACGCGAAGTCCCCGGCCGTCGTGCCCGCGAGCGAGGACGTCATCCGCCTCGCCCTGATCTACAAGAAGGACCGCGTCGAGCCCGTCGGCGAGTCGACGATCCTGCTCGACGACGCGTTCACGAACGCCCGCCAGCCCGTCGCGGACGCGTTCCGCCCGGTCGGCGGCACCGCGGACGACGACTTCCTGGTGATCGCGAACCACTTCAAGTCCAAGGGCTCCGGCACCGGCGAGAACGCCGACCAGGGCGACGGGCAGGGGGCGTCGAACGCCGACCGCGTCGAGCAGGCGAAGGCCCTGGTGACGTTCTCCACCGACATGCAGGAGCAGTACGGCACCGACAAGGTGTTCATGCTCGGCGACTTCAACGCCTACAGCAAGGAGGACCCGGTGGTGGTCCTCGACGAGGCCGGCTACACCGACCTCGGCCCGGCGCTCGACAGCACCGAGTACTCGTACGTGTTCTCCGGCCTGAGCGGCTCGCTCGACCACGTGTTCGCGTCGGAGGCCGCGCTCGAGACGGTCACGGGCGTGGACATCTGGAACATCAACTCGGTCGAGTCGGTGGGCCTGGAGTACAGCCGCTACAACTACAACGCGACGAACCTGTACACCGACGACGTGTACCGGGCGAGCGACCACGATCCGATCCTGGTCGGGTTCGACCTCGACGCCGCGGGCACCGACCCGACGCCGACCCCGACCCCGACCCCGACCCCGACCCCGACGCCGACCCCGACCCCGACCCCGACCCCGACCCCGACGCCGGTGCCGCCGGTCGACGGGATCACTCCGCCGGTCGTTCCGGTGGCGCCGTCGGGGTCGCTGTTGACGGAGGCGAGTCGTGGTGGGGTGTCGGCTCCGGCGACCGCGCGTGCGGGGGAGACGATCACGGTGACGGTGGGGACGGCGTCTGCCGGTGACACGGTCGACGTGTGGTTGTTCTCGGAGCCGACGCTGATCGGGACGGCGGTGGTGGCTGCTGATGGGACGGTTCGGGTGACGATCCCGGCGGACACGGCGGTTGGTGTGCACCGGTTGGCGGTGACGGCTGCGGACGGGAGTCTGATCGGGTGGACCCCGATCACGATCACCGTGGATGGGCAGCTCGCGTTCACGGGTGCTGCGGGGATGGGTGCTGGTGCGTTGGTGGCGTTCCTGTTGCTCGCGGCGGGTGCGGGTGTGCTGGTCGTGCGTCGCCGACGTCGGACGGTGGCTGCGGAGTAGTCCCCACGTCGCGCGTCGGGGCGACGAGTGTGCAGAAGACGTCGGGTTCGCGGTGCGGACCCGACGTCTTCTGCTCACCGGGTGCAGTGGGCTGGGCCCAGGGGCGGACGGGAGGCGCGGTGCGGGGCCGCCCCGCGCCTCCAGGCCGGCAGTCGCCCGCGTTTGACCGACGTGCCCCGCGTCGGCTAGGCTCTCACCTTGGTCTGTGCGCCCCGCGCGCGGACAGTCAGATGAGCCCTCCAACCGAGGTGTTCCCCGCGCTTCTGCTCGTGGAACTCCCGCCCGGAGTGGGATTCACGGACTCCTCACCTCGACACGAAAGCAGCACTCCTGTGACTCGCACGTTCTCACCGAAGCCGGCAGACGTCCAGCACGACTGGATCGTCATCGACGCCACCGACGTCGTCCTCGGCCGTCTCGCCACCCACGCCGCGGCGCTCCTGCGCGGCAAGCACAAGGCCACCTTCGCCCAGCACATGGACATGGGTGACTTCGTCATCATCGTGAACGCCGACAAGGTCGCCCTGACCGGTTCGAAGCTCGCGAAGAAGGTCTACTACCGTCACTCGGGTTACCCGGGCGGCCTGACGGCGACCTCCTACCCGGAGATGCTCGAGAAGCACCCCACCCGCGCCGTCGAGAAGGCGATCCGCGGCATGCTGCCGAAGAACACCCTCGGCCGCGAGCAGCTCAAGAAGCTGAAGGTCTACGCCGGCGCGGAGCACCCGCACGCCGCGCAGCAGCCCAAGCCGTACATCTTCGACCAGGTCGCACAGTAGTTCCGGCCACGACGACTTCAAGGACATAGAGAAACTCATGGCTCAGATCGCTGATTCCCTCGACCAGACCCCGGAGAGCTTCACCACGGAGAGCGCACCCGCCGCTGCCGAGGCCGCTCCCCGTCAGATCCTCAACGTCTCCGGCGGTGCCGTCGGGCGCCGCAAGGAGGCCATCGCGCGTGTCCGGCTCGTCCCGGGCTCCGGCACGTTCGTCGTGAACGGCCGCACGCTCGAGGACTACTTCCCGAACAAGCTGCACCAGCAGCTCATCAACGACCCCTTCAAGGTGCTCGAGCTCCTCGGCTCGTACGACGTCGTCGCCCGCATCACCGGTGGTGGCCCCTCGGGTCAGGCCGGCGCGCTCCGCCTCGCCATCGCCCGCACCCTGAACGAGATCGACCGCGAGAACAACCGCGCGACCCTCAAGAAGGCCGGCTTCCTCACCCGTGACGCCCGCGTCATCGAGCGCAAGAAGGCCGGTCTCAAGAAGGCCCGCAAGGCTTCGCAGTTCTCGAAGCGCTAGTCGTCACCGGCTGAAGATCGCCATGCCGCGTCTGTTCGGTACCGACGGGGTTCGTGGTCTCGCCAACGGCGAGCTGACGGCCGCGCTCGCACTGGGTCTTGCCCAGGCGAGCGCGGCCGTCCTCACACACGGACACCATGCCGACGCCCGCCGGGCGTCGGGTCGACCGCGCCCACGCGCGGTCCTCGCGCGGGACCCGCGCGTCTCCGGCGAGTTCCTCGGTGCCGCCGTCGCGGCCGGACTCGCCTCGGCCGGCGTCGACGTGCTCGACGCCGGGGTCATCCCCACCCCCGCCGCGGCGTTCCTCGTCGCGGACATCGACGCCGACTTCGGCGTGATGATCTCCGCATCGCACAACCCCGCTCCCGACAACGGGATCAAGTTCTTCGCCACAGGTGGCCGCAAGCTGCCGGACGAGGTCGAGGACCGCATCGAAGCGGCCATGCACGACCACTCCGCGCCCACCCCCACCGGCATCGACGTCGGGCGCATCTCGCGGTTCGCCGACGCCGAGGACCGCTACGTCGTGCACCTGCTCGGCACGTTGCCGCACCGGCTCGCTGGGCTCCACGTAGTGCTCGACTGCGCCAACGGTGCTGCCGCCGGCGTCTCGCCCGAGGTCTTCGTCAACGCGGGTGCCCGCGTGACGCTCATCGGCGCCGACCCCGACGGCTGGAACATCAACGACGGCGTCGGTTCGACCCACATCGACAACCTCGCCCGCGCGGTGCTCGAGCACGGCGCCGACGTCGGCATCGCGCACGACGGCGACGCGGACCGCTGCCTGGCGGTCGACGCCGCGGGCAACGCGATCGACGGCGACCAGATCATGGCGATCCTCGCGCTGTCCCTGCAGGAGCGCGGCCGCCTGAAGGACGACACCCTCGTCGCGACGGTCATGTCGAACCTCGGGCTGAAGCGCGCCATGGCCGACGCGGGCATCACCGTGATCGAGGCCGGCGTGGGCGACCGCTACGTGCTCGAGAAGATGACCGAGGGCGACTACTCCATCGGCGGCGAGCAGTCGGGCCACATCATCTTCAACGAGTTCGCCACGACGGGTGACGGCATCCTGACCGGGCTCCACCTGGTGGCCGAGATGGCCCGGACCGGGAAGTCGTTGCAGGAGCTCGCCTCGTGCATGACCGTGTTCCCGCAGGTACTGCTCAACGTCCGCGGCGTCGATCGGCACGGGCTCGCCGACCAGGGCGTGCAGGACGCCATCGCCGCCGCCAGCGAGGCGCTCGGGGACAGCGGCCGCGTGCTGCTCCGTCCGTCGGGCACCGAGCCGGTCGTGCGCGTGATGGTCGAGGCCGCTTCGCAGGACGATGCCCAGCGCATCGCCGAGGAGCTCGCCGCCGTCGTGCAGGACCGCCTGGCGCTCGACGCCGCGTAGGCGTTTCGCCGCAAAACACCGGTGTTCGCCGGTTGAACACGCGCAGACCGCGGTTCAGCTCGCGAACACCGGTGTTTTGCGCTGCCCTACCGCTAGATCTTGCGGAGCAGGACCGAGTTCACCTTGTGGTTCGCGCCCTTCTTCAGCACCAGCGTGGCGCGGGAGCGCGTGGGCAGCACGTTCTCGATCAGGTTCGGCTCGTTGATCGCCCGCCAGACCTCGGTCGCCGTCCGTACCGCGTCCTCTCGCGAGAGCGAGGCGAACCGGTGGAAGAACGAGTCGGGGCTCGAGAACGCTTCTTCCTGCAGGGCGAGGAACCGGTCGACGTACCAGGACTCGATGTCCTTCGTCTTCGCGTCCACGTAGATCGTGAAGTCGAACAGGTCGGACAGCGCGAGCCTGCCGTGCACCGGGGGCGCCAGCACGTTGAGGCCCTCGACGATGAGCACGTCGGGCTGCCGGACGACGATCTCGGCATCGGGCACGATGTCGTAGACCAGGTGCGAGTAGTACGGCGCGCGGACCTCGGTCGCCCCGCTCTTCACCTGGCTCACGAAGCGCAGCAGGGAGCGGCGGTCGTACGACTCCGGGAAGCCCTTGCGGTCCATGATCCCGCGGCGCTCCAGCTCGGCGTTCGGGTACAGGAAGCCGTCGGTCGTCACGAGCTCCACACGAGGGGTGTCCGGCCAGCGCTTCGTCAGCTCGCGCAGCAGGCGGGCGACGGTGGACTTGCCGACCGCGACGGAGCCCGCGACGCCGATGACGAACGGCGTGCGCCCGGCGCGCTCACCGAGGAACCGGCTCGTCTCGGCGTGCAGGTTGCGCGCACCGGCGGCGTAGAGCGTGAGCAGGCGGGACAGGGGCAGGTAGACCTCCTGCACCTCCTGCATGTCCAACCGGTCACCGAGACCGCGCAGCTGCACGATCTCGGTCTCGGTGAGCGACAGGTGCTCCTTCGGGGCGAGCTGGGACCACTCGTCGCGCGGGATCTCCACGAACGGGGTCGGGTGCGCGACGGCGGTCTCCGAGAACGGCATGGGATCGAGCGTACAGACGGGAGGCCCGTGGCACGTGAGCCGACCGGCTCACGTGCCACGGGCCTCCCGTCCAGTGCTCGGTGCGCGTCCGCAGGACGCGACGCGTCAGGCGGGGAGGGCCGCCTCGATGGCGGCGACGACCTCGGGGGCGTCGGGCTTCGTGGTGGGGCGGAACCGCGTGACGGTGCCGTCGGGGGCGATGAGGAACTTCTCGAAGTTCCAGGCGACCCGGCCGGCCTTGCCGTCGGCGTCCGGGGTCTCCTTGAGGGCCTGGTAGAGCGGGTGGGCGCTCTTGCCGTTGACCTTGACCTTCTCGGACATCGGGAACGTCACGCCCCACGTGGTGGAGCAGTACTCGTCGATCGCCTCGGACGAGCCGAGCTCCTGCAGGAACTGGTTGCTCGGGAAGCCCAGCACCGTGAACCCGCGGGGGCCGTACTGCTTCTGCAGGGCCTCGAGCTGCTCGTACTGTGGGGCGAGGCCGCACCGGGAAGCGACGTTCACGACCAGTACGGCCTTGTCGGCGTAGGCGCCGAACGTGGTGTCCTCGCCGTGCAGCGTGGTGATGGCGATGTCGTCGAAGCGTCCCATGGCCGAAACGTTATCCCCACCCCCGGGACTTCGCAGGGTCGGCGTCCAGGCAGACCGTAGGATCGGTTCCATGTGTGGAATCGTCGGCTACGTCGGCAGCAACAGCAGCCAGGACGTCCTCCTCGGTGGCCTCCGTCGCCTCGAGTACCGCGGCTACGACTCGGCGGGCATCGCCGTCGTCGACCCAGCCGGAGACCTCGTGTCGGCCAAGAAGGCCGGCAAGCTCCAGGCCCTGGTCGACGAGCTCGAGTCGTCGCCGATCCCGGACGGCACGACGGGCATCGGGCACACCCGCTGGGCGACGCACGGCGGACCGACGGACGGCAACGCCCACCCGCACCTGGCCGACGGCGACAAGCTCGCCCTCATCCACAACGGCATCATCGAGAACTTCTCCGAGCTCCGCGCCGAACTGCAGGCCGAGGGCATCGAGTTCCGCAGCGAGACCGACTCCGAGGTCGCCGCGCACCTGGTCGGACGCGCCTTCCGCGAGACCGGCGACCTGACCGCCGCCATGCAGCAGGCCGTGCAGCGGCTCGAGGGGGCCTTCACGCTCCTCGTCGTGCACGCCGACCAGCCCGGCGTCGTCGTCGGTGCCCGCCGCAACTCGCCCCTGGTGGTCGGGCTCGGCGACGGTGAGAACTTCATGGGCTCGGACGTCGCCGCGTTCGTCGCCTACACGCAGCGCGCGCTGTCGATCGGGCAGGACGAGATCGCCACGATCCGCCCCGACGGCGTCGACGTCATCCACTTCGACGGCACCCCGGCCACGCCGAGCGAGTTCGAGGTCAACTGGGACGCGTCCGCCGCCGACAAGGGCGGCTGGAGCTCGTTCATGGCGAAGGAGATCAGCGAGGAGCCCGAGGCCGTCGCGAAGACGATCCTCGGTCGCGTCCACGACGGCGCCGTCACGCTGACCGACCTCGACCCGATCGCCGAGCGCCTGGCGACCGTCGACCGCGTCATCGTGATCGCCTGCGGCACCGCCGCCTACGCCGGCATCCTGGGCAAGTACGCCATCGAGCAGTGGGCCCGTGTGCCGGTCGAGGTCGAGCTCGCCCACGAGTTCCGGTACCGCGACCCGGTGCTGAACGAGCGCACCCTGGTCGTCTCGATCAGCCAGTCCGGCGAGACCATGGACACGCTCATGGCCGTCAAGTACGCCCGCGAGCAGGGCGCGCAGGTCCTGTCGATCTGCAACACCCAGGGCGCCACGATCCCCCGTGAGTCCGACGCCGTGATCTACACGCACGCCGGGCCCGAGGTCGCCGTCGCGTCGACCAAGGCCTTCATCGCCCAGGGCGTCGCGCTCTACCTGCTCGGGCTGCACCTGGCGACGCTGCGCGGCACGCTCACCACCGAGCAGATCGCCGAGCAGGTCGCCGAGCTCGAGGGGCTCGCCCCGAAGCTGCAGCAGACGATCGAGGACGCCGCCGGCATCAAGGACCTGGCCCGCTGGATGGCGGACACCCGGAGCGTGCTGTTCCTCGGCCGCCACGTCGGCTACCCGATCGCGCTCGAGGGGGCCCTCAAGCTCAAGGAGCTCGCGTACATCCACGCCGAGGGCTTCGCCGCCGGTGAGCTCAAGCACGGCCCGATCGCCCTGATCGAGCCTGGCCAGATCGTCTTCGTCATCGTGCCGTCGCCGCGCGACCCCCGATCGCTGCACCCGAAGGTCGTCTCGAACATCCAGGAGATCCGCGCCCGCGGTGCCCGGGTGATCGCGATCGCCGAAGAGGGCGACGCCGCGGTGCTGCCCTTCGCCGACGAGGTCCTGCGGATCCCGCTGGCGACCCCGCTGTTCGAGCCGCTGCTCGCCGTGGCACCGCTGCACATGTTCGGCATGGAGCTCGCCGCCGCCAAGGGCCTCGACGTGGACCAGCCACGCAACCTCGCGAAGTCGGTCACCGTCGAGTAGTCGCGACGGTGATCATCGGGATCGGGGTCGACGTGGTCGACCTGGAGCGGTTCGAACGGGTGCTCGAGCGCACACCGGCGATGCGGGCGCGGCTGTTCACACCGTCCGAGCAGGTCCGTGACGGCGAACCCCGGCCGATCGCGTCCCTCGCCGCACGGTTCGCGGCGAAGGAAGCCCTGATCAAGGCCTTCGGGTCGAGTGCCGGGCTCAGCTGGCAGGACCTCGAGGTCGTGTCCGACGACCAGCGGAACCCGTCGCTCACCCTGCACCAGGGCGCCCGGCAGGTGGCGGACGCGCGTGGCGTGACGAGCGTGCACCTGTCGCTCTCGCATGATGGAGGGATCGCGACCGCGTTCGTGGTCCTGGAAGGAACAGACGTGGTCCTGGAAGGAACGGTCCGGTGAGTGCGTTCACCGGCATCACGGTCGATCGCGGAGCCCTGATCGAGAACTACGCGACCATCGCCGACCGGGTCGCCCCGGCCGGGGTCATCGCGGTGGTCAAGGCGAACGCCTACGGCCACGGGGCCCTCGACGCCGCGCAGGCCTTCGTGGACGCCGGTGCCGAGTGGCTCGGGGTCGCCGACATCGACGAGGCCGTCGCGCTCCGTCAGGGCGGCATCGACGAGGGGGTCCGGATCCTCGCGTGGCTGCACGCCCCCGACGAGGACTTCCGCCGCGCGGCGCAGTTCGACGTCACGCCCGCGGTGTCGAGCGTCGAGCAGCTCTCCGCAGCAGCGGATTCCGACGTCCGCGCCGTGCACCTGTGCGTCGACACCGGCCTGAGCCGCAACGGTGCGGTCGAGTCCGAGTGGGCCGAGCTCTTCGCGACCGCCGGCGCCCTGGCCCGCGGCGGCAACCGCACCCGGGTCGAGGGGCTCATGTCCCACCTGTCGAACGCGTCGCGCACCGACGACCTCGACCAGGACGCCGCACTGCAGCGGGCGCTGGACGGTCTCGCCGCGAACGGCATCGTGCCGGACGTGGTGCACCTCGCCGCGAGTGCCGCGAGCATCGCCGTGCCGGAGACCCGCCACGATCTGTCCCGCGTCGGACTCGCCCTGTACGGGCTGAGCCCCTTCGACGGTCGGACCTCGTCCGACCTGGGGCTGCGCCCGGCGATGCGGGTCACCGCCGCCGTGCTCCGCACCGTGCCGGTCGCCGCGGGCGACGGCGTCTCCTACGGCTACACCTGGCGCGCGGAGACCGACACCCGTCTCGCCGTGATCGGCCTCGGATACGCGGACGGCTTCGACCGTGCCTTCGGCAACCGGGTCTCGGTGCGGATCGGCGACCGGACGTTCCCGGTGGTCGGACGCGTCGCGATGAACGCCATGCACGTCGACATCGGCGACGCCGACGTGCAGGTCGGCGACGAGGCGGTGCTGTGGGGTGACCCCGCGAACGGCGACCCCGCCGTCGAGGACTGGGCCGACGCCATCGGCACGATCAACTACGAGGTGGTCGCCCGGATCGGCCGCAGCGTCGAACGGAGGACGACGTGAGCTCCGCACCGCTGCGTCAGGCGCGCATCGACCTCGACGCCTACCGTGCCAACCTCGACCGTGTCCGCGAGTGGATGGACCCGGTCGCCGTGATGGCGATCATGAAGGCCGACGCGTACGGGCACGGCCTCGAGCCGATCGCACTCGCTGCCGTCGACGCCGGCATCCGCTGGATCGGTGTACTGACGGTGCCCGCCGCCCTGCGCCTGCGCTCGATCGGCGTCGGCGAGGACGTCCACCTGTTCACCTGGCAGCACGACCCCGATCTGGACTTCCGCGACGCCATCGACTCGGCCGTCGACCTCGGCGTCTCGAACGTCGCCGAGTTGCAGCGCATCATCGACGCCGTCGACCAGCGACCGGCCCGGGTGCACCTCGGCGTCGACTCCGGCCTGCACCGCGACGGCGCGACGCCGTCGGACTGGCCGGCGCTCGTCGAGCTCGCCCGGGACGCCCAGCGGAACGGCCGCATCGAGGTCGTCGCCGCGTACACGCACCTGGCCGAGGCGTCCGACCACGAGGACAGCGCCGCGGTCGCCGTGTTCGACGCCGCGATCGAGATCGCCGACGACCTGGGGCTGGACGTCCCGATGGAGCACGTCGCAGCGTCGCTCGCGGGGCTCGAGCGCAAGGAGTTCCGCAAGGACATGGTCCGGATGGGTGCGAACCTGTTCGGCATCCCCGGCGCGGACGGCGTCTCGGCAGCGGACCTCGGACTCGAGCCGGTGATGACCCTCACCGCGTCGGTCGCGAAGACGAAGCGCGTCCCCGTCGACACCGGCGTCTCCTACGACTACACGTACCGCACCGCGACCGAGACGACCCTGGCGCTCGTGCCCGTCGGGTACGCCGACGGGGTCCCCCGTCTGGCACAGGGCCGCATCGAGGTCGCGATCGGTGGCAAGCGGTACCCGATCGCCGGCCGCGTCGCGATGGACCAGTTCCTGGTGGACGTCGGCGAGGACGACGTGCAGACCGGCGACACCGTCGTGCTGTTCGGCACCGGCGAGCACGATGAGATGACCGTGCTCGAATGGGGCGCGGCGCTCGAGACCATCGGTGAAGAGATCGTCTGCCGCATCGGCAGCCGTGTGCCTCGGTCCTACGAGGGCCACGACATCGAGGGACGCGTCGGGGAGTACCTGCGGGGCGAGCGGCCGTGACCGAGTCGGCGCGGGTCCTGCTCGACACCACCGTCGACGGCACCGAGGCGATGGGGGAGCTCGGTGCCCGACTGGCCGCGGTGCTGCGCGCGGGGGACCTCGTCGTGTTGACCGGACCGCTCGGCGCCGGCAAGACGACCCTGACGCGCGGGCTCGGCGCTGCACTCGGCGCGCGCGGCCAGGTGTCCAGCCCGACCTTCGTCCTCGCCCGGACGCACCCGACGACCGTCGGCCCCGACCTGGTGCACGTCGACGCTTACCGGCTGTCCGACCCCGTGGAGCTGGACGACCTGGACCTCGACTGGGACGCCGCGATCGTCGTGGTCGAGTGGGGCCGGGGCATGGTCGACGGCATCAGCGACAGCGTGCTCGACGTCGAGATCACGCGTCCCACCGGCGCGGACGCGGTCGAGCACGGTGACGACGACCTCGACCCCGACGACGTGCCCGACGAGCCCCGCCGTGTCGTCGTCACCGCCACCGGTCCGCGCTGGGACGGCGTGGCCCTCTGACCCTCCAGCCCGTCGGTGCGGACGACGTCGAGGCGCTCCGCGCGTTCCTCGTCGAGGCCGATCTGACCGTGGCCGGGCTCGACGAGCCGACGGTGCGGCTCTGGATCGACCGCGACGACGACGGCATGGCGGTCGGCAGCGCCGGCTTCGAGGCGAGTGCCGACGGCGTGCACGTGCTCGTCCGCAGCGTGGCCGTCGCTCCGCAGCACCGCGGCTCCGGGGCCGGCACCCGTCTCGCACGGTTCGCGATCGAGCGGGCGACCGAGGCCGGTGCCGAGCGCGCGTGGCTGTTCTCTCGTCGCTCCGGTCCGTTCTGGCAGTCGCTCGGCTTCACGTCCGCTGACCGACAGGCCCTGGCCGCCGCGCTGCCGGACACCCACCAGGTCCGTCTGTTCCGTCGGACCGGGCAGTTGGAGCACGAGGTCGCGTGGTCCCGCGGGCTGCCGGTGCGCTGACCGCCGCCTACGATGGACGGGTGCTGCTCGCGATCGACACCTCCGCCGGGACCTCCGTCGCCGTCGTCGACCCGGCCACCGGCCAGTCCCTCGCGACCCGCGACACCGAGGACAGCCGCCGGCATGCCGAGGTGATCGGCCCGTTCCTGGCCGAGACCCTCGCCGAGGCCGGCATCACCGGCGCCGACGTCACCGGGGTCGTCGCCGGCATGGGCCCCGGCCCCTTCACCGGCCTGCGCGTCGGCATCGCCGCCGCCCGCACCTTCGCCGCAGCCCGCGGCGTCCCCGTCCTGCCCCTCGTCAGCCACGACGCCGTCGCCCTCGACCAGCGCGACTCGGGCATCGCCGGCCCGTTCGTCGTCCTCACGGACGCCCGCCGCCGCGAGGTCTACTGGAGCGCCTACGACGCCGACGGCGTCCGGGTGGCCGGCCCCGGACTCGCCAAGCCCGCCGATCTCGAGGACGCGATCCGCGCCTCCCGGCCCGCAGCGGTGGGCTGGGACCGCGTGACGGTCGCGTCCATCCCGGCCTGGAGGCTCGGCTCGCTCGCCGCGGACCGCCTGCGGTCCGGCACAGGGTTCGACCAGGACACCCCCCTGTACCTGCGGGAGCCCGACGTGACGGTGCCGGGTGCGCCCAAGCGGGTGAAGCAGTGACCCTGCCGGACGGGCTCCGCCTGCGGCGAGCACACCCGCAGGACCTCGACGAGATCATGTGGCTCGAGCACGTCTCGTTCCCGACGGACGCCTGGTCGGCGTCGCAGATGTCCGGCGAGCTGTACGCACCGCACGGGTACTACGTCGTGATCGAGACGGCCGACGACACGTCCGCGCCGCTGGTCGTCGGGTACGCCGGGCTCTCGTCGCTCGCGGGCAACCCGGTGGCCGACGTGCAGACCATCGCGGTCGCTGCGGACCAGCGCGGCAAGGGGCTCGGGCGGGTCCTGTTCACGGAACTGCTCGACGAGGCGCGGCGCAGTGGGGTGCGCGAGGTGTTCCTCGAGGTGCGCGCGGACAACCCCGTCGCGCAGGCGATGTACACGGCGTTCGGGTTCGAGCACATCGCGACCCGGCCGCGCTACTACCAGCCGGACGGCGTCGACGCGTGGGTGATGCGGGCGGAGCTGCCCGGCCCGGACGCCGAGCCGTCGTCGGGCGTCGGACCCATCGGACAGGAGGCCCTCGGTGAGCGCGACTGAACCACTGGTGCTCGGCATCGAGACGAGCTGCGACGAGACGGGCGTCGGCATCGTGCGGGGGAACACCCTGCTGGCGAACGTGATCGCCTCGAGCATGGACGAGCACGCCCGCTACGGCGGGGTCGTGCCCGAGGTCGCCGCACGGGCCCACCTGGAGGCGATGACCCCGACGCTGCACGAGGCGCTCGAGCGTGCCGGCGTCACCCTCGACGAACTCGACGCGGTCGCGGTGACCGCCGGGCCGGGCCTGGCGGGAGCGCTCATGGTCGGGGTGGGGGCCGCGAAGGCGCTCGCCGTGGCCACGGGCAAGCCCCTGTACGGCGTGAACCACCTGGTCGGGCACGTCGGCGCCGACGTGCTGCGCGAGGACGGGAGCGAGATCGAGTTGCCGACGATCGCGCTGCTGGTCTCCGGTGGCCACACGTCGCTGCTGCTGGTGCGCGACCTGGTCGGCGACGTCGAACTGCTCGGCGAGACGATCGACGACGCGGCGGGCGAGGCGTTCGACAAGGTCGCGCGGCTGCTCGGGCTGCCCTACCCCGGCGGCCCGCAGATCGACCGTGCGGCGGCTGACGGCGATCCGACGGCGATCCGGTTCCCCCGGGGACTGACGCTGCCGAAGGACATGGCCGCGCACCGGTACGACTTCTCGTTCTCGGGACTCAAGACCGCCGTCGCACGGTGGGTCGAGCGCTGCCGCGACGAGGGCCGCGAGGTGCCGGTGGCCGACGTCGCCGCGAGCTTCCGCGAGGCCGTCGTCGACGTCCTGCTGACCAAGGCCCTGAACGCGTGCCGCGACACCGGCGTCGACCGGCTGCTGCTCGGTGGCGGGGTCGTCGCGAACGCCCGACTGCGACAGGTCGCCGAGGATCGCTGCGCGGCCGCGGGCGTGCGACTGCGCATCCCGCCGTTCGACCTGTGCACGGACAACGGTGCGATGATCGCCGCCGTCGGCGCCCGACTCGTGGCGGAGGGGCACGCGCCGAGCGACCTCGGCATCGCGGCGGACTCGACCCTGCCGGTGACGACCGTCCAGGTCTGACCAGTTCGGCCCCGGTCCTTCTTCGGGAGCCTGTGGGAGGATTCACACGGGCGTCGGAGAGACCGGACGCCCGAGAGGGGTGGACGGTGTCCGATCAGAACGAGTGGCCGAAGCCGGGCGAGACGCCGAACGGCCCAGCGAACGGACAGCCCGACGGCACGCCCGCCCCGGACGGCCCGCAGGCCCCTGACGCACCGCAGGCACCGTCGGCCCCGGAAGCGCCCCAGCACCCGTACGGCCAGCAGCAGGCCCCGTACGCGGCCCCGCAGCAGCCGAACCCGTACGGCGAGCAGCAGCCGCAGAACCCGTACGGCCAGCAGCAGCCCCAGAACCCGTACGGCCAGCAGCAGCAGTCGAACCCGTACGGCCAGCCGCAGCAGTCGAGCCCGTACGGCCAGCAGCAGAACTCCTACGCGGCATCGCAGCCCTCGTCGGACCCGTACGGTCAGCCGCAGCAGCAGAACCCGTACGCGGCTCCGCAGCAGAACGCCTACGGCACCCCGCAGAACTCGTACGGCCAGCAGCAGAACCCGTACGCGCAGCCGCAGCAGCAGCCCTACGCGTCGAACCCGTACACGTACCAGCCCTACGCGCAGCGGCCGAAGACGAACGTCCTGTCGATCCTGTCGATCGTCTTCGCGTTCGGCGGGATCATCATCTGGCCGATCATCATCCTGACGAGCCCGGCCGGCGCGATCATGGGACACATCGCCCTCGGCAAGATCAAGCAGACCGGCGAGGGCGGCCGCGGTCTGGCGCTCGCAGGCATGATCGGCGGCTGGATCCTGACCGGCCTGTTCATCCTGATCGTCGCCCTGGTGTGGATCTCGATCGCGAACGCGTCGGACTACTCGGACTACTCCGACTACAGCTCGAACTCCGGCGCCTTCGTCAACTGACGCTGACGCGCACGCAGCACCGCACGCGGCCCCCGGCCGTCAGCCGACCGCGTCGGTGAGCCGTTCGCACAGGATCGCCGTGTGGTGTCCCTCCAGGCGGGTGAGGACGAGCGTGACGCGACCCGACCCGCGCAACCGCAGCCGCTTGCGGAACTGCGCCGGGTCGACGTCGACGCCGCGCTTCTTGATCTCGACGGTGCCGATGCCGTCGGCAGCGAGCCGTGCGGCCAGTCGCTTGACGTCGAGCGGCATCGTGTCGAGCACCCGGAAGCCCTGCGCGAAGGGGGTCGTGACGGCGCGGTCGGACGTGACGTAGGCGATGCCCTCGGACAGCATGTGCCCGTCGAGGCCCCGTGCCAGATCGCCGATCAGCCGTGCGCGGATCACGGCGCCGTCGGGCTCGTACAGGTAGGCGCCGAGTGTTCCGACCTCGGCGTCGTCGGCGTCGGCCGCTCCGGTCATCTCGGCGATGCCGTGCGCACCGATGACGGTGGCGGCGCGGCGGACGCCGGGGCGGGCGAGGGGGCCGAACCACAGGGCGAGCTCCACGACCTCGCGGTCGACGGAGGTCCACTGCGCCTCGGCGGTGTCCGGGATCAGGTCGCGGTCGATGCCCGGTCCGAGCTTCACGCCGGTCGGCGTCGTCGTCGCCGCGGCGAACACGGTGTCGAGCGAGGGCGACCAGTCGTCCGGGTCGGCGAGCCGGCGGGTGTCCGAGTGGCCGGAGGTGCGGCGTGCGGGGTCCATCCACACGCCGTCCACCGACGACAGGTCGAACGACGCTGCATCGCCGAGCTCGACGCGCGCGTTCGGCCACACTGCCAGGTTGTGGGTCGCGACGGCCGCGGTCACCTCGTCGCGGTCGACCGCGGTGACGTCGAGGTCGAGTGCCGCCATCGCCATGGCGTCCCCGCCGATGCCGCAGCCGAGGTCGGCGACGCGGGTCAGCCCGGCCGCTGCGAAGCGTCCGGCGTGCTGGGCCGCGACCTGCAGCCGGGTGGCCTGCTCGAGCCCGGCCTCGGTGAAGAGCATGCGGGACGCGAAGTCGCCGAACTTGCCGCGGGCCTTCAGCCGCAGCTTCGCCTGGGTCAGCACCGCGGCGACCAGTCGGGGATCGTGGCCCTCGGCGCGCAGCCGGGACACCACGCGGACGATCTCGCCGCCGTCGGAGACACCCGGGGTACGGTCGAGCAGGGCCATCCCGTCTGGGGTCAGCAGTGCGGTGAGTTCGGCGGCGTCCATGCGTCGATCCTCGCAGGTGCTGCGTGTTCTCCGGATGTGCTGGCACTCGGATTGACCGAGTGCCAGAGGCCCCCTAGAGTTGGCGTTGGCACTCTCCTGTGCGAAGTGCCAACCCGGTTTTCATCTGTACCGAGTCCGTACCGAGAAAGAAGAGGTCACCGTGGCCGTCAGCATCAAGCCGCTCGAGGATCGCATCGTCATCCGCCAGGTCGAGGCGGAGCAGACCACCGCTTCCGGTCTGGTCATCCCCGACACCGCGAAGGAGAAGCCCCAGGAGGGCGAGGTCGTCGCCGTGGGTCCGGGTCGCATCGACGACAACGGCAACCGCGTCCCGCTCGACGTCGCCGTGGGTGACAAGGTCATCTACTCCAAGTACGGCGGAACCGAGGTCAAGTACTCGGGCGAGGACCTGCTGGTCCTGTCCGCCCGCGACGTCCTCGCGGTCATCGTTCACTGAGTCGAGTACTCACCACGGACGCCCCGTCCGGCCCTCGGGCCGACGGGGCGTCCGCGCGTCCGGGGGCGATCACCCGGGTGCTCCGGTCCTGACCAGCCCGCTGTCAGCCCGCCTGGAGGCCCGGTGGGCGTGCCACGGGTCGGCGGTCGTTCCTAGGATGGTTCCGTGAGTGAACCGAGTCCGGCGCGACCCGTCCGCAGCGAGGCATCCGTCGGCGTGGTGCAGGCCGTCGTGGCCTACGGGCTCTGGGGACTGATGCCCCTGCTCTTCGCGGCGATGGCCCCCGCGGCGGCGTTCGAGATCGTGTCGTGGCGGATCGTCTTCGGCCTGGTGTTCTGCGCGGTGGCGATCGCCGTGACCCGGTCGTGGCTCCGCACCCGCACCCTGATGGCCCAGCGCCGCGTGATGCTCGTGATGGGGCTCGCCGCCGTCCTGATCCTGGTCAACTGGACCGTCTACGTCCTCGCGACGACCACCGGCCACACCGTCGAGGCCGCGCTCGGCTACTTCATCAACCCGCTCGTCACGATCGCGCTCGGCGTCGTCGTCCTGCGCGAACGCCTGCGTCCGGCGCAGTGGGCAGCTGTCGGGCTGAGCGTCGTGGCGGTCGTCGTCATCGCCGTCGGCTACGGGCAGATGCCGTGGATCTCGTTGGCCCTGGCGTTCTCGTTCGGGCTGTACGGCCTGGTGAAGAAGCGCGTCGGCGGCACCGTGGACGCCCTGAGCGGCCTGACGATCGAGACCGTGTGGCTGCTGCCGATCGCGGTCGTGGCGCTCGTCGTGCTCGGCGTGACCGGCCTCGGCGGCGGCGTGACGTTCACGAGCGAGGGCTGGGGGCACGCGGTCATCACGGTCCTGACGGGGCCGGCGACGGCGGTGCCGCTCCTGCTCTTCGCGTCGTCGGCACGCCGGGTGAGCCTGTCGACGCTCGGACTGACCCAGTACCTGGCGCCCGTGATGCAACTGCTCGTCGGCGTGCTGGTGCAGCACGAGGAGATGTCGGCCGGGCGCTGGTTCGGCTTCGGCATCGTGTGGCTCGCCCTCGTGGTGCTGACGGCCGACTCGTTCGCCGCTGCACGAGCGTCCCGCCGCCGGGCGCTCGCACCCGGGCCGATCCGGTCTGACGGACGCACCACGGGCCTCCAGGCCGCCCACCGGGCCGTCCTGCGGACGCGACCGCACCCGCCCGGCCGTCCCGGTCGTCCCGGGCACCGACGCGAAAGCGACAGTCCCCCACGGAGGTTCCGTGGAGGACTGTCGCTTTCTCGTTGGTGCTGGGCTGTGCCCTACTTCTTCACCGCACCCTGGATGGCGCTCTGGTAGACGGGCTTGTTGTCGCCGTCGAACTTGTAGATGCCGATGTAGGCGCTCGACGGGTCGTTGTTCTCGTCGAACGGACCGATGCCGGACGGGCCGGTGTAGTGGATGTCCTTGCCGTCGTCCAGGAGCGTCTTGCACTCCTTGAACGTCGCGCACTCGGTGCCGCCGTCAGCACCCGACACCGCAGCCATGTTGGCCTGGATCGTGCCGGAGTCGGTGCCCTTGCCCTTCACCGCGGCGAGGGCGGCGAGGACGGTGGCGTCGTAGGACTCCGCCGCGTACGAGTAGTCGGCGAGCGTCTTGCCCGACGAGTCCTTGTAGAACGCCGCGAGCTGCTTCTTGAAGTCGTCCTTCGGCGAGGCACCGGGGATGGTGCCCTGGGCGCCCGTCAGGGTGCCCTTGTCGAAGTCCTTCGAGTAGTCCGCCGTGTTGCCGTCGGACATGTAGATCTTCGCTTCGTTGCCCTGCGAGACGAGCTCCGGGATGATCGACTTCGTCTCGTCGAAGGCGAGGACGACGATCGCGTCGGGCTTCGCGGCCAGGGCCGCGGTCACCTCGGACGAGAACGTGGTCTGGCCGGGCGGGAACTCCTGGCCTTCACCCTTGGCGCCGTAGACGACTTGACCGCCCGAGGCCTCGACCGCAGCCTGCACCGAGTTGCGGAGGCCGGTGCCGTACGTGTCGTTGAAGACCAGGAACGCGACCTTCGCGTTGCCGTCACCGGTCACGAGCTGGCCGAGCGCGGAACCCTGCACCGAGTCCGGCGGTGCGGTCCGGTAGTAGTACGACGAGTAGCCGGAGAGGTCGGTCGCGGTGTTCGCGGGCGAGATCTCGACGATGCAGTTGCTCGTCAGCTGGTCGATGACGTTCAGCGTGACCGACGAGGACTCGGCACCGATCGCGACCGGCACCTTCGCGTTGACGAGCTTCGTCGCGGCGGAGCTCGACACGGTCATGTCGTTGCTGTCACCGGAGTCGGTCGCCGGGTCGATCGTGACGTCCTTGTCGAGGACGCCGCCCGCGGCGTTGATGTCCTTGACGGCCAGGCCGACACCGGACTCGGCCGGCGGGTTGAGGTAGGCCAGCGAACCGGTCAGGGGCAGGATCGTGCCGATCTTCAGCGCGTCCGTACCGGGGGTGTCCGGGGCCTTGCAGCTGGCGGCGGGATCCTTCTTCGCATCGCTCGACGCCGAGCTCGAGGGGGAAGCACTGCCGGTGGTGGAACACGCGGCGAGGAGGACGGCTGCTGCGCCCGCCAACGCCAGTGCCGCGGTGGCACGGGTGGTTCTGATCATCCGTGGAGCCCTTTCTCTGCGCGGAGGCTGTGCCGCTTCGGGTGAATGCGACGCCTCCACTGGATGTCGAGAAACGTAGGGTCCATGTGTTTCGCCCGTGTGACGGGGCGGTACGCAAAGGTGTTTCGTTACCGAGCCGTGACGTTCCTGTGCGCAGGGACAGGCATCGGTGGTGGAGCGACGGTGCCGGCGTGCCGAGCCGACCTGCGCCAGGCGGATGGTCCGGCAGGGCACCCGGGAGGCCCGGCGTACGTTCCGCCGCATGAGCGACTTCCAGCCCACCAAAGCCATCGTCACCGGCTCCGAATCCGGGATCGGCCGCGCGACCGCCGTCGCGCTCGCCGAAGCCGGCATGGACGTCGGCATCACCTACCTGTCCGAACCCGACCGAGCCGAGGAGACCGCGGAGGAGGTCCGGAAGACCGGCCGCCAGGCCTTCGTCGAGCAGATCGACGTCTCCGACCTCGCCGGTGCGGCCGCCGTCGTCGACCGCCTCGTGTCGCAGCTGGGCGGCGTCGACGTCTTCGTGGCCGACGCCGGCACCGGCGACAACGCTCCGTTCCTCGAGATGACCCTCGACCAGTGGCGTCACACGGTGTCGACCGACCTCGACGGTGCCTTCGTCACGATGCAGGCCGCCGCGAAGCACATGGTGCAGGCCGGCACCGGCGGCCGGATCATCGGCATCACGAGCGTGCACGAACACCAGCCCCGCTCCGGCTCGAGCGCCTACGACGCCGCGAAGCACGGACTCGGCGGTCTGCTGAAGACCATGGCGATCGAGCTCGCCGAGCACGGCATCACCGTGAACGCCGTCGCCCCCGGCGAGATCGCCACCCGGATGACCGGGGCCGAGGACGAGGACCCGCACACCATCGACCGCCCCGGTGTGCCGCTCGGTCGGCCGGGCAACGCGTGGGAGATCGCGGCAGCCGTGGCCTTCCTGGCCTCGCGTGCGTCGTCCTACATCACCGGGGTGTCCCTGCCGGTGGACGGCGGGATGCTGCAGATGGGCCCGCACGGCGGCTCGCACATCACGTCGAACGACTGGCGTTCGGCGTAGGCACTCGCCCGGTCAGTCCTGCCGGGCGGCGTCTCCGTCGAGTTCGGCCTGGGATCGTAGGACGCAGAACTCGTTGCCCTCCGGGTCGGCGAACACCACCCACCCGCCGTCCGGGTGGCGCAGGTCGGCGAGCTCCACGGCACCGATGCCGCGGAGCCGCTCGACCTCTTCGTCGCGGGTGCGGTCGGTGGGGCGCAGGTCGAAGTGGATCCGGTTCTTCACGGTCTTCGCCTCGGGTACCTGGATGAAGAGCACGGTGTGCGATCGATCGGGTGCCGTGATCTCGCACTCCTCGTGCCCGGGAGCGTTCGGGTCGTCGGGCAGGTCGACGTAGCCGAGCACCTGCTTCCACCACTCGGACTGGGCGTAGGCGTCGCGGGAGTCGATCGTGGTGTGTGAGACGGCGCTGACCATGTCGCGACACTACCGCCGTGGGACGCAGCACGCCCCCGCTCCACGGGGGAACGGGGGCGTGCTGTCGAACAGCTGACTAGCTGCGGTAGTTCGGCGCCTCGACGACCATCTGGACGTCGTGCGGGTGGGACTCCTTGAGCCCCGCCGCCGTGATGCGGACGAACTTGCCACGCGCCTTCAACTCGGGGATCGTGCGACCGCCGACGTAGAACATCGACTGCCGCAGCCCACCGGTGAGCTGGTAGACGACGTTGCCGACCGAGCCGCGGTAGGGCACCTGGCCCTCGATGCCCTCGGGGATGAGCTTGTCGTCGTTCGGCACGTCCGCCTGGAAGTAGCGGTCCTTCGAGTACGAGGTCTTCTTGCCACGGGTCTGCAGGGCACCGAGGGAGCCCATGCCGCGGTAGGCCTTGAACTGCTTGCCGTTCACGAACACCAGGTCACCGGGGGACTCGTCGGTGCCGGCCAGCAGCGAGCCGAGCATGACGGTGTCGGCACCGGCCACCAGGGCCTTCGCGATGTCGCCCGAGTACTGCAGGCCACCGTCGGCGATGATCGGCACACCGGCTTCGCGTGCGGCGAGGGAGGCCTCGTACACGGCGGTCACCTGCGGCACACCGACACCGGCGACGACGCGCGTGGTGCAGATGGAGCCCGGGCCGACACCGACCTTGACGGCGTCCACACCGGCGTCGATGAGCGCCTGGGCTCCGGCACGGGTGGCGACGTTGCCGCCGATGACGTCGATCGCGTCGAACGTCGGGTCGGCCTTGAGGCGGCGGACCATGTCGAGCACGCCTTCGCTCTCGCCGTTGGCGGTGTCGACGACGAGCACGTCCACGCCGGCGTCCCGCAGGGCCTCGGCGCGCTGCCAGGCGTCGCCGAAGAAGCCGATCGCGGCACCGACGCGGAGCCGGCCTTCGTCGTCCTTCGTGGCGTCCGGGTACTGCTCGCTCTTGTCGAAGTCCTTGACGGTGATCAGACCGCGGAGCTTGCCCTCGGCGTCGACCAGCGGCAGCTTCTCGATCTTGTGCTGCGCGAAGATGGCGATCGCCTCTTCGGGGTCGATGCCCTCCATCGCGGTGATCAGCGGGGCCTTCGTCATCACGTCGCGCACGTACGTGGTGGCCTGCTCGAACGTGGCCACGAAGCGCATGTCGCGGTTCGTGATGATGCCGACGAGGGTGCCGTCCTGCTCGACGACCGGCAGACCGGAGACACGGAACTGGCCGCAGAGCGCGTCGACCTCGGCCACGGTGGCGTCCGGGGTGGTGGTCACCGGGTTGGTGATCATGCCCGACTCGGAGCGCTTGACCTTGTCGACGTACGCAGCCTGGTCCTCGATGGACAGGTTGCGGTGCAGGATCCCGATGCCGCCCTGGCGCGCCATGGCGATGGCCATGCGGGCTTCGGTGACGGTGTCCATCGCGGCGGAGAGCAGCGGGACGTTGACGGAGATCCGCTTGGTGAGCCGGGACGCCGTGGACGCCTCGCTCGGGATGACGTCGGTGTGCCCGGGCAGCAGCATGACGTCGTCGTACGTGAGTCCGATGAATCCGAACGGATCCGGCTGGTCCATGGGTCCCCTTCGTGGGCGAGTGAAGTGTCGAGACACCGGGAACACGACGACGGGTTCCGGATAGGACATGGTAACGCGGGCGGCTGTCGCCGCATTCCGCCTGGAGGCACGGATCGCGCCCGCCTCGGAGCGTTCCTCCACAACGTCACAGTTCGGGTACGAATCACACAGGGAACGTGTTGGAAACACGGGTGTCACAAAATCCCCATAGGTTCCTCGTCATCCGAACGAGAGGCTCTTCCGTGGGATCCATCACTCCTCCGGGACGGGCGCAGCCGCGCCTGTTCCGCCTCCGCCACGCACGACGACGACCGGTCCTGGCGGCCGTGCTCGTCGCCGCGTTCCTGGCGACCTTCCTGATCGACTGGGCGGTCACCCTGCCGGCCTTCAGTGCCACCTCGGCACCGGCCACCAGCCAGGCGTGCACCGTCAGCCCCGACAACGGGTGCATCCAGGGGACGATCACCGACTCCGAGCGTGAACCGGCCGAGGGCGTCGACGTCGACGTGACCGGCCCGAGCGGCTTCGACGAGACGGCCACGACGAACGCCGACGGCCGCTGGTCCGTCAGCGTCGACACGGCCGGCGAGTACACGGTGAGCGTCGACCAGGGCACCCTGCCGAAGGGCCAGTACCTGACGAACGCCGCCGACGCCGACCGCAAGGTGCAGGCGACGCTGAACGCCAACGTCGGGCAGATCTTCCAGCTGTCCGACCAGAAGGGCGCCACCACCTCGGCCGACTCGTCGAGCGTGAGCATGCAGCGCGCCTGGCAGCAGTTCGCCTCGGGGCTCCGGCTCGGGTTGCTCATCGCCCTGGCGTCGATCGGGCTCTCGCTCATCTACGGCACGACGGGGCTGTCGAGCTTCTCGCACGGCGAGCAGGTGACCCTCGGCGGTCTGCTGGCGTACGTGTTCGCCAACCAGCTCGGCTGGAACATCTGGGTCACCGGGATCGTCGTCACGCTGTTGTGCGCCGCGACCGGGTACCTGCAGGACGCCGCGATCTGGCGACCACTCCGGCGCAAGCGCATCAGCCTGACGCAGCTCATGATCGTCACGATCGGTCTGTCGATCGCCGCCCAGTACGCGTTCCAGTACTTCTTCGGCGCCTCGACGGTCCGCATCCAGCAGGGCAACCCGGAGACCGTGCGGTTCGCCGGTGTCACCCTGACGGTGCAGTCCTACGTCGCCATGGGGATCGCGCTCGTGGTCCTCGTCGCGACCGGACTCTTCCTGGCGAAGACGCGCTTCGGACGGGCAACCCGCGCCGTGTCGGACAACCCGGCGCTCGCCGCGGCCTCCGGCATCGACGTCGACCGGGTGATCCGCTTCGTGTGGACGCTCGCCGCCGGCCTCGCGGGACTCTCCGGCGTGATGCTCGGACTCGTCCTGAACGGCGTGAACTGGCAGACCGGGCTCCAGCTGCTCCTGCTCATGTTCGCCTCGGTCACGCTCGGTGGCCTCGGCACCGCGTACGGCGCCCTGGTCGGCTCGATGATCATCGGCGTCGTCGTGGAGCTCACGAACCTGGTGCTCCCCGGTGACTTCAAGTACGCCACCGCCCTCGTCATCCTCATCCTCATCCTGCTGTTCCGGCCGCAGGGCATCTTCGGCCGCGCCGAGCGGATCGGCTAAGGGAGCACGCGCATGGACTACATCCTCAACCTGCTGTCCTCGCTCACCCAGGAGGCACTCGCCCCGACGACCGCGGCGTTCGCGCTGGCCGCGATCGGCCTGAACGTGCACTTCGGGCTCACCGGCCTCGTGAACATGGGCCAGGCGGCGTTCCTGCTGCTCGGTGCCTACGGATTCGCGATCTCGATCACGAACGGACTGCCGTTCGTGATGGCGGTCCTCATCGCCCTGCTCGTCGCGATCGTGTTCGCGATCATCCTCGGCATCCCGACCCTGCGGTTGCGCGGCGACTACCTGGCGATCGTCACGATCTCCGGCGCCGAGATCATCCGCATGGTGGGCCGCTCGAGCCTGCTCACCTCGACCACGGGCGGCTCGAACGGCATCACCGGGTCGAGCTACCGCGACCCGTTCACCGCCCTCAGCCCGCTGCCCGACGGCACCACCACGATCCTGTGGTTCACGTACGCGAACAACGGCGTCAACGGCTGGTGGATCCGCATCGCGGCGTGGGCGATGGTCGCCCTGTTCACCCTGGTGCTCTTCCTGCTCATGCGCAGCCCGTGGGGCCGCGTGGTGAAGGCCATCCGCGAGGACGAGGACGCCGTCCGCTCGCTCGGCAAGAACGTCTACTCGTACAAGATGCAGGCGCTCGTCTTCGGTGGGGCGCTCGGTGCGATCGCGGGCATCATCTACGTGCTGCCGAGTTCGGTGCAACCGGACGCCATGGGCCGCTCGATGACGTTCTTCATCTGGACGGCGCTCATCCTCGGTGGTGCGGCGACGGTGTTCGGACCGGTGCTCGGAGCCGTGCTCTTCTTCGTCGTCCGGCTCTTCATCCGCACGCTGGCCGGCGACTTCATCCCCGACTCGATCATGAACGCGCAGCAGGCCGAGCAGTTCTCGTACGTGCTCGTCGGCGTCGCGCTCATGCTGCTCATCGTGTTCCGTCCACAGGGGTTGCTCGGCAACAAGAAGGAGCTGACGTTCAGTGTCTGAGACCTACGGCCACCCCAAGGCCGACCCGATCCTCACCGTCGACGACGTCACCCGCCGCTTCGGGGGCATGACCGCCGTGGACGTCGACCACCTCGAGGTCCAGCGCGGCTCCATCACGGCCCTGATCGGCCCGAACGGCGCCGGCAAGACCACGTTCTTCAACCTGCTCACCGGGTTCGACAAGCCGAGCCCCGGAGCGAAGACGCAGTTCGACGGCGCCACGCTGCAGAAGACGAGCGCGACGCACATCGCGAACAAGGGCATGGTCCGCACCTTCCAACTGACCAAGGCGCTGTCCCGGCTCACCGTGATGCAGAACATGCTCCTCGGCGCTCGCGACCAGCCCGGCGAGAACTTCTTCGCCGCCCTGGTCAAGCCGGTGTGGGCGAAGCGGGAGCGCGAGATCACGGCCAAGGCCGAGGACCTGCTCGCCCGGTTCAAGCTCGACACCAAGGCGGACGACTACGCCGGTTCGCTGTCCGGCGGGCAGCGCAAGCTGCTCGAGATGGCCCGTGCGCTGATGTCCGACCCGACGATGATCATGCTCGACGAGCCGATGGCCGGCGTGAACCCCGCGCTCACCCAGTCGCTCCTCGGGCACATCCAGTCCCTGCGCGACGACGGCATGACCGTGCTGTTCGTCGAGCACGACATGCACATGGTCCGGCACATCTCGGACTGGGTGGTCGTGATGGCCGAGGGCAAGGTCGTCGCCGAGGGCCCGGCGGACACGGTGATGGACGACCAGGCGGTGATCGACGCCTACCTCGGTGCGCACCACGACACCGACCTGGGCGACGACTCGCTCCTCACCGAGGAGACCTTCGAGGAACTGGCGGAGGAAGTCGCCGAAGAGGACGCAGCAGAGGAGACGACCCGATGACGGACGCAACGGACCCCACGAACGCGAGCAGTGCCTCCAGTCCGTCCCCGGCGGCCACGCTGGAACGCGAGCCGGTGCTCAGCGCGAAGAACCTCGTCGCCGGCTACCTGCCGGGCGTGAACATCCTGAACGGCTGCGACCTGGACTGCTACCCGGGCGAGCTCATCGGCATCATCGGGCCGAACGGCGCGGGTAAGTCGACGCTCCTCAAGGCGCTGTTCGGGCTCGTTTCCATCCGCGAGGGATCGGTGACCCTGCAGGGTGACGACATCACGAACCTCAAGGCGAACAAGCTCGTGCAGGCCGGTGTCGGCTTCGTGCCGCAGACGAACAACGTGTTCCCCTCGCTGTCCATCGAGGAGAACCTGCAGATGGGGCTGTACCTGCGGCCGGGGAAGTTCGCCGAGCGGCTCGAGGTCATCTACGACCTGTTCCCCGTCCTCGCGCAGCGGCGCAACCAGCGGGCCGGATCGCTCTCGGGCGGGGAGCGGCAGTCCGTCGCGATGGCCCGTGCGCTGATGATGGACCCGAAGGTGCTGCTGCTCGACGAGCCGAGCGCCGGGCTGTCCCCCGTGCGCCAGGACGAGACGTTCCTGCGGACCCGCCGGATCAACAAGGCCGGTGTGTCGATCATCATGGTGGAGCAGAACGCGCGACGCTGTCTGCAGATCTGCGATCGTGGGTACGTGCTCGACCAGGGGAAGAACGCGTACTCGGGCACCGGGAAGGAACTCGCTGACGACCCCAAGGTCATCGAGCTCTACCTGGGGACGCTCGCCAAGGACGTCGACGCACAGCGCTAGCGCTGTCGTCGGCTGCGGGTACCGCTGTGGGGGTGGTATCCGCGACGGGTGGGGCCGTGCGTGGTCGCTTCGCGCCGCACGGCCCCGCTCCTGTACCCGGCCTGGAGGCACGACCCACCCTGCGCGGGTCGGTATCGTTCCGCGGGTGCGCACCTCCGGACCCCTCGTGCTCGACGCCCTCGTCTGGCTCGTGTTCATCGCGCTCTTCGTCGGGGCGGCGTTGCTCGTCAAGGTCGCGTCCGTGCTGCTCGTCGTCCTCGTGGTGCTCGCGCTCCTGCTCGGCTTCGTGCTGCGGGTTCTCCGGAAGCGCCGACGGGCCCCGCGCCGCCCGCGCTGACGACTCCGCCCGCACCGTCCGGCCCGTGCACGCCCCAGAGCCCGCCCGGTAGGCTGTCGGAGTGAGCGAAGTCGAGATCGGTGCAGGCAAGCGCGGACGTCGGGCGTACGCGTTCGACGACATCGCGGTGGTCCCCTCCAGGCGGACGCGTGACCCGCGCGACGTCAACGTGCAGTGGTCGATCGACGCGTTCACGTTCGCGTCGCCGATCCTGTCGGCGCCGATGGACTCCGTGTCCTCGCCGGCGACGGTCATCCAGATGGGCGAGCTCGGCATCCTCGGTGTGCTCGACCTCGAAGGTCTCTGGACCCGCTACGAGGACCCGACCCCGTACTACGACGAGATCAAGTCGCTCACCGACGGCAACGTCACGAAGCGCATGCAGGAGATCTACTCCGAGCCGATCAAGGCCGAGCTGATCACCGCACGCCTGGCCGAGATCCGCGCAGCCGGGGTGCCGGTCGCCGGCTCGCTCAGCCCGCAGCGCACCCAGGAGTTCTCGAAGACGGTCGTCGACGCCGGCGTCGACCTGTTCGTCATCCGCGGCACCACGGTCTCGGCGGAGCACGTCTCCCAGACCGAGGAACCCCTCAACCTCAAGAAGTTCATCTACGAGCTCGACGTCCCGGTGATCGTGGGCGGTGCCTCGACGTACACGTCGGCGCTGCACCTCATGCGCACCGGCGCCGCCGGTGTGCTCGTCGGCTTCGGTGGCGGCGCAGCGTCGACCACCCGCGCCGCGCTCGGCATCCACGCCCCGATGGCCACCGCCGTCGCCGACGTCGCGGGCGCCCGTCGTGACTACCTCGACGAGTCGGGCGGCCGCTACGTGCACGTCATCGCCGACGGCGGGCTCGACACCGCGGGCGACATCGTCAAGGCCATCGCCGTGGGCGCCGACGCCGTCATGCTCGGCACCGCACTGGCCCGTGCGACCGAGGCCCCGGGTGGTGGCTACCACTGGGGTGCCGAGGCGCACCACCCCGAGCTGCCGCGCGGGCGCCGTGTCCAGGTGGGGACGATCGCGCCGCTCGAGAACGTCCTGAACGGCCCGACGCCGACCCATGACGGCCGCGCCAACCTGGTCGGGGCCCTGCGCCGCTCGATGGCGACGACCGGATACTCCGACGCCAAGGAGTTCCAGCGAGTAGAAGTGGTCGTGGCGCCGTACCACCAGTGACGGTGGCACCCGGGCACGAACCCGGGTGACGCCTCGGCGCCGACCGTGACCCGGAGGCGACGATGGCGAAGTCCAGCACGACGAAGCAGACCAGCACGGCCGGACGTCCGCGTGACGTCGCGCCCGGCGTGGGGTTCGACCCCGCGGCGAAGCTCGGACCGGACGAACGTGCGGCCGCGATCGAGACCTTGAAGACCAAGGAGCTCGACGTCCTGGTCGTCGGTGGCGGCATCGTCGGGGCGGGCAGTGCGCTCGACGCCGTGACCCGCGGCCTGAGCGTCGGCATCGTCGAGGCCCGCGACTGGGGCTCCGGCACGTCGAGCCGCTCGTCCAAGCTCGTGCACGGCGGCATCCGTTACCTCGAGCAGCTCAACTTCGCTCTCGTCCGCGAGGCCCTCATCGAACGCGGCCTGCTGCTCCAGCGCATCGCCCCGCACCTGGTGAAGCCCGTGCGCTTCCTCTACCCGCTCAACCACCGGGTCTGGGAGCGCTTCTACATCGGGATCGGCATGTCGATGTACGACGTGTTCAGCTGGTCCGGCGGCCGTCCGCCCGGCGTCCCGCACCACCGGCACCTCAGCCGGAAGCAGGTGCTCAAGAACATGCCAGGGCTCAAGAAGGACGCCTTCGTCGGCGGTATGACGTACTACGACGCCCAGGTCGACGACGCGCGCTACGTCGCGTCGCTCGTGCGCACCGCGGCGTCGTACGGCGCCGAGGCGGCGAGTCGCGTCCGCATCGAGGGGTTCATCAAGGTCGGGGAGCGCGTGGTCGGCGCGCAGGCCCACGACATCCAGACCGGTGAACGGTTCGAGATCCGTGCGAAGCAGGTCGTCAACGCCACCGGTGTCTGGACCGACGACACGCAGGCGATGATCGGCACCCGCGGCCAGTTCAAGGTGCGGGCGTCGAAGGGCGTCCACCTCGTGATCCCCCGGGACCGGTTCCAGTCGAACACGGGCATGATCCTGCGCACCGAGAAGAGCGTGCTCTTCGTCATCCCGTGGGGTCGGCACTGGCTCGTCGGCACGACCGACACCGACTGGTACCTCGACAAGGCGCACCCGGCAGCGACCGCGGCGGACATCGACTACATCCTCGAGCACGTCAACAAGGTGCTCGCCGTCCCGCTGACCCGCGAGGACGTCGAGGGCGTCTACGCCGGCCTCCGCCCGCTGCTGGCGGGGGAGTCCGACCAGACCTCCCAGCTCAGCCGCGAGCACGTCGTCGCGCACACCGTGCCCGGGCTCGTCGTCGTCGCCGGCGGCAAGTGGACCACCTACCGGGTGATGGGGAAGGACGCCATCGACGAGGCCGTCGCGGCCATGGACGGCAGGATCCCGGAGTCGACGACCGAGGACATCCCGCTGCTCGGCGCCGAGGGCTACCCCGCCGCGTGGAACCGACGTGCCCGCACCGCGCGGAGCTGCAACGTGCACAAGGTCCGCATCGAGCACCTGCTCAACCGGTACGGCACCCTCGCGACCGAGGTGCTGCAGCTCGTCGAGCAGGACCCCGCGCTCGCCGAGCCGCTGCCGGGGGCCGACGACTACATCGGCGCCGAGGTCGTCTACGCCGCCTCGCACGAAGGTGCCCTGCACCTGGAGGACGTCCTCGCCCGCCGCACCCGCATCTCCATCGAGGCCTGGGACCGCGGCGAGTCAGCAGCGCCCGTCGCCGCGAAGCTCATGGCGGACGTGCTCGGGTGGGACCAGGAGACCACCGAGCACGAGGTGTCGAACTACCTGAAGCGCGTCGCCGCGGAACGGGAGTCGCAGCTGCAGCCCGACGACGAGAGCGCGGACCGCGTGCGGCTCGAGGCCCCGGACATCGCCTTCGGCTTCGACGAGGACGACGTGGTCGTGGGCGGCGGCCGCTCGGACGGCGCCGAGGGCGCGAAGGCCTCCGACGAGCAGGTCATCGGCGAGAAGACGAGCGAGCCGGAGTAGCGAGTCGGAGTAGCGAGTCGTCACCGACGCGACCGGCGTCGCGGACGCGCACGGGCCTCCAGGCCGGAAGACCGGACTGGAGGCCCGTGGTGCGTCCGTCAGACGGCGCGCGCCCGCACGGCGGCGCGGCGCGCGTGCGCCGCCTGGCCGACCACGAGCACCACCGGGATCGCGATGAGCGCGACGAGGCTCGTCACGTACAGCACGCCGGCCCAGATCGTGTGGTCACCACCGTCGGTACCGAAGCCGTCCGCGACGTCCATCCCGAGGGCGAACCCACTCCAGAACGACGCCGGACCACCGAGCACGACCACGGCCAGCAGCACCGCGGCGATGACGTGGGTCGGTGCTCGGGTGACGAGCAGCAGCACCGACAGCCCGGCGGCGAGCACGACCCCGACCGAGGCCAGCGCGATCACGACCACGATGTCGGTCTGCACGTGGAAGCCCTGCTGCGTGAGCTCGGCGTGGATCTCGGCCAGGGTCGCACCGGGGACCGCGGCGAGCGGGTCCAGCACCAGTGCGTTCACCGCCAGCAGTGCCGCGTACAGCGCGACGACCAGCACCCCGACGACGGCGACGACGATCCGTGATCTCCCCATCCACAGAACAGTAGTGCGCGGAATGCGTGGGACCACCGGATGGTTAGCATGGGGGTACTCGAAGAGGGAGCCATCATGGTCGACGTCCATCGCGTCAAACTCCCCGGAGTCGGCGTGCTGCACAGCTTCTACACCGACGACGGTGGCAAGTGCGGTGTCATCACGCACCGGTCGGGTCACTCCGACCTCATCTCGTTCGCCGACGTTTCCGACGGGGCGGACAAGTCCGAGAAGGTCTCGCTGCGTCTCAGCGAAGACGAAGCGCACACACTCGCCGAACTGCTCGGTGGCACCCGGATCACCGAGGGCCTCGACAAGCTCGACGAGATCCCGGGGTTGTCCATCGACTGGTTCTCCGTCGACTACGACGACGCCATCGCGGGCAAGCCCCTCGGCGACCTGCACGACTCGGGCTTCATCGGTTTGACCGTCGTCGCCGTGGTCCGTGGCGACAGCGCCAACCCGGCGCCCTCGTCGGACTTCGTCGTCTTCCCCGGGGACACGATCGTCGTCGCCGGATCCCCCGAGAAGGTCGCCAAGGCGTTCTCCTTCTACCGCAGCGGAGAGCTTGCGGCCGCATCGGCCGAGGCCCCGCGGAAGAGCTAGCGCATGCACCTGGGTGGTGAGCTGCTCACCATCGGTGTGCTCTTCGTCATCGCCTACGTCCTGGGACGGCTCGGCAAGACCATCGGTCTGCCGGCCATCCCGATCTACATGGTGGTCGGACTCGTTGCGAGTCCGAACACGCCGTGGTTCGGGCTGAGCGTCGAGTCCCACACGATCGAGCTCATCGCGACGTTCGGGCTCATCCTGCTGCTGTTCAACCTCGGGCTCGAGTTCGACCAAGAGGAGTTCTACGGCAACGCGGGCAAACTCCTGGTGTCCGGCGGCACCTACGTCGTCATCAACATGGGCGTGGGGTTCGCCTTCGGGTTCTCGCTCGGATGGGGCACCCGGGAAGCCCTGATCATCGCGGGCATGACGGCGACGTCCTCGAGCGCCATCGTGACGAAGCTGCTCATCGAGCTCCGGCGCCTGGCGAACGACGAGACCCCGATGATCCTCGGTGTCACCGTGATCGAGGACGTCTTCATCGCCGTCTACCTGGCGATCGTCTCCGTCGTGCTGTCCGGCGACACCAACGTCTGGGCCGTCGTCGGCAAGCTCGCACTCGCGTTCGGGTTCCTCATCGTGATGTTCACGCTCGCGCGCTTCGCGGGCAAGTGGGTCTCGAAGATCTTCGCCACCCGTGACGACGAGCTGTTCACGGTGCTGTTCTTCGGACTCGCGGTCATGTTCGGCGGCATCGGCGACCTGCTCGGCGTGACCGACGCGATCGGTGCCTTCGTCATCGGCCTGCTCTGCGGAGCGACCCGGTACCGCGATCGCATCGAACAGCTCGCCCTGCCGATGCGCGACGTCTTCGCCGCGTTCTTCTTCGTCAACTTCGGGCTCGGCCTCGACCTGTCGACCTTCGGCGAGGTGCTCTGGCCCGTCCTCGGCGCGATCGGCATGACGGTCGTGCTCAACGCGGTCGCCGGGCAGATCGTCGCCCGGATGAACGGCTTCAACGTCCAACAGGGCATCAACACCGCCGTCATCCTGGTGAACCGTGGCGAGTTCGCGCTGATCCTCGCGACGCTGTCGGCTGCCGCCGGGCTGGAGGCGCGGATCACCGCCTTCGCGGGCCTCTACGTCCTCTGCATGGCCGTCCTCGGGCCGCTGCTCGCGGTGAACTCGGACCGGATCGGCCGCCTCGTGGTGCGCCCGGGTCGGCTCATCCGCCTGCGCGGACGCTTGGGCGGCCGACGTGCCGTCGCCGCCGCAGCCGCAGCCGAGAGCGCCGAAGCGGCCGAGGCCGAGGCGGACGCCACCGCCGCGGCGCGGAAGGCCGAGCGGGACCGCCAGTTCGCCGAGGAGTTCGCCCTCGTCGAGGCTGCTGGCAGGGACGAGCGAGACAATGAGGGGTCCGAGCCGACGTCCGCCCCCGTGACGTCGCCGGTCGAGATCCCCGCCGAGCGCCCCGAGCGCCCGGTCCGACAGCGTGATCCGGAGTACTGATACAGATGTGGGCCGTTGCCCGACGACCGAGGTGGATCGCGCTGCTGTTGCTGGCGCTCGTGCTGGCGGCGGTGTTCGCCGGGCTGGGCAAGTGGCAGCTCGAGCGCTCGATCGCCAATGGCAAACCCCTGCCGGCGACCACCGAGACCCGCCGCACGCTCGAGGCGGTCACCACCCCCGAGCGCCCCGTCAGCGAGAGTCTCGCCGGGCAGAAGGTCACCGTCACCGGGACCTTCGTCGCCGACGACACCACCGTCCTGACCGGCCGCACCGGGGGTGGCGAGTACCAGACCGTCGGCCACCTGGTGGACTCGGACGGTGGGGCGAGCCTCCCGGTCGTCATCGGGTGGTCCGACCAGCGGTCGGCCGCCGTCGCCGGGGGTGAGCGCCTGGCGGACGGGCAGACGCTCACGATCCAGGGTCGCTACTACCCGGCCGAGTCGCCCGACCAGGACGCCTACAAGGAGGGCGAGTACTCCGCAGTCGCCCCCGCCCGGTTCGTGAACACCTGGCAGGCCTTCGACGACCGCATGTACCTCGGGTACGTCGTCGCCGACGGCACCACCGCGAAGGCCGCCGACCTCGGCGCCATCGCCGACCGTGCACCGTCGCGCGAGGTCCAGTTCGACTGGCTCAACCTGTTCTACGCGATCGAGTGGGTCGTCTTCGCCGGCTTCGCCGTCTTCCTCTGGTACCGCTTCGTGAAGGACGCCTGGGAGCGCGAGCAGGAAGAGGAGCGCGAGGCAGCGCTCGCCACCGAAGCCGACGTGCTGCAACGGTAGGATTGCCGGCATGGCCCTGACCGTCCGAACCCGTGACATCCCCAAGATCCCGGGGGCGGTGAAGTGGTACCGCGTCTCGGCGTACATCACCGGTGTGCTGCTGCTCGCCCTGGTGGTCGAGGTCATCATCAAGTACACGCCGCTGCAGCTCGAGATGCAGCTCGGCAACGGCCCGTTCTTCGTGCCCAACGGCACGGCGGGCGAGACCCCGGGTACGTTCAACCTGTCGATCGCGATCCTCATCGCCCACGGCTGGCTGTACGTGCTCTACCTCTTCACGGACTTCCGTCTGTGGAGCATCATGCGTTGGAGGCCGTCGCGCTTCCTGCTCATCGCCCTCGGGGGCATCATCCCGTTCATGTCCTTCGTGGTCGAACACCGCATGCAGCAGCGGGCCATGGACACCTACCACGAGCTGATCGCTGCCCAGCAGCGTGAGAAGGAGGCCGCTCGGTGAGCGAGACCGAACAGCGTCCCGTCCTCGTCGTCGACTTCGGGGCCCAGTACGCGCAGCTCATCGCGCGTCGGGTCCGTGAAGCGAACGTCTACAGCGAGATCGTGCCGCACTCCATCACCGCGGACGAGATCCGCGCCAAGGACCCGGCGGCCATCGTGCTGTCCGGCGGTCCGTCGTCCGTGTACGAAGAAGGCGCGCCGTCGCTCGACGGTGACATCCTCGACCTCGGCGTCCCCGTGCTCGGCATCTGCTACGGCTTCCAGGCCATGGCGACCGCCCTCGGCGGTGAGGTCGCGAACACCGGTCTGCGCGAGTACGGCGCCACGGACGTGACCCTCGCCCCCGGCACCAGCACCCTGCTCGGCGACCAGCCGGCGGACCAGGTGACGTGGATGTCGCACGGCGACTCGGTGGCCAAGGCACCGGCCGGCTTCGAGGTGCTCGCCTCGAGCGCATCGACGCCCGTCGCGGCGTTCGCATCCGACGAGCGCAAGCTCTACGGCGTGCAGTGGCACCCCGAGGTCAAGCACTCCGTGTACGGCCAGGCCGTGCTCGAGAACTTCCTGCACCGTGCCGCGGGCCTGCCCGGCGACTGGAACTCCAGCAACGTCATCGAGGAGCAGGTCGCCCGCATCCGCGAGCAGGTCGGTTCCGCGCGCGTCATCGCCGGGCTCTCCGGTGGTGTCGACTCCGCCGTCGCCGCAGCCCTGGTGCACAAGGCCGTCGGCGACCAGCTCACCTGCGTCTTCGTCGACCACGGGCTCCTGCGTGCCGACGAGCGCAAGCAGGTGGAAGAGGACTACGTCGCCTCCACCGGTGTCCGGCTCATCACGATCGACGCCGAGCAGCAGTTCCTCGACGCCCTCGCCGGCGTGAGCGACCCCGAGCAGAAGCGCAAGATCATCGGGCGCGAGTTCATCCGCACGTTCGAGGGCGCGGCCGAGGCACTCGTGCTCGAGGCGCAGGCTTCCGACTCCGATGCCGAGGTCAAGTTCCTCGTGCAGGGCACGCTCTACCCCGACGTCGTCGAGTCCGGCGGCGGAGCGGGCACCGCGAACATCAAGTCGCACCACAACGTCGGCGGCCTGCCCGAGGACATGACGTTCGAGCTCGTCGAACCCCTGCGCACCCTGTTCAAGGACGAGGTCCGTGCGGTCGGCCGCGAGCTCGGACTGCCCGAGGTCATCGTCGGGCGCCAGCCGTTCCCCGGCCCGGGCCTGGGCATCCGCATCGTCGGCGAGGTCACGAAGGAGCGGCTCGAACTGCTCCGCGCGGCCGACAAGATCGCCCGCGAAGAGCTCACCGCGGCCGGCCTCGACCAGGAGATCTGGCAGTGCCCGGTCGTGCTGCTCGCCGACGTCCGCTCGGTGGGCGTGCAGGGCGACGGCCGGACCTACGGACACCCGATCGTGCTCCGTCCGGTCTCGTCGGAGGACGCCATGACCGCCGACTGGACGCGTCTGCCGTACGACACCCTCGCGAAGATCTCGAACCGCATCACGAACGAGGTGCCCGACGTCAACCGGGTCGTGCTTGACGTCACGTCGAAGCCGCCGGGGACGATCGAGTGGGAGTAGGGCTCCCCTGAGTCACGGAAGGCCCGGTACGCGTCACGCGTGCCGGGCCTTCGTGCGTGCGGGGGTGCGTCGCGGAGGTGCGGGCGTGGGCGCTGCCGGAGCCGTGTTCGTGGGTGCTCCCGGGGGCCGTCGAGTGGTCACAACACCCCGCGGGCCCCGTGCCGAGTGGTCAGGAAGTGTCGGCTGGCCCCGGCCCGGGCGACGCTTCGTGACCACTCGGCGGGCGACCGGCGGGGTGTTGTGACCACTGGGTCCCACTGTCGCCGCCGGCCAGGGAACGACGAAGGGCCCCGGCAGCGCCGGGGCCCTTCGCGTGTGCGGTGGTACTAGTTGCGCGAGCTGCTCGCGAGGATGGCGAGGATGCGCAGGATCTCGAGGTACAGCCAGACGATCGTGACGATCAGGCCGAACGCCGCTGTCCAGGCGTAGATGCGGGGAGCACCACGACGGACGCCGGTCTGGATCTGGTCGAAGTCGAGGATCAGCGAGTACGCCGCCATGACCACGACGAGGATGCCGATGATCACGCCGAGCGGGATGCCGAAGATCGTGATCCCGAGGGCACCGAACGCGGTGTCCGTGACGCCGGTCCACATCAGGACCAGGTTGATGAGCGAGAACACCATGTACCCGACCATCGCTACGAGGAAGAAGCGCGTGGCCTTCGGTGTGGCGCGGACCTTGCCCGATGCGAACAGCGCGAGCGTCACGGCGAAGACACCGAGCGTCCCGAACACCGCCTGAGTGACGATGCCACCCCACATCGAGTTGTACGCGCCGGAGATGCCACCCACGAACAGACCCTGGACGAACGAGTACGTCAGGATCAGGCCCGGTGACGGCTTCTTCTTGAAGGTGTTCACGAGGCCGAGCACGAGGCCGACGACCGCCGCGACGATCCAGACGATCGGCGGCAGGTTCCAGCCGGCCACCGCGCCGACGACGAGCACGCCGAACGCGAGCAGCGTCTTGACGATGGTGTCTTCGTACGACATGCGGTCTGTGTCCACCGGGGACGCGGTCGGGCGGTCGTACATGTACTGCAGCTGCTCGGGGGTCATGCCGCCCTGGGCCTGCTGCGGGGTCTGTCCCCAGCCGGCCTGCTGCTGACCAGCACCGCGCCCGCCCCAGGTGTTTGCCCCCTGTGCGTTGAAGGCGGGGGACTGGTCGAAACCGGGCTTGAAGGCCATGGTGTCCTCTTCCTAGGAGATTCGAGTCCTCTCAGCCTAGGGGCGCTCGGTCGCGGAAGGCTGAGGATTCGCGGCGAGCGGACGCGGGCCCAGCGGGCCCCGTCGAGGGAAGCCTAGGGTCGCCCGCTGCACGCGCGCCCCGAGGACGTCGAGAGTCCGCCGTCGAGCCAGCCGAGTCTGCCCGCCCGGACGACAGCGCCGGGTAGAGCCAGGTGACGAGCGCGACCGAGATCGTCATGAGCAGGAACCACGCCACGATCTTCGTCGGCGCCACCGGCTGCCACACCGCGAGCTGCGCCGGGTAGCTCCACGCCCCGGCCCAGGTCGCGACGTTCTCCGCCGCCCAGACGAACACCGCGACGAGGCCCATCGCCACGAGCACGGGCATCCGCAGTGTCGCCCGGTGGATCCGCACGTGCATGGTCGTGCGGGCGAAGAGCAGCAGCACGAGCGCGAGCAGCACGTACCGGGCGTCGGCGACGAAGTGGTGGCCGAAGAAGTTCAGGTAGATCCCGCCCGCCACGACCGCCAGCAGCCACTGCCGCGGGTACCGGTCGAACCGCAGGTCGGACAGCCGGTAGACCCGCACCATGTACGACCCGACCGCGCCGTACATGAACCCCGAGAACAGCGGCACTCCGGCGACGACGAACAGCCCGCCCGGCTCGTAGGTCCACGAGCCCATGTGGGTCTTGAACACCTCCATCGCGGTGCCGACGACGTGGAACAGCAGGACGACCCGGAGCTCACGCACGGTCTCGAGCCCGAACACGAGCATGCCGACCTGCAGCAGCACGGCCGCGATGGTCAGCACGTCGTTCCGCATCGCCGCCGGCACGGTCAGGTGCACCACGGCCATGGTCGCGAGCAGCATCGCCCCGAACGCGCACGCCCAGGCCTGCTTCGCGCCGAACACCAGGAACTCGGTGACGAACACCCGGACGGGCCGGTGCGGCTGGTGCCCGGCGTCGAGCAGACGGCGTGCAGCCCGGTCGATCCGGGCCTCGACGGCGGTGGAGAGCGAACGGACGGTCATGCGGTGATGCTCGGCGCAGTCGCTGGGAACGACGGCCGCCGGAGCGACGCGTGTGTCCCGCGACACAGGCGCCCCGCTGGTCACCCGCGGCAAGTAGGGTCGCGCCATGACCCTCGTGATCGCCCACCGCGGTGCGTCCGGCTACCGTCCCGAGCACTCGCGGAGCGCGTACGACCTCGCGATCGAGCTCGGCGCCGACGCGATCGAACCGGATCTGGTGCCCACGAAGGACGGCGTTCTGGTGCTCCGGCACGAGAACGAGGTCTCGGGCACCACGGACGTCGCCGACCACCCCGAGTTCCGGCACCTGCGCACGACGAAGACCGTCGACGGGCAGACCCTGACCGGCTGGTTCACCGAGGACTTCACGTGGTCCGAGCTGCAGACGCTCCGCACCCGCGAGCGCCTGCCGGTGCTGCGGCCGGGATCCGCCGAGCACGACGGTGCGCAGCCGATCCTGCGGCTCGTCGACCTGCTCGCGATCCTCGACGCGGCGCCCCGCCCGGTCGGGCTCGTCGCCGAGGTGAAGCACGCCGCGTACTTCGACCGCGCCGGGTTCCCGATGGGTGCACTCGTCGACGCCGCGCTCGGCGAGGCCGGGTGGCGGCAGGACGAGCGGCTCACGGTGGAGAGCTTCGAGAAGGGCGTGCTGCGGGACCTGCGCGAGCGGGGGACCGGTGGCCGGCTCGTGTACCTCCAGGAGGCCCGTGGCAGCGCCGCGGACGAGGTCGCGTCCCACGGGTCGCTCGCCCCCACCTACGCCGCCGAGCGCTCCGAGGACGCGCTCGCGTCGTTCGCGACCGAGTTCCACGGCATCAGCGTCGACCTCGGCACCCTGATGGCCGGCGTCGACAGCGTCGCGCTCGACGACCCGACGCCGGTGCGCAGCGCGATCGTCGACCGTGCCCACGCCGCCGGACTCGCGGTGTACACGTGGACCCTCCGGCCGGAGAACCGGTTCCTGCCGTCGCCGTTGCGTCGTGGTGGCGACGTCGCGGCCTTCGGCGACTGGGAGCGGTGGTTCACCTCCGTGATCCGCACCGGACTCGACGGGGTGTTCGCCGACCACCCCGACCTGGCGGTGCTCGCCCGGTCTGCTGTCGGGGGTCCCGCCTAGACTGTCCCGGACATGACGATCGTGCTCGACCCCTTCGAATCGACGCCCGAGCCGGGCGCCGGTGCCCGCGCGTACGAAGACCCGTTCACCGCGGGTCTGAACCCCCAGCAGAAGGAAGCCGTCGAGTACCGCGGCGAGTCCCTGCTGATCGTTGCCGGCGCCGGTTCCGGCAAGACGAGCGTGCTCACCCGCCGCATCGCGCTGCTGCTCGCCAACCGCGAAGCCTGGCCGTCGCAGATCCTGGCGATCACCTTCACGAACAAGGCCGCCGCCGAGATGCGCGAGCGCGTCCGGGCCCTGGTCGGTGGCGAGGCCGAGGGGATGTGGATCTCCACGTTCCACTCGGCGTGCGTGCGCATCCTGCGGCGCGAAGCCGAACGGTTCGGGTTCCCGCAGTCCTTCACGATCTACGACTCCGCCGACTCCAAGGCGCTGCTGAAGCGGATCATCAAGGAGCTCGAGGCCGACTCCCTCGGGCTGACCGTCGGCGCCGCGGCGTCGAAGATCTCGAAGCTCAAGAACGAGCTGCAGGACATCGACACCTACGCGCGCAACATCAACGTGAACGACCCGCAAGAGGTCATGTTCACCGAGGTGTTCCGGCGCTACACGAACGAACTCCGCCGGGCGAACGCGTTCGACTTCGACGACCTCATCGGCCAGACGGTGTTCCTGTTCCGCGCCTTCCCGGACGTCGCCGCCCTGTACCAGCGCCGCTTCCGGTACATCCTGGTCGACGAGTACCAGGACACGAACCACGCCCAGTACGCCCTGATCCGCGAGCTCACCCGCCCGGTGCCGGTCGAACAGGTGGACAAGCTCGAGGACTCCGGGCAGCACGTCGCCCGGATGCGCGAGACCGACGGCTCGATCGCCCCCGCGTCCCTGACGGTGGTCGGCGACTCCGACCAGTCGATCTACGCGTTCCGCGGGGCGGACATCCGCAACATCGTCGAGTTCGAGCGGGACTTCCCGAACTCCAAGACGATCCTGCTCGAGCAGAACTACCGCTCGACGCAGAACATCCTCGACGCGGCGAACGCCGTCATCGCGAACAACTTCGACCGCCAGGCGAAGAGCCTGTTCACCGACGTCGGCGCCGGCGAGAAGATCGTCGGCTTCACCGGGTACACCGGCCACGACGAGGCGCAGTTCGTCGCCGACGAGATCCAGCGCCTGCGGGAAGACGGCATGGACTACCGCGACATGGCGGTGTTCTACCGGACCAACTCGCAGACCCGTGCGCTGGAGGAGATCTTCATCCGTGCGGCGATCCCGTACCGGGTGCTCGGCGGCACGAAGTTCTACGAGCGCGCCGAGATCAAGGACGCCATGGCGTACCTGATCACCGTCGCCAACCCGGCCGACCCGATGGCCCTGCGCCGCATCCTCAACGTGCCCAAGCGCGGCATCGGCTCGGTCACCGAGACCACGCTGCAGCGCTACGCCGACGAGCACGAGACCACGATGCGCGACGCCCTGCGACACGCGGGCGAGCTCGGGTTCGGACCGAAGGTGCGGAACGCCATCACCGAGTTCGCGGCGCTGCTGGACTCCGTGTCCGAGAAGGCCCCGTCGCAGCCGGTGGTCGACACTCTGACACAGCTGCTCGACGGCTCCGGGCTGCTCGACAACCTGCGGAAGTCGCCCGACGCGCAGGACGCGGCCCGTGCCGACAACATCGACGAGCTCGTGGCCGTGACGCGTGAGTTCCAGAAGAACAACCCCGAGGGCACGCTGTCGGACTTCCTGACCGAGGTCTCGCTCGTCGCCGCGGCGGACGAGCTCGACGACTCCTCGGGCACGGTCTCGCTGATGACGCTGCACACCGCGAAGGGTCTGGAGTACGACGCGGTGTTCCTGACCGGCGTCGAGGAAGACCTGCTCCCGCACCGGATGTCCGCCAACGAACCCGGCGGGCCGTCGGAAGAGCGACGGCTGTTCTACGTGGGCATCACGCGCGCCAAGAAGGTCCTGTTCCTGTCCCTCGCGATGACCCGTGCCCAGTTCGGTGACGTCAACGTGGCGATGCCCTCGCGCTTCCTGCAGGAGATCCCCGAGGGGCTCATCGAGTGGAAGCAGTCCCCGGGCATGGCGAACAGCCGCGGTGGCACGCAGCCCCGTGCCCTGAACGCCAAGCGCGACGGCGGCTTCGGCGGCGGCGGTGGCGGCTACCGCGGCGGTGGTGGTTGGGGTGGCGGCTCGTACGACCGCGCAGCGGCGGCCTCGAAGACCCGCCCGAAGACCGAGTGGGCGAACCGGGTGTCCGGGCAGGTGCGCGACAACGGCGACATGGAACTCGTCCCGGGCGACCGCATCAAGCACGTCGACTTCGGTGAAGGCACGGTGTCCGCGGTGACGGGGCAGGGTGCCAAGCGCATCGCGGAGATCGCGTTCGACTCCGCGGGCCGCAAGAAGCTCCTCATCAAGATCGCCCCGATCGAGAAGCTGTAGGAGCCCTCACCGGTCCACACCGAACCGGCAGCCGCAGCCGGTCTGGAGTTCACGGAACGGACCCGGGGCGTTCCCCCGCGATCCGTACGGTGCGGTGCTGTGGAGAACAGCCCTGACGACCGCGACGGCACCGACGACCACGCCGGAGAGCGCAGCAAGCGCATCCCGGTCTCCCGCCGGGGCTTCCTGGTCGGATCCGGGCTCGCCGGTGCCGCCGGTCTCGTGGCGTCGAACGGCCTCGGCAGCGCCCCGGCCGTCGCCGATGCGCTGACCGCGGGACCCGCCGTGGCTCCGGCGGTGCTCGGCGGACCGGTCGCGGCCGCTCAGGCTGCGGTGGTGCGCGGACACACCGGACGGTGGCGCCCGGACACGACCTCGCCGCGCTTCACCGTCGCGGTGATGCCGGACACGCAGTACATGTTCGACGGCGCCGCGGTCGACCCGGCGCCGATGCGGGCTTCGCTCGAGTACGTCGTCCGCGAGCAGGCCCGGCACAACATCGTGTTCCTCGTCCACCTCGGCGACCTGACCCAGAACGGTGCGGCGTCCGAGATGCGCGCGTCCGGTGCGGTCTTCGACGTGCTCGACCGAGCCGGGGCGCCCTACAGCGTGCTCGCCGGCAACCACGACGTCGATCCCTCGACCGACGACCAGCGCGGCCGGACCCCGTACCTCGACGTGTTCGGTCCGCAGCGGTTCCGGAAGGCCCCCGGCTGGATCGGCTCGAGCCCGGACGGGTACAACACCGCTCACCGGTTCACCGCGGCCGGCCGCGAGTGGGTCGTCCTGGCGCTCGACTGGCGGACGAGTGCGAGCGGGCTCGCCTGGGCCAGCTCCGTGCTCGCGGTCCGGCCGCACGCTCCGGTGATCCTCACGACGCACGCCCTCGTCGACTCGGACGCCAGCGGCGGGGCGGCGTTCGACCCCTACGGGCAGCGGCTCTGGGACTCCTTCATCACGAAGCACGACCAGGTCTTCCTGACGCTCAACGGGCACTACTGGGGGCCGGGACGCACGACGGCGAAGAACGCCGTGGGGCACGACGTCGCGCTGCACCTGACCAACTACCAGAACCGCTACTACGGCGGGGCGGCCATGATCCGGCTGTACCACGTCGATGTCGAGCGGAACGTCATCGACGTCGAGACGCTGTCGCCCTTCCTGCTCGCCGGCGGACTCGGCGACGCGAACGAGCTCGCAGCACAGGAGACCGCGCTCAGCGGCGACGTCGACCGCTTCACCATGGCCGTGGACTTCGACGCGCGCTTCGCGGGGTTCGCGCCGGTCGCACCACGGGCCTCCCGGCCGGCGGCACGCATGCTGGTGCCGGGGACGTTGGCGTACTGGCGGTTCGACGGCAACCCGGACGGGGCGGCGCTCGCGCCGACGACGCTGGTGCGCGACCAGAGCGGGCGGGGGAACGACCTGGTGGTCGCCCGCCGGACCGGTGCCGTCGCGGGGGCGCTGCGCTGGACGGCGGCACACCATCCAGACCAGCCGGGTGCCGGCAGCCTCGCGCTGCAGGGCGGCAAGTCCGGCGGCGACCACCTGCAGACCATCGACACGGCTCCGCTCAACCGGACCCGGTTCCCCCACGGCTACACGGTCGAGGCGTTCTTCGCCCTGCCGACCACGTTCGACCCGAGCGCGAACGGGTTCAGTGCCCTGCTGTCGCAGTACTCGAGCGCCGGCCAGGTGGGGAAGGCGACCGGGCCCGATGGTGACCCGGACGAGCCCGCCGTGACGCTGAGCCTGTCCGGGGACCGCGAGCTGCAGTGGTGCGTGTACCCGACGAGCCAGGACGGATCGCTGACGAACTGGGGGCACGAGTTGCCGCTCGGCGCCTGGTGGCACGTTGCCGTGGTGAACGACGGGACGCACACCGTGCTGTACGTCGACGGATGTCCGGTCGTGCGGAACCCGTCCACGCCGAACCGCGGTCTGAGCACGATCGGCAAGCCGTGGCTGCTCGGTGGGTACCGCTACGGCGGACAGCTCGACCAGGTGTTCGTCGGATCGATCGGCGACGTGCGCATCGTCGGCCGGGCCCTGCAGCCGAGCGAGTTCATGAACGCCTGACGCCCCGGCGGGCGGACGCCGACCCGCGCGGCGAATGGACGCCCGGCGCGTCCGGCAGACGGGCGTCTGACACGCCCGGCCTGCCAGAGCGCCCCTCGTTCGGGTGGCACGATCACGCTTTGTGAGGTTAGCCTTACCTAACGTGACACCTCCCATCGAACTCCTGACCACCGCCACCGCCGAGCGTTACCGCTTCGCCGTGACGACCACGGTGGACCGTCTGGCCGACCGCTTCGCCGCCGCCGACCGTCCGACGACCGACACCGCTCCCGAGGTCCTCCGGGCCCGGGTGCAGGACGTCGACCTCGACGCCGAACCCCTCGGGACGGACCGCGCACTCGCCGAACTCGACGAGCTGTTCGTCCGCGAGGCCGTCTGGTTCCACGACCCGGCGTACCTCGCGCACCTGAACTGCCCGGTCGCGCTGCCCGCGGTCGCCGCCGAGTCGGTCCTGGCCGCCGTGAACCCGTCGGTCGACACCTGGGACCAGTCCCGGATCGGCACCGAGATCGAGCGGCACGTCGTCTCCTGGCTCGCCGGTCGGATCGGGTTCGCCGCGGGGGACGGCATCTTCACCTCGGGCGGCTCGCAGTCGAACCTGCAGGCCCTGCTGCTGGCGCGCGAGGCCCTCGGCGTCAGTGGCACCGTGTTCACGACCGCGGAGACCCACTTCAGCATCGCGAAGTCGGCGCGGCTGCTCGGGCTCGAGGCCGTGGTCGCCGTCGCCACCGACCACGCCGGCCGGATGGTGCCCGCCGCCCTCGCCGAGGCGATCGCCGCCGCCCGCGCAGCCGGGCAGACGCCGATGGCCGTCGTCGCCACCGCCGGCACCACCGACCGCGGGGTGATCGACCCGCTCGAGCCGATCGCGGACGTCTGTGACCTCGAGGGGGTCTGGCTGCACGTCGACGCCGCGTACGGCTGCGGTCTGCTCGTCTCCCCGACCCGCCGGCACCTGCTCGACGGCGCCGAACGGGCCCGGAGCGTGACCGCCGACCTGCACAAGGCGTTCTTCCAGCCGGTGTCGTCGAGCGCCCTGCTCGTCCAGCGCCCGGAGGACCTGCGCCGCACCGCCTGGTACGCCGACTACCTGAACCCCGAGGACGCCGCCGAGCCCAACCAGGTCGACAAGTCGCTGCAGACGACCCGTCGGTTCGACGCGCTGAAGCTCTGGGCCACCCTGCGGGCGACCGGCGCCGACGCGATCGGCGAAGCGTTCGACGCCGTCATCGACCTCGCCGCGGCCACCCACCGGATCGTCGAGGAGCACCCGGACCTGGTGCTCGTCGCGCCGACGCAGCTCAGCACGGTGCTGTTCCGCTGGCAGCCCGCCGGCATGACGGACGAGGCCGCCGACGCGCTGGTCGCCCCCATCCGCTCGGCCCTGCTCGCCGAGGGCCGGGTGCTGATCGCCAAGACGGTCATCGACGGTCGGCCGTGCAACAAGCTCACGCTGCTCAACCCCGAGACCACCCCGGAGCAGATGCGCGCGTCGCTGGAGCACGTCGTCGCGACGGCCGCCCGGGTGCGCGCCACCACCACCGAGACCGAGGGAGCGAACCGATGACCGCCGACCGCACCGCCGCCGACCTCCCCGCCGCCGACCGCACCGCCGACCCCGCCGTGCACGACGTCGTCGGCATCGGCATCGGCCCGTTCAACCTCGGCCTCGCCTGCCTGACCGACCCGATCGCCGACCTCGACGCGGTGTTCCTCGACGCCGCGGACGGCTTCGCCTGGCACCACGGCATGATGCTCGACGACGCCACGATCCAGGTGCCGTTCCTCGCCGACCTGGTGACGATGGCCGACCCGACCTCGCCGTTCTCGTTCCTCGCCTGGCTCAAGGAGACCGGGCGCCTGTACCCGTTCTACATCCGCGAGGACTTCCACCCCCTGCGCAGTGAGTACGACGCCTACTGCCGATGGGCCGCCGACCGGCTCGACACCCTGCGGTGGGGCCGCCGGGTGACCGCCGTCGAGCACGACCCGGTCACCGATACGTTCACGGTGCACGCCGAGACCGATCAGGGTCCCGAGACGTACCGCGCACACCACGTCGTCGTCGGCATCGGCACCGAACCGTCCGTCCCCGCACCGCTCCGCGGCATCGGCGGGCCGGCCGTGCACTCCGCCGCGTTCCTGCCGAACCGCGACGCCCTGCGCGACGCCGGGTCGATCGCCGTCGTCGGCAGCGGGCAGTCCGCCGCCGAGGTCTACCGGGAACTGCTCGAGGACATCCGGCAGGACGGATACCGCCTCGACTGGATCACGCGCTCGCCCCGGTTCTTCCCGATGGAGGACACCAAGCTCACCCTCGAGATGACGAGCCCCGAGTACACGGACCACTTCCACGGGCTGCCCGAGGCCGTCCGCGATCGCCTGGGGCGGGAACAGCGCGGCCTGTACAAGGGGATCAGCGCCGACCTGGTCGACGACCTGTACGACCAGCTCTACCGGATCAGTGCGCGCGGCCCGGTCCCGACGACGCTCCGGACCGAGACGAGCGTCGTCGACGCCGCCTGGCTCGCCGACCGCGGCACCTACCGGCTGACGCTCCGCCACGAGCAGCTCGACCAGACGTACGAGCACGAGGTCGAGCAGCTGGTGCTGGCCACCGGGTACACCCCCCGGGTGCCGCGGTTCCTCGACCCGGTCGAGCACCTCGTCACCCGCGACTCCCGTGGTCGCCTGGCCGTCGCCCGCGACCACCACGTCGACACCCTGGGCGGACGCATCTGGGTGCAGAACGCCGAGGAGCACACGCACGGCCTGACCGCGCCCGACCTCGGCATGGGTGCGTGGCGGAACGCGTCGATCATCCGGTCCGTCACGGGTCGCCCCGTGTACGGCCTGGAGGCCCGGATCGCCTTCCAGGAGTTCGGCCTGCCCGCCTCGGGGCAGTCGACAGCAGCGCCGTCCACCGCCCAGCCCGGCGCCGCGGAGCGGGCGCCGGCCCGGCTCGCGACCGAGCGTGCGGAGGTGTCCGCATGAGCACGACCGTGACGACCACCGCACCGGACGCGACCGTGCCTGGAGGAGCCGAGCCGGGCCTCCTGACCGTCGAACCCGTGGACCCGGAACGCGACGCCGCCGTCGTGCAGTCCTGGCTCGCCCACCCGGCGTCGTCGTGGTGGGAGATGGGTGACCTCGACGTGGACGGCGTCCGGGACTACCTGGCCGGCGTGCAGGCGGATCCGGCGCAGGCCGCGTGGCTCGGTCGTCGGAACGGCGAACCGTGCTTCCTGGCGGAGACCTACGATCCCGCCGCCGTCCTGCTCACCGACCTGTGGGCGGCTGAGCCGGGCGACGTCGGCATGCACCTGCTCGTCGCTCCGGCACCCGCGGACCGTCGTGTGCACGGCCTCACGAGCGCGGTGATGCGTGCCGTCGTCGAGCACTGCCGGGACGCCCTCGGCGCGCGTCGGGTCGTCGTCGAACCGGACGTGCGGAACACCGCCGTGCAGGCGAAGAACGCCGAGGTCGGGTTCCGCGCGCTGCGCCAGGTGGACGTCGACGGCAAGCGGGCCCTGCTGTCGGTGCTCGACACCGATCGCATCGGCGTCCCCGATGACGACGGGCCGGCCGCGCACCTGCGGCCCGAGCACCTGGAGCCCGCCGAACGGCACCTCGTCGCGAAGGCGATCGCGGAGTTCACTCACGAACGGCTGATCGCACCCGTGCCGGACGAGGACGGGTGGCGGCTCGACGCGGGGGAGTCGACGTACCGGTTCCGGGCGCGGCAGCACCTGCTCGAGCACTGGTCGATGGACGAGGCCTCGTTGACGCGGACCCGTGCGGGGGTGCCGGCGCCCCTCAGCGCGCAGGAGCTCGTGCTCGAACTGCACGACGTGCTCGGAATCCCCGACGAGTTGCTCGGCACGTACCTGGAGGAGATCGCGTCGACCCTGGCGAGCGCGGCGGCGAAGCACCGGCGGGGAGGCCCGTCCGCTGCACAGCTCGCGCGCGGGCGGTCCGGGGAATCCGTCAACGCCGCTGTCGCCTCCTTCCAGGACGCCGAGTCCGCGATGACCGAGGGGCATCCGGCCTTCGTCGCAGCCAACGGGCGGATCGGGTTCGGGCTCGACGAGTACCGGGCGTTCGCGCCCGAGTCCGGCGGGCGGTTCCGGTACCGGTGGCTCGCCGCCCGACGCGGGCACACGCACCTGGCGCTCGCCGCGGACCGCACCGAGCAGGCGCACTGGGAGTCGGAGCTGTCGGCCGCGGTCGTGGCCGGGTTCCGTGCCACGGTGGAGCGTCGTGGGCTCGACCCCGACGACTACGTGTGGCTGCCCGTGCACCCGTGGCAGTGGCAGCACCGGATCGCCGTGACCTTCGCGCCCGACCTGGGCCGACACGACCTGGTCGACCTGGGCGAGGGGCCGGACGAGTACCAGCCGCAGCAGTCGATCCGCACCGCGTTCAACCGCACCGACCCGGCACGCTCGTACGTCAAGACGGCGCTCGCCGTGCAGAACATGGGGTTCCTGCGGGGGATGTCGCCCGCGTACATGCGGAACACCCCCGCTGTGAACGATTGGGTCGCGTCGATCGTCGCCGCCGACCCCACGCTCGCCGCCGCCGGGTTCTCGGTGCTCCGGGAGCACGCCGCCATCGGCTACACGGGGGACGCCTACCACCGGGTCGACGTGTCCTCGCCGCAGCGCAAGATGCTCGCCGCGCTGTGGCGGGAGAGTCCCATCCCGCAGCTGGCGGAAGGCCAACGCCTGCTCACCATGGCGGCGCTGCTGCACCGGGACGCCTCGGGAAACGCCGTGGCCTCGGCGCTGATCGAGGCCTCCGGTCTGCCCGCCGACGTCTGGGTCCGGCGCTGGCTCGACGCGTACCTGCTGCCCGTCGTGCACTGCCTGACCGTGCACGACCTGGTGTTCATGCCGCACGGCGAGAACCTGGTGCTCGTCGTGCGCGACGGCGTCGTGGTCCGTGCCGTGATGAAGGACATCGGGGAAGAAGCGGCGGTCCTCGGTCGCCACGCCGACCACCCGGTCCCGGCCGACATCGACCGGATCGTGCACCCGGTGTCCGACGACGAAGCAGCGCTCGCCGTGTTCACCGACGTGTTCGACGGGGTGCTGCGGTTCGTCGCCGCGATCCTCGACGACGACGGGGTGCTGCCGGAGTCCCGCTTCTGGGAGGTCGTGGGGGAGTGCATCGACGCGCACGCCGCCGCACACCCGGACCGCCGTCGTCCCCTGGACCTGCGGGTACCGACGTTCGAGCACTCGTGCCTGAACCGGTTGCAGTTGCGGAACACCCTGTCGATGGTGGACCTGGCGGACCAGTCGGCGTCGCTCATCCGGGCGGGGGAGATGGTGAACCCGATCGGGCGGTAGGGGCGCGGGCGGCGCTCGGTGCGAGGTTGATCACTCCGTGCAGCGCAACGAGCGCGCGGAGTGGTCGATCTCGCACCAACGGAAGCCGCGCCGACTACGGCTGCAGGCGGGTGGCTGTCCAGGCTCCGTCGGCGAATGCGTACTGCAGTCGTCGGTGCATCCGGTCGCGGCTGCCGTGCCAGAACTCCACGATGTCCGGCTCGAGACGCCAGGCGACCCAGCCCGCCGGCCGGGGGACGTCGTCGCCCGAGTCGTCGAGCAGGTCGTTCGCGTCGTCGATCAGGTCCTGCAGGGTGCGGGGTTCGAGCACGGCCGACTGATCGGCGATGGCCGTGGCGGCGCGTGACTTCGGGGAGCGGTCCGCGAACAGGGCATCGGACTCGTCGTCCGACAGCCGCACGACGCGCCCCTCGAACCGGAGCTGCTGCATCGTCTCGCGCCAGTACGCCTGCAGAGCCGCGTGCGGGTTCTCGGCGAGTTGGCGGCCCTTCGGGCTGTCCTCCGATGTGCCGAAGACCAGTCCGTCCGCCTCGATGCGCTTCACGTCGACGGTGCGCGCCGACACACGACCGTCCGCCCCGGCCGTGGCGAGGGTCATCGACAACGGCTCGGAGACCTCCCGGTCCTCCGCCGCGGACAACCACTCGCGGGCGAGGTCGAGCGGAGACGCTGGCGGGTTGTCGAACTCGGGCAGGTGCAGGGAGTCGTCACCGGAGAGCGGGGCAGAGGACATGTACCCACCCAACCGTGCGCGGGGGACCGGCGTTCAGGGAGTCGGCACCTGCACCGACACGAGCTCACCGTTGCCGAGGTGCACGATCGCGGAACCGACCTGCACCCGCTCGACGATGCTGCTGCGCGGCAGACGCATCCCGAGCAGATCGCCCTCGGTGATCGCCTGGGGGCTCAGCAGCGCTCCCGAGCGGTTGCGCTTCATGTCGACCTGCCAGCCGGTGAACCCGACACCGAACTCGGCGGTCAGTCCGGCTGCGACGATCGCCTGACCGTTGTCGGCCGCCCGCTTGACGAACCCCTGCAGCCAGCTCTTCGCCGGGGCGTCCTTGACGAGCTCGGCGTCGTCGATCACCAGGACGCGTCGACCGGGCTGCCCGTCGAACAGGGGTGCGAGGTCGTCCTCGGTCAGATCGGCACCCTCGTGCACCGCCAGCACACCCGGTTCCGCGGCCAGCCCGCGGAGCGGGGACTGCCGCGGGGTCACGAGCACGACCTCGCCACCCTCGCGCAGGACCGAACGGGTCATCGAGAGCAGGACGGCACTGCGTCCGGACTTCGCGGGGCCACCGACGACGAACGAGCCGGCCGCGGCCAGGTCGGGCCCGATCGCGGTGAGGTCGTCGCCGCCGATGCCGACCAGACCGAACAGGCCGGCGTCGTCGTCGCGCATCTCCCATGCCCGCTCGAACGGCACCGGGCCGGACAGCTGGTCGACGCGGAAGGGACGTCGGCTGCGTTCGACGGCCCGATCGCGTTCCGTCGCGAAGGTGGCGAGGGCCGTGATGGCGGCGGCCTGCGACTGCCCGGTGCCGGCTGCGGCGAGCAGCGCGATCTGTGTCTCCGTCGCGGACTCGGAGGCGAACGCTCGTCCGTCGGGGACCTGCTCCGGGAGCTTCCGCGGGTTGAGCGACGCCAGGCCGTAGTCGCCCCGGTCCGACAACCGGAGGACGAGCTTGTCCTCCACCAGGGTGGCCATCCGACTCGAGAGCAGCTGTCGGTCTCCGGTGACGACCAGGTGGATGCCGACGCTGGCACCTTCGCGGAGCAACGTCATCACCTGGTCGGTGGGAGCGCCGTGGTCGAGCTCGCCGAGTGAGCCGACGAAGCCCTCCCAGCGGTCGAGCATGAAGACGATGTGCGGCAGGCGTTCCGCTGGCACGACGGCCGCGGCACGCTGCTCGACGATGCTCGCGAAACCGCCGTCAGCCAGCACCTGCTGGCGCCGGGCGAGTTCCTGGGCCAGCTTGGTCAGCAGCCGCTGGGCTCGTTCGGTCTGGACACGCTGGACGACGGCTCCGGCGTGCGGGAGTGCCTGGATCGGCAGCAGCGCGCCGTTGCCGCAGTCGAGCGCGTACACGTGGACGTCCGCCGCCGAGGTGTTCCGGGCGATGGCTGCCGCGAGGGTCCGGAGCACCTGCGATCGGCCGCTGCGAGGTGCACCGACCACGTAGAGGTGTCCGTCGGAGTCGAGGTCGAGGCTGCGCACCCGCTGTGCCTGCTCACCCGGGAAGTCCTGCAGCGCGAACGGCAGCGGGCCGACCCGCGCGTCCGTGGCGGTGCTGTCGTCGAGTTCCCACGCGCGGTCGTTGAGGTCGGTGAAGAGCAGCGTCTCCGGCAGGGCATCGAGCCAGGGACGGTACGGAGCCGGACCGCCCAGCTCCGCCGCGGCCTCGGTCACGGCGCCGACGAGCTCCTGCAGGTCGGTTCGTTCGTCGGTGTGCTGCACCTCGGACTTCGGTGGTGCGGGCGGTGCGGTACCGAGCGCCGACCACGAGACGGCACCGGCCCAGACCTGCTTGCGCTGGGTCGACTGTCCGGGGCGACGGCCACCGACGCGACCCGACTGGAACGGCAACAGCGCCCCGGCACCCAGTCGGATGTACCCGCGGCCGGGAGTGCTCTTCTGGATCTGGGCCGCGTCGCCGGCGTCGATCACGTCGGTGCTCTCGCTCGAGTCGGTGACCCGCAGCGCGATCCGCAGGTTCGTGTTCGCGCGGATGTCGTTCGAGACGACACCGGTCGGACGCTGCGTGGCGAGGATCAGGTGGATGCCGAGGGATCGGCCGCGCTGGGCGATGTTCACCAGGCCGGTCACGAAGTCGGGCAGCTCCCGCACCAGGCTGGCGAACTCGTCGATGACGATGAGCAGCCGTGGCATCGGCGGCAGCGGTTCACCACGACCGAGGCGGTCGAGGTAGTCCTCGATGTCCTTCGCTGCCGCATCGGCCAACAGGTGCTCGCGACGACGGAGCTCGGCGCCCAGGGACTCGAGCGCTCGCTCCACCAGGTGCGTGTCGAGGTCGGTCACCATCCCGACGGTGTGCGGCAGCGGCGCGAAGTCGCGGAAGGCAGCCCCGCCCTTGTAGTCGATGAGGACGAAGTTCATGCCCTCCGGGGTGTTCGTGGCCGCGAGCGACGCGACGATCGTCTGCAGGAGCTCGGACTTGCCCGAACCCGTCGTGCCGGCGACGAGGCCGTGGGGGCCGTCCTTCCGCAGGTCGAACGCGAACGGTCCGTCGAGGCTCTCGCCCACGACGACCTCGGTGGTGCGTGGGCGCACCGACCACTTCCCGGTGATCGCCCGGGCCGTCGGCGGTTCGAGCAGCATGACGTCGAGCAACCGCGACGACGTGGGCAGTCCGCCGGCGTCGCTCTCGTCGTCGGCGTCCACCATCGGCGCCACCGCCCGGGCGACCGTCTCGAACCAGCCGTCCGGGATCCGGTCGGGCCGCACGTCGGTGACCGTCGCCTGGCGCTGCGCGGCGACCCGGATGCGTTCCGGCCCGACGGTGACGACGACGGAGCACTCCTCGGGCAGCAGCCGTGCCTCTTCCTCGATGCAGATCGCCCGGACGCCGACCGCCGGCCCTTCCTTGAGGATGCGGATCAGGCCGGGCAGCGCTCGGAGCCGCCGGGCACCGTCGAGCACGACGACGATGTCCGGACCGGGGATCCCGCGCATGTTCGACTCACGCATCGCCCGCTGTCGCGCATCGATCAGCTGACCGACCTCGGCCACCCGGGCGCCGAGCGTCTCGGCGTCGTTGCCGATCGCGATCACGGCGTCCTGCCCGAAGCCCGGTCGAGCCTGCGGGATCCACCGCAACCACGCCCACTCATCGGCCGACCGGGCGTCCGTCAGCACGACGAACTGCGTGTCACGCGGGCTCTGGAGCACCGCGAGCTGCGCCACGAACCACGACGTCAGGTGCCGCGTGTGCTCGTCTCGGCCTGCGACGCCGACGACCCCCTGCACGCCGAGGTCGACGATCACCGGCACGTCCTCCGCCAGCTTGTCGACCGCGCGACGGTGCTCGAGCGCCGACGGGTCCTCGAGCACGACGCCGGACGGCACGTCCGCGGTTCCGACGCGGAGCGTCAGGTAGTCAGGATCGGTCCGGCGGCGCTCCCACAGGCGGGCGCGACGCCGCAACGCGACGTCGAGCACGGTTGCGGGGTCGGGTGCGCTCGTCCGCAGCTCGCGCTGGTACCGGACCACTGCCTCCAGGGCGTCCGCCTCGACCGCCTTCTTGGTCTCTTCGTACTCGGCGACGCGCTGCTTGTGGGTCTTCTTGCCGTTCCGACGGTCCCACCAGGCGTTGCCGAACATGATGATCGGCGACATGAGACCGAACGCGAGGTACGCGACGTTGTGGAAGATCGAGATCATCACGGCAGCCATGCCGAGCGGCGCGAGCGCCGCGATGATCGGGATGGAGCGTCGTGACTGCTGCGCCGGCACGGCCGGCAGCTTGAAGACGGACGGGTGGTCCTCGGGCAGGAGCCGAGGCGGCCGGGTGTAGTCGAGCGAGCCGCCACCGGCGGTCAGAGTGATCGCCGCTCGGTCGGCGTCCGGCACCGCGACCGACAGCAGGGTGTCGCCGATGGTGACGATGCTGCCCGATTCGACCGGGGTCTCGTCGTCGACCTCGGTGCGGTCCACCAGCACCGTGGAGCCCTCGGTCGGGGTGATCGTGAACCGACGGTTGAGGTCGAGCCGCAGGATCGCGGCGTACTCCGGGGCGGTGCGGTCCGGCAAGGGCACCGTCGCATCAGGCGCGGAACCGACGTGGGCGATGCCCGCGTCGAGCACCACCACAGTGCCGGCACCCGGTCCGCCGACGATGCGGACGCTCGGCAGATCACCGGGCAGCGGCAGCACCGGAGCCGGTGCCCCGAACGTCAGCCGAGCACCTTCGAGCAGCACACCATCGCCGATGCGCGCGTGCGGGGTGGTCGGGACGGAGTCGACCGCGACGTCGATGATCGACGAGGCTCCCTGGCCGAGCCGCTTGGCGACGACCTCGACGATCTCGCCGAGCAGGGTGTCCTCGTCGCACTCCACGACGAAGTCTGCGGAGGTGCTCGACGGAAGGTGGCTCGCGGTGAACGTCAGGCGCACGTGAGGCGCCCCGCACCGGAGATCGTGGTCGTCGTGGTCGCAACGCGGTGGTCGGACGAGGCCCCCCGCAGCGTCGTGCTGCCGCTCATGGGTCGATTCTCGCAGGTTCCTGCGACGCGCAGGCCGGGTTGCGCCTGGCTTGTGGACGGGTCGTCGAACTGGAGGCGTGGTGTGGGGAGCTGGGTTGGCTCACCCATGACGCGCCCAGTCTCAACACCCACCTCGCGTGGTGATGCGTCGAACGAAGGCCTCCAGGGACGCCTCAGCGCCAGCGAAGGCAGCAGCGTGATCGCCGATCCCCGTGACGGTGATGGTCGAGGAACCCGAGCGGAACTGCCAGCGACGAGCGGCCACGGCTCCCGCTGCATCCAGGAACGGCCAAGTCTCGGTTCCCGCTTCCCAACGGGTGCCGGTGCCGGCTCGGAGGCCGTCGGCCGGAGCGCTCCCGGGGCCGACGAGCCGCTCATCGGTCGCGCTGACGGCGACGGTGGTCGTGTTCGTGATCGACGTGAGCTGCGGGCGGAACACCGCGAACCGGAGGTCGGGTGCGCTCATCCTGCAGAGGACCTCGAGCGACGCCGCGGTCGAGATCACTTCCGCCGTCCTGAACGGTCGGACGTACCAGGGGAAGAGTCGGGAGGTGGTCGAGTTCGCCCAGCGCTTCGGCTTGCCCCGGACCTCCTCGGGTAGCGGGACGACCAACCAGTCCGCTCCGGCGATGTCCTCGAGGCCGCGGAAGTCGACGGGCGTCGGATCGGGGGCGCCGGTCACGACGACACGCAGAGTGCGAACTCGCGTCCGTGTTCGTCACGGACCACGACGGCTCGGTCGCCAGGCCTCACGACGATCGAGCGCAGGACGTCCGACCAGTCCAGCGTCCGAGCGGGCGCGATCCGATCGGTGAGCGCGATGGTGCCCGCCGACTGCGCGCCGTACGGGCGGCCGTCCACGACGGCGAGCGGCCCCAGTTGTCGCCGTGCTTCGCATCGGTCGCTCGGAACGGCTGCTTGCGCGACCATCTCCGCCTCAGTGATGACGCTCAACCCCAATCGACACGCACGTCGCGGAGGAGCTCGTCGAGCATCGGCCGCGCGAGTGCACTGTCGTCCTCGTCGGGGACGAAGAACGACACGACCACGGTGAGCTCGTTCAGGCCGTCGACGATCGGGATGATCGCGCGAACGACCTGCATCACTGACCGTGCCCGGCGGTCGGTGCTGCGTTCCCGCATCTCCACCAGCGTTGCGCGGCCGACGGGCAGGTCGAGTGCCCTGACGCTGGCGTCGCCGATACCGGACGCCCGCGGTGCACGAGCATCGTCGATGAAGCTGTCCGTGCGGTCGACGCCGGCGACACTGTGCACGACCGCGTAGGCGATCGCACGAACCGTCGGCGCGGTGGTCGAGAGGACGAAGCAGCTCTCCGCTTTCGCCGCGGACTGGAACGCAGCGATGTCGTGCATGACCGTTCGGAGGACCGTGCGTTCTCGACGCTTCGGCCGCTGCTTCGCCTGCGCGAGCGCATGCTCCACCGCAGCGTCGGTGACGTCGTCGATGTGACCCTCGTCATCGAGCAGCGTCCAGGCGCGGTTGTAGTTCCACAGCAGGCGAGTCATTCGTCTCCTCTCGGGGCTCCGATCACGATCCAACGTCCGAGCCCGACCGGTGCCTTCCCCCGCTCTGCGCGACGACGACGGAAGGTCAGCCACGAGACGAGCGGGACGGCGAGTACCAGGAGCAGGATGCTGGCCGCAGCGAAGACGTTGCCCTGCATCGAGTACCAGACGGCGACTGCTGCTCCGATGAGCGGGATGCCCACGGCCACGAGGTGACGTCGGGTGAGCGTCGGTCGATCGGGGCGTCCGTGCTGTTCCGGACGGATGCGAGCGACGGGCAGACGTGAACTCGATTCGACGACGAAGACCGCTGCGACCGCTGCGACCGCGATGGCTGCGGACACGGCAGTGACGATCGTCGAGGTGTCCCCAGGGCTTGCTGAACGAGCGCCGGCGAGCACGACCGTCGTGAAGGCCGACGATGCGAGGAACGGGTACGCGGGCACGGACCCCAGGACGTTCGGCAGCATCAGCGACGACGGGCCGACACGGCTGCTGCGCATCTCGTCGAGCGCGAGCGCGGGCTGGTTGCGCACATCGTCCGACACGAGGGTGAGGACACCGAGCCGCTGCAGGAACTCTCGGAGGACGAGTGCGTCGTCCGGCGATGGTGCCCACGAGCGCAGCGGCAACTGCGCGCGGACCGTGTCCGTTCCGTCGATGAGCAGCACCCGTGGGTCCTCGTCGTGCACGAACGCCGCGCGCACGACGACGTCCGGCCCGAGATGCCGATCCGGTGTCGCCAACCGCTGCGCGATGCCCTGCCCGTCGACGAGGACGAGACCGTGGTCATCCGCGCTGATCGACGCCGAGTCGAGGAACCAGGAAGGGCCGACCACGGGCCGGAGCGCCTGCCCCCGGAGTTTCCTGGGCAGCCGCCTCCGCCCTGCGGCGATGGCCAGCACCACGATCGCGTTGGCCGCAGCGGCACCGGCCGAAATCCATCCCAGAACCGGGGCGTCGGTGACGCGGTTCATCGTGAGCACGATCGGACCGAACGCGTCCGTCAGGAAGGCGCCCAGTCCGAGCAGGATGACCACGATCAGCATCTTCTGTCTCACGGCGCGTCGTCGCTCGTCCGTGGGGGCGAGGACGCGGGCGGAGGCGAGATGGCCGGGAAGCGGAGCATCCGTGGCGAAACGGTCGAGCAACGTGGAGAGACCGCTCGAGCGGAGTGCGAGTTCCCTCGGTACGACGGAGACGGGAGCCATCCACCAATCATCGATCGGAACGAGGTACAGGTTGCCGTTCACGTCCTCGAGCAGCACGGCACCGTTGCTGGCTGTGGGAGCGAGACGTCTCGGGAGGACGTCCTCGTCCAGGAACCAGGCGCGCGCGACCGGATCGGTCGTCGTTCGGTCACCGCCGCAGTCGAGGATGACGATCCGATCTTGCTCGTCGATGACGAGCCTCGTGGCACTTGTCGCAGCGTCCGCCCGGTCACTCGAAGTGGCAGGGCGGGCAAGGGTTTCAGGCATCGATGACGATCTTCGCAGCGAGCGCGTCGATGCGCGTGATCAACAGCTCGGCGAGTGCGGGCTCTGCGCTGCTCGAAGAGAGGACGACGAGCTCGTCTCCGACGACCCAGGACCACGATGCCTGGACGACGACGAAACGCGCGCCACCGGGCCGCTCCAACGCGAGCCGTTGGACCAGCCGCAGTGCGTCGCCGCTGCTCGTGGCGAGCATCGACTCCTCGATCGGTCCGATCGGGTCAGGAGCACGAAGGCCAGCCCGAACGACTCCGGCAGACCGACCCGCAAGCGGAGCAGTGCGGACGGCGACCCAGCCGACCTCGCGTGAGGCCTCGTGGACCATCCAGGCGGCCGCTGCATCCGTCTCGTTGAGTCGTCTGATGATCGTCGGCGCGCTCGAGGGATCGAGACGATGTGCCTCGAGGTCGAGCGGACGGAGCACGTCGGTCCGTGGCCACGTGATCCTCATCGTCCGCTCTCCCAGGCGAAGCCGGTCATCAGGATGTCGAAGTGCGCAACACGCTCGTCCGTGAACAGTTCACCGGCGCACTGGAACGAGATCAGCGCGAAGGAGCCGTGCTCCTGCGGGACCGGCAGGAGGTAGTCCACGCGCGTCGTCCTCGCTGGCACGTCCGGTCCCGAACCAGCCAGGAACGCCGCGGCGAGGTCTCTGGGAAGCGAAGCCGGCAGCGGTCCTCGTCCGTCGAGCTCACCTTCGGAACGGGCCCGGAGCGCTGCCCCCACGGGCAGATCCGTGAGCGTCGTCGAAGCGCCGAGCGCCGGAGCGACCTCAGCGAGTTCGAGTCCCGCGATCGTCGGCCCGAGGTAGACGACTCCGGTCGTGAACAACATGTTCATCGGCGCTCCGCCGAACCGGCCATCGAAGAAGTACAGGTCGGTCGTACCGGCATCCGCCATCGTCGTGAAGGCGGAGCTGATGTCGTCGCGTGCGCGGCGCCGTGCCTCGACTGCAGTCGGATCATCTCCGCCGAGGAGGACGAGGTGTCGGTCAGCGAACGCTCGCGAGGCACGTTTCGGGTCGCCGTCGACCGGGTACCGGTACCACCCGTCCGGCAAGAGGACTCGGTACTGCGTCACAGCGAACCGACGTGGATCTCGCTCTTCGACTTCCAGTAGCCGTCCCAGTCCGTGGCGGCGGAGACGACGTTCTCCACGGGTTCCGGCATCTCCGTGAGACCGGGGAGCCCGGAGCCCGCGACGACTCCGTTCGCGAGCGCTGCGCGCGTCGCGGCCTCGCGTGCGAGCGCGGAGTCCGGCGCGAGCTTGAGGACTTGAGCGGTCTCCATCAGACCGCCGGTGACGTACGTGTCGAGCAACGCCGTGAGGGGCTTCCGGCCGATCGCTTCTGCCTCCCGGACGCCGGCACTGCCTCCCCGGAGGAACGCACTCAACTCGCCGGCCGCCCCGGCGTTCGCCGTACGCGCTGCGGCGGCAGCCGAGGCTGCGCGTGTCTCTCCGACCGCCCCCCGCAGCAGCCCCATCGCTGAGCTGGCGTACTTGGCGGCGCCGAACCCGACCGCGGCCAGTGCGAACCCGAGCGCATCCTTGCCGACGTCCTTCGCGCTCGCGTCACCCGCTACCGACTGCGTCGCCGTGATCAGCAGCTTCGCGCCGGCAACCGCGAGCCCGATGAGGGCGATCACGGGGAGTGCCGCGGGGAAGAACACGGCTGCGATCACGGTGACGACCAGGAGGACCGCACCCACGGCATCCAGTACGTCCTTGATCACGTTGAGAACCCCACGTGCATCGTGGATCGCCTGCTTCACGTGGTCGAACCAGCCGTCCTTCAGGCCGTCGTCGGCGCCCTGACGGATGCGATCGGCGACCCGGCTGGCCAGGTCCCCGTACTCACCCTGTTCGCCGAAGGGACCGGCGAGCCGGTGGATGATCGCCTTCGCCGCATCGATGTCGCCCTGTGCCGCACTCAGCGCCCGGTCCTGCGCGTCGACCTGGTCCTGGTGCTCCGGGCTGTCCGCCTCGGCGCTGATCGTCTGGTTCGCCGCAGCGCGGTGCGCGTCCCGCGCGTCCTGCGCCTGCAGCAGAGCGGCGTCGGCCTCGCGCTGGAGCCCCTCGAGCCCGTCTGCCCACTGGTCGAGCGCGGCGGCGAGCGCTGTGTAGCGGCCCTTGGCCTTCTCGATGGCGCCGGCGAGGTCCCCGGCGGAGTCGCGGAACTTCGTCCCCGACTCGCTCTCCCAGCCATCGCCGTCCTTGAGCCTGTTGAGACGGTTGACCTGCTCGGTGATGGCCTGCTCGATCGAGCGGGCACCCGACGCGGACTGTCGAACCTCGACCGGGTCGCCGGGCACCGGATCGAGCTGCATGTCGACGGCGCTCCAGTCGCTGGGCCGTGCCATCAGCTGTCCTTCCCGAGGATCCGGTTCGCGAGCTCGACCTCGGTCTGCGTGAAGCCGTCGTGCGCACTCTCGGCCATCTCGGCGACGGCCTTGATCGACTCTCGGAGGCGCCCGCGTCGGATGTCCCAGTTGCCCGCGAAGTCGTCGATCGCACTGCTGACCGTCATCGAGCCGATGCCGATCTTGTAGTCAGATGCGGCAGAAGCGACGTGTTCGAAGTCGCCGTGCAGCCTCGAGAGGTCGGATGCGAGATTCCCGATCAGGTCGAGATCGAGCTTGATGGTGCCGGCCACGGTTCCCCCGGTGGATTCCTACTGTTGCTCTTCGTCGACGCCGCCCCTGCGGCGAGAACGGTGGCCGGCACCCCCAAGGCGCCGGCCACCGTCGTGCTGGTCCTGACTAGCCGATGCTGGACGCGAGCTGCTCGTCCGTCGACTCGAGCGTGTTCGCCGCGCTCTCGAGGAAGCCCGCCATGCCGTCGATGGCCTGGATGGTCTGCGTCGCACCGGAGTTGAACTCCGAGTACGTCGAGTCGAAGGCCTTCGAGGACTTGTCGGTGACGTAGCCCGACGAGACGAGGTTGTCGATCTGGCCCTTGAGCTGGCTCAGCTGGTCTTCGATGGCCTTCTGGCCGTTGCGAAGCTGTGAAGCCTGGTTGCGAAGATCGTCGTAAGTGACGTTGACATTGGCCATGGCGCATGCCCTCCCGATGCGTATGTGAAGTACCGGGCGACCCCCGGCGCGGTTCGACCATACTTGATCGCGTTGCATCTCGCACCACTTCTGAACAATCACCAGAACGAGGGGGACACGGTGGCTCGACGCCGGAAGGACGACGACACTCCGAAGCGCCCGGTGGTCACGCGTGCCGACGTCGAGCGCGACCGGCAGGCCGGGTACCTGTCCCGCGCCTGGGTGCTGCCTGCGGCTCCGGTGTCGGACGACGAGCCGGACGCCGTTGTCCGGACCGAGCAGCCGCTGCCGACGATCGGCGTCGTGCCGCGACTCGTGCTCGAGGTCGCGCCGGGCACCGTCGTTCCGCTCGACCAGCCGGTGGTCGTGGGGCGACGCGTCCCGACCGCGCCGGGCCGACGAGCTGTCCTGCTCGAGGACCCGGGGAAGTCGGTGTCGCGCGAGCACGCCGCGATGCGGCCGACCGGGGACGGCGGCCTGGTGGTCGAGGACCTCGGATCCTCGAACGGCACGGTGGTCGTCCGCGCATCCGGTGCGCAGGAACCCAGCGTGGGCGGAGCGCAGGTCATCGCCCGGCCCGGTGACGTCGTGATGGTGGGGGACTACGCCGTGCGGGTCCTCGCAGGCTGACCAGCACCAGCACCAGCACCAGCACCAGCACCAACGCCGGCGCCGGCCGTCGCGTACCGACCGGCGGTCCGCCGCATCGCCCGCAGCAGCACCGGCCCCGGCAGTCGCAGCAGCGCCCTCGGCACCAACGCCCGCACCCCGGTCACCACCCGGACGGTGCGCCGGAAACGCCGTTCCTCCCGCGGTCCCCAGGCGAAGCCGTACGCCGTCCGCACCCGTTCCGGAAGCATCCCCACGGTCACGATGCGCACGAGGGGCATCACGGCCCGCACCCACAGCGGCGCGAACCGGGGGTGCAGCAGGTCGCGCACGACCCCGCGGGCGTCATCGGTGACCTCGAGTCCGGCCAACGTCTGCTGCCAGTACCGGTCGAACGCGGCCACCGAGGCCGGCCAGCGCTCCGCCGGCACCCGCAGCGCGGTCGCGATTGGGGCGTAGGCGGCGAGGACCTGCTCGGCTCGGGCCGCGGAGACGCGTGTGCCGAACAGGTCGTGCGCCCGCCGGGCGGAGTCGAAGAGTGTCGCGGCCACCCAGAGCTGCCGGTCGACGTCGTCGGCGCCGGCGACGGGCCGGTGCGCACGGTTCACGAAGCCCGCCGCGGTCGCCGAGTCGGTGTCGGTGCCGACGACGACGGCGTAGATGAACATCAGGGTGTGGGCGAGCCGCTGCTGGGGTCGCCGGGCGAAGTCCGAGTGCCGTCGGACACCGGCCGCGACGACCGGGTCGGCGATCTGCAGCAGGATGGCGCGGCCGCCCGCGGCCACGGGTGTGCTGTCGGCGAGGAACCGACGCAGGTGGCGGTCGTGCACGCGGCCAGCAGACGGACGGGAGGCTCGGTGCGGGTCGTGCGCCGCGCCTCCAGGCCGTGGGGTGGTCACGCCGCACCCCGTCGGCGTCGCGCCCGCAGGACGGGCCGCAGGTCCACGGCGATCGCCGCCAGGAGCACGACTGCGCCGACGACCAGGGCGACCCGTGCGTGCGAGGGGTCGACGGGTGCGTCACCGGTCAGGGCGAGGAGCGTCGCGACGAGCCAGATCGCGGGCAGCGGCCAGAGGCGGGTCGGTGATCCGGTGACGACCGCGACGACGACGCCGACGACCAGGAGCGGGACCCAGCGGCCACCGGGCTCCGAGCGGGCGGCGAGGTGTGCCGAGGCGGCGACCAGCAGCATCGCCGCGAGCGCCAGCAGCCGCGCTGCCGAGGGCATGCTGCGAACGCTGGAGCGGACTCGTCGGAACACGGCCCGATGCTACCGAGCCGTGTCCCGAGGGAGGCTGATCAGCTCAGAGCGGCTTAATGCCGAGGTCGCCCCCGAGGTCCGGGCGTTCCTCGTCCTGCTCCCACAGGTCGGGCGAGCCCTCGCGCGGGGATCCACCGGTCGGACCGTCGTCGGAGCCGTCACCGGGCTGCGGCTCCACCGTCTCGCCGGCGACCGCGTCGTTCGTCACCGTCTCGAGGGACTCCTCGGCCTCGTCCACCTCGTACGGGCCGACGTGCTCACGGTCGATGTCGTCGTCGCGACGCTGCTGGGAGTCGAAGTCGTCGACGGGGCTGATACCGGGGTCGCTCATGGTGGTTCCTTTCCGTTGCGGGCTTCCTGCCTACCCGTCGGCGCTTGACGCCCGTCCGGTTTCGTGTCGTGTTCACCCGGGCGTCACCTGCCGGTCACACCGCCACGGCAGCATCGCGGATGCTCGGGGGAGTGGAGCGCGGTCGCCGACGGGTGGTCGAGCGACCGCGCCTTCCCCCGCCGTGCCCGATCGGCGACGTGTCGCACGTCAGACGCGTTCGAGCAGGTCGCGTTCCTCGACGTCGGCGAGTGCGAGGGTGCGGTAGCCGGCGGACTCGAAGAAGACCGTGATGCGGTCCTCCTCCGTGCTCATCACGACACCGGTGCCCCACTCGGCGTGCTCGACCCGGGCGTCCGGCGGCCAGGCGGTGTCGTTGGCGCCGTCGGCGACGTGCGCGGCGGTCTCGAAAGCGGTCCCGGACGAGCAGGTGTCGCAGTTGCTGCACGGTTCCGGGAGCTCGTCGCCGAAGTAGCCGAGCAGGAACTGCCGGCGGCACCCGGTCGTCTCGGCGAGCTGGCGCATCATCGCGATGCGGGACTCCTCGACCCGTTCCCGTTCGGCAGCACGGTCGGCGGTGGCACGGGCAGCACGGTCGGCGTCCTGCGGGCCGTCCGGCACCCGGGAGACACCGTCGACGTCATCGCGCAGGGCGCCGGCGTCGAGCAGGGCGTTCAGTGCTCGACCGGCGGTGCGGGCCGACAGGCCAGAGGCCTCCACCAGTGCGGAGCGGGGGATCGAGCCGGTCGCCGGGACGGCGTCGAACACGGCCCGGACCGAGGCGGGTCGTGGCGAGCCGGACGCGAAGAAGGTGCGCAGGCCGAAGTCCTCGGCGCGGTAGTGCAGGGTGGCGCCGGCCGGTTCGGCGTCCCGTCCGGCCCGCCCGATCTCCTGGTAGTAGGCGTCGATCGACTCGGGGACGTCGGCGTGCACGACGTACCGGACGTCGGGCTTGTCGATGCCCATGCCGAACGCGCTCGTCGCGACGACCACGTCGACGTCGCCGTCGAGGAACCCGGTGTGGACGGCCTCGCGCTCCGCGATCCGCATGCCCGCGTGGTACGGCTGCGCGCGGCGACCGCGGGCCGCCAGGGCGTCGGCGTACTCCGTGGTCGCCGCCCGGGTGGCGACGTAGACGACGGTGGCACCGTCGAGCTCGGCGACCTGGTCGACCACGGCCTGGCGCTTCTCGGCGTCCTCGGCGTGCCGGACGACCTCGAGCCGGATGCCGGGGCGGTCGAAGCCCGACGCGAGCACGAACGGGTCGCGCATGTGGAGCCGTTCGACCACGTCGTCGCGCACGGGGGCGGAGCCGGTGGCGGTCAGCGCCAGGACGGGGGGACGGCCGAGGCGCTCGACGACCTCGCCGAGTGCCAGGTAGTCCGGGCGGAAGTCGTGGCCCCAGGACGAGATGCAGTGCGCCTCGTCGACGGTGACCAGGGCGACGCCGGCGTCGTGCAGCCGCTCGAGCACGTCGTCCTTCGCGAGCTGTTCGGGGGCCAGGAACACGTAGCCGACCTCGCCCGCGGCGACGGCGTCCCAGGCCTCGGCGACGTCACGGGCCTTCCTCGTGGCGTTCATCGCGACGGCCCGGGGAGCGCCCTCGTGGTGCTCGAGTCCGACGACCTGGTCCTCCTGCAGCGCCACGAGGGGGGAGACCACGACGACGATGCCGTCCAGCTCGAGACCGGCGACCTGGTAGATCGCGGACTTGCCCGACCCGGTCGGCATCACGGCGAGTGCGTCGCGCCCGTCGAGCACCGCGTCGATGACGGATTCCTGGTCGGGGCGGAGGCGCCAGCCGAACACGTCGGTGGCGCGGGTGCGGAGTGCTTCGTTCACCGATCCACACTGCCGGGCGCACGCTGGGGGATGGTCCCAGGGGTGCGCCCAGCGGCTCACGCGTGGCGGGGGCGACCCGTGCCTCCCGGCCGCGCACCGGCCGTCCACCCAGCAGCGCTAGGCTGCGTGGCGGCCGTTGTCTCGACATCGAGCGACCCTCGATGGTGAGTGTGGCGACCGGGTAACCGATGCCGATCGCACGGAACGTGCGGGAAGAAGAACAGCGTGGATCTTTTCGAGTACCAGGCCAGGGACCTCTTCGAGTCCTACGGCGTTCCCGTGTTGCAGGGGATCACCGCCGACACCCCCGAGGAGGCGAGAGCAGCGGCCGAGCGCATCGGCGGCGTGGTCGTCGTCAAGGCGCAGGTGAAGGTCGGCGGTCGCGGCAAGGCCGGCGGCGTGAAGGTCGCGAAGACCCCGGACGAGGCGTTCGAGCACGCGCAGGCGATCCTCGGCCTCGACATCAAGGGCCACACCGTCCAGCGCGTCATGGTCGCCCAGGGCGCCGACATCGCCGAGGAGTTCTACTTCTCCGTGCTGCTCGACCGGGCGAACCGCTCCTACCTCTCCCTGACCAGCGTCGAGGGCGGCATGGAGATCGAGCAGCTCGCGGTCGAGAAGCCCGAGGCGCTCGCCCGGGTCGAGGTCGACCCGCTCACCGGCATCGACAAGGCCGCCGCGCTCGAGATCGCTCGGCAGGCGAACTTCCCATCGGAGCTGCAGGACGCCGTCGCCGACGTCTTCGTCAAGCTCTACGACGTCTACGAGGGCGAGGACGCGACCCTCGTCGAGGTGAACCCCCTCGTCCGCACCGGCGACGGCCAGATCCTGGCACTCGACGGCAAGGTCTCGCTCGACGAGAACGCCGACTTCCGGCACGAGGGTCACAAGCAGCTCGAGGACACCGCCAGCGAGGACCCGCTCGAGGCCAAGGCGAAGGCTCACGGCCTGAACTACGTCAAGCTCGACGGCCAGGTCGGCGTCATCGGCAACGGCGCCGGGCTCGTCATGTCGACGCTCGACGTCGTCGCCTACGCCGGTGAGCGCCACGGCGGCGTGAAGCCCGCGAACTTCCTCGACATCGGTGGCGGCGCCTCGGCCGAGGTGATGGCCAACGGTCTCGACGTCATCCTCGGCGACCCGCAGGTCAAGAGCGTGTTCGTCAACGTCTTCGGCGGCATCACCGCCTGCGACGCCGTCGCGAACGGCATCGTCGCCGCGCTCGGCATCCTCGGCGACGCGGCCACGAAGCCGCTCGTCGTGCGCCTGGACGGCAACAACGTGGAAGAGGGTCGTCGGATCCTGGCGGAGGCAGCGCACCCGCTCGTCACCGTCGCCGCGACCATGGACGATGCGGCCGAGAAGGCCGCCGAACTCGCCGCCGCAGCGGCCTGAAGGGACTGACCATGTCGATCTTCCTCAACAAGGACTCCAAGGTCATCGTCCAGGGCATCACCGGTGGCGAGGGCACGAAGCACACCGCCCTGATGCTCAAGGCCGGTACGAACGTCGTCGGCGGTGTCAACGCTCGCAAGGCCGGCACCACCGTCACCCACGGCGACGTGTCGCTGCCGGTCTTCGGCTCGGTGCGCGAGGCCATCGACACCACCGGTGCCGACGTCTCGATCGTCTTCGTCCCGCCGGCGTTCGCGAAGGACGCCGTGACGGAGGCCATCGACGCCGAGATCCCGCTCGTCGTCGTCATCACCGAGGGCATCCCCGTGCAGGACTCGGCCGAGTTCTGGGCGCACGCCAAGGCGAAGGGCGGCACGACCCGGATCATCGGGCCGAACTGCCCCGGCATCATCACCCCGGGGGAGTCCCTCGTCGGCATCACCCCGGCGACGATCACCGGCAAGGGCCCGATCGGGCTCGTCTCGAAGTCCGGCACCCTGACCTACCAGATGATGTACGAGCTCCGTGACCTGGGCTTCTCGACCGCCATCGGCATCGGCGGCGACCCGGTCATCGGCACCACGCACATCGACGCGCTCGCCGCGTTCGAGGCCGACCCCGAGACCGAGGCCATCGTGATGATCGGCGAGATCGGTGGCGACGCGGAAGAGCGTGCCGCCGAGTTCATCAAGGCGCACGTCACCAAGCCGGTCGTCGGCTACGTCGCGGGCTTCACCGCTCCCGAGGGCAAGACGATGGGCCACGCCGGCGCGATCGTGTCCGGTTCTGCCGGCACCGCCGAGGCGAAGAAGCAGGCGCTCGAGGCCGCGGGGGTCAAGGTCGGCAAGACGCCGTCCGAGACCGCCGCGCTGCTGCGCGAGGTCGTCGCCGCTCGGTAGCGACCGCCCGTTCCGCACAACACCGGTGTTCGTCGGTTGAACCGCGTCCTGCGCGTGTTCGTCCTGCGAACACCGGTGTTTTGCGTCGGCAGCCGCGCGGCTCCGGGGCGGCAGCGCGAGGGGCACGTATCCTCGCTGCGATGAACCGCCTGGGAACCGCTCTGCTCGCCGCGATCGAGGCGGTCGTGACGGTCGGCGTCGGCATCGGGATCGCCCTCGTGCCCCTGACGCTGCTCTGGGGGTTCGAGTACGGCCTGCAGGTCGACTGGGACGTGTTCTGGAAGGCCACCGGCAGCGTCTGGCTGGTCGGACACGGCGTCGACGTCTCGTTCCTGCTCGGGTCCGCGCTCGCGAGGAGCACCGGGGTCAGCGGCGCCGCTGACCCCATCCACGTGACCCTCGCGGCCCTCGGGTTCGCGGTCGTGACGGCATGGCTCGGTGCCCGTGCCGGACGTCGGTTCGCGGAGACCGAGCACCGCACCACCGGCCTGCTGGTCGGGACCGCCGCCGTCGCGCTCCTCGGTCTGGCCGTCGCGCTGTCGTCGACCTCCGCTGCCACCCGCCCCACGCTCTGGCAGGCCGTGGTGCTGCCGGCGCTCTGGTTCGGGATCCCCGCGTTCGCGGCCTCCGAGGTCTGCCGCCGCCGCCGCGACGTGCTCGCCGACCCCGTCACCCAGCGCGTGATCGACCTGGTCGACCGCATCCCCGCCGTCTGGCGGTCCGTCGCCGGGTTCGGCCTGCGCGCCGGGACCGCCGCGACCGCCGTGGTCGTCGGCGTGGCCGCGGTGCTCGTCGGCCTGCTCCTCTTCACGTCCTTCGCCGAGGTCATCACCCTGTACGAGCAGTCGCACGCCGGGGTCATCGGCGGCGTCGCACTCACCGTCGGACAGCTCGCGTTCCTGCCGGACTTCGTCGGGTGGGCGACCTCGTGGCTGATCGGCCCCGGGTTCGCCATCGGCACCGGGTCGAGCGTGTCCCCGATCGCCACGACCCTGGGCCCGATCCCGGGTCTGCCGGTCTTCGGCGCGCTGCCGACCGCCGGTCACACCTTCGGACTCGTCTGGATCCTCGTGCCGGTCATCGCCGGGTTCGCGATCGGCGGCTCGATGCGACCGCGGTTGGTGCGGGCCCTGGGTTCCGCCGACTCCGCGCTGCACCGTGCGCTCGGCGGCGTCGTCGCAGGACTCGTGGCCGGTGTGCTCACGGGGCTGATCGCCTGGGTGTCGTCCGGCTCGTTCGGCCCCGGGCGCCTGGCCGACGTCGGCCCGGACGCCCTGGCGGTCGGTGGGTTCGCCGCACTCGAGGTCGGCCTGCCGGCGATCATCGCCCTCGCCGCGGGCAGCGACCTGGTCCGGCTGCCGGACCGTGGGTGGACGCGAGAGCGCTGGACCGAGGCCGACGAATCCGACGGCGACAACGAGACGGCGCGCGTCGACGGCGAGGGCTCGCTGCTCGCCGCCCTCGACCAGGCCGGGGCCGGGCGCACCACCGACGTGCACCGCTTCGTGGTCGAGGAGTCGCACGACGGGTCGACGGCCGCACGGCCCCGCGCGACGACCGAGCGCGCGACCGAGCCGATCAGCAGCGCGCCGGTCAGCGGCGCGCCGATCGGCAGCGAGCCCGCCGACGCGGCACCCGCACGGCCCGCCTCGGCCCCCGCGCCCGTCGCACCGCGCGCCGGCGACACCGACCACGACGTCGAGCTCCCCGACTGGGCGAAGACCGATGCCGTGGCCGCCGACCGCCTGGCCGCCGAGCCCGAACCGGAGCGCCGCAGTGCCGGACGAGCAGCCCTGGGTGGCCTCCGCGACCGCCTGGCCGGCGCGGCCGGGGGTGTCCGGGGACGAGCCGGTGCACTCCGCGACCGTGTGACCGGTTCGGACGCCGAGCCGGAGCGGCCCGGCCCGCAGCGACCCGACCCCGAGCGGCCCGCAGCCCCCACGCCCGCGTCCCACCCCGCACCGACCCCGGTGCCGACCGACGCCCAGCCCGCGTTCCCCTGGAGCACCGAGGAGTTCGTCGCCGGCCGGGACGACGTCGACGAGACCGCCGAGGCGGACCGCGTGGACGTCGCGCCCGACACCAGGGCGTCCGCCCCGCGGTCGGCGGAGCAGTCCCGCCCGGCGAAGTGGGACGTCACCGACCAGATCCCCGAGGACGAGCTGCCCTGGTGGCGGCAGCCGAAGGACGACCGGTAACAGCGCCCGTCGGGTGCGTGCCTGCCGGTAGGGTTGGTGCCGTGCTCGAACTGGTCGTCCTGATCTCCGGTACCGGGTCGAACCTCCGAGCCCTGCTCGAAGCGACCTTCGACGCCGAGTACCCCGCCCGTGTCGTCGCCATCGGTGCCGACCGTGACGCCGAGGGTCTCGGCCTGGGCGAGGAGTTCTCGATCCCGACCTTCACGGTGCCGTTCACCCGCTACGACTCCCGCGCCGAGTGGGGCCAGGCCCTGGCGGAGCAGATCCGCCCGTGGTCGCCCGACCTGCTCGTGCTCTCCGGCCTGATGCGCCTGCTGCCCCCGGCCGTGGTGTCCGAGTTCGCCCCGGGGATCATCAACACCCACCCGGCGTACCTGCCCGAGTTCCCCGGCGCCCACGGTGTGCGAGACGCCCTGGCCGCCGGGGTCACCGAGACCGGTGCGAGCGTCATCGCGGTCGACGACGGCGTCGACACGGGGCCGATCCTCGCGCAGGAGCGCATCCCGGTGCTGCCGGGGGACACCGAGTCGACGCTGCACGACCGCATCAAGCCGGTCGAGCGCCGCCTGCTCATCCAGACCATCCTCGACATCGCCAACGGCACCACCGACCTGAAGGGCACCCCGAGCGCATGAGCGTGCACGCAGCCGACCCCAGCCTCTACCGCGACCGTGACGTGGTCCCGGTCCGCCGTGCACTGATCTCGGTGAGCGACAAGTCCGGCCTGCTCGAGCTCGCCGGTGCCCTGGCCGACTCCGGGGTCGAGATCGTGTCGACCGGCTCCACCGCGCAGACCATCCGCGACGCGGGCTACGCCGTCACCGACGTCGCGAGCGTCACCGGGTTCCCCGAGTCCCTCGACGGTCGCGTGAAGACGCTGCACCCGTCGGTGCACGCCGGCCTGCTCGCCGACCTACGGCTCGAGTCGCACGAGCAGCAGCTCGCCGACCTCGACATCGCGCCGTTCGAGCTCGTCGTCGTGAACCTCTACCCGTTCGTCGAGACCGTGGCGTCGGGTGCCGACACCGCGACCGTGGTCGAGAACGTCGACATCGGTGGCCCCGCGATGGTCCGCGCCTCGGCGAAGAACCACCCGAACGTGGCGATCGTCGTGTCCCCGGCGTCCTACCCCGAGGTCGTCGAGGCCGTCCGAGCCGGCGGCACCACGCTCGAGCTCCGGAAGCGCCTCGCCGCCCAGGCCTTCGCGCACACCGCCGCGTACGACACCGCGGTGGCGTCCTACTTCGCGAGCGACGTCGTCACCGCCGCTGCAGCCCCGACGACCGCCGGCGACATCCGGACTCCGGGTGCGTTCGACGAGCACCTGACGGTCGAGGCCGAGCTGTCCGCGAGCCTGCGCTACGGCGAGAACGCCCACCAGGCCGCGGCCCTCTACACGACGTCCGACGGCACCGGCATCGCGCAGGCCACGCAGCTGCACGGCAAGGAGATGTCGTACAACAACTACGTCGACGCCGACGCAGCGGTCCGTGCGGCCTTCGACTTCGACGAGCCCGCCGTCGCGATCATCAAGCACGCCAACCCGTGCGGCATCGCGATCGCCCCGGCCGACGCCGCCGACCCGATCGCCTCGGCCCACGCCGCCGCGCACGCCTGCGACCCGCTCTCGGCGTTCGGCGGGGTCATCGCCGCGAACCGCCCGGTCACCGTGGCCATGGCCGAGACCGTGAAGGACATCTTCACCGAGGTCGTCGTCGCCCCCGGGTTCGACCCCGAGGCGCTCGAGATCCTGTCCCGGAAGAAGAACATCCGCCTGCTCACGCTGCCGGCCGACTTCGCGCTCGCCGACCGCGAGGTCAAGCAGATCTCCGGCGGGTTCCTGGTGCAGGACGCCGATCGCTTCACGGGCTTCGACCAGGCCACCTGGACCCTCGTCGCCGGCGAGCCCGCTGACGAGCAGACCCTCGCCGACCTGGCCTTCGCGTGGCGTGCGAGCCGTTCGGTGAAGTCGAACGCCATCCTGCTGGCGAACCAGGGCGCGAGCGTCGGCGTCGGCATGGGCCAGGTCAACCGGGTCGACTCCTGCCACCTCGCGGTCAACCGTGCCGGTGACCGCGCGACCGGCAGCGTGGCGGCGTCGGACGCGTTCTTCCCGTTCGCGGACGGCCTGCAGGTGCTGCTCGACGCCGGTGTCCGTGCGGTGGCGCAGCCCGGTGGCAGTGTCCGCGACGACGAGGTCATCGCCGCGGCGAAGGCCGCCGACGTCACGATGTACTTCACGAGCGAGCGCCACTTCTTCCACTGATGTGAACAATCGGTGGCGAACCATTGCGCGCCGTGAGTCACTGTGAATAGTCTGTAAGGCTCCGCGGCAGGCAGCCGACGATCCCTCGGGACCGGCGGCACCGCGGACACAACGGTGACGAAGACGACGACTGGAGTGACGATGGACAACATGACCGGAACCGTGGCGACGGCCGCCCGTGCAGGTCTCGTGTCCGTCGTGGGGACCACTCCCGCACGGCGATCCCTGATCGCACCGCGGCCCCGTGCCGCGGCCGCCGTCTAGTCGGGCCGTTCCCACGGCCCCGCGACGCAGCACCACCGGCGTCCGCGAACCACCCGCCTGAACCCGGGGGACGACTGTCCCTCGGTGCCTCCGGCCCGACCGACGTCACGCGAGTGACGGCGGAGACGCGACCACGCGCCCGGCCGATGATCACCACGCAACGCCACACCGAGCCTCCAGGCCGAAGCCGCGCGACGCGAGCAAGCAGCAAGCAGCAAGCAAGCAGCAGCAGCAGCGAGCACGCACCGCGCAGCGCGACCCGGGGACCCGGCAGACGCATGAGGACGCAACGCATGTCCAAGTCGCCCACCACGGCGCGCCCGTCCACCTTCCGCGCGATCGCGCGGATCCACCCCTACGTGAAGCCCTACCAGGGGCGCCTCATCGGCGGCATGGCCGCAGCGATGGGAGCCTCCCTGGTGGCGCTCGCAATCCCCTACGTGCTGCAGTGGCTCGTCGACGGTCCGCTGTCGTCGCGCGACTCGGCACAGATCTGGCCCGCCGGGCTCGGGGTGCTCGCCCTCGGTGCGCTCGAGGCGTTCTTCATCGCCTCACGCCGCAGGCTGGTGATGCGCCCCTCGACCCGTATCGAGACGAGCATGCGCAACGCGCTCTACGCGAAGCTGCAGGACCTGCCGGTCGCGTTCCACGACCGCTGGGAGTCCGGGCAGCTGCTCTCCCGTTCCGTGTCGGACCTGTCGCTGATCCGGCGCTGGCTGGCCTTCGGCGTCGTCCTGCTCGTCGTGAACATCGTGACGATCGTCGTCGGCTTCGTCGTGCTGTTCACCTTCGGGTGGATCCTCGGGCTGATCTTCCTGATCGCGTCGATCCCGCTGTGGATCAACGGCCTGCTGTTCGAGCGCCGGTACTCCGCCGTCGCACGCCGCAGCCAGGACCAGGTCGGTGACCTCGCCACGAGCGTCGAGCAGTCGGTGCACGGCATCCGCGTGCTCAAGGCGTTCGGTCGCGGCGGCGCGAAGCTCGAGGAGTTCAGCGAGCAGGCCGAGGCCCTGCGCGGCACCGAGATCAAGAAGGCGAAGGCCATCGCGGGCATCTGGCTGTGGCTGCTGCTCGTGCCGGACGTCGCGTTCGCGCTGTGCCTGCTCGCCGGCATCTGGCTGGCGTCGCAGGGGCAGCTCAGCGTCGGCCAGCTGTTCGCGTTCTTCGCGACGGCGACGGTGCTGCGGTTCCCGATCGAGTCGATCGGCTTCCTGCTCTCGATGACGTTCGACACCCGCACGGCGGTCGACCGGTTCTTCGAGGTCATGGACTCCGAGAACACCATCACGGACCCGGAGCACCCGAAGACGATCGCGGAGCCGCACGGTGCGCTGTCGTTCAACGGCGTGCACTTCCGGTACCAGGACTCCGCACCGCAGTACCCGGACCTGATCAACGGCGTCGAACTGCAGCTGCAGCCGGGCGAGACCATGGCGCTCGTCGGGCTCACCGGCTGCGGCAAGACGACGCTGCTCTCGCTCGTGCCGCGTCTGTACGACGTGACCGGCGGGTCGGTGACGATCGACGGGGTCGACATCCGCGACCTCACCCGCGAAGAGCTGCGCCGGCACGTCGGCGTCGCCTTCGAGGACGCCACCCTGTTCTCGTCGACGGTGCGTGAGAACGTGCTGCTCGGTCGACCGGACGTGCAGGGTGCCGAGGCCGAGGCGCTCATGCGCGAGGCGCTCGACATCGCGCAGGCGTCCTTCGTGGACGACCTGCCCGACGGCGTCGACACCCGGGTCGGTGAAGAGGGGCTGTCGCTGTCCGGCGGCCAGCGCCAGCGCCTGGCACTCGCCCGCGCGATCGCCGCGCGGCCGTCGGTGCTCGTGCTCGACGACCCGCTGTCGGCGCTCGACGTCGACACCGAGGCACGGGTCGAGGCGGGCCTGCGGCGCGTGCTCGCCGACACCACGTCGCTCATCGTGGCGCACCGTCCGTCGACGGTGACGCTGGCCGATCGGGTCGCCCTGATGGAGAACGGCGTCATCACGGCCGTCGGGACCCACCACGACCTGATGGCCACCAACGAGCACTACCGCTACGTCATCTCGTCGCTCGACGACGACGACGCGACCGCACGACAGGAGGCGATGGCATGAGCCAGCAGACCGACCAGAACCTGCCGGGAGGATCGGCGTCCGTCCCGCAGGAAGCTCCGGACGAGCAGTCTGCCGCGCCCGTCACCGCCTCGATCACCACCATGGGCGTGCGCGGCGAGGAGCGTGAGGACTTCACGAAGGCCGAGAGCAAGCGCCTGCGGCGCCGGTCCCTCGCCCTGCTCGGGTCCCTCGCCGCACCGCTGAAGCTCCGGCTCGTGCTGCTCGGCATCGTGGTCGTGGTCTCGACCGCCGGCACCGTCGCGGGTCCGGCGCTCATCGCGTGGGGCATCGACAACGCCCTGCCCGCGGTGATGGACCAGAACGACTGGGTGCCGGCGTTCGGCGTCGTCGCGACGTACATCGTCGTGGCCGTCCTCGGCGCGGTGCTCACGGCGTGGTACACGGTGCTCGCGGCACGGATCAGCCAGGCGATCCTGTTCGACCTGCGCAAGCGGGTGTTCCTGCACACGCAGCGGCTCTCGCTCGAGTTCCACGAGACCTACACGTCGGGCCGGATCATCTCGCGCCAGACGAGTGACCTCGACTCGATCCGCGAGCTGCTCGACTCCGGGCTGAACCAGCTCATCCAGGGTGTGCTGTACATGGCGTTCACCGCCGTGGCCCTGGTGCTGCTCGACCCGACGTCCGGGCTCGTGCTCGCGGTGTCGCTCGTGCCGCTCTGGTTCCTGATCCGCTGGTTCCAGACGAACTCGCAGACGCTGTTCCGCGCCACCCGTGTCACCTCGGCGCGCGTGATCGTGCACTTCGTCGAGACGATGACGGGCATCCGCGCGGTGCAGGCGTTCCGCAAGGAGTCCCGCAACCGTGACGAGTACGGCGGCTTCGTCGAGGACTACCGGGTGGCGAACACGAAGGTGTTCAACCTGTTCGGCACCTTCGACCCGGTGCTCGTGCTCATCGGCAACGCCACGCTCGCCGCGGTCGTCATCGTCGGTGGGTTCCGGATCGTCGGTGGGACGCTCGAGGTCGGTGCGCTGCTCGCGGTCGCGCTGTACGCCAAGCGCTTCTTCGACCCGGCGCAGGAACTCGCGATGTTCTACAACGGGTACCAGTCGGCCTCGGCGGCGATGGAGAAGATCTCGGGTGTCCTCGAGGAACGGCCGAGCGTGCCGGACCCCGTGAAGCCCACCCGCCTGGCGAACGCCACCGGGAAGATGGACTTCGACGACGTCGTCTTCGCGTACAGCAAGGGCAAGGTCGTGCTGCCGGAGTTCGACCTGCACATCCCGGCGGGGCAGACCATCGCGCTCGTCGGGTCCACCGGAGCCGGCAAGTCGACGCTCGCCAAGCTCATGGCGCGCTTCTACGACCCGACCCAGGGCTCGGTGAAGCTCGACGGTGTGGACCTGCGCGACCTCGACACGAAGGACATGCGCCGCGCGATCGTCATGGTCACGCAGGAGGCGTACCTGTTCTCCGGCACCGTCGCGGACAACATCGCGCTCGGCAAGCCCGGTGCGTCCCGTGAGGAGATCGAGGCGTCGGCCAAGGCCGTGGGCGCGCACGAGTTCATCATGGCGCTGCCCGACGGGTACGACACCGACGTGAACAAGCGCGGCGGTCGGGTGTCGGCGGGGCAGCGGCAGCTGCTCTCGTTCGCGCGTGCGTTCATCGCCGACCCGAAGGTGCTCATCCTCGACGAGGCGACGGCGTCGCTCGACATCCCCTCGGAGCGGCTCGTGCAGGAGGGCCTGGAGACCCTGCTCGCCGACCGCACCGCGGTGATCATCGCGCACCGGCTGTCCACCGTCGCGATCGCCCACCGGGTGCTCGTGATGGAACACGGCCGGATCGTCGAGGACGGCACCCCCGCCGACCTCATCGCCGGTACCGGACGGTTCGCCCAGCTGCACGCGGCCTGGCGCGACTCGCTCGTCTAGGCCCGGGTTGGGCTGCACCACGTGGTTGGCTTGCTCCATGAGCAACGACAGCGTGGTGCAGCCCGGCGGCGTCGCCCTGCACGACCCCTTCTACGGTGCCCCCTTCACCGAGGCCGTCCGACGGTTCTGGCGGAAGTACACCGTGTTCACCGGACGGGCGTCGCGCGCCGAGTTCTGGTGGTGGTGGCTGACGTCGTTCGCGATCGGGCTCGTGCTGCAGCTCGTGCCGCAGGTGTTCACGCCGGACACCCCGGTGCTCGAGAACCCCGTCGGCTCGTACCTGTTCATGCTGTGGGTGCTCGCGACGCTCATCGGCTCGCTCGCCCTCGGCGCCCGACGGCTGCACGACGCGAACCTGTCCGGCTTCTGGCAGTTCCTGCACGTGCTGCCGGGCCTCGGCTCGCTCATCGTGTCCGTGCTGTGCCTGCTGCCCGCGAACCCGAAGGGTGCGCGCTTCGACCGCTGAGGCCGAGCCGCGCGCACCGGGATCAGAACGGGTCGTCCGCGTCGGTTGCCGGTGACCAGCGCGCACGACGCATGTCGAGCCTCCAGGCCGTCGGCCCGTGCACGAGCGGCGTCCCCTCGGCGCGGTAGTGCTCGAGTGCCCGGGCCTCGTGGTGGAGCGGCGGGTGCCCACCCGCGCGCACCACGCGCCACCACGGCAGCTCGGTGCCCTCGTGCGCCATCACCTTGCCGACGGCGCGCGACGCCCGCGACCCGAGGGTGGCGGCGACGTCGCCGTACGTCATGACGTGACCCGGCGGGATCATCCGCACGACCTCGGCGACGGCGGCGCCGAAGCCTACGACGGAGGCATCGTCGGAAGGCACGTCGTCGGACGCCACGTCGTCGGAGCGCGCTAGAGCGTCAGGACCGCGAAGTGGTCGCCGTACTGGGTCTCACGCACGACCTCGAAGCCCACGGCACGGAAGAACGCCTCGGGGCTGTCGTCTCCGCCCGGCTCGTACACGACCGTCAGCCGCTCGAACCCACGGCTGCGCGCCTCGTCCGCCAGGCCGTGCACGGCGAAGCGACCGACGCCCCGGCCCTGTGCGCTCGCCGCCACGTTGACGCGCCAGATGCAGCTGCGCAGCTCTTCCTGCGCGTTGTCGGCGTCGAAGGAACCGATGATCAGGCCGAGGACCTCGTCGTCGTCGAGGACGACACGGGTCCACGCGGAGCTCGGCTTGACGTCGGACTCGGCGACCCCGTAGGTGGTCGGCTGCACGAACTGTTCCTGGCCCGGCTTGAGCGTCAGGGAGTTCGCCGCGGCGGCGGTCTTCGCGGAGAGTTCTTCCAGGCGCAGGTCGGACATGCGGCCAGGGTAACGGTGCTGACCCTGCGGAAGCCAGTGACGACGGCAGACCGAGACCGCACCGTTGCCGCGGTATGGTCGCGGCATGGCAGAGCATCGACGCGGAGCGAACCTCCCGTCGATCGGCGGCTTCAACCGCACCGTGGTCCTGGACGCCGTCCGCCGCTCACCCGACGGTCTGAGTCGCGTCGAACTCGCAGCACGCACCGGACTGAGCGCGCAGACCGTGTCGAACGTCACCCGGTTCCTGATCGAGGCCGGCATGATCGTCGAGTCCGGCACCGTCGTGTCCGGCCGCGGCAAGCCCCGCACCATCCTGCGGCTCGAACCGGGCAGCCGGTACGCGGTCGGCGTGCACGTCGACCCGGCCGTCGTCACCTACGTGCTGCTCGACCTCGCCGGCACCGTCGTCGCCGCGTCCACGACCTCGACCCCCACGGCCGACGACCCGTCCGAGGTGGTGCGCACCATCGCCTCGGCCGTCGACGGGCTCGTCGCCGACGCCGGGGTGGCCGTCGACAGCGTGCTCGGTGTCGGGATCGCGAGCCCCGGACCCATCGACGTCGAGGCCGGCATCGTGGTCGACCCGCCGTTCCTGCCCCGGTGGCGGGACGTGCCGCTGCGCGACGCGCTCGCCGAGGCCACCGGCTACCCGGTCCTGCTCGAGAAGGACGTCACGGCCGCCGCGGTGGGCGAGATGTTCCTGGCGGGGGAGTCCTCGGCACGGAACTTCGCGTTCGTGTACTTCGGCACCGGCTTCGGCGTCGGGCTCGTCGTCGACCACGAACCCCTGCGCGGGGTGGGGTCGAACGCGGGTGACGCCGGGCACATCATGGTCGACCAGGGGTCACTCGCGGGCACGCCGGACGGCTCGGGCACGCGCGGCGAGGTCGGTGCGGCCGTCGCGCCGGACCGGCTGGTGCGGATCGCCCGGTCGCGAGGGCTCGCTCTGTCGGGCGGCGCCGCGGTCGCCGAGGCTGACGCAGACGCCGATGTCGACGCTGTGAACGCCGCGTGGGACGAGCTCGCCGCAGCGATCGCGGACGGGGACGACACCGCCGTCACGCTCGCGGCCGATGCCGGCACCGTCATGGGCAACGCCGTCGTCCTCATCGTGAACCTGCTCGACATCGACCGCGTGGTGTTCGGCGGCCCGTTCTGGTCGCGCATCGCGAGTGCTGCGCTGCCGGCTGCGCGGACCGCCATCGTCGGGTCGCCGTTGCTCGTGCCGAAGCACGCCGTGCAGGTGGTGGAGAGCGACCGCGGGGCCGACGTCGCCGCCGTGGGTGCCGCCTGCCTGGTGCTCGACGCCGCGCTCTCGCCGCGGGCCAGCACCCTGCTGATCCGGCGCTGACGACGGGGTCACCTTCTGCCCACCATGCGCGGTGGGCGCGACCGCACGGCGGACGGGAGGCGCGGTGCGGGCCCGCCCCGCGCCTCCCGTCCGCACGCCGCGGGTCCAGGGCGCCGGTCCCGACCCGGGACACCGTGCGTTCACCCCGCGGCCACCGGCCGGTCGCGTGGATGCTGAACAGTCGTGCAGGTCTCCGCCCGCTCCCTCCCCCGAGAAGGACCCCGCATGCGTGTTCCTGCCCTGCGCCCACCCACGATGCGGATCGGCGCGTTCGTCGCGACCGCCCTGGTCGTCGCCGCCGGTGTCGTCACCGCCAGCCCGGCCCTCGCAGCCGTCGGGGACGACGACCCGGCCGTCGGCGCCGTCGCGGCGAACGGCCTCGTCGTCAACGAGGTCGAGTCGAACGGCGACGACACCGACTGGGTGGAGCTCAAGAACACCTCGGGCACCGCGATCGATCTGACCGGGTACGCGTTCCTCGACTCCGACGGCTCGCACGACGCCTCCGTGCTGCCCAGCGGCTCGACGATCGCCGCCGGCGGGTACTTCGTCGTTGACCAGCTGTCCGCGACCGCCCCTGGCTTCGACTTCGGGCTCGGCGGTGCGGACACCGCGCGCCTCTACGATCCCGCCGGCGACCTGGTGCTCCGGTACGCCTGGACGACCCACGCGGGCGTCACCTACGGCCGCTGCGCCGACGGCGTCGGGCCGCTCGTGGACACCACGGCCTCGACCAAGGGCGCCGCGAACGACTGCTCCTCGCCCGTGCGGATCAACGAGGTCGAGTCGCAGGACGGCACTCCCGGCGACTGGGTGGAGTTGACCAACACCGGCAGCACTGCAGTCGACCTGGGCGGGTACGTGCTGCGCGACAGCGAGGACGACCACGCGTACACGATCCCCGCGGGCACGACCGTCGCGGCCGGGGGCTTCACCGTCCTCGACGAGGCGGCGTTCGGCTTCGGACTCGGCAAGGCGGACTCCGCGCGGCTCTTCGACGCCCGCGGTGCGCTCGTCGACTCGACCTCGTGGACGGCGCACGCCGCCACCACCTCCGGCCGCAACCCCGACGGCACCGGCGACTTCGCCGAGACGGCAGCGCCCACGAAGGGCGCGGCGAACCGGTTCGCCGGCGTCGTCACCGCCGAGGCCTGGCCCGGCGGCCCGGACGAGACCGTGCTCGACGACGAGGACACCTTCACCGGTGACCTGAGCGGCCTCGACTGGACGACCTCGACGGCCTCGCGGGACGGGCAGCTCTGGGCCGTGCAGAACGGCGACGGCCTGCTCTACCACCTGACCTCGGACGGTGCGGGCGGCTGGACGCCGTCGAACGCCGCGGGTACCGACCTGCGCTACGCCGACGGCACGGGCACCCCGGACGCCGAGGGCGTGACGGTCACGAGCGACGACCCCGGTGCCGTCTACGTCTCGACCGAGCGGAACAACGACGTCTCGAGCACGAGCCGCCCGTCGGTCCTGCGCTACGCCACGACCGCCGGCTCCGAGAACACCCTGCGGGCCACCGACGAGTGGAACCTCGCCGTGGACTTCCCTGGGCTCGGCGCGAACGCCGGGCTCGAGGGCATCACCTGGATCCCGGACACCTGGCTCACCGCGAACGGGTTCACCGACGAGCGCACCGGCAGCGCCTACGCGCCGTCGAGTTACGCCGGACACGGCGAGGGCCTGTTCTTCGTCGGGGTCGAGGGCACCGCGAGCGTGTACGCCTACGCCCTGATGGACGACGGGTCCTCGGCACGAGTCGCCACCATCGCGACGTCGCTCGCCGTCGTCGCCGACCTGCAGTTCGACCCGACGCTCGACGCGCTCTGGGTGGTCTGCGACGAGGTGTGCTCCGGTCGGACCGCGCTGTACGAGGTGACCGACGGGGCCTTCGCCCCCTCGACGCTGTACGAGGCGCCCTCGGCCGCCGACCGCACGCTCGCCAACGAGGGCTTCGCGATCTCGGGCGTCTGCACCGACGGGGAGCGCGCGACCTTCTACGCGGACGACAACGACACGGACGGGTTCTCGCTCCGCACGGGGACGTACCCGTGCAAGGGCGGCGACACCGACCCGGGAACGGAGCCCACGCCGACGCCGACTCCGACCCCGACCCCGGGCGACGGCACGACGTCGACCCCGACCCCGGGTGGGACGCCCACCGCGGGCCCGACTCCGGTTCCCTCGGCTGCCCCGGTCGTTCCGGTGGCGCCGTCGGAGTCGCTGTTGACGGAGGCGAGTCGTGGTGGGGTGTCGGCTCCGGCGTCGGCTCGTGCGGGGGAGACGATCACGGTGACGGTGGGGACGGCGTCTGCCGGTGACACGGTCAACGTGTGGTTGTTCTCGGAGCCGACGCTGATCGGCACGGCCGTGGTGGCTGCTGATGGGACGGTTCGGGTGACGATCCCGGTGGACACGGCGGCTGGGGTGCACCGGTTGGCGGTGACGGCTGCGGACGGGAGTCTGATCGGGTGGACCCCGATCGCGATCACCGTGGATGGGCAGCTCGCGTTCACGGGTGCTGCGGGCCTCGGTACCGGTGCGTTGGTGGCGTTCCTGTTGCTCGCGGCGGGTGCGGGTGTGCTGGTCGTGCGTCGCCGACGGAAGGCTGCGGCTGCGGAGTAGTCCCCAGTCCCCACGGGGTGGATGGTGTGCAGCAATGGTCGGGTCCGCAGGTGGGGACCCGACCATTCCTGCTCACGATGCGCGGTGGGCGCGACCGCGTGACGGGCGGGAGGCGCGGTGCGGGGCCGCCACGCGCCTCCAGGCCGGTGGGTGGCTGCGGTCAGTCCGCCGACCCGTGCATGGTCTGGGTGTCGTCCTCACCGGGGATGGCGTCCTTCGTGGTCCAGCCGTACCAGCGGCCGTCGATCTCGGTGACCGCGCGACCGTCGCCGCAGGTGACCAGGCCCTTGGTCGGGAGCTCCTCGGGCAGGAAGTCGGCGGTCATCGCCGTGCCGCCGTACGACTCGTCGAGCGGGGCGCAGTCGTCCACGTCGACGCCGTCCTTCGACGCGAACCCGATGACGTACCCGGGCTGGGAGACGTGGAGGCGGACGCCGATGTCCTTCGCGTCCTCCGGCACCCACTTCGGCATGAAGAACGCCAGATCCTCGGACTCCCCGGAGCGCGGGGCGTCGGAGTACGCGTCGAAGTGCTTCTCCGGGGTCTTGTTCGGCACGATGTCCTGGATCGCGCTGCAGCCGGCGGTCAGCAGCAGGGCGGACACCGCGGCAGTGGAGGCGAGGGCGAACCGGAGGGTGCGGCGGGCGGTGGTGGGGCGCGTGTCGGTGCTCATGGATCCAGTCTCACGACGGACGCATCGCTGAAACATCACGTGCGCACCCGGAAGCGGTCGGGGGTTACCCCCACCCGCCACGCCGCGCCTGCCGAGGAGTGCTCAGGAGCGCCCAGGTCGCACCGGTAAGCAGGTTCGGTGCACCAGACGCAGCAGCCACCCGTCGGGGTCCCCTGGCATCAGGCCACCTTCACCGCCTCGTTCTCGCGGTTCTGGCGGGGGTACGTCGTGTTCCGCGGACGTGCCGCTCGTGCCGAGTTCTGGTGGTGGGCGCTGTGGTGGGCGATCATCTCCGCTGCGATCAACATCGTGTACGGCGTCGGACTCTTCATCACGCCGCCGACCATGCCGAGCCCGGACGAGACGCGCGTCATCGACCAGGCGATGCAGTCCTTCAACCCGTTCCCGGTCTGGTGGTTCCTGCTCACGTCGATGCCGGTCTTCGCCAAGGTCGCGCTGGGGGTCTTCGTGGTCGTCGGGCTCGCGGCGCTGCTGCCTTGGATCGCCATCGCGGTGCGGCGGCTCCACGACACGAACCGATCCGGTTGGTGGGTCCTGCTGTACCTCGTGCCCGCCGGCGGCATCGCGCTCGCCGTGTTCCTCGCGCTGCCCTCGGAGCCACCCGCGGTGCCGCAGCCGTCCGGGCCACCCGTCGGTGATCGGCCCGCGCACCCGGTCGTGACGCCGCAGTAGCGTCGGGGCATGCAGCAGGAGATCCTCCGGTACACCGCCTTCGCCGCCGAGCCGGGCGGAGGCAACCCCGCCGGGCTCGTGCTCGACGCGGCCGGGCTGTCCGACGACCAGATGCTCGCGATCGCCCGGCAGGTCGGGTACCCCGAGACCGCCTTCGTCGTGGGTGCCACGTCGACCGGGCCGCGGGTCCGCTACTTCTCGCCGAGCGCCGAGGTCCCGTTCTGCGGGCACGCCACCGTCGCACTGGCCGTCGCGTTGGCCGAGCGGGAAGGAGCGGGCCGCCGGGTGTTCACGACCCTGGCCGGCGGAGTCGCCCTCGACGCGACCGTCGGTGCGGACGGCGCGGTGCAGGTCGCGATGACGAGCGTCGAGCCGGCGACGCGGGACCTCGACCCGGCCCTACTGGCGAGGCTGTTCGACCTGCTCGGACTCGAGGCAGCCGACATCGCTCCGGGGTTCCCTGTGCTGGAGTCCTTCGCCGGCAACTGGCACCCGGTCCTCGCGCTGCACGACCGCGAGCTGTTCCACCAGTTCCGGTTCGCGCCGGACCCCCTCGCCGAGCTGAAGCGCGAGGCGGGCTGGGCGGGGACCGTCACGGTGCTGCACCGTACCGGCGACCGGGAGTACGAGGCGCGCAACCTGTTCCCCGCCGGGCGCATCACCGAGGACCCGGCGACCGGGTCGGCTGCGGCGTCCACCGGGGCGTACCTGCGGCGGATCGGGGCAGCGCAGCCGGGTGACCGCATCACGATCCGGCAGGGGCGGCACGTCGGGCGTCCGAGTCTGCTGCTCGTGGACGTGCCCGAGGCCGGCGGGATCACGGTGACGGGGAGCGCGACCCCGATCTCCTGACGGACGTTCCTTCCCAGAACGCGCGCGATGGGAAGCGGGATCGGGCGTACCTGGTCGAAACTTCCGACCCGGTACGCCCGATTCCACTCGGTACGCCCGAATCCGCCCGGCGGCCTCCTCCAGAAACTCCTTGACACGGTTAAGTCAATACGGTGGACTAATCCTGCGCGCGGGCGATGGTGCCCGCGGACATCACCCGTGCAAAGGAGCACCGATGAAACGCACCCGCATCATCGCCGGACTCGCAGCTGTGGCCGTTGCCGCGGTCGGTCTGGCTGGCTGCTCGAGCTCGGGGTCCGCCTCGAGCGACACGATCAAGATCGCGTACCAGAAGTTCGGCGCCTTCCAGCAGCTCGACGCCCAGATGAAGGTCGTCAAGAAGCAGTACGAGAAGGACAACCCCGGCAAGAAGGTCACCCTCGTGCCCATCCAGGCGCAGGGCAACGACTACTACACGAAGCTCGCGCTCATGAACAAGGCGCCGGCCACCGCCCCGGACGTCATGTACGAGGACACGTTCCTCGTCAAGGCCGATGCCGAGGCGGGCTACCTGCTGCCACTCGACGAGTACACGGACAAGTGGGACGAGTGGGACCAGTTCTTCGACAACGCCAAGCAGGCCGGGCAGGGTGACGACGGCAAGATCTACGGCGTCCCGATGGGCACCGACACCCGAGCCCTCTGGTACAACAAGGACATCTTCAAGAAGGCCGGGCTCGACGTCCCGTGGAAGCCGAAGACGTGGGACGACGTGCTCGCGGCGGCGAAGACCATCAAGGACGAGCAGCCCGACGTCATCCCGTTCAACATCTACTCGGGCAAGGCGCAGGGCGAGGCCTCGACCATGCAGGGCTTCGAGATGCTCCTGTACGGTGCCGACGGCCCCGGCAACACCCTGTACAAGGACAAGAAGTGGGTCACCGGCTCGAAGCAGTTCGAGGACTCGCTGCAGTTCGTGAAGGACGTCTACCAGGGCGGCCTCGGCCCGACACCGCAGCAGGCGCTCGACACGAACGTCGGCACGACCATCGCCCAGACGTGGCTGCCGAAGGGCAAGCTCGCGATCGACCTCGATGGATCGTGGCAGTCCGGCACGTGGCTGAAGTCCGGCACCGCGCCGTGGCCCGAGTGGAACGACGTGATGGGGCAGGCACCGATGCCGACCCAGAACGGGCAGGCTCCCGGTTACAACTCGATGTCCGGTGGTTGGACCCTGGCGGTCGGCGCGAAGTCGAAGAACCCGCAGGCGGCGTTCGACTTCATCACGAGCTTCCTCGACAAGGACGGCTCACTGAAGTACGACACCGAGAACAGCCAGATCGCGGTCCGGAAGGACGTCGCGGACGACCCGGCCTACACGGCGGCGAACCCGACGTTCAAGTTCTTCTCGGGGCTGGTGGAGAACACCAACTTCCGTCCGGCGACGAGTGACTACTCGCAGGTGTCCAACGCGATCCAGGTCGCGATGGAAGCGGTCATGACCGGTCAGCAGTCGCCGAAGGACGCGGCCGCCGCCTACGACGAGGCCGTCACCCAGGTGGTCGGCAAGGAGAACACCGTCGCCGCTGGTTGACGGACGTCACCCACTGACGGCCGGGAGGCGCGGGGCGGTCCCGCACCGCGCCTCCCGGCTGCCTCTCCCCACCTTCGGAACCCCTCCGCACCCGGAAGGCACCCATCGTGTCCAGCACCCCCCTCGCGCCGACGCTGTCGGCGCCCGGTGCGCCGAAGCGCACCGATCCACCCGTGCCGCGCAAGCGGCGACCACTGCGGAACGTCGGACGAGCGGTCCCGCTCCTGCCCGCCCTGGTCCTCCTCGTCATCTTCCTGCTCGGCCCCGTCATCTCGTCGTTCTACGGGTCGTTCACCAACTCGGCGCTGACCGGTGCCAGCGCGGCCGACCAGCAGTTCGTCGGGTTCCAGAACTACGTCGAGCTGTTCCAGGACCCGGACTTCCCGAAGTCCGTCATCCTGACCGTCGTCTTCCTGCTGGCCTCGGCCGTGGTGGGACAGAACGTGCTCGGCCTCGGGCTGGCCCTGCTGATGCGTTCGGCGAACAAGGCGGTCCGGGCGATCGTCGGCACCTTCGTGGTGGCCGCGTGGGTCCTGCCGGAGATCGTGGCGTCGTTCGCGGCGTACGCGTTCTTCAACGACGAGGGGACGCTCAACACGTTCCTCGCGTCGATCGGGATCACCGGCGCGAACTGGCTCTACACGTACCCGATGCTCGCCGTGATCCTGGCCAACATCTGGCGCGGCACCGCGTTCTCGATGCTCGTCTACTCGGCCGCCGTGCAGGAGGTCCCCGAGGAGATCACCGAGTCCGCCGAGGTCGACGGAGCCACCGGCTGGCAGCGGCTCGTCTACATCACGCTCCCGGTGATCCGCCGGAGCATCTCGACGAACCTCATGCTCACGACGCTGCAGACCCTGTCGGTCTTCACGCTGATCTTCGTGATGACCGGCGGCGGCCCGGGCACGAACTCGTCGACCCTGCCGATCCTGGCGTACCAGGAGGCGTTCAAGTTCTCGCAGCTCGGCTTCGGGACGGCGATCGCGACCATCCTGCTCGTGGTGGGGGCGGTCTTCTCGATCATCTACATCCGAGCCCTCAAGCCGGAGGTGGACTGATGGCCATGACAGCCCCGTCCCTCGACCAGACCACCACCCGCTCGGTGACCGCACCGGGGTCGATGCACATGACGTCACCGCGCGGCCGCACCATGCGGTGGGTGTCGAACGTCGTGCTGCTCGTCATCGCGGTGTGCTTCGCGGTGCCGCTGCTGTGGCTCGTGCTCGCCTCGTTCGACACCCAGGCGTCGCTGTCGGTGAAGCTGCCCTCGCAGTTCACCCTCGACAACTTCGCGAAGGTGCTCACCCCCGAGCTGTCGTTCATCCCGCTCGCGAACAGCCTGCTGCTCTCCGGCGGCACCGCGGTCGTCACCGTGGTGTTCGCACTGCTCGCCGCGTACCCGCTGTCCCGGTACAAGATGCGTGTCAACAAGCCGTTCCTGTACAGCATCCTGTTCGGCACCGGTCTGCCGATCACCGCGATGATGGTGCCCGTCTACGCGCTGTTCGTGTCGCTCAACCTGATCGACAACGTGTGGGGCTGCATCTTCTTCCTCGCCGCCACGTCGCTGCCGATGGCGATCTGGATGGCGAAGAACTTCATGGACTCGGTGCCGATCTCGCTCGAAGAGGCGGCGTGGACCGACGGCGCCTCGATGCTCACCACCCTGACCCGCATCGTGATCCCGCTCATGCGTCCGGGCATCGCGGTCGTCTTCATCTTCGTGTTCATCCAGGCGTGGGGGAACTTCTTCGTCCCGTTCGTCCTGCTGCTCTCGCCCGAGAAGGTGCCCGCCGCGGTGAGCATCTTCAACTTCTTCGGGCAGAACGGGGCGGTGGCGTACGGCCAGCTCGCCGCGTTCTCGATCGTCTACTCCGTGCCCGTCATCGCCCTCTACGTGATCGTGTCCCGAGGCCTCGGCGGCGGCAACGCCCTCGCCGGCGGCATCAAGGGCTGACGCCGGCCCCCACCCCCGCAAGACACCGGTGTTCGCGCGTCGAACACCCGCGAACCGCGGTTCGATCCGCGAACACCGGTGTTCCGCGAACCAGAAAGGAAGCACATGCACCAGGACGAACCGCTCGTCGAGGCCCGGATCGCCCGCCTCGTGCGCGACCGCGTCGACCCCGCCGTCCTCCGTCGCTCGGCGCCGGTGACGATCGAGGCGTGGGAGGTGCCGGGCGAACCGGTGCCGTTCGACGCCGCCGTGGGCGAGACGTACACACCGTTCACGGTGGGGTCGCACTGGGGCGGACGCCCGTGGGGCACGACGTGGTTCCGGGTGACCGGTACCGTGCCGGCGGACTTCGGCACCGCGCCGGGGACCACCGCCGAGCTCCTCGTCGACCTGGGGTTCACCAAGCGGCAGCCCGGGTTCCAGGCCGAGGGACTCGCGTTCCGCGCCGACGGCTCCACGATCAAGGCGATCGAGCCGCGGAACGACACCGTGCCGCTCGAGGTCGACCCGGGGGAGTCGTTCGAGCTCTGGATCGAGGCCGGGGCGAACCCGGACATCGGCGGCGACTCGTTCCAGGGTGCGACGCCGCTCGGCTCGCGCTCCACCGCCGGCGACGACCCGATCTACCGGCTGAAGGCCCTGGAGGTCGTCGAGCGCGACGACACCGTGTGGGAACTGCAGCAGGACCTCTGGGTGCTGCGCGGGCTCATGGCCGAGCTCCCGACCGACGGCACCCGCGGCGCCGACATCCTGCGGGCGCTCGAACGGGCCGCCGACGCCCTGGACCCGGACGACGTCGCCGGCACCGCCGCGGATGCCCGGCAGGTCCTGGCGCCCGTGCTCGCCGTCCCCGCCAGCCCCGCCGCCCACCGTGCGATCGCCGTCGGGCACGCCCACATCGACTCCGCCTGGCTGTGGCCCGTGCGCGAGACGAAGCGCAAGTGCGCGCGGACGTTCTCGAACGTGCTCGACCTGATGGACCGCGACCCCGACTTCACCTTCGCCTGCTCGTCCGCGCAGCAGTACGCCTGGATCCGCGACGAGTACCCCGAGGTCTTCGCGCGCATCAAGCAGCGGGTCGCCGAGGGCCGGTGGATCCCCGTCGGCGGCATGTGGGTCGAGTCGGACACCAACCTGCCCGGCGGTGAGGCCCTGGCCCGCCAGTTCGTCGCCGGCAAGCGCTTCTTCCTCGAGGAGTTCGGCATCGACACCCCCGAGGCCTGGCTCCCCGACTCGTTCGGCTACTCGGGCGCCCTGCCGCAGATCGTCCGCGCCGCCGGGTCGAAGTGGTTCGTCACCCAGAAGCCGTCGTGGAACGAGACGAACGTCATCCCGCACACCTCGTTCCACTGGGAGGGCATCGACGGCTCGCGCATCCTGACGCACCTGCCCCCGGCCGACACCTACAACTCCGACGTCTCACCAGCCGACCTGCGCCGCGGCGAACGGAACAACAAGGAACGCGGCACCGCGAACACCTCGATGCTGCTCTACGGCTTCGGCGACGGCGGTGGCGGTCCCACCCGCGAGATGGTCGGCGCGGCACACCGCCAGCACGACCTCGACGGGTCGCCCCACGTCACCCTCGGCACGCCGGCGCAGGTGTTCGAGCAGCTCGAAGCCGAGCTGCCGACACCGGGGGTCTGGTCGGGGGAGATGTACCTCGAGTTCCACCGCGGCACCTACACGTCGCAGATCCGCACGAAGCAGGGCAACCGCCGTTCCGAGCACCTGCTGCGCGAAGCCGAGCTCTGGGCGGCGACGGCGGCCGTCCGGCTCGGGAGCGAGTACCCGTACGCCGAGCTCGAGGACGCCTGGCACACCGTCCTGCTCCAGCAGTTCCACGACATCCTGCCGGGGTCCTCGATCGCGTGGGTGTACGAGAACGCCGAGGAGCAGTACGCCCGGGTCGCCGAGGTGCTCGAGGGGCTGATCGGCAGCGCGACGACGGCGCTCGCCGCAGGCGGGAGCGGGAGCGGGACCGGAACCGGTGCCGTCGCCGGCACCGCCGGCGACGCCGCGTCGGTCGTGCGCTTCAACGCCTCGCCGGTCGCGGCAGGGGACGTGACCGCCCTGGCAGGTTCGGTCGTCCACGCGCCGCGACCCGTGCCTCCCGTCCGGAGCGGCGACCGCTTCGTCTTCGACACCGGCGTCGTCACCGCGACCATCGACGCCGCCGGCCACGTCGTCTCGTTCGTCGACCACGCCACCGGACGCGACGCGATCGCGCCCGGCGCCGCTGCGGCGGAGTACACGGTGTTCCGGGACACCCCGAACCAGTGGGAGGCGTGGGACATCGACCGCGCCTACCAGCGCAACGGCACGGTGCTGTCGGCGTCGTCGGTCGCGATCGCAGGCGACGAGCTCGTGGTGGAACGGTCCTTCGGATCGTCGACGCTCACCACGCGCTACTCCGCCGTGCAGGGCGAACCGGAGCTGAGCGTCGAGACCGAGGTCGACTGGCACGAGCACCAGAAGCTGCTGAAGCTCGCGTTCCCGATCGACGTGCTCGCGTCGTCGGCCTCGAGCGAGATCCAGTTCGGGCACATCGACCGGCCGACGCACCAGAACACCTCGTGGGACCACGCCCGCTTCGAGACCGCGGCACACCGATGGGTGCACGTCGCGGAGCCCGGGTTCGGCGTCGCCGTGGCGAACGACTCGACCTACGGCCACGACATCACGCGCGAGACCCGGCCGGACGGTGGGATCACCACGCTCGTGCGGGAGTCGCTGCTGCGCGGGCCGACGTTCCCGGACCCGAACGCCGACCAGGGGCACCACGTGTTCCGGACGGTGCTGCGGATCGGGGCCTCGGTGCTCGACGCGGCCGACTCCGGGTACCGGCTGAACCTGCCGGTGCGGAGCGTCCCCGGGTCAGCCGAGGTCGCGCCACTCGTCACGGTGTCGTCGCCGCAGGTGTTCGTCGAGGCCGTCAAGCTCGCCGAGGACCGCTCCGGAGACGTCGTCGTGCGACTGTACGAGGGGCTCGGCGGCCGGGCGACGGACGTCGGGGTCTCCTTCGGGTTCGACGCTGCGTCGGTGTCGCAGGTCGACCTGCTCGAGCGGCCGCTGGAGCGCTCGTGGTCGGCCGGGGAGCCGGTCGTGCTGACCCTGCGTCCGTTCGAGATCGTGACGCTGCGCGTGCGTCGGGCCTGAGGCAGCGGGCCCGGCGTCCGGTCGGGGAGAGACCGCGGCGCCGGACGGGGCACGGGTGCGTTCCGTCCGGCGCCGTGTTGCGTGCGGTGGGTGGGCGGGCGCGAGTCGGGTCGGGCGTACCTGGTCGAAACGGGCGTACCTGGTCGGAACTTCCGGCCAGGTACGCCCGATCCCGCTTGGCATTGCGGCCGTTCTGGGAAGGAACGGCTCCCCTCCACAACCGCCCAGCCCTGGAGGCCCGTCCACAGTTCCCGACATCGGCCCCAGGAGCGGGTGGCTGAGCGGGCATCGTCACGTGCATGAACGAGTCGCTGCCCATCCTCCGAGCCTCTGCCATCCACGAGACCGGCCTCGACGCCTCCACCCTGCGCCGCCGAACCCGGACGCAGGGGGCAGGCCGCCTGGTCCGGGTCGGACCGAACGCCTTCGTCGACGGCGCTGCGTGGGACGCCGCCGGGCCTCGTCAGCGGTACGTCACCCGGGTCTTCGCGCGGCTCGGTCGACTCGGCACGCGGGCGACGGCGTCGCACCTGTCCGCCGCGGCCGTGCACGGTCTCCCGGCGCTCGGCGGGTGGGACGTCCCCGTGCACGCGACGGTGCCGGAGTCGATGTACCGGGGCAGGAGCGCCGAGCTGGTCCTGCACACGAGACCCGTGGGCCGAGTCGAACGGGTCACGGTCGGTGCGATCGCGGTCACCTCCGTCCCCCGGACCGTCGTCGACATCGCGATGTCCGGCGACCTGCGGGCGGGCGTCGTGATCGCGGACGCCGCGCTGCGCCGTGGCGTCGACGCAGCCGACCTCCGACGTGCGGTTCCTCCGAAGGCCCGCGCCCGAGCCCTGGCGCAGCTGGTGCTCGACCTCGCCGATGCTCGCTCGGGGTCACCGGCCGAATCGCTCGCTCGGGTCGTGTTCCGGGAGCTCGGACTACCCGCGCCGGTGCTGCAGCAGGAGTTCGTCGTGGACGGTCGCCGGTCCGCAGTCGACTTCTGGTTCCCGGACCACGGGGTCGTCGTCGAGATCGACGGACGGGCCAAGTACTCCCAGGAGCGCTCCCTGGGCGGCCGGAGTCCGACCGAGGTGTTCCTCGACGAGAAGCGGCGGCACGGTCGGTTGCTCACCGTGCCGGGTGTCCGGACGATCATCCGGCTCGAGTGGCGAGACCTCTTCGACCTCGATGCGCTGGCACTGCGACTCCGGGCGGCGGGGCTGCCGTGCGCGGTCCGTCCGGTCCGGAGTGCTCGACGCCGCACGGGGTGACCGTCCGGCACCGGTGAACCGGCACAGCACGCTCTGGCTAGCGTGGCGGCATGGCAGTGCAGGAGATCTGGCTCGTCCGTCACGGCGAATCGGTCGCGAACGTCGCAGCGGCCCGGGCCGAATCCGCGGGCGACGATGTGATCGACGTCGAGTTCCGGGACGCCGACGTCCCCCTCAGCCCGCTCGGCACCGATCAGTCTCGAGCCCTCGGCCAGGAGCTCGCCGACCGCGGGATCGACGACGTCCCCGTCGCGCTGTGGGTGTCGCCGTACCTCCGTGCGCAGCAGACCATCGCGATCGCGCTCGAGGCAGCCGGCCTCGCCGAACCCGAGAAACGGGTGGACGAGCGGCTGCGCGACCGCGAACTCGGCGTCCTCGACCTGCTGACCCTGCAGGGCGTCCGCAACCGGTACCCGGACGAGGAACGCCGCCGGCAGTGGCTCGGCAAGTACTACCACCGGCCGGCGGGTGGGGAGTCGTGGGCCGACGTGATGCTCCGGCTCCGGTCGCTCCTCGGCGACGTCGATCGGCTCGACGGTGCCGAGCGCCTGGTGATCGCCGCGCACGACGCCGTGGTGATGCTCGCCGTCGCGGTGTGCCTCGACCTCGACGAGCCGGCGCTCATGGAGTTCGCCCGGACCCACGCGGTCGCGAACGCCTCCCTCACCCGCCTGCGTCGCGACGACGCCGGATCGCCGTGGGTGCTCGAGGAGTTCTCGTCGGTCGGGCACCTGGACGACGACGAGGTCACCCAGCACACCGGCCGGAAGGACGACGAACATGTCCGCTGAACCCGTCACCCCGAACTTCCTGCGGGACTGGCCACTGCCCGAGCCCGGTGCCGGCAAGTACGGCCGCGGGCAGGTGCTCATCGTCGGCGGCGCCGCTCGGACCCCTGGCGCGGCGATGCTCTCCGCGCTCGCCGCACTCCGGGTCGGCGCCGGTCGTCTCACCCTGGCGGTCGGCCGGAGCGTCGCGAACGAGGTCGCGGTCGCCGTACCCGAGTCCGGGGTCGAACCCCTCGACGAGGACCAGGACGGACACATCGCCGTCGGTGCGATCGAGGGCATCGCGGACAGCGCCTCGAGTGCCGACGCCGTGCTGGTCGGCCCGGGACTCGACGACCCGGACGGTTCGCGCGACCTCGTGGCCGGGCTCGCCGACGTCGTCGGTCCGCAGACCACCGTCGTGCTCGATGCCTTCGCCCTCGGGGTGGCCGCCGACGTGCGGGACCGCCTGGAACCGCTGCGTGGCCGGCTCGTGATGACCCCGAACTCCGGCGAAGCCGAACGCCTGCTCGGGCGGGAGTGCAGCGACGACGACGTGGCCGACGCCGTGGCGATCGCGAACCGCTTCGGAGCGGTCGTGGCCCTCGGTGACGCCATCGCCACACCGCAGGGTCGGGCGTGGCTCAAGGGCACCGGTTCCGGTGGTCTCGGCACGAGCGGCAGTGGCGACGTGCTGTCCGGCGCGGTCACCGGTCTGCTCGCCCGCGGCGCCGATCCGGCACAGGCCGTGGCGTGGGCGTCCTACGTGCACGCTGCCGCAGGCGACCGACTCGCGGTGCAGGTCGGGCCGCTCGGGTACCTGGCGAGCGAACTCGTGACCGAGATCCCGCGGGTCCTGGTCGAGCTCGGGGCCTGAGCGCGCCCGTTCTTTCCCAGAACGCCCGCGATACCTGGTGCTTCCGGGCATACCTTGCGAGAACTTCCGACCAGGTACGCACGAAACGACCAGGTACGCCCGAAACGACCAGGCGGCCCGACCCCGCACCGCTACCCCCGTAGGGACTCCACGGCCTTCTCGATCCGGCGGGCCCGGGTCTCCGGGGCCTTCGCCTGCGTGACGGGGTCGGCGAGCGCCCGCTGCCGCGAGTTCGACAGCGTGTCGAACGCCGCACGCACGCCGGCCTCCTGCAGTGCGGCGGCCAGGTCCTCCGGCAGGTCGACGGTCCGGGGCAGGGTGTCGACCTCGAGTGCGACCTCGACGGTGTCGCCGGCGGCGATCCCGGCGGCCTCACGGTGCGCGGCCGACAGCGGCACCAGGAACTGCTCGTTCATGACCCCGACGGTGGACCGGTAGGTGTAGCCCCGGTTGATCGTGACGACCACCGCGGGGCGCTTGCCGGATCCGAGCGCCTCGACGACGGACTCCGGGACGGGGAGTCCGGTCGCCGTCTTCCGTGCTTGCAGGACCGTCGTCGTGAACCGCATCCGTGCCTCCAGGCCTGGTGTGGGCGCGACCGTGCGCCCAGAACGAGCAAATCGTACAGCCGCACCCGCTGTTCCGCCGCCGTTCACCACCGGAGCACGGGCCGGAAACCGGCCGCGTCCACGATCGACCAGAACCCGGACCCCCGGTCACCGCAGCACCTTCCCCCACCCGAAAGGCCCACCCGTGCAGCACAAGCGCACCCTGGCCGGCATCGCCCTGGCCGCCGCAGCGATCGTCACCCTCGCCGGATGCTCGGCGACGAGCTCCGCGACCGCCGGCTCCGACGGCGACGCCGACTGGAAGACCGCCACCAGCGCCGAGTCCGCCGGCGGCATGGACGCCCTCGTCACGGCCGCCAAGGCCGAGGGCCAGTTGAACGTCATCGCGCTGCCGCCGTCGTGGGCCAACTACGGCAAGATCATCGACGGCTTCACCAAGAAGTACGGCATCAAGATCAACTCCGCGAACCCGAACGGCTCGAGCGCCGACGAGGTCGCCGCCGTGAAGTCGCAGAAGGGCCAGTCCACCGCGCCCGACGTGCTCGACCTCGGCAACGCGGTGCTGCAGGAGAACCTCGACCTGCTCACCGACTACAAGGTCGCGAACTGGGACGACATCCCCGCCGACCTGAAGGAGCAGGACGGCGCGTGGACGCGCGACTACACCGGCCTGATGTCGATCGGGTACGACTCGTCGAAGATCTCCGACGCCCCGAAGGACCTGCAGGACCTGCTCGGCAGTGAGTACAAGGGCAAGGTCTCGATCGCGGGTGACCCGACGCAGGCCAACCAGGCAGCATCGGCCGTGTACCTGGCGGCGCTCGAGAACGGCGGCTCGGCGGACGACATCACGAAGGGCGTCGACTACTTCGGCGACCTCAAGAAGGCCGGCAACTTCCAGAACGTGCTGCCGACGCAGGCCACGGTCGCCTCGGGCGAGACCCCGGTCGTCATCCAGTGGTCGTACAACAACCTGGCGTGGGGACCGGCAGCGGGCGCGAGTGGCAACAAGGACTGGAAGACCGTCGTCCCGACGGGCCAGGCGCTCGGTTCGTACTACTCGCAGGCCATCACCAAGGACGCTCCGCACCCCGCGGCGGCCCGCCTGTGGCAGGAGTACATCGCCAGCCCGGAGGCCCAGAACCTGTACCTGCAGGCCGGCGCCTTCCCCGCGACCCTGTCGGCGATGGAGAAGTCCGGCAAGGTCGACCAGGACGCCCTCGACGCCGCCGGCGGTGCGCCGAAGGACTACGTCGAGCTGACCGACGCGCAGGTCGCCGACGCCGCGAAGGTGCTCAAGGCCAAGTGGTCCTCGACGATGGGGTCCTGAGCAGCATGACCACCGCATCGGCAGACGCGCCCGCGCCCGCGCCCGCGCCGGCGACGAGCGGCACAGCCGCGACCGACGCCGCACCGGCGACGAGCGCGACGAGCCCCGTGCGCCCGACGTCCGCGCGAGCGTCCGCCGATGCCGTCCGACGCAGCGCCGGACCCCGTGTCCGGCGCCGCGTCGGTCTCGCCTGGCTGGGGCTGACGCCCTTCGCCGCCTACGTCCTGCTGTTCCTCGCCGTCCCCGCCGTGATCGCGATCGGCAGTGGTTTCTTCGACGGCTCCGGCGCGTTCACGTTCGCGAACCTCGCGGCCTTCGCCGACCCGTCCGTGCTGCGGGCGTTCGGCGGGTCGTTCGGCCTGTCGGCCGCGTCCGCGGTCATCGGTGCCGTGCTCGGCGCGGTCGTCTGCTGGGCGCTCTCGGCACTGCGGCCGGACGGGCTGGTCCGGTCGATGATCGACTCGGCGGCCAGCGTCCTCGCCCAGTTCGGCGGCGTCATGCTCGCGTTCGCGTTCATCGCGACGATCGGCGTGCAGGGCCTCGTCACGACGTGGTTGGTCACGGTCTTCCACGTCGACCTCAACGCGGACGGCGCCTTCCTGTACACGGTGCCCGGGCTCGTGATCCCCTACGTCTACTTCCAGGTGCCGCTCATGGTCCTCACGTTCATGCCCGCACTCGAGGGCGTCCGGCCCGCGTGGGGCGAGGCCGCCGCGACCCTCGGCGCCTCGCGCCTGACGTACTGGCGCCGGATCGCGTTGCCGGTGCTGGCGCCGGCGTTCTGGGGGTCGCTCCTGCTGCTCTTCGCGAACGGCTTCTCGTCGTTCGCCACCGCCGCGGCCCTCATCTCGCAGGGCGGCATCGTGCCGCTCACGATCCGCACACAGCTCACCAGCGAGACGCTCGTCGGCCTGCAGAACGTCGCCGGGGTGCTCGCGTTCGGCATGGTGGTCGTGATGGCGGTCGTGATGGGCGCCTACTCGCTGCTGCAGCGCCGTGCCGCCAGGTGGCAGCGATGAGCGCGGCGGCCCCGGTGCGGCCGGTGCGGCCGGCGCAGCCGGTTCGGTTCGGAGGCCCGTCCCGCGTCCGCCGCTTCGGCACGGCGCCGTCCCGTGGCGCGGCAGCGATCGTGCTCACCGTGATCGGGCTGCTGTTCGCCGTCCCGCTGGTCGCCCTCGTGCAGTTCACGTTCCGGCAGGGCACCGACGGCGGCCTGACCTTCGCGCACTGGGCAGCGATCGGCGACCCGGCCAACGCGTTCACCTACCAGCCGGTGTTCGACGGGCTCGGGGCGTCGCTGTTCATCGCCGTGATCACCGTCGGGATCGTGCTGCTCGTGCTGCTGCCCGCCCAGATCATCACCGCGCTCCGCTACCCGAGGCTCCGACGCATCCTGGAGTTCGTCTGCATCGTGCCGATCACCGTGCCGGTCGTGGTGCTCGTCGTCGGGTTCATCCCCGTGTACCAGGTCGTCTCGCAGGTCTTCGGCTCCGGCGCCTGGACGCTGGCGTTCGCGATCGGCATCGTCACACTGCCGTTCGCGTTCCGCCCGATCGCCGCCGCCATCACCGCGATGGACCTGATCGTCCTGTCCGAGGCGGCCCGCTCGCTCGGTGCCTCGTGGTGGACCGTCACCTGGCGCGTGCTCCTGCCGAACCTGCGCCGGGGCATCACCGCCGCGTGCTTCCTCACGATCACCGTGGTCCTCGGCGAGTACACCCTCGCCGCGTTCCTCTCCCGCAGCACGTTCCAGACCGGGCTCGTGCTCGTGCAGGGGACCGACCCGTACGTCGCCGCGATCTTCTCGGTCGCCGCGCTCGTGTTCGGCTTCGTGCTGCTCGTCCTCATCGGCCGCATCGGGACCCGTCGCACGGGCCGGGTCGGCCGCACCCGCACCACCCGTCGTCCCCGCACCCAGGAGTCCGCATGACCGTCACCGCTCCGGCAGCCCCGGCCTCCCTCGCCACCACCGGTGCCGTCGTCGAACTCCACGCCGTCGAGAAGCACTACGGCGCGCACCGGGCGCTCGCGGGACTGTCCCTCCGTGTCGAGCCGGGAGAGTTCGTGTCGCTGCTCGGCCCGTCCGGCTGCGGCAAGACGACGGCGCTCCGCGCGCTCGCGGGCCTCGAGGCGATCGACGCCGGTTCGATCCGCATCGACGGCCAGGACGTGGCCGACACCCCGGTCGACAAGCGCGACATCGGCATGGTGTTCCAGCAGTACTCGCTGTTCCCGCACATGACGGTCCGGCAGAACGTCGCCTTCGGCCTCGAGATGCGCCGGGTCCCCGCCGTCGAGCGCAGGAGCCGCGTGGTCGAGGCCCTCGACATGGTCCACCTCGGCGAGTTCGCCGAGCGCTACCCGCACCAGCTCTCCGGCGGGCAGCAGCAGCGCGTCGCCCTGGCTCGTGCCCTGGTCACCCGGCCCCGTGTGCTCCTGCTCGACGAGCCGCTGTCGGCCCTGGACGCGAAGGTCCGGGTCTCGCTGCGCGACGAGATCCGCCGCATCCAGAGCGACCTCGGCATCACCACGGTGTTCGTGACGCACGACCAAGAGGAGGCGCTCGCCGTCTCCGACCGGATCGCCGTGATGCGGGCGGGCGACATCGAGCAGATCGGCACGCCCGAGGAGCTCTACCGCACGCCGTCGTCGGCGTTCACGGCGGACTTCGTCGGTCAGTCGAACCGGCTGCAGGGCGATCTGCGCGGGGGCGACGTCTTCGTGTACGGGTTCCGGGTGCCTGCCCTCGACTCCTCGGCCGCTGACGGGCCGGTGCTCGCCTACGTCCGGCCGGAGGACATCGCCTTCGCCCCCGAGGGCATCACCGGCACCGTCGTCACCTCGAGCTTCCTCGGGTCGATCCGCCGGACGACCGTCCGCCTGGACGACGACACCGTCGTGACCGTCCAGCACGAGGTCGGCGACCGCCGGGTCCCCGGCGACCCCGTCGCCGTGCGCCTGCTCGGCGCACCGGTCGCGGTCGCACCGCTCGCGTAGTCGCGGCCCCGCCCCCGCGCGGAAGCGACAGTTCTCGCCGGCCTCGGCCCGTCCTCACTGTGAAGGCGACAGTTCCCCGCTGAAGGTTCGCGGCCTGCTGTCGCTCCCGCGGGGTGGCCACGACCGACTGCGGACGGGAGGCCCGTGGCGGTCCGGCACCGCGGCTCCAGGCCGGTGGGGTCAGCGCTGGAAGCGCGCCTCGCGCTCGTCCGCCAGCCCGGCCTCGACGCGTGCCCGCATGTTCTCGGACATGTCGGGCAGGGCGTCGACCCGAGCCCAGAACGCCTCGGTGTTCTCGCCGTCGGCGGGGTTCGGCGTCCCGGAGACGTACCGGCAGGCGAAGACCAGGTCGAGGTACTGCGACCGGTCGCCGTTCGGGTAGGTCATCTCGGGCAGCACCTGCACCCACGCCAGGCGTTCGGCGACGGCGACGACGTCCGCTTCCTCGAGGACCTCGCGCTCGGCGGCGACGGCGGGTTCCTCGCCCGGGTCGACGATCCCGGTGACCGGGGTGTACGCGCCCGTGTCGGCCCGTCGCACCACGAGCAGTTCGCGGTCGGCGCCGGAGCCGCGCGTCACGATCGCGCTCACGCCGGACAGCCAGAGCGGCGCCGTGCCGATCTTCTCGCGCAGGGACAGGACGAAGTCGGGGGTCGGCATGCCCCCACGCTACCCACACGACCCCTGTCGGAGACTGGTCATGACCAGTAGGCTGGCCGTGTGGAGATCATCATCCTGCCCACGCCGGACGAGGTCGGTCGCGTCGCCGCGGCCAAGATCGCGTCCGTCGTCGCCAAGAAGCCGTCCGCCGTCATCGGTCTCGCCACCGGATCCAGCCCGCAGGGCATCTACACCGACCTGCAGCGCCGGGTGCAGGCGGGCGAGATCTCGTTCGCCGAGGCCCGTGGGTTCGCCCTCGACGAGTACGTCGGCATCCCGCTCGAGCACCCCGAGTCGTACGCGGCCGTGATCGCCCGCGACGTCGTGGCACCGCTCGGTTTCGACGCCTCGCGCGTGCGGGTGCCGGACGGCCGTGCCGCCGACCTGGAGTTCGCGGCCAAGGAGTACGACGCAGCGATCCGTGCCGCGGGCGGTATCGACGTGCAGATCCTCGGCATCGGGGCCAACGGCCACATCGGGTTCAACGAGCCGACCTCGTCGTTCGCCTCGCGCACCCGCATCAAGACCCTCGCGCCGTCGACCCGTGACGCCAACGCGCGCTTCTTCGACTCGCCCGAGCAGGTCCCGACGCACTGCATGACGCAGGGGCTCGGCACCATCCTCGAGGCCCGCGAGCTCGTCCTCGTCGCCCAGGGCGCGTCGAAGGCGGCGGCCGTCGCCGCTGCGATCGAGGGCCCGCTCAGCTCCTTCGTGCCCGGTTCGGCCCTGCAGCTGCACGAGCACGCGACCGTCGTCGTCGACGAGGAAGCCGCCGCCGAGCTGCAGCTCGCCGACTACTACCGCTACACGTACGCGAACAAGCCGGCCTGGCAGCGGTTCGAGTAGGCCCCGGGCCCGAGTTCAGGCGCGCGCGGCTGCGGCGAGGCGGCTGAGTCCCTCGTCGAGGGTCTCCGCCGAGCACCCGAAGTTCAGCCGCGCGAACCCCCGGCCCTGTCGTCCGAACGCCGGGCCGGAGCCGAGCGCCACCTTCGCGCGGTCGACGAGCTCCGCCGCGGGGTCGTCGCCCCACGGCAGCGACCGCAGGTCGAGCCACGCCAGGTACGACGCCTGCGGCTGCCGGTACTCGGCGCCGGGCAGCACGTCACCGATCCGCTCGGCCAGGGTGCGCCGGTTCGCCGCGAGCTCGGTGAGCAGCGAAGCCAGCCACGGCCCGCCCTCGCCGAAGGCCGCGACGCTCGCGGTGTAGCCGAGGATGCCGGTGCGCTCGACGACCTCGGTGGGCAGTCCGTCGAACCAGGCGCGGGCCCGCTCCGAGGCGCCGATCATCAGCGCGCACTTGGTGCCGGCGAGGTTCCAGGCCTTGCTCGCACTCGTCAGGGCGACGCCGAGCGACGCGGCCTCGGGGCAGGACTCCAGGAACGGGGTGAACACCGCGTCGGCGTGCACGAGCGGCGCGTGGATCTCGTCGGACACCACGACGGCGTCCCACTCGGCGGCCAGCTTCGCGAGTGCGACGAGCGACGCGCGGTCGTGCACCAGGCCGAGGGGGTTGTGCGGGTTGCAGAGCAGCACCGTGCGGGCTCCGTCGGCGAACGCACGCGCGAGGCCGTCCAGGTCCATCCGCCAGCCGGCCGTGGTGTCGAAGGGGTCGGCCGGGCCTGCGGGGGCGAGCAGCGGGACCTCGGTGACGGTGCCGCCGGCCTCGGACACGTACTCCCAGAACGGCGGGTACACGGGCGGCATGATGACGACCTGGTCGCCCGGCTCGATGACCCGGCGCAGCACCTCGACCGCCGCGACCGACACGTCCGTGGTGGTGCGGACCAGGTCTGGGTCGACCCGCCATGCCCACCGGCTCTCCGCGAAGTCGGCGAACGCCTCGGGCAGGGCCCGCCCGTGCCCGACGTACCCGGTGTCGCCGTTCGTCACTGCCGTGACCAGGGCGTCGCGGATCGGTTCCGCGAGCATGCTGTCCATCTCGGCGACGAACATGGGGAGCACGTCCGGCGGGTAGGCCGTGTACTTCTCGCTCGTGCGGGACCGGTACGCATCGAAGACGGACACCATGACGCTCATGCGCCCATCCTGACAGCGAGGCACGCGGGGCGCGAGGGTGGTGGTCAGGCCGGGCGGAGGCCTGCCAGCAGCACCTCGACGTAGCGCTCGGGGTCGTGCACCCGGGAGCCACCCGCCACGGCGGCCGCCCGCATCCCGCACAGCAGCCGTCGCAGGTCGTCCGCGTCGACGTCCGCACGCACGAGCCCCTCGGCCCGCGCCCGCGCGAGCAGCGCGTCGACGGACTCGACCAGGTCGCCAGCGAGCGCCGCGGTGTCGGCGCACGAGAACCCGCCGTTCGTCAGCAGGTCGCCGAGGGCGGCATCGTCGACCATGCTCCGGAACGCAGCCGTCACGACCCCCCGGAGCGCGTCCGCCGCGTGGGGCAGTGCGACGGCGACACGGACGAGGTCGAGCATGTCCTCGAGCGCGTCGATCGCGATCGCCTCGAGCAGGTGCTGCTGCGACGGGAAGTGCCGGTAGGCGGTCCCGACACCCACACCGGCCTCGTGCGCGACGGCGTTGAGGAGCGGCTGCTCGCCCCGCTCGAGGTACGACCGGGCGACGTCGAGCAGCGCGGTCCGGTTGCGCTGCGCATCGGAGCGCAGCGCTTCGGGTCGGGCCATCGCGATCGTCATACGGACACTCTATCCGCTTGTGCTAGCGTTCCGGATGGATCATCCGATTCCAGACGACGAGTGAGCAGGAGACGAGCATGGACACCTTCGAGTGGGAACCGTCAGCGATGCCCGACCAGCACGGCCGGACCGTGGTGGTCACCGGCGCGACCGGCGGGCTCGGGCTGGTGGTCGCGACCCGGCTCGCTGCCGCCGGAGCGCGCGTCATCGCGGCGGTCCGCAACCCCGACAAGGCGGCTCGCGTCCTGCCCGTCGGCCTGGAGGCGCGGGTCGTCGACACCGCGTCGGTCGCCTCGGTCACGGCGTTCGCCCGGCAGCTCGTGGCGGAGGGCATCGTCGTGGACGCCCTCGTCAACAACGCTGGCGCGACGCTGGGCGCGTTCGGGCTGACCGACGAGGGCATCGAGCGCACCTGGGCCACCAACGTCGTCGGCCCGGCCGTGCTCGCCGACGCGATGCTCCCGGTGCTCGGCGGACCGTCGCCCCGGGTCGTCCTCGTCGGGTCGAACCTGTCGCAGCGCACCCGCCGCGTGCCCGCACCGGGCGGGGTGGACGATCCGAGCGACTACTCCCAGCTCGCCGTGTACACCGACTCGAAGACGGCGGCGACCGCGCTCGCGGTCGACCTCGGTGAGCGGCTCCGCGCGGCCGGCTCGGACGTCCGCTCGGTCATCGCACACCCCGGCATCGCGGCGACGGGGATGAACGACCAGGCCGAGACCCTCACGCAGCGCCTCGGCGGCGTGATCGCCCGCAGCATGGCGCGCACCGCGGAGGACGGCGCTCGCTCGACGCTCTGGTCGGCCACCGCGCCGGACGTCGCCGAGGGGGTGTTCGTGGGGCCGGCGCTGCGCCGGGGGGACCGGCGGCTGCACGTCGTGCCCGTCCGCGGGGCCGCCGCCGACCCGGTGTTCCGGCAGCGGGTCCGCACCTTCGTCGACGAGGTCGCCGCGCGTACCGTCGTCTGACCGGGCGGGGCCGGGCCCGTCGCCGAACCCGACGTGAACAGCGGGAGAGCGCTCGGTGACGCGGGCGGCGTCCCCCGTCCGAGGGGGCTAGCGTCACGGACGTGAACCGATCTCGCGTGCACCGTCGCCCGCTCGTCCGTCCGCTCCCGCTCGCCGCGGTGGCCACGATCGCCGCGCTGCTGGGGACGGGGATGGTCGCCGCTCCGGCGGTCGCCTCGCCCTCGGCGGATGCAGCGCCCGCGGGGAGGACCGTCGCCGACCCGGCGCGGTACGTCGACCCGTTCATCGGCACGAGCGGTGACGGCAACACGTGGCCCGGCGCCACCGCGCCGTTCGGCATGATGCAGTGGAGTCCGACCGGCACCGCGGGCGACCAGACCTCGACCCCGGTCGCGAACGGCTACTCGTACGACGTGAACCGGCTGCGCGGCTTCAGCCTGACCCACCTGAACGGTGCCGGGTGTGCGCCCGGGGCTGCCGGCGACGTGCCGATCATGCCCGTCACGACCCCCGTCACGACCTCGCCGTCGGCCGACTCGAAGGACGCCGTCTACGCCGCCGGGTACTCCCACGGCCAGGAGTCCGCGAGCCCCGGCCGCTACGGCGTCACGCTCGACAACGGCGTCCGCACCGACCTCGCCGTGACGACCCGTGCCGGCATCGGCGCGTTCACGTTCCCGGCCGGCGAGGACGCGAACCTGCTCTTCCGCACCTCGAACTCGATCAACGGCAGCGAGGCCGCGGTCACCCGCGTCGACCCGCGCACCCGCACGGTCAGCGGCAGCGTCCTGACGGGCGGCTTCTGCAGCCGTCGCGCGAACGGCGGCGGCGCCACCAACCCGGACCGCCGCAGCTACTACCGCCTCTACTTCACCGCGACCTTCGACACGGCGTTCGCGAGCACCGGCACCTGGAAGGACGGCACGGTCCAGCCTGGAGGCACGTCCTCCTCCGGCGGGGAAGGCTACCTGACCGGCGCCGACCGCGCCGGACGCGGCTCCGGCGCGTGGGTGGGCTTCGACGCGCGTCGCGGAGCGACGGTGCAGGCGAGGATCGGCATCTCGTACGTGAGCGCGGCCGGAGCGGTCGCCAACCGTGACGGCGAGGTGACCAAGCGCTCGACCGTCGCCACCGTGGCGGCCGGCACACGGGCCTCCTGGAACCGTGAACTGTCGCGCCTGCGCGTCGGTGGCGGCACGGCGGACCGGACCACCCAGCTGTACACCTCCGTGTACCACGCACTCATGCAGCCGAACACGCTGAACGACCGCGACGGGCGCTACCTCGGGCCCGACCTGCGGGTGCACCGGATGGACCGCGGACACCGGGCCGTCTACGGCACGTACTCCGGGTGGGACCAGTACCGGGCGCAGATCCAGCTGCTGGCCCTGCTGCGGCCGGACGTCGCCGGGGACATGGCGCAGTCGATGCTGCGGTTCGCCGAGCAGAACGGCGGGGTGTGGGACCGGTGGCTGCACCTCGGAGCGCCGACGCACGTGATGACCGGCGATCCCTCGGCCGCGACGCTCGCCACCTGGTACGCCATGGGCGTCCGGAACTTCGACGTCCGGGCCGCCTACGCCTCCCTGAAGCGCCAGGCGACGGTGGAGAACACCGACGCCGAGAGCGACATCGGGTGCCCGGGGCAGTGCCTGGCGCAGCGGCCCGCACTCGACGAGTACCTGGAGCGGCAGTACGCGGCGAACGACGACTGCTCCTGCTGGGGTGGGGCCGCCGAGACCCTCGAGGACTCGATCTCCGACAGTGCCCTCGGGTACTGGGCGGGTTCCCTCGGACTCCGCTCCGACGCCCGGATGTTCGCGGAGCGTGGGTCCTACTGGAAGAACACCTTCAACGCCGCGGTCGGACACCAGGCCGCTCGGCAGGCCGACGGTTCGTGGACGCCGGGCTGGTCGCCGTCGACGGGGACCGGGTTCGCGCAGGGCACCAGCGCGCAGTACACCTGGCTCGTGCCGCAGGACGTGCAGGGACTGTCGACCGCGCTCGGCGGTGACGACGCAGCGACCGCTCGGCTCGACGACTTCTTCCACGACAGCACCGGTGCGTTCGCGGTGACCGGTGGCGACGCCACGAAGTTCGACCCGACGAACGAGCCCGACATCCACACGCCGTGGATGTACAACGCGCTCGGCAAGCCCTGGAAGACGCAGGAGACCGTGCGGCAGGTCGTGGACGACGCCTACTCGACCGGCCCCGGCGGGCTGCCGGGCAACGACGACCTCGGCACGATGAGCGCCTGGTACGTCTTCGCCTCGATCGGCCTGTTCCCGCAGACGCCCGGTCGTGCCGACATGCTCATCGGCAGCCCGACGTTCAGCACGGTCGACATCCGGCGCTCCAGTGGCCAGCGCATCGTCATCCGGTCCTCGGGGACCGAGCCGTACGTGCAGGGCGCCCGATTGAACGGGTGGACACACGAGCGATCGTGGGTGCCGGCGTCGTTCGTGACCCGGGGCGGCACGCTGTCGCTCCGGGTCGGGGAGACGGCGGACACGTCGTGGGCGAGCGGCGAGCGGGGGCGCCCGGTCGACCGGTGAGTCTGGGTCCACCCGAGCGCGTGGCGCCGTTCCTCAGCGCAGCTCGCGCCCGCCGCCCCACACGCGCTGCACCTCGAGCGATGGCGACAGCGCCACCAGGTCGGCGGCGAACCCCGGCGCGAGCCGACCCAGGCGGTCGCCGAGCCCCAGCGCGGCGGCCGGCACGCTCGTCAGCGCCGCCACGGCCTCGGGCAGGGTCCGCCCGGCCAGCGATACCGCGTTGCGGAGCGCCACGTCCTGCGTCAGCGTCGACCCCGCGATGGTCTCCGTCCCCGCGACGTGCGCGACCCCGTCGGTGACCGTGACGTCCAGCGACCCGAGCCGGTAGGAGCCGTCCGCAGCGCCAGCGGCCCCCATCGCATCGGTGATCAGCGCCACACGACCCGGCGTCGCCCGGAAGAGCGTGTCCGCCACGACCGGGTGCACGTGCACGGCGTCCAGGATGAGTTCGAGCGTCACGCGCTCGTCGGCGACGGCGGCACCGATCGGCCCCGGTGCCCGGTGGTGCAGCCCGGGCATCGCGTTGCAGGCGTGGGTCAGGATCGTCGCGCCGACGTCGAACGCGGCACGGGCCTGGTCGTACGTGCCGACGGTGTGGCCGACGGCGACCGTGACGCCGGCGTCGACGAAGCGGCGGACGGCGTCGAGGGCTCCGGGCAGCTCGGGCGCGATCGTGACCTGGCGGATGACACCCTCGCCCGACTCGAGCAGGGCGTCGACCGCGGCGGGCGTCGGGTCGATCAGGAACGACTCGTTGTGCGCACCCTTGTTGTGCGGGGACAGGAACGGTCCCTCCAGGTGCACGCCGAGCACGAGCGGGTCGGTCGCCATCACGGCGCGGACGCGGGCCAGCGACGCCGCGAGTGCCGGGACCGGGTTCGCGACGAGCGACAGGACGGAGCGGGTCGTGCCGTGCGAACGGTGCATGGCGAGCGAACGGTCGAACGAGTCGTCCTCGTACGCCTCGGTGGCCCCACCGTGCCCGTGCAGGTCCACGAATCCGGGCGTCAGGACCGCGTCGCCCAGGTCGACGACCCGGTCGGCCGCGGGGGCCTCGGGGCCGGAGCCGGTCGCGTGGATCGTGTCGCCGACGACCAGGACCCAGCCGTCGGCCGTGGTGCCGGCCGCGTCGACGACGCGGGCTGCGCGGACCAGCGTGCGCTGGGCCTCCTGGCCGGTCTGGAGGCCCGTGGTGCTCATGCCGTCTCCTTGCGGAACGCGATCACGCCGCTCAGGGCGGCGATCACGATGAAGACGATCCCCACGACCGGGTGGCCGATGGAGATCCAGGTCGCGCCTGCGGCGACGACCAGCGCGACCTCGACGATGGTCTTGCCGACGATGTCGGTCTCGATCGGGGAGCGCGGCGACCGGAAGAAGTACCAGACGACCGCGGCGAACAGGGGAGCCCCGACCATGAACAGGTAGCCGGGGAGCGGGAGCTGCCACGACCAGTAGCCCCAGAAGGCCAGGGACAGCAGGCCGAACACCATCACGGCGATCCGCAGGACCATCCAGGCCTCGAACCGCCGTCGCGGCTGCCGGGCGGCGGCCGGGTCGGGGACCGATTCCCAGTCGACGGGGGACTGCGGGGCGTTGGTCATGGTGCTGCCTACTTGAAGATGATGGTGCGGGCGCCGTCGAGCAGGACGCGGTCCTCCGCGATCCAGCGCACCGCCTGGGTGAGCGTGCGGGACTCCTCGTCCTGCCCGATGGACACCAGTTCGGCCGGTTCCTTGGTGTGGTCGACGCGGACGACGTTCTGCTCGATGATCGGGCCCTCGTCGAGGTCGCTCGTCACGAAGTGCGCGGTCGCGCCGATCAGCTTCACCCCGCGGGCGTGCGCCTGCCGGTAGGGGTTCGCGCCCTTGAAGCCGGGCAGGAACGAGTGGTGGATGTTCACGGCACGGCCCTCGAGTGCCGTGCAGAGCTCGGGCGACAGGATCTGCATGTAGCGGGCGAGGACCACGAGCTCGATGTCGTGCTCCTCCACCGCCTGCAGCACGCGCCGCTCCATCTGCTCCTTCGACTCGGCGTCGGTGACCGGACGGTGCTCGAACGGCACGGAGTAGAACGCGGCGAGCTCGGACAGGTCCGCGTGGTTGGACAGCACGAGGGGGACCTCGATCGGCAGCTGTCCGCCGCGCTGCCGGTAGAGCAGGTCGTTCAGGCAGTGGCCCGCCTTCGACACGAGCACGAGGGTGCGCAGCGGACGACCGACGACGTCGAGCTGGACGCGGGCGTCGTAGCGGGCGGCGACAGGGGCGAGCGCTGCCTCGAAGGCGGCACGGTCGACCGGCGCCATCACCTGCAGGCGCATGAAGAACGTGTTCGTGTCGGCGCTGGAGAACTGCTGCGACTCGGTGATGTTGCCCTGGGCGGCGACGATCGCTCCGGAGACGGCGTGCACGATCCCGGGCTGGTCGTCGCAGACGAGCGTCAGGGTCCAGTGCGTGGGGGTCGGGTCGGTCACCGGATCAGGGTACCGGCCGCGGGGGACGTGCTTCGTGAGCAGGGATGGTCGAGTGGGCAGCGGCGACTCGACCGTTCCTGCTCACGAAGCGTCAGGCGGCAGTGACGGTGCCGGCGCGCTCGGCGTCAGCGCCGGTGCGCGAGCAGGCGGCGGACGAAGTAGACCTCCATGCACAGGGCCAGGACCGTCGCGGCGATGCCGATGCCGACGTACGCGGAACCCCGGTCGGCGTTGACGATCGCCGCGATCGGGATGCCGATGCAGAGGATTCCGCAGATCACCACGTTCCAGATCGCGCCTGCCTTGGTGTCGCTGCTGAACCCGCCGCCGTTCGCCATGCCTGCGACGCTACCGGTCCGCGGGTGGCGAGGTGCTCCAGGGCGTCCGGAGGCCGTCGAGTGAGCGGAAGACGTCGGATGCGGGCGTGCGACCCGTCATCTTCTGCTCACTCGGCGTCAGACGCGGATGCAGCGGCGGTGGCGCTCCCGGCGTCGGCGTCCCGCAGGCGACGGTCGGCCAGGGTCAGCACGGTCAGGAGCACCGCGACGCCGAGGATCACCCACGCCAACACGTGCAGGTCCGGCGTCGTCGGGGCCTGGCCGAACACACCGCCGATGAGCGAGGACGCCGCGATCGCCCCGATGTACACCGCGGTGCGGGACAGGCCGGCTGCGGTGCCGATGTACTCCGCGGGGACGAGCCGGTACAGCGCCGCCTGGTTCGACACCGACGCCAGGGCCTGCGGCACCCCGAACAGTGCCGGGGTCAGCGCGAGCAGGACGACGGGTGACCCGGTGTGCAGGAAGAGCAGGAGCACACCGCCGACGATCGGCACCAGCGCGGCGACGACGAGCGGCCCGCGGACCGCGGTCTTGCGTGCGACCACGAACGAGGCCACCCCGGCGACGATCGCGGCCGGCAGCTGGATGTACCCGGCGACGTCGCTCGGGTAGCCCGCGACGTCCTGCACCCACTGCGAGAACCCGTAGGTCATCGTGTAGGCGAGCAGGTACGTCAGGAACAGGCGGCCGTACGTCCGGGACAACGCGCCGTTCCGGGCGAGCAGCCGCACGTCGACGAACGGTCGCACGGCCCGCAGCTCCCACGCCACCAGGGCGACGAGCAGCACGACGGCCACCGCGAGCAGCCACCACAGCCCGGCGGACAGGTCGAGCAGGAAGACGAGCAGCGCCGAGACGGTCCCGGTCATCAGCACTATGCCGAGCGGGTCGAGCGCCTGCAGCACCGGCAGGGCGGCGTCGTCGCGCGGGCGCAGCCGGTCGGACGGCAGCCAGAGCGTCGCCACGACGATGCCGAACACCGCGAGCGGCACGTTCACCAGGAAGATCGCGTGCCAGCCGAACGCGGCGATGAGCGCCCCGCCGAGCGGTGGGCCGGCGGCGGCGGACACGAGCGACGTGATCGACAGCGCCCCGAGCACGAGCGGTGGCGTCGGTTTCCGGATCCGGGCGGAGTGCTGCCGGAGCGTGGTGAGCGCCGCCGGGTACGCCGACGACGTCCCGATGCCGATGAGCACCCGGGCGAACACCGCACCGCCGAACCCGGTCAGGACCTCGGGCACCACCCCGGCGACGCCGACGATGACGAGCCCGGTCAGGAACACCTTCTTCGGGCCGAACCGGTCGGCGAGCTTGCCCATCGTGGGCTGCGCGATCGCACTCGCCAGGTACAGCGCCGCGACGAGCCAGATCGCCTGCGCCGCACCGATGCCCAGGTCGCGGGAGATCGGGGTGAGGGCGACCGACACCATCGTGGTGTTGATCGGGTTGAGCAGGGGCCCGACGAGCACCGGGATGAGGAGCTTCGGGCCGAAGCCGCTGCCCGTGGTCGTGTCGGGGGTGGTGGTGGTGGACGTGAGGCGCTTCTTCCGGTTGCAGGACTGGGAGCGGGGTGCGCGGGTCAGGGGTCGACGATCGGCCCGAGCAGGTCCATCGCCCGCGCGACGACGCGACGGTCCGCCTCGGGCAGGGTCGCGAGTCGCTCGGTGAGCTCGCGGTTCCGCGCGGCCCAGGCGGCCTGGCGGGCGTCCCGACCGGCCGCCGTCGCGCTGACGATCGACCGCCGGCCGTCGGTCGGGTCGGGCTGCCGCTCGGCTAGGCCGAGGTCGACCAGGGCCTGGACGGTCGCGCCCATCGACTGCGGTCGGACCCCCTCGGCTCGGGCCAGGTCGGCGATGGTGGCCGGCCCGTACCGCAGCAGGCGTCCGAGAGCGGCGGTCTGCGACGCCGTGACGTCGTCCGACTTCGAGGCCAGCAACGACCGCCGCAGTCGTCCGTGCATCGTCAGCACGGCGTCGGCCAGGTCGGTCGGGTCGGTCTCCGGTGCGTCGGTCACGTCCCGGAGGCTAGTCCGTCACCAGCTCACCTTGCAAGTTTGCCTTCCGATATCGGTCACGGAACGGCGGCACCGTCATCACCCGTGTCCGGCTCGAGCAACGGGAGCAGGGTCGCCGAGATCGGTTCCGCTCCGTCGCCGAACCACGCGTTGCTCGCCCGGACGATCGGGTGCGCGCGTGCCAGCAGCGCCTCGCCCTGGTCGGTCAGCCGCATCCGGGAGGCCCGTCCCCGGCCTGGTGCGGCGCCCCGCTCCACGAGTCCCCGCGTCGCGAGCCCCCCGATGAGCGTCGTCATGCTCTGCGGTCGGACGCCGACCGCCCGCGCCAGGTCGGCCTGGCTGCGCTCCCCGGCCACCGCGAGCTGGATGAGCGCCCCGAACTCGACGGGCGTCAACCCGAGTGGTGCCAGCTCGGCCGCGAGTCGGCGGGAGAGTGTCCGTGCGGCCCGGATCACCGTCCACGCCACGATGCCGTCGACGTCGACGTCGACGTCGTCGCGCGGGGCTGGGAGTTCCTGGGGCACGGGGCGATCGTACCGGCGTACGTTCTGGTATCAGGAAACTGATACCGGAACGGGTCAGTGGGACGGGAGCAGAGATGGGCGAGATCGTGGCGGTCACCGGCGTGACCGGGGACGTCGGGGGCAAGACGGCGGAGCTGCTGCGGGCGGCCGGGGTGACGGTGCGTGCCGTGGTCCGTCGGCCCGAACAGGTCGACGCGCTCCGGGCCCGGGGCATCGACGGCCGCCTGGCCGACCTGGACGACGAGGACGCGCTCGCCGCGGCGCTCGACGGGGTCGACCGGTTCTTCCTCGTGACCCCGGTCAGTCAGCGGCAGCGCGAGCAGGGCGCCACCGGGGTCCGTGCGGCGCAGCGGGCCGGGGTCGGTCGGATCGTGCAGCTGTCCGGCGGGGACGCCGCCGAGCACTCCCCGATGACGTGGGCGAGCGCCGCCTGGCACATCGACCGGCAGGTGCGCGCGAGCGGACTGGCGTGGACGATCCTGCACCCCTCGTCGTTCATGACGAACGTGCAGCCCTCGGCGCCGGCGATCCGACGGGGGTGGTTCCCGCACACCACGGGCCGCGGGGTGATCGGCTGGATCGACACCGAGGACATCGCCCGGACCGCCGCCCGGGTGCTGACGGAGGACGGCCACGACGGCACCGAGCCGGTGCTCACCGGGCCGGACCTGCTCGACGCGCGAGGTGTCGCCGCCGCGCTCGCCGCAGGGCTCGGCCGACCCGTGCGCCCCCTGCACCTGCCGAGCCGGGTCTACGCCGGCGCGCTGCGCCTGAGCGGCGTGCCCGCGTGGCAGGCCGAGGGGCTCCGGCAGCAGTTCGGCCGGGTCGTGCGCCGCGGCCTCGACGGCGTCGACGTCATGAGCGACGACGTCCTGCGCATCACCGGCACCGCACCCCGGAGCCTGGCCGACTGGGCGCGAGCCCACCGCGACGACCTGCTGGGGTGACCCACCGCGCCGGAGGTGATCCGGGCCTCCAGGCCGCGGACCGTCAGCGCGACGTGAGCGTGAGGACCAGGTGCTCCTGCACGGAGCCGAGCCAGTCGTAGACGTCGCGCAGGCCGACGCCCGCGTCGGCCTCGACGGAGCGCTCCTCGTCGTCGGCGTCCTCGATGCCCAGCCGGTCGGCGATCGTCAGCCGCAGGTCGGTGAGGGTGCGGAGCCACGCCTGCTCGTCCTCGGCGTCGAGCGAACCGTCGCGGGTACCCGTCAGCCAGTCGTGCACGATCGAGGCGTTCGTCGTCTTCTGCACGAGCAGGTCGGACTGCGTGTACTTCCGGAACTCCGCGCTCGCCTCGTCGTCACCCGGGTAGGCGTCCGGGAACATCCGCTCGGCGACCGGGTCCGCCGACAGGTCGCCGTCGAGCACCTGCCGGAGCTGCTCGGTGAGCGAGGCGAGCAGCTCGCGCTCGCCGGAGGACAGGCCGAGGTGCACGCCGTCGGCGCGGCGGACGAACGGGATCACGCTTCGGGGGCCTTGTCGACGGTCGCCTGCAGCCCGTAGCCGTGCATGGACTGCACGTGAGCCTCCATCGACTCACGCGGACCCGTCGCCACGATCGCCCGACCGTCGTCGTTCACCTGGTGCATGAGCCGCTCGGCGTGCTCGCGCGAGAACCCGAAGTGCCGCTGGAAGACGTAGGTGACGTACGACATCAGGTTCACCGGGTCGTCCCACACCACGGTGACCCACGGGGTGTCCGCCCGCGCACTGGTCCGTTCGTCCGTGGTGGTCCGTTCGTCCACGTCGGGCGAGAGCAGCGTCATGCACCCAGGGTGACACAGGGCGGGGTCGCTCGGTACGATCGTCACGTCGCGACTGGCGTTGGATGGGTCACCATCGGGGAGCGACAAAGACACGGTGCGCGGCCGTACGCCTGGGCTGCACCGACCGACCGTCCGAGTGCGACCAGCTGGTCGTCCGCACACCGTAGGAGTCCCGTGTCCATTGCCGATCTGCCCCCGTTCGTGTCCGAGTCGGCGGAGGCCCCCGCTGGTGCCGTCGACCAGGCCGCGGCCCGCGCCGCCTTCAACGCCCCGCTCAGCGAGGTCGACCCCGAGATCGCCGCCGTCCTGCAGCAGGAGCTCGGCCGCCAGCGCGACACCCTCGAGATGATCGCGTCCGAGAACTTCGTGCCGCGCGCCGTCCTCGAGTCGCAGGGCTCCGTGCTCACCAACAAGTACGCCGAGGGCTACCCGGGCAAGCGCTACTACGGCGGCTGCGAGTTCGTCGACGTCGCCGAGCAGCTCGCCATCGACCGGGCGAAGGCCCTGTTCGGTGCCGCCTACGCCAACGTCCAGCCGCACTCCGGCGCCAGCGCGAACGCCGCGGTCCTGCACGCCATCGCCTCTGCCGGCGACACCATCCTCGGCCTCGAGCTCGCCCACGGCGGTCACCTGACCCACGGCATGAAGCTCAACTTCTCCGGCCGCATCTACAACGCCGTGTCGTACGGCGTCGACCCGGAGACCTTCGAGGTCGACTACGACGACATCCGCGCCAAGGCCATCGAGCACCAGCCGAAGGTCCTCATCGCCGGCTGGTCGGCCTACCCCCGCCAGCTCGACTTCGCGAAGTTCCGCGAGATCGCGGACGAGGTCGGCGCGACGCTCTGGGTCGACATGGCGCACTTCGCCGGGCTCGTCGCCGCGGGCCTGCACCCGTCGCCGCTGCCGCACGCCCACGTCGTGTCGTCGACGGTGCACAAGACGCTCGCCGGTCCGCGATCGGGCATCATCCTGTCCAACGAGGAGTCGCTCTTCAAGAAGCTGAACTCCGCTGTGTTCCCGGGCCAGCAGGGCGGCCCGCTCATGCACGTGATCGCTGCCAAGGCCACCGCGTTCCTGCTCGCCGGCCAGCCGGAGTTCAAGGACCGCCAGGAGCGCACGCTCCGCGGGGCGAAGGCGCTGGCCGACCGGCTCACGCAGGACGACGCCACGGCCGCGGGCATCGACGTCCTGACCGGTGGCACCGACGTGCACCTGGTGCTCGTCGACCTGCGCGAGTCCGAGGTCGACGGCAAGCAGGCAGAGGACCTGCTGCACGAGGTCGGCATCACCGTGAACCGCAACTCCGTGCCGTTCGACCCGCGCCCGCCGATGGTCACCTCGGGTGTCCGCATCGGCACCTCGGCGCTGGCGACCCGCGGCTTCGGCGACGCCGAGTTCGCCGAGGTGGCGGACATCATCGCGCTGACGCTCATGCCGAACCCCGACATCGACGCGCTCTCGGCCCGGGTCAAGGCCCTCACCGACGCGTTCCCCCTGTACGCGTGACCGCCACGTCCTCGCTCGCGCCGATGCCGCGTGAGCGCTGGGCGGGCGAGGGCAGTGCCGTCCGCATCGACGGCACCGCCCTCGCCGCCCGCACGCTCGACGACCTGAAGACCCGCATCGACCGGCTGCACGACCACGGCTTCCGCCCCGGGCTCGGCACGATCATGGTCGGTGAGAACCCGGGCTCGGTGTCCTACGTCGCCGGCAAGCACAAGGACTCGGCGCAGATCGGGCTCGACTCGGTCCGCATCGACCTGCCGTCGTCGGCGAGTGCTGCCGACATCCGAGCGGCGATCCTGCAGATGAACGACGACCCCCGGGTCACCGCGTTCATCGTGCAGCTCCCGCTGCCGCAGGGCATCGACCCGATCCCGATGCTCGAGCTGATGGACCCCGCGAAGGACGCCGACGGCCTGCACCCGACCAACCTCGGTGAGCTCGTCCTCGCCGTACCGGGCGGCGCGGGCACGATCGACGCCCCGCTGCCGTGCACGCCCCGGGGCATCGTTGCGATGCTCGAGGCGTACGAGGTCCCGATCCGGGGTGCCCACGTGACGATCATCGGGCAGGGCCTGACCGTCGGGCGCCCGCTCGGCCTGCTGCTCACCCGCCTCGAGGCGACCGCGACCCTGACGCACTCGCTGACCGCGGACGTCGCCGCGGAGTGCCGTCGCGCCGACATCATCGTCGCCGCGGCCGGGGTCGCCGGGCTCGTGGAGCCGGACTGGGTGCAGCCCGGCGCGGCCGTGATCGACGTGGGCATCACCCGCGTGGTGAACGAGGAGACCGGCAAGGCGAAGCTGCACGGCGACGTCGACCCCGCGGTGGCGTCGGTCGCGGGCTTCCTGTCGCCGACCCCGGGCGGCGTCGGGCCGATGACCCGCGCGATGCTCATGAAGAACGTGGTCGAGGCCGCCGAGCGGCACCTGCACTAGGCGCTGCGGGCGCGGCACGGGCGCTCCCTCGCCCCGCTTCGTGAGCAGGAATGGTCGGGTCCCGGTGTGCGACTCGACCATTCCTGCTCACGAAGGGCGGCCAGGAGGCGCGGCTCGCCCCCCGCCCCGTCGGTCCGGTCGCGGGGACGGCCGGGTCCGGGACCGCCCCTCGGACGGGCGGTTCTGCTGCGGGCCGTGCCGCGCTACGGTTCGAGCATGACCACGACCGCCGCGGAGCCACAGGGCCGCGAGACGTTGTTCACGACGGACGCCCGGAAGCTCGTCTGGATCACCCTGATCTGCCTGTTCCTGCAGGCGATCGGTCAGAACTGGTCGGCCGCTCCGCTGCTGCCGGGGAGCACGCCGGAGGCCTCTCCCGGGTCGGTGCAGTTCGAGGCGCGGCCGTGGATCGGCTGGGTCGTGCTCACGCTCGGCTTCGCCGTCGCCGGCTTCGTCGTCGGCGTCGCTCGACGCGGTGCTGCGCGCTGGGACCAGGACCGTGTGCTCGCCCTCGGTCTGGCCGGGGTCGTCGGCGTGACCGTGCTGGTGTGGGTGCTGTTCATCGTGCAGTACGAGTGGGTGTACTGGGCGGTCGCGCACGGCAACCTGCACCCGTTCACCATCGGGGACGTCTCGTCGTCGATCGAGCGTCCGGGGTACCAGCCGTGAGCGCCCCGCAAGGTGCTGGCGTCCCGACCACGGGGGACACCGTGCAGACCGCGCCCGTGATGGCGCCGACCGGTCGACGGCTCCGCCCGCGCGGGTGGGGACTGGCGGTCGTCGGCATCGGCGCCGTCGCGCTGTGGCCGAGCATCACCACGTGGTCGATCTCGGCCGACTACGGCGGGACGGACACCGCCGGCAATTGGATCGACAACGCCGGCAACCGGGTCGCCAGCGCGCCGCCCACCGTGCAGGTCGAGGGGCACACGGCGCCCGTCGCGCTCGCGGTCCTGTTGCTCGTCGTGGTGGTCGGCGTGTTCCTGCCGCCGACGCTCGAACGGCACGGCCAGCGAGCCCTCGGCGACGTCATCCGGTACGCGGCGTACCTCGCCGTCCCTGTGGTCGTCGTGGTCGGTGTGCTCGTCTACACGGTGTGGCAGGGTCACGTGGTGATGGACCAGGTGCAGCACGAGGTCCTGCGTCCACACGGGTTCCCGTGGGGCGGGGTCTCGGTCACGATGGGGCACATGACCCGCTGACTGGTCGCGGGCTGTCAGTCGCGGCGGGCGCCCTGCGCGGCGTGCACCGTGAAGACGGTCGGTTCGCGGTACCCGGCATCGGCGAAGGCGGCGGTGACGGCCGCGGCGATGCCGGTACGGGCCTCCCGGTCGACCAACGCGATCGCCGCGCCGCCGAAGCCGCCGCCGGTCATGCGTGCACCGACCGCGCCGTGCGCGACGGCCGTCGCGACGGCCAGGTCGAGCTCCGGCACGGAGATCTCGAAGTCGTCGCGCATCGACTCGTGCGAGGCGACGAGCAGCGATCCGATCGCCCGCGGACCCTGCTCGCGCAGCGTGCGCACGGTGTCGAGGACGCGCTGGTCCTCGGTCACGATGTGGCGGACGCGGCGGAAGGTCTCGTCGTCCAGGAGCTCCTGCGCACGCGGCAGGTCCTCGACGCTGACGTCACGCAGGGCCTCGACACCGAGCACCTGCGCACCCTTCTCGCACGAGGCCCGACGAGCCGCGTAGCCACCGGTCGCGTGGGCGTGCTCGACGCGGGTGTCGATGACCAAGACCTCGAGCCCGTTCGCCTCGAGCGCCAGGTCGACGACGGCGGTGTCGAGCGTGCGGCAATCGAGGAACACGACGGCGTCCTGCTCGCCGAGCAGCGAGGCGGACTGGTCCATGATCCCGGTGGGGGCACCGACGGCGTGGTTCTCCGAGTACTGCCCGACGCGCGCCAGGGTCTTCCGGTCGAGGCCGAGTTCCCACAGGTCGTTGAACGCCAGCGCGACACCGCACTCGATCGCGGCACTGGACGACAGACCTGCACCGACCGGCACGTCGGACTCGATGAAGACGTCGAAGCCGGTCTTGTCGCCCAGATCGGCTCCGGCCTGCTCGCGCAGGGCCCAGGCGATGCCGAAGACGTAGGCCGACCAGCCGTCCATGGCCTCCGGCGACAGGTCGTCGAGGGACAGCGCCACCGGCTCGCTCGCGGGGTCGAAGGCGGAGGCGACGCGGATGGTCCGGTCGTCGCGCTGCGCGATGGACGCGGTGGTGCGACGGTCGATCGCGAAGGGCAGCACGTAGCCGTCGTTGTAGTCGGTGTGCTCACCGATCAGGTTGACGCGACCCGGGGCGGAGTACCGCACGGTCGGCTCGTACCCGTAGACCTGCTGGAACGTCATGCGCGCTCGACTCCCTGTCGGATGAACTCGGCCGCCTGCTCGGGAACGAGGTCCCCGATCCAGGCGCCCATGGCGGCTTCGCTGCCGGCCAGGAACTTCAACTTGTCCGCCGCACGTCGCGGCGAGGTGATCTGCAGCATCAGCCGCACGGTGTCGCGGGCGGTGTGCACCGGCGCCTGGTGCCACGCGGCGATGTACGGGGTCGGGTCGCCGTAGAGCGCGTCGAGCCCACGCGTGAGCCGGAGGTGCATGTGGGCCAGCTCGTCCTTCTCGGCGTCGGTCAGGCCGGCGAAGTCGGGGACGTGGCGGTGCGGCAGCATGTGGATCTCGATGGGCCAGCGCGCGGCGAACGGGACGAAGGCGGTGAAGTGCTCGCCAGCGAGGACGACCCGCTCGGAACCCCGCTCGTTCGCGAGGTGCTGCTCGAACAGGTCCGGGCCGAACCGCTCGATGCTCGCGAGCAGGCGCTGGGTCCGCGGCGTGATGTACGGGTACGAGTAGATCTGCCCGTGCGGGTGGTGCAGCGTGACGCCGATCGCCTCACCCCGGTTCTCGAAGGGGAACACCTGCTGGATGCCCGGCATCGCCGAGAGCGCGGCGGTGCGATCCGCCCAGGCCTCGACGACGGTGCGGGCGCGCGACTCGGAGATGGAGGCGAAGGACCCGGAGGTCTCGGGCGAGAAGCACACGACCTCGCACCGGCCGACCGAGCGGAGCTGCCGGTTCAGGCCGACGTCGCTCAGGGACTCGAGCGACTCGGGAGCGTCGTCGGCTTCGAGCAGCGGGCCGAACGACGGCGAGCGGTTCTCGAACACGGCGACGTCGTAGCGGCTCGGGATCTCGGACGGGTTGGCCGGGCTCTGGGGTGCGAGCGGATCCTGGTCGGCCGGCGGCAGGAACACCCGGTTCTGGCGGGACGCTGCGATCGACACCCACTCGCCCGTCAAGACGTCCTGCCGCATCCGCGCCGTCTCGGGCCGCGGGTCGAGCACGCGCTCGTCGATGCTGCGTTCAGCGGGCAGCGTCGAGTCGGCGTCGTCGAAGTAGAAGAGGTCGCGGCCGTCCGCGAGCTTCGTCACGCGCTTGGTGATCACCGGAATAGCCTAGCGCCCGTACGAAGCGTTGCGAAAGGCATCGGAAGCAAGCGAAACTGTCCCCATGGCGGACGCCGACCTCTCGTTCCTCGCCGGCGCGCTGCCCGCGCCCCTGCGGCAGGACCGCATCGTCGCGATCGTCGACGGCGCCCCCGGGATGGTCCGGACGGCCGCGTTGGCCGCGTCCCTCGGCACCAGCGAGGTGACGGTCCGCCAGGACCTCGCCGTCCTCGACCAGGAGGCCCGGATCCGCCGGGTGCACGGGGGCGCGGTCCGCCTCGGGGCCGGGTCCACCGAGCGCCCCTTCGAGGAGACCGCCGTCGAGCACCAGGTGGCCAAGGCCGCCATCGGCCGTGCGGCCGCTGCGCTGGTGCGCCCGGGGGAGTGCGTCGTCCTCGACGTCGGCACCACGCCGGCCGCCGTCGCCGAGGCCCTCGTGGCGCGCACCGAGCTCACCGGCGTCACGGTCGTGACGAACTCCCTCACCACGGCGCTCGCGCTCGAGCGAGCTGTCCCGCGCTTCACCGTGATCGTCACCGGCGGCACCCTCCGGCCCCTGCAGCACTCGCTCGTCGCCCCCTTCAACGGCGCGGTCCTGCCGATGATCGCCGCGGACGTCGTGTTCCTCGGTGGCACCGGCCTCGACGTCGACCACGGCCTGACGAACGTGAACCTGCCCGAGACCGAGGCCAAGCGGATGCTCGCGGCGACGGCCCGGCGTACGGTCGTGGTCGCGGACGGGTCGAAGTTCGGCCGGGCCCACATCGGGGTCGTCCGCGCGCTCGAGGACATCGACGTCGTCGTCACCGCCGGGGCCGACGCCGCCGCGGTCGCCACGATCCGGGCGGCCGGGGCCCAGGTGGTCGTCGCCGACGGCGAGGACCGCACCGAACCAGCCGGAAGGAAGAACACCCCATGACCGCAGCACCCACGGGTGGCCAGTACCGCCTCCACCACGCCGGCCCCGACGGGGTCGTCGAAGCCGTGGTCACCGAGGTCGCCGCGGGCATCCGCGAGCTCCGCGTCGCCGGCTTCGACATCACCGAGCCGTTCCCCGTGACTGAGCAGCCGCCGGGGGCGAACGGCATCGTCCTGGCACCCTGGCCGAACCGCGTCGCCGGTGGTGTGTGGGAGCTCGACGGCGAGCGGCAGCAGCTCGACATCTCGGAGCCGAAGTACGGCAACGCCTCGCACGGGCTGCTCCGGTTCGCCCCGTACCGGGTGGTGTCGCAGACCGAGACGTCGATCCAGCAAGAAGCGACGATCCACCCGCAGCACGGGTGGCCCTTCACGCTCGAGACGCGCGTGCTGCACGAACTCGTCGACGACGGCATCCGTGTCACGCACGAGGTCACGAACCGCTCGGGCGTCCGCGCACCCTTCGCCGTCGGCGCGCACCCGTACCTGCGCGCCGGTGACACCCCCGCCGACGACCTGGTCGTCACGCTCGACGCCGCGACCGCCTTCACCGTCGACGAGCAGAAGGTCCCGAACGGTTCGGTGCCGGTCGAGGGGACGCCGTACGACCTGCGCCAGGGGCGGCGTGCCGGGGACTCGGACCTCGACACCGCGTACACGGACGTCACCCCGGACGCCGAGGGGATCCGCCGCACGACGATGCACGGGCCCGAGGGCGACGGGGTCGAGCTGTGGCAGGACGCCTCGTTCCCCTACGTGCAGGTCTTCACCTCGCGCGAGTACCCGCGGGGCGACGGGAAGGGTCTGGCCGTCGCGGTCGAACCGATGACGGCGCCCGCGAACGCCCTGAACTCGGGTGAGGGCCTGCGCTGGCTCGAGCCGGACGAGACCTGGACCGGTTCGTGGGGGATCCGTCGCGTCTGGTCCTGAGGATCCGGTCGGCGTGCACCGCCGACACGAGGAAGGCCCCGCCGGACACCGGCGGGGCCTTCTGTGTTCGCGTCGGACGCCGGGCGTCAGCCGCGGCGCATCCGGAGTGCCTCGACCGCGAGGGACTCGGTCGCGTACCGGCCGACCTCGTGCGCCCACGCCGGGTCGTCGCCACGGAGCGCGATGAAGTCCTTGCGCTGCCGGCAGACGTAGCCGAGGACGGCGGTGGCCGTCGCGACCTCGATGAAGTCCTTGCGGATGTGGCGGGTCGTGACCTGGGCGTTGCGGCGGAGCGTGTCGAGCAGGAGCTCGTTGCTCATCGTCGTGTTGGTCGCTGCTGCGAGCTCGACGATGCGGCGCGCGTCACCGGTGGTGCTGGTCTGCGTGGCTTCGATGGGCTCGATCACGGTGTACCCCGTTCGTTCGTGGTGGTGCTGTGCTGCAGGATCCGGTGATCGGATCCGGGAACGACACTATCGGCGGCAGCCCAACAGTCCGCTGAGGGCGGGCTGTGGTGGGCAGGGGATCTGCCATGAGCCCGCTGGGGACGGGTTGTACCCCATCCAGGAGTGGGTGATCTTCCTCAGACGCAGCGTGCGCTGCCGACGGGCGCGGCGAGGGCGTCGAGGGATTCGCTGACGCGGTCCGCCAGGTACTGGTAGCCGGCGTCGTTCGGGTGTCCGCCGTCGACGGCGGAGTACCCCGGGCTGTTGGTCGACGTGAACCACCTGCCGGCGAGGGCGTCGACGTAGGGCACGCCGGCGGCGGCGGCACCCGCGGAGACCGACGCGGCGACGCCGACGGTCGAGTTCGCCCACGGCAGCGGTGCTGACGGGCCGAGCGCGACGACGACGGCGTCCGGCCAGGTCTGCTGCGCCGTGCGGAGGGTCCGCTCGACGGTGGCGCGGAGGGTGTCCGCGTCGACGAGCCAGTCGTTCTGGCTGCCCTGCACGATCACGAGCTGGGGGTCGAACGAGGCGTGCCGCTCGAGGCGTGGCCCGTACGTGTAGTGCGACGAACCGGTCCGTCCGGTGTCGACGTAGCCCGTGCCCGGGTACCCGTCGATCTTGGCCGTCCACCCGCGGTCCTCGCTGAGGTCCTGCGCCCAGCCGCGGAGCCCGCTGGCCGAGCCCCGACCCGAGGTGTACGAGTCGCCCACGATCAGGACGCGTGACCCGGGCTCGATCGCCGCGGCGACGCGGTCGGCCGAGACGCCGGGGGCAGCGACGGCCGAGGCCGAGGTCGACGAGGACACCGGCTGGCAGGCACTCGAGACGCTCGGCAGGATCAGCAGGAGTCCGGAGACCCCGAGTGCCATCGCCCCGAGGGCGAGTGCCGGCACCAGCTTCCGGCGGCGTCGGCGCATCGTCGCCGGGCCGGTGGGGGTGCCCGGCCGCTCGCGCTGCGATCGTCGGCCCATCCGTCGCATTCTAGACAAGCGGCGAGGCGGAGTCTGTGAAGGCAGGCCGGGAGGGGTGGGCCCCGTGGGGCTCGAACCCACGACCCTCGGATGAAAAGCCGGCGTTCAGGAAGGTGTGGTGTGGGCCCCGTGGGGCTCGAACCCACGACCCTCGGATTAAAAGTCCGGTGCTCTACCAACTGAGCTAGAGGCCCTCACCCGCAAGGCTAGCGGGTGAGGGCCTCGGGAGCAGAACCGTCGGTTCGGGTCAGCCCCGGCGTCCGGTGAGCGTCCGCAGCAGCCACGCGATGACCGCGATGATCAGCAGCACGATGCCGACGTAGAGCAGGAACTTCAGGCTCGCGGCGAACCCACCGACGAACAGCAGGATGACTGCGATCACAGCCAGGATGATGAGCAGGGCGTTCATGGAAGATCCTCTCCTTCACGTGCAGGGAGGAGCGCCTCCCTGCCGCAACACGGTACGCGTGGCGCAGCCGTTGCGTTCTGGGCGAACGGGATGCGGGCGTGTCACCGGCCGCGCCTACACTGCTGCGGTGCCTCGCGATCACCACCGTCCCGTCCACTTCACCGACGCCGAGTTCGCTGCCATCCAGGGCGGTGAGGACCCGGCGCTCGTGAACCGTGTCGCGCACGAGACCGCGAACGCCCTGCTGCACCGGGTGCGCGAGGACCCGGACCCGGCCGTGGTCGAGCGACTCGTCACCTACACCGACGTGCACGGCATCGACGCCATCGCGGAACTGTGGGCACGGGTCGGGGCGCACACCCTGCCGGGGGCGCTCTGGCGGGTGTACCTGGTCCGCATCGTGATCCGGCAGAACCCGGAGGAGATCGCGTACCTGTTCGAACGGGGCACGGCGCAGATCGGCACGATCGACCAGGCGGTCGCGGGTGTCGAGGAGCCGACGGGCCCGGCCGAGATCCTGACGCTCGCCGACCGCATCCTGCACGGCCTGTACACGGGCGACCTCGCGGTGGCGCTCGACCGCGGGGCGTCGTTCTGCCGTCTGACCGCCGCCGGCGCGACCGCCGTGGCGGACGAGTCCGACCTGGTGGCGTCCGAGCGGGCGAGCGAACTCACGACGCGGGCGCTCCGCCTGACGGAGCTGGCGGCCGACCTGACCGAGGCGGCGGCGCTCTGGCGCCGCGACAGCCTGGCTTGAGCGAGCGGCGGGGCGGACCCGCACCGGGCCTCCAGGCCGAGCGCTGAAGGCAGAGAAAGACCGGGCCGCAGAAGCGCCTCTCGGCGCGAGGCCGCTCGAAGCGGCGAATTTTGGAGCCCGGGGCTTGCTGCGGCCCGGCGACACCAAGTCTACGAGACGTCGGCTGATCACTCGACCCTGTTCACTCATGGTGGACAGAACCGGCCCGGGCGTGCCCGCGCGCGTGCCGAGTGTGCCCGCGCCCCCCTGTGCCGACCCGCCGCGCCCATCCCGCCGAGAAATGCCGACCCCCATCCAATCCACAGCGGGGACCGCGCCGAATCATCTGCGTGACGGACGGAATGCCCGTCACGAAGCGAGAGGCCCGGTGTGACCCGGACCGGCACCGCCGGTCAATTCCCTGTGGGTCACGCCGGCCCCTCGTCTCGATCGCCCATGCGGGGGCTTCGTGCTCACCGCCTGGTCAACGAAAGCAACCGAGAGGAGGGAAACCTGCAATGCTTGCCCTTGTGGATAGCGACACCGAACGCTGGAGCTCGTCAGAGCCAGCTCAGGCATCGCCGGACGACCTCCTCGCCCGGGTCGCCGCCGGTGACCAAGCCGCCTTCGCGGACCTCTACGACGCACTCTCCGGTCGGGTCCTCGGTCTGATCACGCGACTCCTCCGGGACCGCGCGCAGTCGGAAGAGGTCACGCAGGAGGTCTTCCTGGAGGTCTGGCAGCAGGCCACCCGCTTCGACCGGAAGCGCGGCACGGCCGCCAGCTGGGTCCTCACCATGGCCCACCGCCGAGCGGTCGACCGGGTCCGTGCCTCGCAGTCGTCGCACGACCGCGACACCAAGATCGGCATCCGCGACCTCGAGGCCGGGTTCGACCAGGTCTCCGAGTCCGTCGAGATCCGCATCGAGCACGAGCGCGTCGGCCGAGCGCTGGCGAAGCTCACCGAGTTCCAGCGGCAGGCCGTGCAACTCGCGTACTACGGCGGTTACTCGCACAGCGAGATGGCCGAACACCTCGGTGTCCCCATCGGCACCGTCAAGACCCGTCTCCGTGACGGGATGATCCGACTCCGAGACGAGATGGGGGTGACCTCATGACCGAACGCCACGACGACCCCGCACTGATGACGGGTTCCCACGCACTCGACGCGCTGTCCGACGACGAGCGCGCACTCCTCGAGGACGCCCTCCGGACGTCCCCCGAGCTGCAGGCCGAGAACGACTCGCTGCGCGAGACCGCGCTGCAGCTCGCCTACGCCGTCGCACCGATCGAGCCCCCCGCGTCGCTCAAGGCGTCGCTGCTGGCCCAGATCGCCACGACCCCCCAGGCCGCACCCCTCGCCGACACGACGGTCGACCAGACCCCGGTCGCCGGGACCACCTCCGTCCAGGAGGCCCGTCCCGAGCCCGCCGGGCACGTCGCCTCGATCGCCGACGGTCCCACCGCCGGTGGCCGGGCATCGTCCGAGGCCCGCCGCCGCTGGTTCCAGCGTCCGACGGTCATGCTGACGGCCGCAGCCGCCGTCGCCGCGGTCTTCTTCGGCGGACTCGGCGTCGGGTCGATCTTCGACCCGAACGGGTCAGGCACCGGCACCACGCAGGCCTCGAGCGGCCTCGACCGCATCTACGCAGCCTCGGACTTCCAGCGCACCACGACCAAGGTCGCGGGCGGCGGATCCGCGACGGTCGTGTGGTCGAACGACCTCGGCAAGTCCGCGGTGATCCTCGACGGTGTCGAACAGGCGCCGAAGGGCAAGACGTACGAGCTCTGGTACATCGGCTCCGAGGAGCAGGGCGGCACCATCAAGTCGGCTGGCCTGGTCGACGGTGCGGCCGACGGTGTGCACTCCGCTGTGCTCAAGGGTGCGATGTCCGAGGGCGCGACGATCGGCATGACGGTCGAGCCCGAGGGCGGTTCCGAGCAGCCGACCACCTCGCCGATCATGGCGGTCCCCACCACCACGGCGTGACGCCTCGGCGGTCCCGCTGGACCGCCACCGACGCAGAACGACGAAGCCGCTGTCCCACGACAGCGGCTTCGTCGTTCCGCGTCCGCCTCGGCACGCTGCCGGCGCTCCGGCGTGACCACGGAGGCCCGGTGCGCGTCCGTGGCGGACGTGCACCGGGCCTCCAGGCAGTCCGTCAGCGCGACGGACGGATGCCGATCAACCGAAGCGACCCGAGACGTAGTCCTCGGTGGCCTGCACGGACGGGTTCGAGAACATCGTCGCGGTGTCGTCGAACTCGATGAGCTTGCCCGGGGCGCCGGTGCCGGCGATGTTGAAGAACGCCGTCTTGTCGCTGACCCGCGACGCCTGCTGCATGTTGTGGGTCACGATCACGATCGTGAACTCCTTCTTGAGGTCCTCGATCAGGTCCTCGATGGCCAGGGTCGAGATCGGGTCGAGGGCCGAGCAGGGCTCGTCCATCAGGAGCACGTCCGGCTCGACCGCGATTGCGCGGGCGATGCAGAGACGCTGCTGCTGCCCACCGGACAGACCCATACCGGGCTTGTCGAGGCGGTCCTTGACTTCGTTCCACAGGTTCGCACCCTGCAGCGAGCGCTCGACGATGTCGTCGGCCTCGGACTTCGAGACGCGCTTGTTGTTCAGCTTCACACCCGCCAGCACGTTGTCGCGGATCGACATCGTGGGGAACGGGTTCGGACGCTGGAAGACCATGCCGACCTGACGACGGACGAGCACGGGGTCGACGCCGGCGCCGTACAGGTCGTCGCCGTCGATCTTGACCGAGCCCTCGACCCATGCGCCGGGGATGACCTCGTGCATGCGGTTCAGGGTGCGGAGGAAGGTGGACTTGCCGCAGCCCGACGGGCCGATGAAGGCCGTGACGGTGCGGGGCTCGATGGTGATGTCGACACCCTCGACCGCCTTGAACTTCGAGTAGTAGACGTTGAGGCCGTCGACCTCGATGCGCTTGGACACGTTGATCCTTCTGGGTGGGTGGTGTCGCTGGTTCCGCGGGGGCGGAGGGTCAGCGGCTGAGCTTGGGGGCGAAGAGACGGGTGATGAACCGGGCGAGCAGGTTGAGCAGCATCACGATCAGGATGAGCACCAGGGCCGCGGTCCAGGCCCGGTCGACGAACGGCACCGGGTTGGCGCCCTGCTGCGAGTACTGCGTGTACGCGTACACCGGCAGGGTCATCATCGGGTCACGGAACAGGTTGTAGTTCATGCTCGCGGTGAAGCCGGCCGTGACGAGCAGCGGGGCGGTCTCACCGATGACGCGGGCGATCGAGAGCATGACACCGGTGGTGATGCCGGCGAGGCTGGTGGGGAGCACGACCTTGAGGATCGTGAGGTACTTCGGCACCCCGAGGGCGTACGAGGCCTCGCGGAGTTCCATCGGTACGATCTTCAGCACCTCTTCGGTGGAGCGCACGACGATCGGGATCATCAGCACCGACAGCGCGACGGAGCCGACCAGGCCGAAGCGGGCACCCGGGCCGAGGAACAGCGCGAAGAGCGCGTAGGCGAACAGACCGGCGACGATCGACGGGATGCCCGTCATGACGTCGACGAAGAACGTGATGCCCTTCGCCAGTGCGCCGCGACCGTACTCGACCAGGTAGATCGAGGTGAGCAGGCCGATCGGCACCGAGATGAGCGCCGCGAACAGCGTGATCTCGAGCGTGCCGATCAGGGCGTGGACCGCGCCGCCGCCCTCGGAGATGACCCCGCGCATCGAGTACGAGAAGAAGTTCGCGTCGAAGCGGGCGACGCCCTTGGCGATGACCGTCCAGAGCAGCGACACGAGCGGCAGGACCGCGATGACGAACGCCGTGACGACGAGCGAGGTGACCAGGCGGTCGACCGCCTTGCGGCCGCCCTCCACGATGCGCGAGATGACGACGATGAGGACGTCGAACAGGACCGTGCCGAGGAAGATCGCGGCCACGATGTTGAAGTCCTTGACGGCGCCACCGGCGTTGAGCAGGGCGAAGACCAGGACGAGGGCGACCCAGCTGCCGACGAGCAGCAGCCACGGGACGGAGGCGTGCAGCTTGCCGTTGGCGTAGACGTTGCCGGCGGTGCCGGTCTGACGGAGCGCGAGGGACATCGGGTGCGACCTCTCAGCTGACTCGGCTGCGGACGATGTACCGCGCGAGCATGTTGATGACCAGGGTGATGACGAAGAGGATCAGACCCGAGGCGATGAGCGCGTTCAGTGCCGTACCGGATGCCTCGGCGAACTGCAGGGCGATGTTCGCGGCGATCGTCGAGGGGTTCTGCGACGTCAGCATCTGGAACGTGACGTTCGTCGAGACCGACAGCACCAGCGCGATCGCCATCGTCTCGCCGAGCGCACGACCGAGGCCGAGCATGATCGCCGACACGATGCCGGACTTCGCGAACGGCAGGACCGACAGGCGGATCATCTCCCAGCGGGTCGCGCCGAGTGCCAGGGCCGCTTCCTCGTTGAGGGTCGGGGCCTGCAGGAAGATCTCACGCATGACCGCGGTCATGATCGGGATCGCCATGACGGCGAGGACGATCGACGCGGTCAGGATCGTGCGGCCGGTGCCGGACACCTGGCCGGAGAACAGCGGGAACCAGCCGAGGTACTCGTTCAGGAACACGTAGAACGGCTTCACCAGGGGCGCCAGCACGGCGATGCCCCAGAGGCCGTAGACGACCGACGGCACCGCGGCCAGCAGGTCGATCACGTAGCCGAGGACGGGCGCGAGTCGACGCGGCGCGAAGTGCGAGATGAACAGGGCGATCCCGAGGGACAGCGGCACGGCGATCACGAGCGCGATGAGCGCGGACCAGACGGTACCGAAGACCAGGGGGCCGACGAAGTCCCAGAAGTTCGTGGCCTTGCCCGGCAGCTCGCCGACCTTGGCGGAGAAGGCCGGGATGCTCTGCCAGACGAGGAACGCGGCGACGAGCACGAGCACGAAGAGGATGAGGCCGCCGGCGATGACCGAGGCTGCGGAGAAGACGCGGTCGCCGACACGGACGACGGCCTTCGGCTTGATCGGGGTGACGGTGGCCCCTGGCTGGGCCGGTGCGGTCGTCATGGGGTACTCCTGTCGGAGGAACGCCGGGGGAGGCGACGGGTTCTGGGGTGGTGGTGCGCGTCCGGGCGGGGTGGTCCTGGACGGCTGAGTGCCCGGACGCCGGTCAGGTGGGTGGGACCGGCGTCCGGGCGCTCAGGGGGCCTTACTTGATGGAAGCGACCGCGTCCTTGGCCTTCGACGCGAGGTCGGAGGAGAGGGCGGCCGACTTGGCCTCCTTGGCAGCGGCGTCCTGAGCGGCGCTCGAGACGACGTAGTCGAGGTAGCCCTTCACGAGCTCGGCCTTGTCGGCGTCCTTGTACTCCTGGCACGCGATGGCGTAGGAGACGAGGACCAGCGGCCAGGCACCGTCAGCGGTGTCCTTGCGGTCGATGTCGATCGCGAGGTCGTTGTCCTCACGGCCGGTCGCGATCTTCGAGTCGGCGACGACCTGCGCGGCACCGTCGGCCGAGAGCTCGGTCGCCTTGTCGCCGACCATCAGCTTCGCGCGGTCGAGGTCACCCGCACCGGAGTCGTCGATGTAGGTGATGGCGTTGGTGGCGTTGCCCATCGCGGAGGCGACACCGGAGGTGCCCTTCGCGCTGTCACCGACCGAGTACGGGAAGGTCTGGCTGGGCTCTTCGGTCCAGACGTCCGAGGCGTTCGCGGAGACGTACTCCGAGAAGTTCTGCGTGGTGCCCGAGTCGTCGGAGCGGTGGACGACCGTGATGTCGGCGTCCGGCAGCTTCGCGTCCTTGTTCAGGTCGGCGATCTGCGAGTCGTCCCACTTGGTGATCTTGCCCGAGAAGATGCCCGCGATGGTCTTCGCGTCGAGGGTCAGGTCGCTGACGCCGTCCACCTTGTACGCGATCGCGATCGGGGAGATGTAGACGGGGATGTCGATGCCCTTGGTGTCCGCCTTGCAGGACTCGAAGGTGCCCGAGAGCTCCTCGTCCTTCAGCGCGGCGTCGGAACCGGCGAAGTCCGCGGCACCCGACATGAAGTTCTCGCGGCCGGCGCCAGAGCCGTCCGGGGTGTAGTTCACCGTGACGCCCGAGGCCTCGTTCTGGAAACCGGCGGCCCAGGTGGCCTGCGCGGTCTGCTGTGCCGACGAGCCGGAGCCGGTCAGGGTGCCGGAGAGCTTCGAGTAGTCGCTGCCGCTGGTGGAGGAGGACTCGGTGCTGCCCGCGTCCTCGTTCGCCGCGCACGAGGAGAGCACGACTGCGCCGGCGATCGCGATTGCTGCGATCGAACCGATTCGCTTGATGTTCACAGGGGTCCCTTCGGGAATGGAATGCAGTGGGACCACTGCGGTCCCTGGGCCGGTGCCGACCCGGGAGCGACTGTAGGGACGCGAGGTGACCGCAATCACCCCCGCTGGTGAACGGAAGGTGAACGAGGGGTTGTCGACGTCGGGGCGGCGTGCGCCGCCTCCGCGCGGGGAGCAGGATCGGGGGCACTGTGCGCTCGTTCGGAAGATGCGCACGCATGGTCGCGGACGAGCGGTCGGGAGGCCCGGATCGCGTTCCCGGGCGCGGCGCGCCCCCGTCGTGTGGCCGGGTTCCGAGCGCGTCCGCTGCGGTCCGGCGCTGTGGTGCGTGGCGCTGCGGTGCGGTGGCGCTGCGGCCCGGCGGTGGCTGGCTACGCCGGGATCGTGTTGCGGTGCGTCTCGACCGCGACGAGGGTGTCCCCGGCGATGTGCATGACGGAGAAGTCCCCGACGGACAGCATCGCGGCGCGGCGCAGGTCGAAGCGGCCGGAGTCGTCGGCGGTCGCGGTGGCGATCCGGGCGATGATGTCGGGCAGCACCGGGCCGTGCGAGCACAACACAGCGGTCTTGCCCTTGTCGAGCCGGCGCCGGACGACGCCCTTGACGTCTGCGGCTCCGCGGTCGTGGGCGTCCTGGCTGATGTCGGGGGTGCTCGAGACCCCGAGCTTCGTCGCGGCGGACAGCGGTTCGACGGTCGCGAGGCACCGCGCTGCCGTGCTGCTCACGATCTTCTTCGGGCCGAACGCCGCGACCGGTGCGGCGGCGGCCTTGGCCTGCGAGCGGCCGACCGGCAGCAGCGGACGGGTGGCGTCGGGGCCGTCCCAGTCCGAGCCGGGCACCGTCTTGGCGTGGCGCAGGGTGATCAGGGCGAACGTGCGGTGCTGCCCGGCGGCGGCGCGTTCGGCGAACCGGTCGAGGATCGCGACGTCCCGCTCGTACGTCAGGCGGTTGCGGGCGTCGTCGATCGTGACCCACTCGACTGCGGCGACCTCGTGGTTCGGGACGAATGCACCGGCGCGGGCGTACTCCTTGGCCGAGACCCGGGCCGACCAGTAGTGCACGACCTTGTCGCGGCCGTTCGGCAGCACGTACTCGGCGGTGCCGAGCGGTGCGCCGAGGTGGACGCGGTAGCCGGTCTCCTCGTCGATCTCGCGCACGGCGGTCGTCGGGACGGCCTCGCCCGGGTCCACCTTGCCCTTGGGCAGGGAGACGTCCTTGTGGTGGTCGCGGTGGATGAGCAGCACGAGGGGTGTGCCGTCCTGTTCGCGCCAGACGACCGCACCCGCAGCGACGACGGGGCCCGAGGGACCGCCGCTCACCGAGTCGAGCGCTTCCGGGCCGAGATCTTCCGCATGGTCACATTCTGCACGTCCTCGAGCGGACGGCCCGCATCGTCGGTGGAGTGCCGCGTCCACTCGCCGTCGGACTCCAGGTGCCACGAGCTGGCGGTGTCGGCCATCGCCAGGTCGAACATCTCCTGGATCTCGTTGATGTGGTCCGGGGCCACCAGCCGCACGAGCGCCTCGACGCGACGGTCGAGGTTGCGGTGCATCATGTCGGCGCTGCCGATGAAGACCGCCGGGTCCCCGTCGTTGTGGAACGCGAAGGCACGGGAGTGCTCGAGGTACCGCCCGACGATGCTCCGCACGCGGATGGTGTCGCTGACGCCTTCCATCCCCGGCTTGAGCGAACAGATGCCGCGCACCCAGATGTCGATCGGCACCCCGGCCTGGCTCGCCAGGTACAGCGCGTCGATGATCTGCTCGTCGACCATCGAGTTGACCTTGATCCGGATCCCCGAGGGCTTGCCGGCACGGGCGTTCGCCGCCTCGGTCTGGATGCGCTTGAGCAGGCCCTTCCGCAGGTGCAGCGGTGCCACGAGCAGGCGCTTGAACTTCTTCTCGATGGCGTAGCCGGACAGCTCGTTGAACAGGCGGGTCAGGTCCTTGCCCACGGTGTCGTCCGAGGTGAAGAGGCCCATGTCCTCGTAGATGCGCGAGGTCTTCGGGTTGTAGTTGCCCGTGCCGATGTGGCTGTAGTGCTTGAGCGTCCCGCCCTCTTGTCGGATGACGAGCACCAGCTTCGAGTGCGTCTTCAGCCCCACCAGGCCGTAGACCACGTGGACACCGGCCTTCTCGAGTTTCCGGGCCCAGGTGATGTTGTTCTGCTCGTCGAAGCGCGCCTTGATCTCGACCAGCGCGAGGACCTGCTTGCCGGCTGCCGCGGCGTCGATGAGCGCCTCGACGATGGGGCTGTCCCCGGAGGTGCGGTAGAGCGTCTGCTTGATCGCCAGGACGTTCGGGTCGGCGGCCGCCTGCTCGAGGAACGCCTGCACGCTCGTGGCGAAGGACTCGTAGGGGTGGTGGACCAGGACGTCGTTCGCCTTGATCGCACGGAACAGGTCGGGCTTCGTGTTCGGCTCGCCCGGCTGGAACTGCACCGGGGTCGTCGGCACGTGCTTCGGGTAGTGCAGGTCAGGACGGCTGATCTTCGCGATCTCGAACAGGCCGCCCAGGTCGAGCGGCGACGGCAGCCGGAAGACCTCTTCTTCGGTGATGTCGAGTTCGCGGACGAGCAGATCGAGGGTCACCGGGTCCATGTCCTCGGTGATCTCGAGGCGGATCGGCGGACCGAACCGGCGGCGCAGCAGCTCACGTTCGAGGGCCTGGATGAGGTTCTCGGCCTCGTCCTCCTCGATCTCGACGTCCTCGTTGCGGGTCACACGGAACACGTGGTGCTCGAGGACCTCCATGCCGGGGAACAGGTCGTCGAGGTGGTTCGCGATGAGGTCTTCGAGCGGGATGAACCGCATCCGGCCGGAGTTGTCGTCGGGGAGCTTGATGAAGCGGGAGAAGTTCTGCGGCACCTTGAGGCGCGCGAACTCCTGCCGCTGCGACTTCGGGTTGCGGACCCGCACGGCCAGGTTCAGCGAGAGCCCGGAGATGTAGGGGAACGGGTGCGCCGGGTCGACGGCCAGGGGCATGAGCACCGGGAAGATCTGCTCATTGAAGTACTCCCGCATCCGCTGGCGGTCGGCCTCGTCGAGGTCGGACCAGTGCTCGATGTGGATGCCCGCGGCATCGAGGTCCGGCTTGAGCGACCCGATGAACGCCTGGGCGTGCCGGTCCTGCAGCTCGTGGGCCTTCTTCGCGATGTCCCGCAGCACGTCACTGGGGGCACGGCCGACGTTGGTCGGGACGGCGATGCCGGTGTCGATGCGGCGCTTCAGGCCGGCGACGCGGACCATGAAGAACTCGTCGAGGTTGGACGCGAAGATCGCCAGGAAGTTTGCACGCTCCAGCAGGGGCTGCGTGCGGTCTTCACCGAGCTCGAGCACGCGCTGGTTGAACCGCAGCCAGCTGAGCTCACGGTCGAAGTAGCGGTCCGTCGGCAGCGACTCGTGCTCGATCTCGACGACCTCGTCGAAGTCGTCGAGGTCGGGTGCGACGGATTCGCCGTCGAGCTGCGGTTCGGTGTCCATCCCCACATCCTGCCACCCGGCCCCCACGGTCGGAGGGGCCTCGGTGGCCGCTGTGGAAACCCGTGGTGAACCGTCGGTGTGTGGAGGAAACGTCACGGTATGCGGACGGTGACATCTCCCCGGCTTCGTGGGTATGGTGGGCCGTGTCAGAGCCTCCGGGGGGATTCCACTGCGCGGGGGTGCAGCTACGAATGAAAGAGGTTCATCATGTCGCGTGTCCTTTCGACCGAGCAGGCCAAGACCGCCATCCGTCAGGTCCAGTCGATCATCAACGGTGGTTTCACCGACCAGATCTCGCAGCTCGACGCCCAGGGCCGGATCCTGTCCGACTCGAACGTCTGGGACGGCCCGCTCGCGGCGACGTTCCGCGGGTCCACCTGGCCGGAGACCAAGGCTGCTCTCGACAAGGCGAAGACCGAGCTCGAGCAGCTCCGCACCCAGCTCGACAAGATCTCGCAGGACATCTTCACCGCAGGTGGCGGCGCGTAAGCACCAGCCTGTTCCCGCCCGGACCGTCGCAGTCGCGGCGGCCCGGGCGTTCGCGGTCGGTGGGGCCGCTTCACCAGCACGACCAGCACGATCTCGGGGGATGAACCATGGTGGACCTGCACGGCAACGAGCCGGTCAAGTTCGACAACGGCACGGCCGATGCGCTCAGCACGGCGCTGAACGGCGCGGCCGAGTCGATCGAGGGGCAGGCCGGTTCACGGCAGTCCTACGTCAACACCGCTTCGCAAGACTTCCGCGGGCACTTCTCGGAGCTCTTCGCGCAGAACGCCGGTACCGCGAAGAGCGACGCCGAGGACATCGCCACGAATCTCCGCACCGTCGCTGGCTGGGTCGACGAGATGAAGGCGGCCGCCGAGCGCGAGAACGCCCGTCGCAAGACCGCCCGCGACTGGTACGCCGAGAACGGTGATCGGAACTTCTTCGAGTGGGTGCACGACAAGGTCGCCGGGGCACCCGAGCCGCCCAAGGTCGAGCACGAAGACCCGCCGACCTTCGCGCCGGCGAGTGCCAAGTCGACCCCACGCCAGACCCCGAACCCCGGTGCGGGTGGTGGCGGTGGCGGCGGGACCTCCTCGGCCAAGCCGGAGGACCTCCGGTCGTTCGCCACCGGGTCGAAGGCACTCAACAGCGCCCTCTCCGGGAAGCCTGCCGCCCTGCGCGGAAAACTCTCCGACTTCGCGACCAAGTGCTCGTGGGGGACGATCAACGCCGACGGCCTCGTGACGGCCTTCGACAAGTGGCTCGATGCCAACGACCAGGACGTCAGGTGGGCGACCACCATCGCCGACGCCTTCGCGGCTGCCGGGGGCGAAGGAGCCGTTTCCACGGTCTCCGATGCTGCGCTCGCAGCCGCGCTCGCCGCGGCCGGCGTCTCGCAGACCCGCACCGATCTGCAGTTCGAGCCGCCGACCGCCTACGGCGCTCAGCCCACCACCGGCTTCTCGATGGACCCGGTGAACACCACGACGGGCAACTTCCTCGAGCCGGAGCTCGACCTGGCGTTCACCGGTGCATCTGCGGCGTTGCAGGTGACCCGCATGTACAACTCCCTCGACCAGCACGTCGGGCTCTTCGGACCGGGGTGGGCGTCGATCCTCGAGATCCGCCTGCTCCTCGACGACGAAGGTGCGTCGTTCGTCGGCGCCGACGGCCGCCAGGTCCGCTTCCCGCGCGACGGAGACGGCTGGGCCCGTGGCGTCGGCGAGAACCGCTGGCTCGCGGACGAGGGCGACCGGCTCGTCGTCCGCGACAACCAGGGCGAACGCATCGACTTCTCACCGTCCGGGCTGTGGCTCGGACAGCGCGGCGGCGCGGGTACCGCGGTCCGCGTCGAGCGGGACGCCGACGACGTCGTCGTCCGTCTGGTGCACGAGCGCGGTCGCTCGATCGACGTCGACCACGTCGACGGCCGGGTGGGGGTGCTCCGCGCCTCCGACGGCCGCCGGGTCGAGTACGGGTACGACGATCGCGGCCGACTCGTCTCGGTGACCGACGCCGTCGGCACCCGGACCTACGGCTGGAACGACGACGACCTGATCACGACGGTCACGAGTGCGGCCGGCGTCGTCGAGGTCGACAACACCTACGACGACCAGCGTCGCGTGGTCGAACAGATCAGCCCGCACGGCCGTACCGTGCGCTTCGCGTACCTGCCCGGCCGCGTCACGGTGGTGTCGGACCACGACGGCTCGCGGTCGAACTCCTACATCGCCGACGCCAAGGGGCGTCTGGTCGGGGTCATCGACTCCGACGACCGACGCCAGTCGATGAGCTACGACCGGCACGGCAACCTGGTGTCGGCGACCGAGCGCGACGGGTCGGTGACCGTCCACGCGTACGACGACCGCGGCCGGAAGACCCGGACCGTCACGCCCTCCGGCGGCGACCTGACCTACGGGTACGACGACCAGGACCGCGTGACGACGGTCGTCACCGAGGCCGGTGCCGTCGTCACCTACGAGTACGTGGGCGACGATCGCGACCCGTCGGTCATCGTCGACCCGGTCGGCGGCCGGACGGAGCTGACCTGGCAGGACGGCTCCCTCAACCACGTCGTCGACCCGACCGGCGTGGTCCTGACGCTTTCCCACGACGCGTTCGGTGAGCTCGTCTCGACCACCAACGCCGTCGGCGACACCGCTCGGATCGAGCGCGACGCAGCCGGGCACCCGGTCGCCGCGATCAGCCCCTCCGGCGCACGGAGCGAGTACCGCTACGACGCAGCCGGGCTCCTCGTCGAACGACGCGACGCCGACGGAGCAGTCTGGCGCTTCGAGTACACCTCGGGTGCCCGAATCGCCGCGATCACGGACCCGCTCGGAGCACGCACGACGCTCGAGTACGCCCCCAACGGCGAGCTCGCGACCACGACCGACCCGCTGGGTCGCCGCGTCTCGCGGACGTTCGACGACCAGGGGAACCTGGCGGAGCTCGCATTGCCGGGCGGCGCGGTCTGGACGTTCGCGCACGACGCCTTGTCGCGCCTCCAGGCCGTCACCGACCCCGTCGGCGCGACCTGGCGTCGCGAGTACGACGTCGTCGGCGAGCTGACGGCGACCGTCGACCCGACGGGCGTCCGTCAGGAGTTCTCGGACGACGTCGCGACCGGCGTCGCGACGCTGCGCGACGCCTTCGACACCGCGACCGTCCGGTTCGACGAGTACGGCCGACCCGTTGAGTCCACGTCTGACGAGACCGGTTCCGAACTCGTCACCTACGACGCCGCCGGTCGTCCCGTCGAACTCGTCGACGGTGAAGGCGGCCTGACACGGCTCGAGCGTGACCTCGCCGGTCGCGTCGTCGCGTTGGTCGCCCCCTCCGGCGCGCGCTCCACGTACGAGTACGACGCCTGCGGGCGTCCCGCCGCAGCCACCGACGCCGCGGGGGCGCGGACGACGCTCACCTACGACGCGGACTCCCGAGTCGTGGCCCGGACCCTGCCCACCGGCGAGGTCGAGGAGGTCACGTACGACCCTGTCGGACGCGTGGTCACACAGACGACTCCGGGTTCCGGCACCGCGCGGTTCCGGTACGACCAGGCCGGGAGGCTCGTCTCCAGCCACGACGCACGCTTCGGCCGTCGTCGGTTCCGCTACGACGCCGCCGGGCAGCTGATCCAGGTCGTCAACGGTCTCGACGGGGTCACCTCGTTCGAGTACGACGAGCGCGGGCGCCTGGTGACGATCACCGACCCTGCCGGCGGCACCACTCGACGGGAGTACGACGCCGCCGACCGCGTGGTCGCCGTCACCGACCCGCTCGGACGGACCATCACGGCGGCCTACGACCCGGCCGGTCGCCAGATCCGTCAGACGGATCCCGACGGCCACACCACCGAGTGGACGTACGACGCAGCCGGCCGCCAGCGGGCCGTGCTCGTCGACGGTGCTGTGCAGTCGGAGATCACCCGCGACGCCGTCCACCGCACCGTCGTCGTGTCGGACCACACTCGTGGCGCCGGTCGAACGATCGAGCACGAGCTGCAGCACGACCGCCGGGGCCTGCTCGTCCGTCGTGCCCGCGGCGGCCAGTCCGTCGCGTGGGAGTACGACGCCGACGGCAACCGCACTGCTCGGGTCGACCCGAACGGCACCCGCACCACCTACCGTCGCGACGCCGTCGGCCGGGTCGTCGGGGTGGACCGTGACGGCGCCGCTGCGGGCACGTTCTCCTACGACGCCTCGGGCCGGATCATCCAGGCAGCCACGGGCGACCTGGTGCAGTCGTGGTCGTACGAGGGTGGCGCCCTCGTGGCGCACACCTCGATCACGCTCGACGGTGCCACCAGCACGCGGATCGAGCGCGATGCCGATGCGCGGATCACCGCCGTCGACGGACCGTCGGGAGCGGTGTCGTACGAGTACGACGCCGCCGGACAGCTCGTGCGCGCCGGGGACTCGACGTGGGCCTACGACGACGGTGGGCGACTCGTCGCCGAGACCGTCGGCGGTGTCGAGACGCGCCACGAGTACGACGCTGCCGGACAGCTCATCGCGACGACCACCGAGGCCGGCCGCACCGAGTACGTCCACGACGGTCTCGGCCGCCGCATCCGGCGGACCGCAGCCGATGGTTCGACCACCGAGTACGCATGGTCCGATCTGGGGTACCTCGCTGCCGTCGTCGACCGCGACGCTTCGTACGCCGAGACCGGTCGGCTCGACGTCTGGGTCGACGCGCTCGGAGAGCTCGCCGAGGTGGGTGGGGTCGCCGCCTGGTGGGACTCCGCCGCGGTCGTGCCGTCACTCATCAGCATCGCCGAGACGTCGCTGCTCGATCTGCCCGGTGGTGTCACCGCCATCGGCGATGCCGTGACGCAGCCCGCTTGGCGCAGTGCTCGCGCGACCGATGCTGCGGACCCGTGGGCTGCGCTCGCTACCGTCACCGACGTCCGGCTACCCGCGGGGGTGACCTTGACCGGCTCCGGTGGGGTGTCCGTCGCGGGGCTGGAGTGGCTCGGGGCCCGCGTGTACGACCCTGCGGCGCGGGGCTTCCTGTCGGTCGACCCGCTCGCGCCGGTCCTGGGTGCTGCGTGGTCTGGGAACCCTTACTCGTACGCCGGCAACGACCCGATGCATGCTGTGGACCCGCTGGGGCTGAAGCCGGCAACGGACGCGGACATGCAGGCCTACCGGGATGCAAATCAGGGGTTCATCTCGTCGGCAGTGAACTGGACGAAGGACAACTGGGAGTACATCGTCGCGGGGGCGGCGATCGTGGCCGGGGTTGCGCTGATGTTCACCGGGGTGGGTGGTGTTGCAGGCTTGGCGCTGCTCGGAGCATCTGGTGCTCTGATGAGTGGCGGCATCTCGGTCGCGTCCCAGAAGGCGACGACCGGACGCGTCGACTGGGGGGAGGTCGGCAAGGAGACTGCGATCGGCGCTGTGACGGGCATGATCGGTGGCGGAACCGGCGCCGCGTTCACCCGGGGCCTCGGGTCAGGGATACTCAAGCGGGCGGCCGCCGGCGCCGGTTCCGGAGCGACTGAGGGAGGCGCGACAGGACTTGCGGACTACGCAACCTCGCCGGGGCCGCACACGGTCACCGGTGCGCTCGGGGCGATAACTTCTTCCGCAGTCGTCGGCGCAGCTACAGGAGGTGCGACTGCTGGAGGGCCGAAGTGGCTCAACTTTGACGACACAAAGAAGTTTGTCGGATGGTCGTACCACATGGGTCACGTTGATGAGAGCACCGTGCTACACCGGTCGGGTGACATCGACGGCCGTCACACCGGAAACTGGTGGTCAACGGATGCGCCAACGAGCATCGAGAAGGTCCGGAGTGAGAAGGCGCTTCCAGAGACATGGCCGGGCGGAAACGATTCAAAACAAAACTCGGGGTTCACGGCGCGATTCGACCAAAAGATGCCTGCGTATCGAGGATTTGCAGCACCTCAGCGTGATTTGAACGGTTCTGTGTACCGGGGCGGGGGAAATCAGACATATGTCCCAGACGGATGGTCCCATGCCGATGTCATCAACAGCTGGCCCTTGGCTCCGTAGAAGGATGGATGATGTCAAGAAGAAATGATCGGCGCGACAGGGTGGTGACTCTAAGTCGACAAATGGCCGCATTCTTGGGGCGCATGGATATGCATTCAGCGCAATCCTTCTACCTGCAGCATGCCGACGCATTGAGTGCGGAAGAGACCATGCTGGGGCGGAGGCGAATCTATCGCACGATCTATTCAGCGGCGAATACGGGAGCAGGAGGGATGAGCGATCTCTACGTGACCAAACCAGACGGGACCGGCGATGTGCCTGCGACCAAGGCCTTTGAAGCCTGCCTCCACGCGCTGCTGAAGGAAACTCGTACGTTCCCGTGATGGTTTTGGCCCTACGTCGCTCCATGACGAGAGGTGTACTGATTGAGCGAGCCAGCCGCCGCACCGAAGCCCCCGAAGAAGGGGAATCGGAGGGCTTGGGTCATCCTGGCTGTCTGGGCTTTCGGCGTCGTCGTGTCGCTCGTAGTGCTGCTGGTATGGCCGTATTGGATGAGCGCGTACGACGAAACGCACCGGAGAACCATCTCCTGCAGCGTTTCCAGCACAGAGGTTTACGCCGGGTCCACGGTGAGTCGTACTGGTTCGGGGGCACCGTTCTCCTACGTGAAGGTAGAGACACGAGACTGCGGTGTCTTCATCTTGCAGGGAGTGAGAAAGTCCTCACAGGAGCGCGTTGCGCGGGATTTGTCCGGAGGCGGGACGTTCCAGTTCTCGGTCGGCGCATCCTCGTGGTGGTTCCGAGATGAGCTCCAGGTGATAAATCGGTATCCGACGGCCTTCGAGTACAAGTGATGAGTTGCAGCCGTAAGGATCGCACTGTTGGAGGGTTCATCCAGACTGGAGCCACCGGATTCGCTACCGGCGCGGCTGTCAGCGTTGGTTCGTCTCGACTTGGGGGGGCGGACTCATTCGGCCCGACGAGCGGCCGGCATGTGATGCTTCCCGAGCCCAGCGGTCGACACGTCTTTGTTCCTGAGCACGCGGTGCGCGGGTCGACGGCGGCGTGCAACACGATCACGTCAGAGGCCATTGATCGGTCTGCTGGAGCGGGTGGTGCTGTCTTGAACGATGTCCTCACCGGGAAGGATCCAGGTGACTACATGAAGGATGCCATCAACGGCGCCGTTTCAGGCGCAGGCGGGCCTACAGATGGTCTCCACGCCCGCTGATGAGAAACACTGGAAATCAGGAGTCGTAGTTGACGAAGTCGGCGCTCGACCGAACAACGCAGAGAAAGCTTGCGCGTAGGAGGAGGGTCTTAGCTTCCATTGTCCTGGTGTTTGTCGTCCTGTTTCCATTGCTCGGCGTCTTCGTCGGGCCGATAACGTTGAAGGCGTACGACGCGGGACATCGGGTTCGCCCGATCTGTACCATCAGCTCGGCGCACAGCAGCGTTGATTCGTCTCGTTCATTGAAGGGCGTTGGATCGTCGACATCTCAGGTTGTGTTTGAGACTTCAGATTGTGGGACGCTCGTGTTGCAGTGGGGTGTCACGCGTGACAACGAGGACAAAATTGCCCAAAGCGTGGACAAGGGAGGGCGCTACAGATTCAATGTGGGCGAAGGGTCTTACAATATGCGAGAGTTCTTGAACACGATTCGTCAGGCCGTATATGTGAAGAGCTTCGAACCTGCTTGAGTTCCACTTCCTCCTTCTGGATCGGCTTCGTCAATCAGGCCATTTAGCTCTGCCTGCCGGGACCGCGCCTTTGCGATTGAGCGCGTTGCACAGGATAGGTGCAGAGGTGGGGCGTTCCAGTTTTCGCTTGGCGCATCTTCGTGGTGTTCCGAGGTGCGCTCTAGGCGACGAATCGGTATCCGACGGCCTTCGAGTGCAAACAATGACGTGTGGCAGTCGATGGCCGCTTCAAGCGGCGGAGACAAGGCATGAAGAATCAGGGCACTGGCGAATGTGGTGGGCGACGAGAGAAGGAGAGCGTACCCGTGCCGAATACGGAGATCCGGCTTGGGGTGGACATCGCCCGGCGGCGTGCGTCTGCGGTGGAACTAGGCGAGCGCTACCGATTCACGGTCGGTGGGGGCTCTTTCAAGCTGCGTTCCGGCCTCAAGATCCTGAAGGTAGCGCCGGAGATCTACAGCTACGCCGCAGTGGCCGCCTCGGAGGCGCCCCGGCGTGGATAGCGGGACAGCCCAAACGACGAGTGAGCCGGAGCGGTGATGTTGAGACGAAGGAGCACACGGGACGAGGTCGTCGTGCTGTGCAACGAGGTGGCCGGATTCCTCTGCCGGATGGGGGCTCGTGAGGCGGAGGGCTTTTACCTCCGCCAGGCCGAGGCGCTCCGCGTCGAGGAGGGGTGGCTTGCTCGGCGGCGGATCTACCGAAGGATCTACTCCGCGTCGAACACGGGGGCAGGGGGCATGGGCGACATGTTCGTGGTCACGCCTGACGGCGCGGGCGATGTCCCTGCGACCGAAGCGTTCCAGCGGTCACTCTCAGCGCTGCTTCGGGCGACGCGCACATTCCCGTGATGGACTCGCTGTTCCAGCGCTGAAGGGGCACGGCAGAACATGACCTTGTCGGAATTGCTCAAGCAACTCGACGATCACGCCGTCGAGGACGCCGCGTCGGCTGTGAAGATAGCCGCCGTACGATCTGCCCTCATTGCCGCATTCGAGCAGGCGCCCGACCATCCGGCGTACCGCAGCGGGATACAGGGCGCCGCCCGCCTTGTTGCCGACACCTGGCCCTACGAGAGCGAGCTGGGGGCGCTGGTGCTGGCCTTTTCCGAAGCGGTGCGACGCGACATTGCCCCGCACCGCACGACGGGCACCGGGGCTGCGGTCGAGTGATCCAGGACTGAACGACTCGCACCGTCAGCTCCGCGCACAGCACTGCGGGCTCGCTTCACTCCCTGACGGCCATCGGCTCGTCGACGTCGCAGGTCGTGTTCGAGACGTCCGACTGCGGGGCGCTTGCGCTGTCTGGGTTGCGGATCGTGACAAGAGGCTGACCTGGCCGAGAGGGAGCGCTACCGGTTGGACGGCGGCGAGGGTTCCTTCACGATGCGGGCATTCCTGAACACGATCCGCCGGGCGGTGTCCGTGAACATCTTCGGGACCGCGCGATCACGGTGCTTCCGTCTGCCCAGTGCAGCAGCAGCGCGCCGCTCAGCGCCCGAAGGCCCCGACGAACTCACCCCACTGCGCGGGCGCCCGCTGCTCGAGCCATGCACAGAGCTCGGGGTAGGCGGCGTCGATCGACAGGACGCTGATCACACCGCGTTGACCGTTCACCTTGATGTCCAGGCCACCGAACCGGTTGGTGGTGGGCCGGATGCGCTTGATCGCCGCCGGGTCGACGGTCCGCGCGGCACGGAACATCGGCGTCACGACCAGCTGCGAGTCGTACGCCTCGACGCGACGGCGCTTCTGCCCGACGCCGAGGTAGACGAACAGGAGCCCGAACAGCACCATGCCGACGCCGGCGATGAGCATGCCGATCGCGTCGGGGTCGTCGAGCAGGGTGAGCGTGGCCAGGAAGAAGAACCCGCCGACGACGATGAAGACGATCCCGATGATCCGGAGCAGCAGGTAGCTGAACCGGCGAGCACGGACGGTGAAGAGCACGCCGTACGCCTCGTCGCCCACGACGGTGGACGGTGGCCGCTTCCGGTCGTTTTGACGGACGAGCGCGCTGACGGCGGCCGGGATTGCGACCATCGCCGCCAGGGCTATCACCACCGGCGATAGGTTGATGTTCACTGGTCCGCCCCCGTTCGTGCGTTCGTGCGCCGTCGTTCAAAGGGCGTGACGCCCTGGTCCCCCTGGATCATGCGTGCAGAGTATCAGCGGGCTGCGGACAGAGAAGGGCCCGCCTGCGGATGCTCTATGTTGGATTTCAGTAGCGAGCTGTGGCCCGAACGGGGGTGGCTCCCGGGGAAGACCAGCCCGGACCCGACGCCGTTCAGCAACTAGCATCGATGTGCTCGACGATTCTCTTGGGGGGAAGACCGTGATCAACCAGCGTGCCGGGAACACCGGAACACGAAGCACCACTCGCAGGCTCGTAGGGGCGGTCGCCGTCACCGGCGTCGCCGCGCTGGTGCTCGCCGGGTGCACGTCCGACGACAAGCCGGTGGCTGACCCGTCACGGATCCTGCAGACCGTCGACACGCGCCTCGCCGCGGACGGTTCGATCACGTCGATCTCGGACACCGCGATCTCGGTCGCCGGCAAGGACTCGTCGTCCGCGACGACTGAGCACGACCCCGCGAAGGCGGCGAGTGACCTGCCGCTGCGCATCACGACGCAGTACTCGACCAAGAAGAAGACCGGCACGGACCTGGCCGACCTCGACGGGTACTCGGGTCGGGTGTCGATCGACCTGACGATCGAGAACCTGACGGTCACGTCGAAGAACCTGACCTACGACGTCGCCGGCACGTCGCGTTCGACCCCGGCACTCGTGGGCGCGCCCTTCAGCATCGCGGCGTCGACCGTGCTGGCGGGGACCGCCGCCGACCGCGTCGTCACGGACTCCGCCGACTCCGGCTCGTCGACCGACGGTGTCGTGAGCACCAACGGGGACGGCGACGCGGTCGTCCAGTGGGGCCGGTTGCTCGCTCCGCCGACCTCCGGCGCGAGCAGCACGCTGCACCTCGTCGCCGACGTCGAGGACTTCACCGCGCCGACCATCGACGTCGCCGCGCAGCCCGGGCTGTCCACGAACCTGTCCTCCACGGGCGTCGTCAACGCGGCCTTCGGGTCCGACAGCGACTCCGAACTCGCGCTCCAGCGCCGCACGATCGACCTGATCTCGCAGGTGAACGAGGTGCTGGCGCGTGCCGGTGGCACCATCACCGAGGTCCGGTCGAACCTCGAGACGACGTCGGAGACCCTCGGTGTCAGGACGGCGGAACGCCTGAAGGAGAGCAGCTCCTCACTGGCCAGCACGATGCAGTCCCTCTCCGGACAGCTCGGCTCCCTGAACAGCGACCTCGGCACCACGGTCAAGGCCACGCAGTCGACGGTGTTGCAGCAGCTCCAGCAGACGACGACGAGCCTCGATGGCCTGCTCGGCGACACGTCTGCGACCGCGCCGGCAACGGTGCTCGACGGCAACGGGTGCGCGGCGACGCCGAAGACCCCGTCCGCCGGAGGCAGTGTCTACGGCAACCTCCTCCGCGTCTCGGCGCAGCTCACCGGCTACGCCGACGCCAGCGAGGCGTGCAAGCAGCAGGTGAGCGCGCAGCTGGCGGGATCCGTCGGCCCGGCGTCGCCGGATGCGGCGACGTGCGCCCCTCAGGAGGCCCGTGGTTCGTTGACCTGCGCGCTCTGGGAGTCGTCGCGTGCGGTGAGCACCTCGTTGATCGGCCTGGTCAGCACCGGACAGCAGCTCGCCGACCAGCTCGACCCCAAGCTCGCCGACACGGCGATCGAGCAGTCCGACGCCCTCCGCGCCAAGCTCGGCGAGATCGACACCGCGGTGCAGGCCCTCGGCGCCGACGGCACCGGTGAGGTCGCCCGCACCCTGCAGGCGCTGCAGGACCTCCGCGACCAGACCGCCGACGACCTCGGCCCCGTCCGCGACGCCGTCACGACGGTGAACCGGCAGGCACTCGCAGCGCGCGGGCTGGTGGGCAACGCCGGGGACGGTCTCTTCAGTACCTCGATGCAGGCGCAGAACCGCGAGGTCGCGGACCAGCTCTGTGCCCTGGCGGCGACCGACCAGCTCGACGCGGAGCAGGTGGATGCGCTTCGTGGGTACCTGACCGCCACGCCGTGCCCCGGCGCTGAAGAGGGCACCACGCTGCAGCCCGGTGGCCGCTTCGACACCCCGATGGACGAACGCCTGACTGACCAGGCGGAGCAGTGGGACGCGGTGGTCGCGGCGACCGACCTCCGCTCCGAGACCGGGATCGGTGCCGCGGTCACGACGCTGTCCGACGACATCGACGCGCTCGACGACGGCATCGCCGAGGTCCGCCGGGCGGTGCGCAACGACGATGGTTCGGTCGAGGGAGCGGCGCAGGAGCTCCGGGAACTCGTCGAGCAGGCGACGAAGTCGAGCGCCGTGGTCGGGACGCAGCTGACGGCGATCAGCACGCAGCAGACCGAGCTGCAAGACGCCGTCCGCAAGGCCTTCGCCGACGCATCGACGCAGTCCGAGAAGGACGTCCAGAAGATCATCGACCAGCAGGTACGGCAGGTCAGCGAGACCGCGAAGGGCAGCCGTGACGCGGTCATCTCGGCCTTCGACAAGTCGATTGCCGGGCTCCGGTCCACCTCGGGCGAGGTCACGAAGGACTCGAAGGGCACGATCGACGAGCAGCGCGGGACGCTCGAGCAGGAAGGCTCGGAGCTCTCGTCCGCCGTCGACCGTCAGACGGCCTCGAGCCTCGAGCAGATCGCCGCGAGCACGAGCGCCTCGACGCGCGACGTGCAGGGCGCCTCGACGCTGCTGACCGGCGACCTCAACCGGGTGATGCTCGACCTGGGCGACCGCAAGGTCAACGGCTCCGGCATCCTCGGGGCGATGGCGACGAGCGCGGCGAAGTCCGACTCCGCGGACTACCAGCTCGCCCTGGCATCGCAGAACGCCGCGGGGTACGCGAACGTCCGCGCCGAGGACGTCGCCGGGATCCTGCTCCAGCAGGAACAGTTCCGAGCCTCCCTCGACGCCGCCACGACGTTGCCCGCCTTCCAGCTCAAGGTGCCGGCCAGCGCGACCTCGACCACGCTGTACACCTTCCGGATCGGGGCGGACCGATGAGCGACCAGGCGATCGACGAGACCGATGGCACCGAGGCGGGACGTCCGCGCAACCGACGTCCGCTGGTCATCGCCGCCATCGCGGTGCTCCTGATCGCCGCGGTGGTCGCCGCCGTCCTGACCTTCCGGGCGATCGGCGGCAGCACGCCGGCCGAGGCGGTCCCGGCCACGGTGCCGGTGGAGATCACCGTCAAGCACGTCCCCGACACCACGAAGATCGGCGTCGTCGTCACCCTGGGTGACGGTGAAGGATCCGAGTGGAACGAGGCGGCACAGGGTGCCCTGGTCGCCGAGCGACGACTGGCACTCGGCGGGACCGACATCACCCTCGTCACGAAGAACGACGGCGGGACGTCCGCGGGGGCGAAGACCGCGGTGGCGTCCCTGGCGAAGAGCGGCGTCGCGGGCATCGTCGTCGCGTCCTCCGGCAAGCACGTCTCCGGAGCGCTGACGGCGGCGGCCGAGCAGCACATCCCGGTGGTGGTGCCCTACGCCTCGGCCGAGAAGGACTCGTGGTCGACCGCCCCGACCGCCGAGTCGATCGGCGCCGCGATGACGACGGCGCTCGGCGACGCGAAGTCGCCGCTCCTGGTGGACCTCGGCGGTGGTGCGCCCGCAGGCCTCCGCGTGGCGCACGTCCTCGACGGCGACGACACCGCTGACACCGCTGAGCTCGCCGCGACCATCGCCTCGCGGACCGGTGCGACCGCCGCAGACGACGGCAGCGACGAGGCCTCGGCCGAGGCCGCGGACACCGATCCGAAGGCCGCGCCGGACTCGGACGCTGTCGTCGTCAGCGGGTCCGCGCAACGTCAGGGTGCCCTGGTGGCGGCGCTGCAGGCAGCAGACGTCACCGTGCCGGTCGTCCTCACCGCGGACGCGACGAGTCCCGCCTTCGGCGCCGCACTCGTCGATGCCGGCGGCAGCCTGAGCGGCTCCTTCCGCACCGTCGGGGTGGCCGCCGACGACGCACGCGCGCTCTCCTCGGACGCCGAAGGTCGGGCGATGTCCGCGTTCCTCGGTGGGGTCCGGGTGCTCGCCGACGATCCCGACGCCCAGAACCTGACGGGCGACCGGCCGTTCTCGGCCGTGGCCGGCGCAGCGGACTCCCGCAGCCACGATGCCGTCGTCGCCCTGGTCCGCGCGGTCGGCAAGGCCGGCAGCACGGAGCCGTCCGACGTGACCGATGCCCTCGCCGCGCTCGACCTCGACTCCGCAGCGGGCATCGCCGGTCCGGCGCTCGACTTCACGCGGCAGCAGGCGCTCGATGCGTCGGCGACGGTGTTGGCGGCCTCGGCGCAGCCACTCGGGCTCCGACCGGACACCGCGTCGAGCGGCGCCGGCGGCGACGACTCCGGATCCGATGCCGCACAGTCCACCGCACTGGTGTGGTTCGAGGACTCCACCGCACGCTGACCCACCCACGCACAACCCCGAGAAGGACACCGCGAGCATGCGCCTGCTGATCGAGCTCGACGACCGACGTGAAGCGGTCGAGGTCGACGGGTGGTCTGGCGCGTCCTCGCTGGGGGAGCTCATCGCGGCGGCGATCGGTGTCGAGCTCGCGGCCGAGACGCCCCTCGCGGTCGACGGCCACCGCACCAGCGCGGGCACCCCGCTGCGTGACCTCGTCCTGCTCGAGGGGTCCCGCATCGGCCGCGCACCGCAGGAGCGGCCGCAGACGATCGACGGGTGGAGCGTCACCCTCGCCGGCGGACTCGACGCGGGTCTCGTCGTACCGGTCCCGCGCAGCCGGGAGCTCGTCGTGGGTCGGGCACCGCAAGCCGATGTCGTGCTGCCCACCGAGAGCGCTTCGTGGGAACACTGCACGATCGAGCACGAGGACGACGGGGTCCGGGTGCGCGACGCAGGTTCGACGAACGGCACCGTGATCGCGGGTGAGCGCATCGACGCTGACGGCGTGCTGCTCACCGGCACCACGAGCGTCATCGTGGGCGGAGCCGTGCTGCTGGTCCGGCCGGCGCTGGACGAGGTCCCCGTGCCGGCAGCGGGGTCGCTGGCCAACCTGACGCCCGCGGCGACCGCGCCGTTCAACCGCCCGCCCCGTGCCGGGCGGAACACCGAGACCGAGACCGTCGACCCACCCGCCAAGCGCGAGGTCCCGCAGGCCTCGAAGTTCAGTTGGATCACCGTCGCGGCGCCACTGGTCCTCGCCGGCGCGATGGTGCTCCTGCTCGGCGACGCCCGGTTCGCCCTGTTCGCGCTGCTGTCGCCGGTCACCGCGATCGGAATGTGGTTCGAGCAGAAGCACCGTCGGGCGAAGAACCTGAAGGAGGAGGACACTCGCTTCGCCGAGGCGGTGGAGTCCTTCCGCGGTGAGATCGCCGAGGCCGCAGCGGTCGAGGCCGCCCGTCGGCAGGAACTCGTCCCCGACCCGGCCACCGTCGTCCGCTGGGCCGAGCTCCCCACCACCCTGCTGTGGCAGCGGCGCTCCGAGGACGCCGACTTCCTGAGCCTGCACGCCGGCACCGGTGACGCACCGTGGCGCCCCGAACTCGATCAGCGGGCGGCGTCGTCCAAGCTCGAGGACGAGGCGAAGGCCGCCATCGCCGACAGCCGCCTCACCGCTGCGCCCGTCGTGGCGGACCTGTCCGACGCCGGCGTCGTCGGGATCGTCGGCGACCGCGAGGGCGCGCTCGCACTGGCGCGGAGTCTGCTCACGCAGGCCACCGTGCACTGCGGGCCCGCGGACCTGACCGTGGGTGTCTTCTGCGACGCCGGTCGCGCGGACGACTGGGGCTGGGCCTCCTGGCTGCCGCACGCGCGCGTGGCGGGGAGCAGTACCGGTGCCCGGTGGATGTCGGCGCAGCGCGACCAGAGCGCGGCGATGCTCCGGGGACTGCGGGAGTCGCTCGACGAACTCCCGACCCCGAACCTGCTCGTCGTGGTCGACTCCGAAGTGCTCACCGAAGGCCGCGACGCACCTGCCCGGAACCTGCTCGGCGAAGGCCGCACCGTGCCCGGACAGTCGCTCCGTCCCGGCGAGCAGCCCCGACGGGTGAGCGGCATCGTCGTCGCGACCAACGAGCAGCAGCTCCCCGCAGCCTGCACGACGATCATCACGGTCGGTGCCGACGCCGCAGCGACGGTCTACCGGCCGGAGGACCGGACCCGCGTCGAGGACGTCGTGCTCGCCGGCCTCAGCGTCGAGACGGCCGAACGGAGCGCCCGCAGCGTGGCGCACTTCGACGATCCCGAACTGCTGGTGCCGGGTGCGTCGCTGCCGTCGCTCGTCCGCCTGCCGGAGCTGCTCGCGGGGGACGACACGGTTGTGCGAACCCCGACGGGCACGAGCCCCGCCGATGCGATCCGCGCGGCCTGGGACGCCCGCACCGGCTTCTCGACCCCGATCGGGTCGTCGGAGAGCGGCGTCCTCGAGATCGACCTCGTCCGCGACGGACCACACGGCCTGGTCGGTGGCACGACGGGTTCGGGCAAGAGCGAGTTCCTGCGGTCACTGGTTGCCGGGCTCGCTGCGCGGAACGACCCGACTCGCCTGAACTTCCTGCTCGTCGACTTCAAGGGCGGGGCCGCGTTCGCCGCCTGCGAGCGGCTGCCGCACACCATCGGCACGATCAGCAACCTCGACGAGCAGCTCGCCGACCGGGCGATCCGTGCGCTCGAGGCCGAGCTCGAGCGACGGCAGCGGGTGTTCGCCGCGGCCGGGGCGGACATCGACAACCTCGACGCCTACCTGGCGACGAAGCCGGTCGAGCCGATGCCGCGCCTGCTCCTCGTCGTGGACGAGTTCGCGATGCTGGCGAAGGACTTCCCCGACGTCCTGACCTCGCTCGTCGCCGTCGCGGCGGTCGGGCGCACACTCGGCGTCCACATGATCCTGGCCACCCAGCGGCCGGCCGGCGTGGTGAGCGAGGACATCCTGGCGAACACCAACATGCGTGTCGCGCTGCGGGTGCAGAGCCGCGAGGACTCCACCAACGTCATCGGCGTCCCCGCGGCCGCCGGCATCGGTCGCCAGCAGACCGGTCGCGCCTACGTGAAGCTGGGGCAGGACGACATCACCCCGGTGCAGACAGCCCTCGTCACCGGCCGCGCCCGTGACGAACGCGCCGAGCAGCCGGTGTCCGTCCGCCCGACGGACGTCTTCGGCGTTCCCGCGCCGATGCCCGCCCCGGCTCCGACGGCGTCCGACGTGACCGACCTCGACCAGCTCATCGAGTCGATCGGGCAGGCGAACGCCGCCGCCGGCCACGCCCCGCCGCGCCCGATCTGGCCCGAGGCGCTCGGCGACCGCGTCGAGCTGGGTGCGCTGGCAGCAGCCGACGCCGCTGACACGTCGCGGACGGTGCCCGTCGCCCTTGCGGACGACCCCGACCACCAGCGTCAGGTCACCACCGGATGGGACCTCGACGAGGGCAACCTCATGCTCATGGGCATCCCCGGCAGCGGGACGAGCACGGCGCTCGCCACCCTCGCTCTGCAGCTCGCCGCCGCGACGAGCCCGGAGGACCTCGACCTGCTGGTGCTCGACATGGGTCCAGGGGACCTCGCTCCGCTCGCCCGGCTGCCGCACACCACCGCCTACGTCGGCTCCGGGGCCGGCGCGGGGGAGTTGCAGGCGCGGTTCCTCCGCCACCTGCGCGTGGAGCTCGAGCGCCGCCGTGCCACTCCGGGCGGCCGCCGTGCCGTCGTGTTGATCGACGGTCTCGCGGCACTGCGCGACGAGTACCAGGACTTCGAGGGCCAGCTGCTGCTCGACGCCCTGTACCGCGTCTACGCCGAGGGGCCTGCGCTGGGCATCTCGTTCGCCGTCTCGACGACGCGGGCCAAGGCCGTGCCGTCCGCGATGGACGAAGTGACCACCCAGAAGTGGATGTTCCGCCTGGCGGACCCCTACGACTATGCCTCGATCGGTGTCCGCCCCAAGGACGTCCCACCGCCGGTGCCGGGTCGCTTCATCGACTCCGTCCTGCGCCTGCAGTCGCACGTGGCGACACCCGACGTCCCGCTCGCGCAGGCGGTCGAGCGCCTCGCGGAACGCTGGTCCGGCACCGCCCCGAAGGCGAGTGCGGTCGGCCGGCTGCCCGACGCGGTCCTGGTCGACGAACTCGGCGCAGGTGCGGTGTTCGCGGGCGAACCGTGGCGGCTGCCCATCGGGATCGCGGAGGACGACCTCCGACCAGCAGCACTCGAGGTCTACGACGGCGAACACGTGCTCGTCGCGGGCCCGGCCCGGTCCGGCAAGTCGACGGCGTTGCTGGCGCTCGCTGCACTCGCGCGTGCGGCCGAGGGGGTGCGGCCCGCGGTCTGGGCGATCTGCGATCGCCGCTCGCCCCTCGCCTCCGGTTCGTTCGACCGCATCGCCGTCGGGGCCGACGAGGTCCCCGCACTGCTGGCCGGGCTGCGGCTCGAGCGCGGTCCGGTCCTGCTGCTCATCGACGACGCCGAACGCTTCGACGACGGCGACCAGGCGATCGCCACCCTGCTCGCGACGGAGCGTCCCGGTCTGTGCGTGGTCGCCGCCGGGCGGTCCGCCGACCTCCGGTCGCTCTACAGCCACTGGACCCGCGCCGTCCGCAAGTCGCGGTGCGGTGTGCTCCTGCAGCCGGACGTCGACTACGACGGCGAGCTGCTCGGCGTCACCCTCCCGCGCCGTGCACCGGTCGCGATGACCGTGGGTCGCGGCTACGCGTCGTCCGGCGGGGCCGTCCGCCTGGTCCAGACCGCGTCCGCAGGCAGCTGACCCAACCGGCTCACGGACTGGAGGCCCGTGGCGACGCCGCCACGGGCCTCCAGTCCGTCTGCTGGTCACGCTCAGTCGCGCGATGGACGCGCGCTATGGACGCGCGCGATGGACGCGCGCGACGGACGCGCTCAGTCGCGCGTCGTGATCCCGAAGGGCGAGCTCTCGAGGTTCGTGAAGTTCCCCACCGTCGCCCGGACGGTGCACGACGGGGCGACGGAGAGTGCGGTGACCACGAGGCCGTCCGACGACACCGCCAGCGCGCCCGAGCAGCCGTCGGCGAACCGCACGCCGGACTCCCCTCCGGCAACGTCGACGAGCATCTGCGACGGGCGTCCGCTGCTCGGACTGCGGTAGAGCGGGTTGAGCTCGTCCGCACCGTTCGGCCAGACCGGCACCAGGGTCACCGGCAGTGCGGTCTGGCTGACCGTCCGGTCGGGTGTCCGGACCTCGACGCCCTGCAGCCGCTGGACGGGGTAGGCGGTCCCGCGCACGGCGTCGTCGGTCACGGCTGCGGTGGTCGCCTCGCCGACGCCGTCGAGCCAGGTCTGCAGCGCTGCGCCGTCCTTGACGGAGGAGAGCGGCACCGAGGCCTCGACCGTGACGTCTCCGCCGGCGGGGACCTCGACGCCGGACAGGCTCCACGCGCACGCGGTGTCCACGCCGGTCAGTGACGGCTGGTTGCGCTTCGCGGTGATGCCCTCGCCGGACCAGGTGACGGCGGGGCAGGAGGCTCCCGAGCGAGCACCCGGCAGCACCTCGAGGAACGGTCCGCTGAGGGTGGCCGCCTGCGCCGCGTACGTGACGCGCAGGTCCGCAATGCCCTTCGCCGGGTCGATGGTGGCGCGCCGTGTGGTCGCCAGCCCGGTGGGCAGTGGCCGGTCCTGCTGGTAGGCGTTGGCTGCCTCTGCGGTCGCGGTACCGGTGCCCGGCGTCTTCCGGAGGGCCCCGGGCAGCCACACGACGCCACCGACGACCAGCGCGGCGACGAGCACGACGCCGATGCCGCCGAACAGGAGCGCACGGTCGGTCAGCCACTCGGGGCGGGCGAACCGACGCGTCGGTTCGGGCGCAGCGGCCGGTGCGGCGGGCAGCGGCTGCCGCGCCATCGGCCGGATGACGGTCTGCGACCCGGCGGGGCCGAGCTCCGGGGCCGGCCCGACGACCGCTGCGTCGTCCCCGGTGGCGGTGGTCCGGGATCCCGTCGCGTTCTCGGGACGGACCCCACGGACGACGGTCGCCGGACGCTCGACCTCGTCGAACGAGTCCGGGTCGCTGGAAGCGGCCAGCGCGGGTGCCGACGCGAGGGAACGGGCGAGCCGACGCAGGGTCGCCGCAGCGTCTGCAGCGGACGGACGGGCGTTCGGGTCCTTCGCGAGCAGCGCGGACACCGCCGACCACAGGGCATCGGGCACGTCGAGCGGCGGCGGGTTCGAGGTGACGTGCCGGTAGGCCACGGCGAAGTCCGTGCCGGGGCCGGCGAAGGGTGTGCGGCCGGACAGCAGCTCGTAGAGCATGACCCCGGCGCCGTAGACGTCGGCGGCCGGGCCGGAGCGGCCGTGGCTGATCGACTCGGGCGCCATGTACTGCGGTGTGCCGAGGAGTCCGGTGGTCGTGCGTTCGCGTTCGGCGACGACCGACGCGATGCCGAAGTCGGTGACCCGGACGTCGCCGGTGGCGCCGGGAGCCCAGGTGGTCTGGAGCAGGACGTTGTCGGGCTTCACGTCACGGTGGGTGACGTCCTGCTCGTGCGCCGCGGTGAGTGCGTCGAGGGTCTCGGCGGTGATCGTCAGGGCGTCCCGCGGCAGGAGCGGACCGTTCGACGCGAGCAGGTCGCGGGCGGACCCACCCGGCACCAGGTCCATGACGATCGCGAGCCGGTCGCCCTCGACGACCAGGTCGCGGACGCGCACGATGGACGGGTGCTGCAGGGCGAGGAGCACCGAGCGTTCGCGGACGAAGCGCTCGACGATCTGCGGGTCGGCGGCGAGCTCGGCACGCAGGAGCTTGGCCGCGAAGGCCTCGCCGGTCGCGGAGTGCTCGACCCGCCAGACCTCTCCGGTGGCGCCGGTGCCGAGGAGCTCGACCAGTCGGTAGGACGCACCGAGCGGTTCGCCCTGGCCGTACTGCCCTTGCCGGTCCTGCGCCACGCGTTCCCCGATCCCCCCGTTGGCCGACCCCTCGCCGACCACGCAATGTTACCGGCCGGCGGCCTGCTCCGGCGCCGCGTACTGCACGTCGATCGCGTGCTGCGTGAAGCCCGACCGCCGGTACAGCGCCAGCGCCGGCTCGTTGTCCCCCTCGACGTACAGGGCGGCGGCGGTCAAGCCGCGGCCGCGCAGCCGAGCGGTGCCCGCGCGCATCAGCACACCGCCGAGGCGCTGCCCCTGCAGGTCGGGCCGCACGGCGACGGCGTAGAACTCGCCGATGCCGTCCTCGACCTTGAGCCAGCACGAGCCGGCCAGCTGCCCGGAGGCATCGCGGAGCAGCAGCAGGTCCTCGCCGGAGAACCAGGCGTCGGCCTCGCGTGCGTGCAGGTCGTCGAGCGTCATCCGCCCCTGCTCGGGGTGGTGCGCGAAGGCGGCGGCGTTGAGCGCGAGCCAGGCTGTCTCGTCGTCGGTGCCGGGGCGGAACGCGGACAGGCTGTACCCGGCCGGCACGTCGACAGACGGGGCGCCGGCCTCGTCGATCGGCGCTCGGAGCTGCAGCAGCGTGCGGACCGCACGCCAGCTGAACCGGTCGGCCAGCGCCCGTGCTGCCGGGTGGTCCCCGTGCGCCCAGGCGAGCCGAGGAGTGGCCCCGCCGCCCAGCGCGAGTGCCTGCGTGACGAGGGCCGTGCCGATGCCCTGGCCACGGGCCTCCTGGGCGACAACCATCTCGAGCTCACCGTCACGGACCACCGCGACCCCGTGATCGACGGTCAGGACGGTCGCGCGCCCCGCGCGGACGTCCACCAGGGTCTGGTCGGAGAACGGGGGAGCCTCGCCGGGGGCGACGAAGCTGCCGAGGTCGGGCAGCACTACTGCCCCATCAGGCGCTCGGCCTCGTCGTCGTAGACGTTGAAGCGGTACCCGACGTTGCGCACGGTGCCGATGAGCGACTCGAGGTCGCCGAGCTTGGCGCGCAGCCGTCGGACGTGCACGTCGACCGTGCGGGTGCCACCGAAGTAGTCGTAGCCCCAGACCTCGCTGAGCAGCTGCTCGCGGGTGAAGACGCGTGACGGGTGGGTGGCGAAGAAGCGCAGGAGCTCGAATTCCTTGAACGTCAGGTCGAGGGGCCGGCCGCGCACCTTGGCCGAGTAGCTGGCCTCGTCGATGACGACACCGGATGCCTGGATCTTCGAGCTCGTCTGGCCCTTCGCCGCACGACCGGCCGACAGCCGGATGCGGGCGTCGATCTCGGCCGGGCCGGCGCTCTCGAGCACGACGTCGTCGACGTTCCAGTCGCTGTTCACCGCGGTCAGCCCGCCCTCGGTGACGACGAGCACGATCGGCGTGGTCGACCCCGACGAGGCGAGGATCTTGCACAGGGCCTTCGCGCTGACCAGGTCGGTGCGGGCGTCCACGAACATCAGGTCGCTCTGCGGGGCGTTCACCAGCTGTGCGGCCTCGGCCGGCACGTGGCGGATCCGGTGGCTCAGGAGGCCCAGGCTCGGCAGGACGTCTCCGGGCGCGGTCGAGGTGAGTACCAGGAGCTGTGCCACAGGACCTCCGGAGGTGGATGACGTCGTGGACACATCCTAGTGATGCTCGGGAAGTCCTCATCCGGCCGGACGGTTTGCGCGGCAAGCCGCAAGCGCGCGCCGGGCGTCACCCCTGCCATGATGGAGCGCGTGACCGAGCCCGTGCCCCCCACCGACCAGCGTCGCCTGCGGCTGACGTCCGTCCTGCCGGTCTGGGTGCTGGCGGTCGTCGGGGCCGTGCTCGTGCTGACCCTGGCCGAGCGCGACGCGTTCGCCTGGCTGCTGCTCGTCTTCGTCGCCTGCGTGATGGTCAGCTTCGTGCTGCAGCTCATCACCGCCACCAAGGACGGCCTGGTCGAGCGCATCAGCATCGCGTCGTCCGGCGCGTTCGTCGTGGTCCTCGTCACCGCGGTGGTGCTCCTGGCGCGTTGAGCCGAGCCGCGTAGACTCCGAGCATGGATTCGCTGCTTGCGCTCGAGCTCTTCTACGTCGGCCTCCTCGGCCTGGCGTCGCTCGCGATCGCGTTCATCTCGGTGGTCGTCGTCGTGAAGCTGTTCAAGGGTCAGCGTTGATCGAGCTGCCCGAGGGCCTCGCCCCCGAACTGGTCCCGCTGTCGTGGCTGGTCGGCGTGTGGGAGGGCACCGGCGTGGTCGAGTACCCGGTCGGTGACGACGACGCGGTCCGGAACTACGAGTTCGGCCAGCGCGTCAGCTTCAGCCACGACGGCCTGCCGTACCTGAACTACTCGTCGACCACCTGGCTGCTCGACGACGACCACACCCCGCTCGCGGCCGAGATGGGCTACTGGCGGATCGACCGTCCGACGGAGCCCGGTGACCGGGGTCCAGCGATGCTCCTGGGTGAGGGCCCGACGCCGTTCAGCACGGTCGAGAGCGTCGAGGCACTCCGCAACACCACCGACGGCTTCGACGTCGAGGCCGCGATCATCCACCCGACGGGCGTCAACGAGCTCTACGTCGGCCGCGTGCTGAAGGGCCGGATCGACCTGTCGACCGACGCCGTGATGCGCTCGCCGAACGCGAAGGACTACTCCGCCGCGACCCGCCTGTACGGACTGGTCGAGGGCAAGCTCTTCTGGGCGTGGGACATCGCCGCGCTCGGTCGCGAACTCACCTCGCACGCCTCGGGGCAGCTCGCGAAGGTCGACTGATGTCGGTGTTCGCCGCGCGTGACGGCTTCGTCGCGGCCGACTCCGTCGCCGCACACTTCGGCAACCCGATCGGGGAGCAGCGCCTGCTGACCCGTGGGCGCGCCGTCGTCGAGCTCGGACTCGGTGTCGTCACCGTCTCCGGACCGGACCGGCTGTCGTGGCTCAACTCGATCACCTCGCAGCAGCTCAGCGGGTTGCCGACCGGCGTCAGCACCGAGACGCTCGTGCTCGACCAGGCCGGACGCGTCGAGCACGCGGCCCGCGTCGTCGACGATGGTGCGACGGTCTGGCTGCTCACCGAGCGCGCCGACGCTGCGCCGCTCGCCGGCTGGCTGGACTCGATGCGCTTCATGCTCCGGGTCGAGGTCGCCGACCGCTCCGCCGACTTCGTCACCCTCGGCTGGTTCGGCGCGGACGCCCCGTTCGCGTCCGTGGAACTGCCGGAACCGCCCGTCGCCGAGTGGGTCGACCCGTGGGGTGCCGTCACGCCGGGCGGATGGGGCTACGCCGATCTGGAGGCCCACCCCGGCTCCGACTGGACCCTCCGCATCGCCGTGGTCACCCCCGGTACCGCGGCCGCGATCGCCGCGTCGGACGTCCCCGTCGCGGGACTGCTCGCGTACGAGGCCCTGCGGATCGCCGCCTGGCGCCCGACCCTGTCCGACGTCGACGAACGGACGATCCCGCACGAGCTCGACTGGCTCCGTTCCGCGGTGCACCTGTCGAAGGGCTGCTACCGGGGGCAGGAGACCGTCGCGAAGGTCCACAACCTCGGGCACCCGCCGCGACGGGCCGTGCTGCTGCACCTCGACGGGTCCGACGGCGTGCTGCCGGCGCCGGGCACGCCCGTGCTGCTCGACGACAAGCAGGTCGGTCGACTGTCGGCGTCGGCGATCCACCACGAGCTCGGTCCGATCGGGCTCGCCGTGGTGAAGCGCTCCCTCGACCCCACCGCGACCCTGCGGCTCGAGGCCGACGACGTCGTGGTGACCGCGGCGCAGGAGACCATCGTCCCGCCCGAGGCCGGTGCGACGGCGAACGTCCCGCGCCTGCCCCGCCTCGGAGCCGTCAGACGCTCCTAGCTCCCCATCGACGATTGCAAAACACCGGTGTTCGCCGGTCGCACCGCGGTTTGCGCGTGTTCGGAGCGCGAACACCGGTGTTTTGCGTCGGAGGGTCAGGCGGGCTCGACGGCCGACCACGGGACGCTGAGCTCGCCGAGCCGCCAGCGCGTCACCCCGTGCAGCACCGGCCAGCCGCGGTCACGCATCCCGCGCACCGTGGCGATCCACCGCTGTCGGGGCCCGTACGTGCCGAGCGGTGCGGCGACCGCCCACGACAGGTCGAGGTCCCGCAGGAAGGCGTGCACCCGTTCGCCGGGGACGTTGCGGTGGATCAGGGCCTTCGGCAGCCGCTCGGCGACGATCGAGGGCACGTCGAGCCCGGCGAGCCGGAGCGACACCGTGAAGGTCCGCGGCGCGACGTCGTCGAGCGTCACCCACGAGGCCACCCGGCCGACCTCGTTGCAGGTCCCCTCGACGAGCGCACCGCCGGGCTGCAGCCGGTCCTGCATGATCCGCCACGACCCGATCACCGCGGACTCGTCGTACTGCCGCAGCACGTTGAACGCGCGGATGACGGCTGGTCGGCGCTGCCCGGGCGTCGGCGTCTCGAAGCCCCCCAGACGGAACGTCACGCCGTCGCGGGTCCCGGCGTTCGCGAGTGCGACCCGCGAGGGCTCGATCTCGATTCCCGTCACCTCGACGTCGGGTCGGACGGCGGCCAGCCGGTCGCGCAGTTCGAGGGTGGTGGTCGGCGACGCCCCGTAGCCGACGTCGGCGACGAGCGGGTCGTCCGTCCGGCGCAGCACCGGCAGGGTCGCGATCCACCGGTCGACGCGGCGGAGCCGGTTGTACCCGGTGGTCCCGCGCGTCACGTTCCCGATGGGCATGCGTCAAGGGTACGGGGCCGGTACCGCTCGGTAGACTCGGAGGCATGACCTCCACGCTCGTCCTGCTCCGTCACGGCAACAGTGACTGGAACCAGAAGAACCTGTTCACCGGTTGGGTCGACGTCCGGCTCAGCGAGCTGGGCGAGAAGGAGGCGAAGCGCGCCGGCGACCTCATCGCCGAGTCCGGCATCGTCCCCGACGTCCTGTACACCTCGCTCCTGACCCGGGCGATCCAGACGGCCGACATCGCGCTGCTGCAAGCCGACCTGGCCTGGCTGCCGGTGAAGCGCGACTGGCGCCTCAACGAGCGCCACTACGGCGACCTGCAGGGCAAGGACAAGGCCCAGACCCTCGCCGAGTACGGCGAGCAGCAGTTCATGGAGTGGCGCCGCTCGTTCGACGTCCCGCCGCCCCCCATCGCCGACGACGCCGAGTGGTCGCAGTTCGGTGACCGCCGCTACGCCGAACTCGGCGACCAGCTGCCCCGCACCGAGTCGCTCAAGCTCGTGATCGACCGTCTGCTGCCGTACTGGGAGTCGGACATCACGAAGGACCTCGCCGCCGGCAAGACCGTGCTGGTGACGGCCCACGGCAACTCGCTGCGTGCGCTCGTGAAGCACCTCGACGGCATCTCCGACGACGACATCGCCGGCCTGAACATCCCGACGGGCATCCCGCTGGTGTACGAGCTCGACGACGACTTCACGCCGACGAAGCCCGCCTCCTACCTGGACCCCGAGGCCGCCGCGGCCGGTGCCGCCGCCGTGGCCGCCCAGGGCGCCAAGAAGTAGCGGTACCCGCGAGAACGCCCCGTCCGGCATCCGGGCGGGGCGTTCGTCGTACCGGTCGCAGCGCTCAGACGAAGTGCGACGCGATCTCCTGCACCAGACCCCCGACGTCGTAGGGCTTCGTCGTGTCGACCCGGATCACCGGGACGCCGGGCAGCCCGACGGGGCGGGCGTCCTCGCCGTGTTCGTCCCAGAAGGCCAGCACGTCGGCCAGGTCCCCGTGCACCTCGTGCCGCACCGGCACGGTGCCCGGTTCGTACCGGTCGCGCAGCCGCTGCTCGGCGGTGGCGCGGTCCGTGTCGCACCACACCTCGACGGCGCGAGGCGACCCGGCGGACGCGAGTCCGGCCTCCAGGCGGTCCCGGTCACGGGACGGCAGCCACACCGCGTCGAGGACGACCCCGTTCTCCACGGCCCGCGCCATGGACCACATCGTGTCCATCGCGATGCCACCGAGCGGACGCGAGGCGATCATCGGGCCGACGACGTCGGCGAGGGGCTCCTTGATGCGGTCCTTCGACAGGAACGGGCAGCCGAGCACCTCGGCGAGGGCCGTGCCGATGCTGCTCTTGCCGGAACCGGGCATGCCGTTGACGATGATCGCGACCTGGGCCATGCCACGATCCTCGCAGACCGATCGGGTCGGGTCAGACCGCCGCGGTCGAGGTGGACGCGCCGGTCCAGTCGCCGGTCGCCAGGTACTCGACCTTCTTCGCGATCGAGACCGCGTGGTCGGCGAAGCGCTCGTGGTAGCGGGAGGCCAGCGTGGCGTCGACGGTGTCGATCGGACCGCCCTTCCAGGCCTCGCCGAGCACGAAGTCGAAGACGCTGGCGTGCAGCTCGTCGACGGCGTCGTCTTCGTCGCGGATCTCGGCCGACAGCGCGATGTCCTCGGTGGCGAGCAGCCGCGTGAGCTTCTGCGCCATCGCGACGTCGTGCCGGCCCATCTCCTTGAAGGTGCTGCGCAGGCCCTTCGGCACGACCTTCTCGGGGAAGCGCTGGCGGGCGAGCTGCGCGATGTGCTCGGCCATGTCGCCCATGCGCTCGAGCGAGGAGCTGACGCGCAGGGCGGTGACGACGACGCGCAGGTCACGGGCAACCGGTGCCTGGCGGGCGAGGATGTCGATCGCGATCTCGTCGAGGCTGTTCGCAGCGAGGTCGATCTTCTCGTCGTCGGCGATCACCTCTTCGGCGAGGGCGACGTCGGAGTCGCTGAAGGCCTGGGTGGCTCGGGTGATGGCGGACTCGACGAGCCCGGCGATCTCGGTCAGTCGCTCCTGGACGTCCTGGAGTTCCTGCTGGAAGACTTCGCGCATGGGGGAGTACCTCTCTCTGCGTACCGGACGAGTGTCGTCAGCCCAGGTGAACGAACGGTGACGCGGGGCTGAACGCTTCGCGTTCTGGCCTTCCGCAGACGGTGAACGGTACCGGAACCCCGCATGACCATCCCTACACTGGCGGCATGGACAACGCGTGGCTCGTGCCACTGTCGATGCTCCTCGGCGGGGTCTTCGGCGCGGGCGTCGTGGTGCTGATCATCACCGCCGAGCGGACGGCACGTGCTGCCGACGTGGCGGAGCGGACCCTGCCGGACGGCGTCGCAGCGGTCATCGCGACGATGCACAACCCGGCGGTCGTCATCGACCCGTCGAACACCGTCGTCGCGGCATCCCCCCAGGCCCTCACCGCCGGGCTCGTCGTGCGCCGACGCCTGGTGCACCACGAGCTGCTCGAGCTCATCGACCGGGTGCGCAAGAGCGGGGAGATGGGGTCGGAGGACCTCGAGCTGCCGCGCGGCCGCCACGGGGAGCTCATCGGCTACCTCAGCTTCCGTGCCGCCCAGCTCGGCAACCGGTACGTCCTGCTCACGGCGGACGACCTGACCGAGAGCCGGCGCATCGACGAGGTCCGCCGCGACTTCGTCGCCAACATCTCGCACGAGCTGAAGACGCCGATCGGCGCCATCGGCCTGCTGTCCGAGACCCTCGTCCTGGCCGCCGACGACCCCGTGCACGTGAAGAAGTTCGCCGCGCAGCTCATCACCGAGTCCGAGCGGCTCGGGGCGCTGACGAAGGACATCATCGAGCTGTCCCGGCTGCAGTCGGTCGACGCCCTCGAGAACAGCGAGGAGACCGGCATCGACAAGATCGTGCAGGCTGCGATCGATGCGAACGAGGTCGTCGCCCGAGCCCGCTCGATCGAGATCATCCGCGCCAAGAAGTCGAAGCTGCGGGTGATGGGCGACCGGGGACTGCTGCAGGTCGCGGTGTCGAACCTCATCGCCAACGCGGTGAAGTACTCGCCGGACAACACCCGCGTCGGCGTGGGCGTCCGGTCGTCGAAGGGATTCGTCGAGATCGCCGTCACCGACCAGGGCGTCGGCATCCCCGAGGCCGACCTCGACCGCGTCTTCGAACGGTTCTACCGTGTCGATCCCGCACGGTCGCGCGCCACCGGGGGCACCGGCCTCGGGCTCGCGATCGTCAAGCACGTCGTCAGCAACCACGGTGGTGACGTGCGCGTCTGGTCGCAGCCCGGCAAGGGCTCGACCTTCACCATCCGTCTGCCCGAGGCAGATCCCGAACTGACCACAGCACTCGAAGAGCAACTGGAAGAGCAGCCATCGTGACCAAGATCCTCATCGTCGACGACGAGCCGGCCCTGAGCGAGCCCCTGGAGTTCCTGCTGCAGCGTGAGGGGTACGAGACCTCCGTCGCTGCCGACGGTGTGACCGCGCTGTCGAAGTTCGACGCGGAGAACCCCGACCTGGTGCTCCTCGACCTCATGCTGCCGGGCCTGAGCGGCACCGAGGTGTGCCGGCAGATCCGGACCCGCTCGAACGCACCGATCATCATGCTGACCGCGAAGGACTCGGAGGTGGACATCGTCGTCGGGCTCGAGCTCGGCGCCGACGACTACGTGACGAAGCCGTACTCGACCCGGGAGCTCCTCGCCCGGATCCGTGCCGTGCTCCGTCGCCGCACCGAGGACGACCCGGCGGACAGCGGCATCCTGCAGGTCGGCGGCATCCGCATGGACGTCGAGCGGCACACGGTGTCGGTCGACGGGTCCGAGACCCCGATGCCGCTCAAGGAGTTCGAGCTCCTCGAGCTGCTGCTCCGGAACGCCGGCCGAGTGCTGACCCGCGGGCAGCTCATCGACCGGGTGTGGGGTTCCGACTACTTCGGCGACACCAAGACCCTCGACGTGCACATCAAGCGCATCCGCTCGAAGATCGAGCGGGTCCCGTCGACCCCCGAGATCCTGGTGACGGTGCGCGGTCTCGGGTACCGCATCGAGGCCTGATGCAGACGGCCTGATGCAGACGGCCTGAGACGCACGGACAGGAGGCCCGGTGCGAGTCCGTGGGACTCGCACCGGGCCTCCTGTGCGAACGGTCCGGGCGCGGTGTCAGCCGCGCCCGTCGGCGTCAGTTGGTGCCGTTGTCGCCCTCGGACGAGTCCGTCTGCGAGTCGGTCGGCTGCGTGCCGGGGACGGCCTCGCCGGTCGACTGCGCGCCGCTCTCGGACGGCGACGTCGAGGTGGGCGTCGGGGTCGGGCTCGGCGCGAGGGTCTGGTACTCCTCCTGCGAGCTCGTCAGCACCGGCACGTTGGCCGAGGTGCCCTCGGCGTCGGGGTAGCTGAAGTAGACCTTCACGAGCGAACCGGGCTCCGCATCCGCGTTGTCGAACACGATCGGCTCGGCGTCACCGGCGGTGGTGCCCTGCGTGGTGTCGCCCTCCTGCACGCTCGACTCGTCGTCGCTGCCCGCACCCGCGGCCATGGCGAGGTCGACGTGGGTGTTCGCCGGCACGTCGACGGTCTGGGTGTCGCCGCCGATCTCGATCGAGACGGTGTAGTCGTCCTGGTCGTCGTTGTTCACGAGCGTGCCGATGAAGCGGGCGCTCGCACCGTCGTCCGAGATCAGGAGCGCGTTCCGCACGTCGACCTTGCCGGTCGAGACGTCCACGCCGTCGGTGATCTGCTTGATGTCGACGGTGTGGGCCGGCGACATGAACTCGCACCCGGTGGCGCCGAGCGCGATGGTTGCCGCAACGGCGACGGACACGAGTACCCGAGGTCGCAAGAGATTCCTCCGTAAGTCACGATGGAGACCGGGCGGTCCCCGCGCCCATCCTAGCGATCACCGGGAGGGGTGAGCGTTGAGGGTCCCCTTACCGGAACGGCCCTTGTGGTAAACTGGACGTCTGGGAACGGAGCCTGATACATGCAATTCGAGGTCGGCGAGACCGTCGTCTACCCCCATCACGGGGCGGCAACCATCTCTGAAGTCAAGACTCGCGTCATCAAGGGCGAGGAAAAGGTCTACCTGAAACTGCGGGTGACGCAGGGTGACCTGACGATCGAGGTCCCGGCGGACAACGTCGACCTGGTCGGCGTCCGCGACGTGATCGGCAAGGAAGGACTCGACAAGGTCTTCGAGGTCCTCCGGGCGCCGTTCACGGAAGAGCCCACCAACTGGTCCCGCCGCTACAAGGCGAACCTCGAGAAGCTCGCTTCCGGTGACGTCATCAAGGTGTCCGAGGTCGTCCGCGACCTCTGGCGGCGCGATCAGGACCGCGGGCTCTCCGCGGGTGAGAAGCGGATGCTGGCCAAGGCCCGGCAGATCCTGATCTCCGAGCTCGCGCTGGCCGAGAAGACCGACGAGGACAAGGCATCGACCGTCCTCGACGAGGTCCTGGCTTCCTGAGCCTGACGACAGCGCACTGAACGCGACAGCACGAACGACGACCGCACGGTTCCCCGAAGGGGTGGACCGGGCGGTCGTCGTCGTTGCGGCGGGCTCCGGCACCCGGCTCGGCATCGGGACCGCGAAGGCGTTCGTGCCCGTGGCCGGTTCGCTGATGCTCGCACGGGCGCTCGAACCCCTGTTCGCGTTGCCGTCGCCGACGCTCGTCGTCGTGGTCGCACCGGCGTCGCACCTGGACGAGTGTCGGCAGGTGGTCGGTTCCGTCGCGGGTGCGGCTGCCGCGTACACGGCCGTCGTCCCAGGAGGCACGGATCGCCACGGTTCCGTCGAGGCCGGCCTGGCCGTCCTGCCGGACTCCGTCACCACGGTGCTCGTGCACGACGCGGCGCGGTGCCTCACGCCCGCCGCACAGTTCTCGCGGGTGTTCGAGGCCGTCGCCGCCGGTGACGGTGCGGGTGTCGTGCCGGCGCTCCCCGTCACGGACACGGTGAAGCGGGTCGACGGTGACGTCGTCGTCGAGACCGTCGACCGTGCGGCGCTCGTCGGGGTGCAGACGCCGCAGGGCTTCCCGCTCGCGGCACTGCGGCAGGCCTACGCCGTGTCGTCGCAGTCCGAGACGGACGACGCCGGGGTGTTCCAAGCCGTCGGGGGCACCGTCCGGTTCGTGCCGGGTGACGCCGACGCCTTCAAGATCACGACGCCGTGGGACCTCGGCCGGGCCGAGTCGATCGTGCGGGCGCGGACCGAGGCTGGTGCTGGTGCTGGTGCTGGTGCTGGTGCTGGTGCTGGTGCTGGTGCGGCTGCCGGAGCGGCGGCCGGTGCCAACCCGGCGGACGCTGTCGCCGCGGTCCGCCTCGGGCTCGGCGTCGACGTGCACGCCTTCGACGACGCCTCGCCCTGCCGTGTCGGGCTGCTCGACTTCCCCGGCGAACCCGGCCTCTCCGGGCACAGCGACGGTGACGCGGTGGCGCACGCGGTGTGCGACGCCCTGCTCTCCGCCGGGGGCCTCGGCGACATCGGCGGACGCTTCGGCACCGCTGATCCGCAGTACGCCGGCGCCACGGGCGACGTGTTCGTCCGCGGCGCGGTCGCGCTGCTCGCGGACGCCGGGCTCGTGCCGGTGTCCGTCACCGTGCAGGTCGTCGGCAACCGGCCGCGCATCGGTCGTCGCCGCGACGAGATGCAGGACGCCCTGTCCGCGGTCGTCGGCGCGCCCGTCGCCGTGTCCGGCACGACGACCGACGGGCTCGGGTTCACCGGCCGTGGCGACGGGCTCGCGGCGATCGCCACGGCACTCGTGCGTCCCTCCTGAAACCGCAGCCCCGCGCCGATTAGGGTTGAGGCGTGACCGTTCGCCTCTACGACTCCCGCGCCGCAGCCGTCGTCGACCTCGTGCCCCTGGTCGACGGACACGTGAGCGTCTACGTCTGTGGTCCGACGGTGCAGTCGTCGCCGCACATCGGGCACCTGCGGTCCGCGCTCGTCTACGACATCTGGCGCCGGTGGCTCACCCACCGCGGGTACCGGGTGACCCTGGTGCGCAACGTCACCGACATCGACGACAAGGTCCTCGACCTGGCCGCCGGCACGGACGAGGAGTGGTTCGCCCGCGCATACCGGGTCGAGCTCGAGTTCACGGCCGCGTACAACGCCCTCGGCATCCTGCCCCCGACGTACGAACCGCGGGCCACGGCGAGCGTGCCGCAGATGCACGAGATCATCCAGCGCCTCATCGACCGCGGGCACGCCTACGCCGCCGACGACGGCTCGGGTGACGTCTACTTCGACACCGGCAGCTGGGCCGACTACGGAGCGCTCACCCGGCAGCGGCGCGAGGACATGGTCGAGGCCGCCGACGCCGATCCGCGTGGCAAGCGCGACGCCCGTGACTTCGCGCTCTGGAAGGGTGCGAAGCCCGGCGAGCCGTCGACGGCCAACTGGGACTCCCCCTGGGGCGCCGGCCGCCCGGGCTGGCACATCGAGTGCTCGGCGATGTCGCGCCGGTACCTCGGCCCCGCGTTCGACATCCACGGCGGCGGGCTCGACCTGCGCTTCCCGCACCACGAGAACGAGCTGGCGCAGTCCACGGCCGCCGGGGACCCGTTCGCGTCGTACTGGCTGCACAACGGGCTGGTGACGGTCGAGGGGCAGAAGATGTCGAAGTCGCTCGGCAACTCGATCTTCGCCGCGGACTTCCTCGGATCCGCCCGTCCCGCCGTCGTCCGCTACTTCCTCGGTGCCGCCCACTACCGCTCGTCGATCGACCACCACGAGGGGTCCCTGGCCGAGGCCGAGGCGGCGTACGACCGCATCGCCGGGTTCCTCGAGCGCGCCGAGACCCGGCTCGAGGGCGTCCACCTCGCCGACGCCCCGGCCGTGCCCGAGGCCTTCGCCGCAGCCATGGACGACGACCTCTCCGTGCCCCAGGCCTTGGCCGTGCTGCACGAGACCGTGCGCACCGGCAACGCCGCCCTGGACGCCGACGATGCGGAAACGCTCGGGACCGCGTACCATCAGGTGGCTGCGATGGTGGAGGTGCTCGGCATCGACCCGCGAGCCGCCCACTGGTCGGGCGGTGGCCACGACACCTCGGCAGGCCCGCTCGCCGCCCTCGTCGAACGCCTCGTGCAGGAGCGCGCGGACGCCAGGGCAGCACGGGACTTCACCGCGGCCGACCGCGTGCGCGACGACCTCGCCGCCGCGGGCATCACGATCGAGGACACGCCGTCCGGAACACGCTGGAGCATCGCCTGAACACGGCAGTGCCGAACAGGAGCTACGCATGAAGAACGTCTCGGGAAGCAAGAAGGGTCGGCCCGGCGCCGTCCGTTCCGGTCGGAAGGGCAACAAGCAGGTCGGCTCCGGCGGCCAGGGCGCACAGGCCCTCGAGGGTCGCAAGCCGACCCCGAAGGCCGAGGACCGTCCGTACCACCCCGCCGGCAAGCGCAAGGCCGCGAAGGACCGCTTCGAAGCGGCCAAGGGCCGTCACGGTTCCTCGAGCACCCCGCAGGGCCGCACGGGCCGTCCGCCGGCACGCAAGACCGACGACTCCGAGCTGGTGACCGGACGCAACTCGGTGCTCGAGGCGCTCCGCACGAAGACCCCCTCGTCGACGCTCTACATCGCGTCCCGCATCGAGGTCGACGACCGCGTCAAGGAGATCCTGGCGCTCGCGAACCACCGCGGCGTGCCGATCATCGAGCTCATGCGTCCCGAGCTCGACCGCATCACCGGCCACGACAGCGTGCACCAGGGTGTCGCGCTCAAGGTGCCCGCGTACCAGTACGCCGTCGCCGAGGACATCGTCGAGCAGGCGTTCTCGCGTGACCAGGTGCCGCTGCTCGTCGCGCTCGACGGCATCACCGATCCGCGCAACCTCGGTGCGATCATCCGCTCGACCGCGGCCTTCGGCGGACACGGCGTCATCGTGCCGCAGCGACGTTCGGTCGGCGTGACGGCGTCGGCGTGGAAGACTTCGGCAGGTGCCGCGGCACGCACGCCCGTCGCGATGGCCCCGAACCTCACGCAGACCCTGAAGTCGCTCAAGTCGATGGGCCTGTTCGTCCTCGGCCTGGACGGCGACGGCGACGTCGAGCTCGACGGCCTCGAGCTCGCCGACCGGCCGATCGTGATCGTCGTCGGTTCCGAGGGCAAGGGCCTGTCGCGCCTGGTCACCGAGACCTGTGACGCCATCGTGTCGATCCCGATCTCGAGCGCCACCGAGTCCTTGAACGCCGGCATCGCCGCGAGCGTCACCCTGTGGGAGGTCGCGCGGCGCCGTCGCACCGCGTAGCCGCAGCACTTCGTGCGCAGGAATGGTCGCCTCCCCGAGCGGGAGGCGACCATTCCTGCTCACGGTGGCGTGCGGGGCTGGGCGTGACGGTCTGGAGGGCCGGTGCCGGTCTCCGGGACGTGGGCCGGGCCTCCAGGCGGTCGCGTTCTCGACCCCCAACGGTCAGGACACGTCGGATGGTGCCCGCCGTGTGGTCACGAGTCGTCGCTGCGCGACGCCCCAGGCGACGGTCCGCGACCAGTCAGCGTCCGCCCGGCGGGGCGTCGTGACCGAGCGGAGACCGCGTCAGACCGTGGCGCGCCAGTCGTCGACGTCGTCGGACTCGTCGGACACGTCGTCGTCCAGCACCGGGATCGGCACGGTGATCGACGAGGTCGGCGGGTTGATGAGCAGGCGCTCGTCACGACGGTGTCGGAGCACGTCGTTGATGTAGGCGGTCGTGGCCTCGGGCAGTGAGACGGAGCGCTCCTCTTGCTGGGACATGAACCAGCGGTGCTCGAGCAGCTCGTGGAACACCTCGGCGGGTTCGAGCCGGCCGCGCAGGTCACGGGGGATCGAGCGGACGACGGGCTCGAAGACCCGTGAGACCCACTCGTGCGCCACCATCTCCTCGTCGAGTTCGTCACGGCCGTTCCGGGCGCGGTACGAGTCGAGGTCGTTGAGCAGGCGCCGGGCCTGGTTCTCGCCGGCGTCGAGCCCGGTGAGCCGCAGCAGTCGTCGCTGGTGGTGCCCGGCGTCGACGACCTTCGGCTGGATCCGGACCTGTGAGCCGCCCTCGGTCGTGTGGATCGAGAGCTCCTCGATGTCGAAGCCGAGCCCGTTCAGGCGCTCCACGCGGTCGTTGATGCGCCAGCGTTCCTTGATGTCGAACTGCTCGGTGCCGGTGAGCTCGGTCCAGAGCGTCCGGTACTGGGCGACGATGCGGTTCGAGACGTCGACGGGGTCGGCGTTCTCGTCGAGCCGGCCGCCGGCCTCGAGGTCGAGCAGCTCGCCGGCGATGTTCACGCGGGCGACCTCGAGGTCGTTCTCGCGCTGGCCGTTCGACAGCCCGCCGGGGTAGAGCTTGCCGGTCTCGGCGTCGACCAGGTACGCGGCGAAGGCTCCGGCGTCGCGACGGAACAGCGTGTTCGACAGCGAAACGTCGCCCCAGTAGAACCCGATGACGTGCAGGCGGACGAGCAGCAGCGCGAGGGCGTCGACCAGACGGGTGGCGGTCTCGGGGCGCAGCGTCTGCGAGTAGAGCGCGCGGTAGGGCAGGGAGAACCGCAGGTGGCGGGTCACGAGCACGGGGTGCAGTGGTTCACCGTCGGCGTCGACGCGGTTCGTGATGACCGCGACCGGGTCCACGCACGGCACGTCCATGCGCTGCAGGGTCCGGAGCATCTCGTACTCGGACCGGGCGACCTCTTCGCCGGTCTCCTTCACCGCGGCGACGTACCCGCTCAGGTGCACGAACCGCACGAGGTGCCGCGAGATGCCCTTCGGCAGCGCGACGATCGTGTCGTCGGGCCAGTCGGCGAGCGGCAGGTCCCACGGCAGGTCGAGCAGGCCGGGGTCGACGGTGGCGGCGGTGATGGACATCGAGTCGGGCACGGTGGTTCCTCTGGTGTCGGGGACAGCCGAGAGCCCGCGTCCGCCCTTGTGAGGCGGGCGCGGGCTCTCGGGGGAGTGCGCTGGTTACGCGCTGACGACGGCCTTGTCGTCGAGGCGGTCGCCCGACTCGGTGTCGAAGGCGTGGACGTGGCCCTGCTTCGGCGTGACGACGATCGTGTCACCGATCGACGGGTGCGCACGGCCGTCGACACGGGCGACGATGTCGGCACGCTGGCCGTTCACGTCGGCGTGACCGTAGAGGTAGCCGTCGGCGCCGAGCTCCTCGACGACGTCGACCGTGACGGGCAGGCCCTCGCCGGACTGCGACACGATGACGTCCTCGGGGCGGATGCCGACCGTGATCTGTGCGGCACGGGCGTTCGACAGGGTGTCGCGGTCGATCGCGTGGTTGAGCGTGCCGAACTTGATGCCGCCCTCGATGACGTCGGCGGGCAGCAGGTTCATGGCCGGCGAACCGATGAAGCCGGCGACGAACACGTTGTTCGGCTTCTCGTACAGGTCGCGCGGCGTGCCGACCTGCTGCAGGATGCCGTCCTTGAGCACCGCGATGCGGTCACCCATGGTGAGGGCCTCGGTCTGGTCGTGCGTGACGTAGACCGTGGTGACGCCGAGGCGACGCTGCAGCGACGCGATCTGCGTACGGGTCTGGACGCGGAGCTTGGCGTCGAGGTTCGACAGCGGCTCGTCCATGAGGAACACCTGCGGCTGACGGACGATCGCACGGCCCATCGCGACGCGCTGACGCTGACCACCGGAGAGCGCCTTCGGCTTGCGGCCGAGGTAGTCCTCGAGGTCCAGGAGCTTGGCGGCCTCCTGCACGCGGGTCGCGCGCTCTTCCTTGCCGACACCGGCGATCTTGAGCGCGAAGCCCATGTTCTCGGCGACGGTCATGTGCGGGTACAGCGCGTAGTTCTGGAACACCATCGCGATGTCGCGGTCCTTCGGCGGGACGTCCGTGACGTCGCGGTCGCCGATGCGGATCTGACCGGAGTTGACCTCTTCGAGGCCGGCCAGCATGCGGAGCGAGGTGGACTTGCCGCAGCCCGAGGGGCCGACGAGCACGAGGAACTCGCCGTCGGCGACGTCCAGGTCGAGGGAGTCGACCGCGGGACGGCTGCCTCCGGGGTAGAGACGGGTTGCCTTGTCATAGGTGACGGACGCCATGAGCGTTCGGTCCTTCCTTCACCGGCAGGTACGTGCCGGACGATCCGAGTGAAGCGGTGTGCCCGGAGGGGCCCCGGACAGTCGCCGTCGACTGTCGGTGTTCATACAACACGAGTTCACCCGGGCGCGCCAGTGTTTTCCCCGTGGTCGGCGGCTTCCCAGAGCGCCCCACTACAATCGCCGGGTCCGTCCGCCGAGCAGGGGAACGCCGAGCGGACACCGATCAGGAGGACGACGCACCGATGAACAACCGCCCCGAGGGTGCCGCCCGCGCCGCGCGGAACGAGCGCCGTGAAGCCGCCCGCCAGCGAGCCCAGCGTGCCCGGACCCAGCAGAAGCGACGCCAGCGTGGTGTCCGGCTCGGCCTGCAGATCGGGCTCGGGGTCGTGCTCCTCGCCGCCGCGACGATCGTCACGCTCGTGCTGGTCGACTCCGTGAAGCCCGCCGGCCCCGGCCCGTCGACCATGTCGCAGGGCGGCATCACCATCGGGCAGGGCCTGGAGCCGGTGACGGCATCCGCGTCCGGATCGGCCTCCGCGTCGCCGAGCAGCGCCGCGACCGACGGCGCCGGCACCGTCCGGATCACCCTGTACGTCGACTACCTCTGCCCGGGCTGCGGTCAGTTCGAGCAGGCGAACGGCGACTACATCGAGGACCTGGTCGACTCCGGTGCAGCCACGGTCGACATCCACCCGGTCGCGATCCTGTCGAACCGCTCGCAGGGCACGAAGTACTCCCTCCGCGCCGCGAACGCCGCCGCCTGCGTGGCCGAGCACTCCCCGAACCAGTTCTACGCGGTGAACCAGGCGCTCTTCGCGAAGCAGCCGGACGAGGGCACCCCGGGCCTGACGGACGCCGAGCTCACCGACGTCGTCACGGGCGTCCAAGGGCTGCAGGAACGCAGCGCCGTCCGGAGCTGCATCGCCGACCAGGACTACGCCAAGTGGGTGGACGAGCAGACGACGGCGGTGTCCGACGGCACGATCCCCGGGTCGACGCTCAAGGAGTTCCCCGGCACGCCGCTGGTGCTCGTGAACGGGCAGCGCTACGAGCTGACCTCCCCGGTCACGAACGACGACTTCCGCACCTTCGTGGTGACGGCCGCCGGGGCGACCGACGCCACCCCGACGCCCACGCCGAGCGCGTCCCCGTCGCCCACGCCGACCAAGCGCTGACGTCCGGACGAGCGCTGACGTCCGGACGAGCGCTGACGTCCGGACGAGCGCTGACGCCTCGACGAGCGCTGATGTCCCGACGGGCGCCGACGCGCTGACCACGGACGGGAGGCCCGGTGCCAGCCGGCACCCCTCCCTCGCAGGCTCGGTCGGCGCGCCCCGCGCGACGCTCCGCGTCGCCGCTGAGCGGGTCGCGCCCGTCCGTCACCGGTGCGGCTAGAGGGCAGAACCCGGGATGCTCAGGGTGTCGCAGCTCGTCGCGCCCTGCTGGTAGCCCCGCAGGAACCAGCGCTGTCGCTGCTCGCTCGACCCGTGCGTGAACGAGTCCGGGTCGACGCGGCCGGTCGCACGCTCCTGGATGCTGTCGTCGCCCACGGCGCTCGCCGCCGACAGGGCGTCGGTGATCTGCGAGCGGGTGATCGGTTCGAAGAAGGTCTCGCCGTTCGCGTCCTCGGTGGTCGCGGCGTCGCCGACCCAGGCGCCGGCGTAGCAGTCCGCCTGCAGCTCGACGCGGACACTGCCCGACGAGGCACCCGTGCCGGAGCGGTCGGTGTTCGCGAACGACCCCTGCAACTGCTGCACGTGGTGGCCCCACTCGTGTGCGACGACGTACATCTGCGCGAGCGGACCGCCGGACGAGCCGTACTGCGACTGCAGGTCGTCGTAGAACGCGGTGTCCAGGAAGATCGCACGGTCCGGCGGGCAGTAGAACGGGCCGGTCGCGGCCGAGGCCTGCCCGCACGAGGTGTCGGTGGAGTCCTGGAACAGGAAGAACTCCGGTGACGTGTACGAGATGCCGAGCGACCGCGCCTCGGAGATCCAGTAGGCGTCGAGGGACTCGGCCGCGCCCTCCATCCGGCACTCGACGCGCAGGTTGGCGTCGCGGCCGGTCCGGCACTCGGGGGCGGCGTCGACCGACTCTCCGCCCTGCTGGATCGTCGTCAGGCCGTTGCCGCCACCGACGATCCCGCTCAGGTCGAAGCCGGTGAACTGCGCGATCAGGAACACCACGATGGCGCCGACGCCCACGGCACCTCCGCCGATCGCGGTGGTGCGACCCCGCCGCTTGACCTTGCCGCCCCGGAGTTGCGAGTCGTCGTTGAACGTCATGGTCCCGAACCTACCGATCGGCACCTCCCGATCAGCAGCCCCGCGTACCGTCGGCGGCGTCGGGCACCCCGACACCTGTCGTACACCTGTCGTACAACCGGAAGGAACCGCACGATGGCCACTCCCATCAGCACCGTGATGAGCCCCGCCCGCTACGTCCAGGGCAAGGACGCGATCACCCGCGTCGGCGAGTTCATCGCCCCGATCGGCAAGCGGCCCCTGATCGTCGCCGACGACGTGGTCTGGGGCATCGTCGAGACCGCCGTCTCCGAGAGCTTCCGGTCCGCCGACCTGCCCGTGGAGCGCGTCGGGTTCGGCCGCTTCGCCACCCCTGAAGCCGTCGACGAGCTCGTCGAACAGATCCGCGCGAAGGACGCCGACGTCATCGTGGGGCTCGGCGGTGGCTCCGCGATCGACGCCGCGAAGGCCGCGGGACACCTGGCCGGCATCCGGTGGGCCAGCGTGCCGACTGCCGCGTCCACGGACGCCCCGACCTCGGCGCTCGCCGTGATCTACACCGCCGAGGGTGAGTTCATCGAGTACCGCTTCTTCCCGCACAACCCGGACCTCGTGCTCATCGACACCAGGCTCGTCGCCAACGCGCCGGTGCGGTTCCTGGTCGCGGGCATCGGCGACGCGCTGGCGACCTGGGTCGAGGCCCGTGCCGCGAAGCGCGCCAACGCCGACACCATGGCCGGCGGCCTGCAGACCCAGACCGGTGTCGCGCTCGCCGAGCTGTCGTGGAAGCTCCTGCACGAGAACGCCCTGCAGGCCATCGAGGCAGTCAAGGCCGGGGTCGTCACCCCGGCGCTCGAGAAGGTCGTCGAGGCGAACACGCTGCTGTCGGGCCTGGGCTTCGAGTCCGGTGGACTCGCCGCCGCCCACGCGATCCACAACGGGCTGACCGCGGCTCCGCAGGCGCACGGCCTGGCGCACGGGCAGAAGGTGAACATCGGGACGATCGCGCAGCTGGTGCTCGAGGGTGCCTCGGCCGAGGAGATCGAGGACTTCGTCGTCTTCACCACGAAGGTCGGCCTGCCGAACACCCTCACCGAGATCGGCCTGACGGTGGACGACCGGGACGTGCTGCGCGCCGTGGCCGAGGCCGCGACGGCGGCGGGCGAGACCATCCACAACATGCCGTTCCCGGTGACGTCCGAGCTCGTGGTCGATGCCCTGGTCGCGATCGAGGGCATCGCACGCAGCGTCCGCGCCGAGCACGGTCTGCCGGAGCCCGTGCTGTACGAGCACCGCTGACGCACGGACGTTCGAGGGGTCAGGTGCGGATCAGCGGCTCCATCGTCGCCAGGTCCGCACCGATCCCGACGTCGACGAGTTCGATCCGCCCGGCGAGGGTGGCGGCGGGTCCGGTCAGCAGGCCGGCCTTCACCCCGCCGAAGGTGACGGTGACGTCGGCGTGCAGGACGTGGTCGTCGGCGACCCCGCCCGTGTCCACGTCGACGCCGCTCGGCACGTCCACCGCGACGACGAACGGCGCACGCTGGTCGCGGGCGAGCTCGCGGATGGCGTCCACGACCTCCCGCGCGGGGGACCGCAGTGCGGTCGCGCCGTGCACCCCGATGCCGAGGATGCCGTCGAGCACGAGGTCGGCCTCGAGTGCCGCCTCGGTCGCGACGTCCGCCAGCCGCTCGCCGTCGCTCCGGCCGGCGGCCCGCAGGATGTCCGCCGCCCCGCCCGCGTTCGGTCCCGAGGCGCCGGACGGGCCGTCCAGCAGACGCGCGCCGGCGTCCAGCGCCGCTGCCAGGCCGGCCTCGTGGACACGGGAACCGACGCGCAGGACCGTCACGTGCCTCCCGGCCGCTGCCAGGCGAGCACCGGCGAACAGCGCGTCACCGCCGTTGTCGCCGCTGCCGGCGAGCACGAGGACGGAACCCGGCCCGTCGACCGGCCGCACGGCCGGGTCGTCCAGCAGATCGCCGACGATGCGAGCGAGCCCCTCGGCGGCCCGCTGCATCAGGGGTTCCCCCGCGTCGAGGTGGGGGCGTTCCGCCGCCCGGATCTGATCGCCGCCGTAGCCGTCCATGGCCACCACACTGCCCCGGTACGCTGGAGAGGACATGTCACTCGTCCCCGAAGCGCCCCGCCCCCGGTTCGTGATGTCGCCCGACGGGCTGCGACTCGCGACCTACGACTTCGGTGACCCGGACGCCCCGGCCGTCATCGCGGTGCACGGTTTCGCCTCCGGTGCGGTGCTCAACTGGCACGCCTCGGGCTGGACACGACACCTGGTCCGTGCCGGGTACCGGGTCCTGGCGCTCGACCAGCGCGGACACGGCGCGAGCGCGAAGCCGCACGACCCGGGTGCGTACTCGATGGACCTGCTCGTCGCCGACGTCACCACGGTCATCGACACGTACCTGCTCGACGACGTCGCGTTCCTCGGCTACTCGCTCGGCGCACGGGTCGGCTGGCACACCGCCGAGCGGCTGCCCGGCCGGATCTCGCGCGCGGTGTTCGGCGGGATCCCGGACGCCGACCCGATGCGTCGTGTCCGCGTCGACCAGGCGAAGGCGTACATCGCCGACGGCACCCCCATCGAGGACCGCGTCACCAACGGGTACCTGACGATGGCGGGCAACGTCGAGGGCAACGACCTCGGCGCGCTCGTGGCCATGGTCGAGGGGATGCGGAACAGCATCGAGCCGACCCCGGAGAACGCACCGGCGCAGCCGCTCCTGATCGCCGCGGGCAGCGAGGACGGCATCCGGGACAGCGCGGTCCGGCTCGCCGAGGCCGCACCGGACGCCACGTTCTTCGAGATCCCGGGGCGCAACCACTTCAACGCCCCGACCTCGCGACCGTTCCGCGAGGCGGCGCTGCGGTTCCTGTCCGCCCCGCGCTGAGGGGTACTCGTGGGTCCCCTCGGTCGGACGGCACCGGGCGTACCGTCCCCGCCATGGACTACAGACTCCTCGGCAACAGCGGGACATCGGTGTCGACGCTGACCCTCGGCACCATGACGTTCGGCAGCGAAGCCGACGAACCCACCTCACACGCCATCCTCGACGCCTTCGTGGCCGCCGGTGGCACGCTCGTCGACACGGCGGACGTCTACTCCGGCAACGAGTCCGAGCGGATCATCGGCCGCTGGCTCGCAGCACACCCCACCGAGGCCGCGCAGGTCGTCCTCGCCACCAAGGGCCGGTTCCCGCAGGGCGACGGCCCGAACGACCTCGGCCTGTCCCGACGACACCTGCGCGTGGCCCTCGATGCCTCGCTCGAGCGGCTCGGCGTCGACCACATCGACCTGTACCAGATGCACGCGTGGGACGCCCTGACCCCCATCGACGAGACCCTGCGGTTCCTCGACGACGCCGTGTCCGCCGGCAAGATCGGCTCGTACGGGTTCTCGAACTACCTCGGCTACCAGGTCACCAAGGCCGTCTACGAGGCGAAGGCGCACGGCTGGGCACCGCCGGTCACCCTGCAGCCGCAGTACAACCTGCTCGTCCGCGACATCGAGCACGAGGTCGTCCCCGCCTGCCTCGACGCCGGCATCGGCCTGCTGCCCTGGTCCCCCCTGGCCGGCGGCTGGCTCTCCGGCAAGTACCAGCGCGACGAGGCCCCGTCCGGCGCCACCCGCCTTGGCGAGAACCCGCAGCGCGGCATGGAGGCCTGGGAAGCCCGCAACGGCGACGAGCGCACGTGGGAGGTGCTCGACGCCGTCTCCGAGGTCGCCGACGCCCACGACGCGTCGAAGTCGCAGGTCGCACTGGCCTGGCTGCTGTCCCGGCCCGCGGTCACGAGCGTGATCCTCGGCGTCCGCACCCTGTCGCAACTCGAGGACAACCTCGGCGCCGCGGACCTGGTGCTCACCGACGACGAACTCACCCGACTGACCGACGCCAGCGCTCCCCGCATCGACGACTACCCCTACGGCACCGCCGGCGTCGCGCAGCGAGAGCGGAAGATCACGGGCGGACGCTGAGCCGGCGGACGCTGAGCGGACAGGGCCGCTGCGCGTTCGTGCACATCGTGCGGATTCCCGCGGATGTGGGGTCAGGGTGTGGACGCGCAGGTCGGTGAGGTGTCATCCTCGTCGCACGACCGGCTGGTTACCGCGTCCAGCGCCCGGAACGCCCCCTGATCCGCGTTCCGTGTGCCGATGCCCCGGGCGAGACTTCGCCCGGGGCATCGCTTCGTGTGGGGCCGGCAGCGGGACTTGAACCCGCAACCCCCGTATTACAAGTACGGTGCGCTACCAATTGCGCCATGCCGGCTGACGCCGCTCATCTTACCGGTGAGGGCGTCCAGGGCTCACTCGCCCGACTTCTCCGAGAAGTTCAGCGAGATCGAGTTCATGCAGTACCGGTCACCCGTGGGGGTGCCGAACCCGTCCGGGAACACGTGGCCCAGGTGCGAACCGCAGTTCGCGCAGCGGACCTCGGTGCGGGCCATGCCGAGGGAGTTGTCCTCGATGAGCTGCACGGCGTCCGGGTTCACCGACTCGTAGAACGACGGCCAGCCGCAGCCGGAGTCGAACTTCGTGCCGCTCTTGAACAGCTCCGCGTTGCAGGCCGCACAGGTGTAGACGCCGGCACGCTCCTCGTCGAGGAGTTCACCGGTCCACGGTCGTTCGGTCCCCGCCTGGCGGAGGACGGCGTACTGGTCCGGGGAGAGCTCCTCGCGCCACTGGGCGTCGGACTTGTCGACGTTGTATGCCATTGGTTCCTCCTGCTTCCGGCCGGGCTCTTCCGGGCACTCCCGACCACTTCACTAAACTCGCCACGATGTCCGAGCATTCCGTGCACCACGCCCGCTGGACCCGTCTGACGACGGACGAACTGTACGGCATCGTCGTCCTGCGCAACCGCGTGTTCGCACTCGAGCAACGGGTCACCGCCGAGGACTTCGACGGCCGTGACCGCGAGCCCGAGACCGAGCACTGGTGGTTCGGTACCGACACCGATGCGGTTGGGTACCTGCGCCTCATCCGCCCGGCGGTCGACGAGGTCCACCCGGACGGCGAGGAGTCGCCGGCGTGGGTGATCGGCCGCGTCGCGACCGACCCGGAACACCGTGGGCAGGGGATCGCCGGCCGGCTCGTCGCCGCCGTGCTCGACGAACACGGACACGAGCCGTTCGTCCTGCACGCCCAGGAGTACGTCGCAGCCCTGTACGAGCGGTACGGCTTCGTGCGGTTCGGGGAGCCGTACGACGAGGCCGGTATCCGCCACGTGGGCATGCACCGGCCCGGGCGCTGATGGGCACCCGCGCCCGGTACGACGCGTTCGCGGACCGGATCCAGGCCGTCTCGCCGTCGTACGCCGCCTGGGCACGGTCGCTCGACGACTCCCTCGTCGCGCTCCTCGCCGAGGTCCCCGAGCAGCAGCGGCAGCCGGAACTGTTCTTCGCCGTCGCGCGGCGGCTGGGCGCGGACCCGTCGGACCCGGGTGCGCTGCGCGCGCTCGGCCTGGAGGCCCGCCCCGCGCTCGTCACGGCCCTCGCCTCCGCCACGGTGCAGGCCAACGACTCGCAGCGGCTCGCGCCGGTCGTCCCGCTGTTCGCGGCGCTCGCCGAACGGTCGACGCGTCCGCTCGGCCTGGTCGACGCCGGGGCCGCCGCCGGGCTGTGCTCGATCCCGGACCGGGTGACCCTGGACTACCGGGTCGGTTCCGGAGCCGCGGTCCTGCGGATGCACACGGCGGTCGCCGATCCCTCGGTCCGGCTGGTGGCGGATGCCTCCGGGGCCGTCCCCACACCGGCGGCCGTCCCGATCAGGGTCGGTGCCCGCGTGGCCCTCGACCCGAACCCGATCGACCTGTCGGTCCCCGGTGCGTTCGACCGGCTCGTCGAGGCCGTCCCACCCGAGGCGTCGGACCGGACCGCCCTGATGCGTCAGGCTGCGCGCGCGACGCTCGCCGTGCCTCCAGACCGGCTCGTCGGTGCCGTGCCAGGTGACCTCGACCGTGCACTGGACGCCCTGCCGGACGACGTCGAACCGGTCGTCCTGACCACCGGGACCCTGGTCTACGTGCCGGGCGCGGACCGGCAGCGGTTCGTCGACCGGATCCGTGAGCGGGGGGTGCACTGGATCGCCCTCGAACGCACCGGGATCCTGCGCGGGGTGGCGGCGACACTGCCCGACGACGTGGACGCGGCCGATCCGGACGCCTTCGCGACGGTCTCGCTCGACGGGGTCGCGGTGGCCGTCTCCGACCCGTTCGGGACACGAGTGCGCTGGTTCCGCGCGCCGGACCTGTGACCGGTGTTCGCGACAGTCCAGCGCCGTGCCAGGGTCCGGATCGACTCCACCCCTACGATGTGCGAGACCCGTTACCCGACCGTGATCGGAACCGCCGTGACCAGCCCCACCGACGAACGCAGCGTCGACGAGCGCAGCGCTGACCAGCTCAGTGCTGACCAGCTCAGTGAGCTCGCGAAGCACGTGCTGACGTTCGAGCAGGACCGGGCACGGCACGACCGCACGAAGGAAGCGGAGATCCGGGTGGAGTTCGAGATGTCGGCGGCGCGCTACTACCAGGTGCTGAACCGCGTGATCGACTCGCCCGCGGCACTCGCGTACGACCCGCAGCTCGTCAGCCGGCTGCAGCGGCTCCGTCACGCGCGCACCAGCGCCCGGGCGACGCGCAGCTTCGTCGCGCCCGGCGCAGCTCCCGAAGGACGTGAAGAGGAACGATGAGCACGAGATTCCCCCGAGACCGGTTCGACGACGTCGCCGACGGCCCGCGGGTCGGTGCGCACCGCGGTGCCCAGCGTCGCGGCCGTGGCTGGATCGCCTTCGCCTGGGCAGCACTCGCCACGGGTGTGCTCGTCGGCATCGGGGTGCTCGTCCTCGCACTGCTGAACGGCAGCTACTCGTTCAACGGATCCGACTCGCCCTCGGCCTCCACGTCGGCGTCGGCGACCGCGAAGCCCTCGGCGACGTCCAAGCCGTCGGCGTCCTCGTCCGCCGGTTCCGGCTCCGCGGGGTCGGGCAGCGCTGCGGCCGCGACGCCGGCACAGCAGGGCACCACCACCGTCGTCGTGCTGAACGGCACGACCACCACGGGCCTCGCAAGCCGGGCGAGCGCGGCGCTGACCGGCGCCGGCTGGCAGGTCGCCTCCACCGGTGACGCCGGGACGACCGGGTCGACGTCGACGATCGTCTACTACCAGCAGGCGTCGCAGGCGGCGGTCGCGCAGGGCATCGCGAAGCAGCTCGGCGTCACGGCGGTGCAGCAGTCGGCGGCGTTCCCGAACGCCGACGTGAGCGTCGTCCTCGGCGCCGACTACACCGGCTGATCGGCCGCCGCGGGGCGTCCTGCCGGTCGTCGAGCCGCGTTTTCCGCGCATTGTGTGACGGCTGTGTTTCGAGCACGTTGATTTCTGACGGAATCGACGTGAAACAACGTCACACCTCTTGCCTGATCGGACGGGTTCGGTCAGAGTCCCATGCAGACGACGATCACGTCGTTCCGCACTGCAGTACCAGGGAGCAAGAGATCATGGCCAACGGAACCGTGAAGTGGTTCAACGCTGAAAAGGGCTTCGGCTTCATCACCGTGGATGGAGGGGGCCAGGACGTGTTCGTGCACTACTCGGCCATCGACATGTCGGGTTACAAGGTCCTCGAGGAGGGCCAGGCCGTCGTGTTCGACGTCGGGACCGGGTCGAAGGGCCCGCAGGCAGAGTCCGTCCGCCCCGCCTGAGCACCACCACTTCCAGAACGCGCCGTCCCGCCAGGGGCGGCGCGTTCGTCGTGTGCGGGGACCGCGACCGGCGCGGGGAGCGCGACCGCGGCGGTGGTGCGGGGTCCGCCGGACGCGACGTGTCCTGGGAAGTCGTCACGAGCCTCCCGACTGTGTTGCACTCACACCCGTCGAGTGCCAGAATCGGCGTTGGCACTCGCTCACGCTGAGTGCCAGCACGACCCCCAAGACGACGTCCGGGAGGGACGAAAAACCACATGGCTAAGATCATTGCTTTCGACGAGGAGGCCCGCCGTGGCCTCGAGCGCGGCCTGAACCAGCTGGCCGACGCCGTGAAGGTGACGCTCGGCCCGCGCGGCCGCAACGTCGTCCTCGAGAAGAAGTGGGGTGCCCCCACGATCACGAACGACGGTGTCTCCATCGCCAAGGAGATCGAGCTCGACGACCCGTACGAGAAGATCGGCGCGGAGCTCGTCAAGGAGGTCGCCAAGAAGACCGACGACGTCGCCGGTGACGGGACGACCACCGCGACCGTCCTCGCCCAGGCGCTCGTCCGCGAGGGCCTCCGCAACGTCGCCGCCGGTGCCGACCCCGTGTCGCTCAAGCGCGGCATCGAGAAGGCCGTCGCCGCCGTCTCCGACCAGCTCCTCGCCAACGCGAAGGACATCGAGACCAAGGACCAGATCGCCGCGACCGCGTCGATCTCGGCCGCTGACCCGACCATCGGCGCGCTCATCGCCGAGGCCATCGACAAGGTCGGCAAGGAAGGCGTCGTCACCGTCGAGGAGTCGAACACCTTCGGCACCGAGCTCGAGCTGACCGAGGGCATGCGCTTCGACAAGGGCTACCTGTCGCAGTACTTCGTCACCGACCCCGAGCGTCAGGAAGCCGTCTTCGAGGACGCCTACATCCTGATCGTCAACTCGAAGATCTCGAACATCAAGGACCTCCTGCCGGTCGTCGACAAGGTGATCCAGGCGGGCAAGCAGCTCCTGATCATCGCCGAGGACGTCGACGGTGAGGCCCTGGCCACGCTCGTCGTGAACAAGATCCGCGGCATCTTCAAGTCCGTCGCCGTCAAGGCCCCGGGCTTCGGTGACCGCCGCAAGGCCATGCTGCAGGACATCGCGATCCTCACCGGTGGCCAGGTCATCTCGGAAGAGGTCGGCCTCAAGCTCGAGAACGCGACGCTCGACCTGCTCGGTCGCGCCCGCAAGGTCGTCATCACCAAGGACGAGACCACGATCGTCGAGGGTGCCGGCGACGCCGAGCAGATCGCCGGCCGTGTCCGCCAGATCCGTGCCGAGATCGAGGCGACCGACTCCGACTACGACCGCGAGAAGCTCCAGGAGCGCCTCGCGAAGCTCGCCGGTGGCGTCGCCGTCATCAAGGCGGGAGCCGCGACCGAGGTCGAGCTCAAGGAGCGCAAGCACCGCATCGAGGACGCCGTCCGCAACGCGAAGGCTGCCGTCGAAGAGGGCATCGTCGCCGGTGGTGGCGTCGCCCTCATCCAGGCCGGTGCCGTCGCACTCGAGGCCCTCGAGCTCGAGGGTGACGAGGCGACCGGTGCGAACATCGTCCGCGTGGCCATCGACGCGCCGCTCAAGCAGATCGCGCTGAACGCCGGTCTCGAGCCGGGCGTCGTCGCCGCCAAGGTCCGCGAGCTCGAGTCGGGTTGGGGCCTCAACGCCGCGACCGGCGAGTACGTCGACCTGATCGCCGCCGGCATCATCGACCCCGCCAAGGTCACGCGTTCGGCGCTGCAGAACGCTGCGTCGATCGCCGGTCTGTTCCTGACCACCGAGGCCGTCGTCGCCGAGAAGCCCGAGCGCACCCCTGCTGCTCCGGCTGGCGACCCGACGGGTGGCATGGACTTCTAGAGTCCGTCTGACGGAAGGGCCCCGCACGCTGCGCGTGCGGGGCCCTTCCGCGTGTGGGGCGTGTCGGTCGCGATCGCGCGAACTGCCGGTATGCGGAGGCCGTTCCGGCAGTTCGTGCGATCACGGTGTGCTGGACGCGGCATGTTGCGCGATCAGCATGAAGCGCACAGGGGGGCCCGGCACCGGTCGTTGTCCACAGATGCGTTTCAGAGGGGCTTGCCCTGGCGACCGGGTCGCGACACTCGGGACATGCCGAAGCCTCATCCGCTCCCCGAGATGCTCGACTCTGCCGGCTTCCTGGTCAGTGAGGCCCTCGGGTTCGGCGTCAATCCGGGCCGTCTCCGTCGACGTGATCTCGTCCGTCCCGTGCACGGTGTGCGATCGACCGACGCCGCGATGTCGATCGTCGCCGCAGTCGGCCTGGTGCTCCGTCCGGACCAGTACCTCAGCCACACGACGGCCGCCGCGCTGTGGGGAGCACCGCTCCCGCGCGGTACCGAAGTCCCCGTCCACGTCACGACCGACGGAACCGGCCCGGTGATGCGACGTCCGCAGGTCATGGGACACCGGCGCCGGTCCGGAGCCGCAAGTTGCGAGCGGCAGGGGATGCGGCTCAGTACTCCGGAGCTTGCATGGCGGGAGTGCGCCGGTCTGCTCAGCGTGGAGCAACTCGTCGCGGTGGGCGATTTCCTGGTGGGCAAGAGCGGACTCTGCACGATCGACACGCTCGCCAAGAGCATCGTGCCCGGATCTCGGTGGGTCGCGGTCGCTCGTGCCGCTCTCGCACGGGTGCGCGTCGGTGCCGAGTCACCGCTGGAAACCTGGCTTCGACTCGCCGTGGTCGACGCGGGGTTCCCGGAGCCGGAACTGCAGGTTGAGGTGTCGGATCACCACGGCCGGTTCCTCGGACGCGTGGACATGGCCTGGCCGGACCGTCGAATCGTGTTGGAGTACGACGGCGATCACCACCGTGAACGGGACACCTTTCAGTACGACCAGCGGCGTGACAACGGGATGGCGGTCAACGGCTGGCTCGTCCTGCATGCGACGCGGGCTGATGTCCGTCGCCCGGCTGTGCTGTTCGAGCGTCTGCGCCAGGCCTTCGTCTCGCGCTCGTCGTGACGTCGGCGGGGTGCCCCTCCGAAGGGTCGGACGCTCGCACGCGGTAATTGCACAACACGCCGTGCGTTCGTCACCGAGGTCGCACGTCGCGCCGTGATGGAGACCGATGGACGGCATTCAGCGCTACCTCGAGCAGCGGCCCGCTCGGGTCAGGCGGCGAAGTCGCGGGGGAGCAGGGGGAGCCAGACGCGGAAGGTGGCGCCGCCGCCCTCGGTGTCGAAGACCTCGACCGAGCCGTGGTGCGCCGCGACGATGCCGGAAACGATGGCGAGCCCGAGGCCCGAGCCGCCGGTGTCGCGGGCGCGGGAGGTGTCCGCACGCCAGAAGCGCTGGAAGATCTTCTCGCGCAGCTGCGGCGGGATGCCCTCACCGTGGTCGATCACGTCGAGGTGTGCCATGCCGCGCTCGTCGTCCACGCCGATGCCGATCTCGATCGGGTCGTCGTTCGCCGTGAACCGCATGGCGTTGCCCATCAGGTTCGTGACGATCTGGCGGATCTTGTTCTCTTCTGCCAGGACGATCGGTGGCCGCTTCGGCAACACGACCGTGGGCAGCGGCGTGGTCTCGTCGGTCGGCGCGGCACCGGCGTCGATGTTCATGGCGCGGGTGCGACGGGCGCGCAGACGTGCGATGGTCTGGCGCGAGAACGCGATCGGGCCGGTGGTGTTCGCCGAGGTGGGCGACACGGGCGGTGCCTCGCCGGAGTCCGGAGAGCCGATGGACGACGACGACGACGCCGACGGACGGACGGCCTGGGGCACGCTCTCGCCGGTCAGGGAGTCCTCGACGAGGACCTGGATCTCGCGGTCCGGGTTGGAGGCCATCGTGTCGAGCGCCGAGTCACGGGCGATGGCGACGAGGTCGACCGGGCCGAGCTCGAGCGGCTTCGACTCGTCGATGCGGGCGAGCTGCAGCAGGTCCTGCACGAGCAGGCCCATCCGCTGCGCTTCCTTCTCGATGCGCTCCATCGCCTGGGCGACGTCCTCTTCCTTGCGCAGGGCGCCCATGCGGTACAGCTCGGCGTACCCGCGCAGCGACACCAGCGGCGTGCGGAGCTCGTGCGAGGCGTCCCCGACGAACCGGCGCATCTGTGCGATGGTGCGCTCACGGTCCTCGAACGCCGAGTCGATCCGCTCGAGCATGACGTTGAGGGAGCGGTTGAGGCGCCCGACCTCGGTGTTCGGGGTGTCGGCCTCGAGGCGCTGGTTGAAGTCACCCGCGGCGAACCGGGCGGCGGTGTCCTCGACGTCCCGCAGCGGGTCGAAGGTCGCGGTGACGAGCAAGCGCGTGAGCATGGCGCCGAGCAGGATCACCGACGCACCGAACCCGAGGAAGATCGCGGTGAACTTGCCGATCGTCTCGTCGGTGCCGGCACTGGAGACCGCGATGAGCACGTAGCCGGTCTCGGTGGTGCCGTCGGACTGGTTCTGCAGCGACGCCGGGATGATCTGGGCGCGCCACTCGTGGTTGTGCTGGCTGTCGTAGAGCGAGATGCGCTGGTTCGCCTGCGAGGCCTCGACCAGGGTGGCTTCGCGGACGTCTGGCCGGCTCGACGCCTTCGTCTGGCAGATCCGATCCCCGTCGGCGTCGTACGCGGCGACGTAGGCACTCTGCGAGACCACGACGGACAACTTGCAGTACTGCTCACCGTCACTGATGTTCTGACCCTCGAGCTGCTCGGTCGTCTGCTTGACCGTGTTGTCGAGCTGCTGCATGAGGTAGGTGGACAGCACCGTCATCGTGCCGAGTCCGGCGACGAGCAGTCCGAGCGCGACGAGGAGCACCGTGATCCCGGTGATCTTGGTGCGCAGGGAGATCCCGTCCCACCAGTGGTTCATTCGCGTGTGCATGCTGCCCCAACGATAGACAGCGGCCGCCCGGTGAAACCGGACGACCGCCGTGAAGTCGAGTCCCGGAGGACTCTCGGGCCTAGGAAGCCTTGGACGCCTTCAGCATGTAGCCGAAGCCGCGCTTGGTCTGGATGATCGGCTCGGCGGAGTACTGATCGAGCTTGCGACGCAGGTACGAGATGTAGCTCTCGACGATGCCCGCGTCGCCGTTGAAGTCGTACTCCCACACGTGGTCGAGGATCTGCGCCTTCGACAGCACGCGGTTCGGGTTGAGCATGAGGTAGCGGAGCAGCTTGAACTCGGTGGGCGAGAGCTCGATCTGCGCGTCGCCGATCGTGACCTCGTGCGTGTCCTGGTCCATCGTGAGCTCGCCGGCGCGGATGATCGCGTCTTCCTCGTCGTTCATGGTGCGACGGAGGATCGCCTTGATGCGGGCGACGATCTCGTCGAGCGAGAACGGCTTGGTGACGTAGTCGTCGCCGCCGACGGTGAGGCCGGTGATCTTGTCCTCGGTGTCGTCCTTCGCCGTCAGGAACAGGATCGGCGAGGTGTAGCCCGAGGAACGCAGGCGCTTGGTCACGCCGAAGCCGTTCATGTCGGGCAGCATCACGTCGAGGATGATGAGGTCCGGCTCTTCCTCGAGCACGGCGGAGATCGCCTGTGCCCCGTTGCCCACTGCACGCACGGCGAAGCCGGCGAAGCGCAACGAGGTCGTCAGGAGGTCGCGGATGTTCGGCTCGTCGTCGACGATCAGGATCTTGGGGCCATCGCTCATGGTCCTATCTTCTGACCGTTCCCTCGGGGTTTCCTGAGAGCGGTTCGTGCGTCAGCCCACGGGCGTCTGGACCTGGTCGGCGTCCAGGATCGTGTACGAGTACCCCTGCTCCGCCAGGAACCGCTGCCGGTTCTGGGCGAAGTCCTGGTCCACGGTGTCCCGGGCCACGAGCGTGTAGAACGACGCGGGCAGGCCGTCCTTGTTCGGGCGGAGGAGCCGCCCGAGTCGCTGGGCTTCTTCCTGCCGGGAGCCGAACGAGCCGGAGACCTGGATGGCGACCGTCGCGTCGGGCAGGTCGATCGAGAAGTTCGCGACCTTCGAGACGACGAGCACGTCAATCTCGCCGGACCGGAACGCGTCGTAGAGCCGTTCCCGTTCGTCGACGGGGGTCGCTCCCGTGATCTCCGCGGCGTCGAGCGACGCGGCCAGTTCGTCGAGCTGGTCGATGTACTGCCCGATCACCAGGATCTGCTCACCGCGGTGCTTCTCGATGAGTTCCCGCACCACCGGCGTCTTCGCCGGCGACGTCGCGGCGAGCCGGTAGCGCTCGTCGTCGCTCGACGCCGCGTACTCCAGGCGGTCCTGGTGCGGCAGGTCGATGCGGACCTCGTAGCACGAGGCCGGCGAGATGTAGCCCTGCGCCTCGATCTCCTTCCACGGGGCGTCGTACCGCTTCGGCCCGATGAGCGAGAAGACGTCGCCCTCGCGGCCGTCCTCGCGCACGAGCGTCGCCGTCAGGCCCAGGCGTCGGCGAGCCTGCAGGTCGGCGGTCAGCTTGAACACCGGCGCCGGCAGCAGGTGCACCTCGTCGTAGACGATGAGGCCCCAGTCGAGGGCGTCGAGGAGCGACAGGTGCGTGTACTCGCCCTTCCGGCGGGCGGTGAGGATCTGGTAGGTCGCGATCGTGACCGGCCGGATCTCCTTGACGCTGCCCGAGTACTCGCCGATGTCCTCCGGCGTCAGGGTCGTGCGCTTGAGGAGCTCCGTGCGCCACTGCCGTGCCGAGACGGTGTTCGTGACGAGGATGAGCGTGGTCGCCTTGACGGTCGCCATCGCACCCGCGCCGACGAGCGTCTTGCCCGCGCCACAGGGCAGCACGACGACGCCGGAACCCTGGGCGAAGAACGTGTCGACCGCCTGCTCCTGGTACGGCCGCATGTGCCACTCGGCGGTGTCCAGGTCGATCGGGTGCGGCTGGCCCGGGGTGTAGCCCGCCAGGTCCTCCGCCGGCCAGCCGAGCTTGACGAGCTCCTGCTTGACCTGTCCGCGCGCCCACGGCTGCAGCTCGACCTCGGTCGGGGACCGCATGTCACCGAGCAACGGCTTGATGCGCTTCGACCGGATGACCTCGGCCAGCACCGATGGGTCCTCGGCGGTGAGGAGCAGGAGCGGCAGCCGCTCGAGTTCCTCGGTGGGGGAGTTCGCGATCACGGGGGCGTCGGGCCGTTCCTCGCGACGGATCACGAGTCGTCCGTAGCGCGAGACCGTGTCGCGGATGTCGATTGTGACGCTCTGCGGCACGGGGAACTTCGCGAAGCGTTCCAGGGTGTCGATCATGGCCTCGGCGTCGTGGCCCGCGGCGCGCGCGTTCCAGAGTCCGAGGCGGGTGATCCGGTAGGTGTGCACGTGCTCGGGAGCGCGTTCGAGCTCGGCGAAGGCCGCGAGCTCGTGGCGTGCGTCCTCGGCGTCGGGGTGCGCGACCTCGAGGAGCACGGTGCGGTCGCTCTGCACGATCAGCGGTCCGTTCATGACCTGCCAGCCTAGCCGTCGGCACCTGCGTGCGGGTGACCGCGCGGCTCAGGCGTCGCTCTCGACCGACACGACGAGCGACAGCGGCAGGGTGCGTTCCACGTCGACTGCCGTGTCCCGCCCACGGACGCGTCCGGCCGCGACCGAGGTCGGCACGATCGAGAACGGCCGCTCCGAACCGTCCGGCATCCGGACGGTCACACGGATCGGCGTGCGTCCGCGCACGGCCAGGTCGATCTGCCGACCGAGCCACTCCTGCTCCGGCTCCGCGTCGCCGCGCTGCGTCGTCAGGCGGAGCCGTTCGACGAGTGCGTGCGCCGACTGTTCCGGCGAGCGTCCGGTGGGGCTGCGCCGGCCGGGAGGCCCGTGGTGCGCCTCGGGACGGGCTGCCGTCGTCAGGACGGCCGGGTAGCGCTGGTCCTCGAGCGCGGTGTGCACGACGTGCGGCGGGTAGCGCGTGGTCAGCGTCGTCAGGTCCGGCCGCTCCCACGCGAGCTGCCGGAGCTCGGCGTCCACCCCGACGAGGTCGAGCTGGTCGGCGGTGCCGCGGACCTCGGTCCCGACGCCGCCCGGTCCCCGGTCGACGACGATGCTGCCGTCGCGTCCGGCCACCTGGTCGATCAGGTAGGCGAGGGGCTGCGGGATCCCGGTGGCCGACAGCCGCCCGAGCAGGGACAGCAGGTCGTCGCGGGAGTGTCCGGCCCGGAACGCCGTGCGCAGGGTGTCCTCGGAGATGCGGTAGCGCGCCGCGAGCCCCGGTGCCTCGAGCACGGCGACGGTGCGCAGGGCGTCGTCGTCCACCGGCGCGAGCGGCCCCGGTGCGATGACGGTGAGGTCGTGCTGCAGGTAGACCCGTTCGACGGTGCCCGGCAGGTCGTCGGCGGCCTGCTCGGCGTCGCCGTCGAGGAGCGCCCGACCGGTGCTCGTCACGGTGCCGTCGACCGCCAGGCCGAGCGACGCCGCGGTGCCGGCGACGTCGAGCAGCAGGGCGTCGAGCCAGCGGGACCCCGCCGGGTACGCCCAGCGCCCGAGCGGCACGAGGTCGCGCAGGTCCCCGTCGGCCAGCTCCAGCACCTGGTGCACGGCGGGCGGGAGCGTGTCCGACCACGCGGCCACCAGCGACACCCAGCGCTCCGGCCAACCGGCGAGCAACCACACGTGGCCGGCGTCGGTGACGATCCACCGCCCGGTGTCGCGGCCGGCGAACCCGATGTCGTCGAGCAGCGCCAGGCGACCGGCGACGAACTCGGCGTCGGTGCCGATGCGCTCGGCGAGGGTGCGGGCGAGCGGCATGCCGATCCCGCCCTTGACGAGTTCGCGGACCGCGCCGGCGTCGACCGCCCGCAGCAGTTCGGCGAGCACGGTCATCGTCGCGAACGCCTGCTCCGCGCCGGTGGTGCGCGCACGCTCGAGCGCCGCGGCGTCGAGGGCGGGAGCAGCGGGGCGGACCTGCTCCGGGCCTCCAGGCTGCTCGTCGAGCGAGGTGAGGTCGGGGTGGGCGGCCACGCGTGCGGCGACCGCGTCGTCGACCGCGCCGTCCTCGTCGGCGAGGCCGAGCTCGATCGCGGGGCCGAGCGCGTCGACGGCGCCGCCGTCACGCAACGCGAGGATCGTGGCGCGCGGCAGGTGCTCGACGGCGGCGTCCACGGCGTCCTCGCTGCGGAGCGCCTCGGCGAGGTCGAAGAAGTCGGTGATGCGCTGCGGGCCGGTCTCGGCGAGTGCAGCGGTGGGGAGTCGCCTCGCCGCGACGAGGCGCGCGAGCGCATCGTCCGGCATCGCCCGGAGTCGGGCGGCGAGGTCGGCGGTGGTCGTCATCGTCCGGTGCCAGCGTCCGGGCCGGACGTCAGCGAGCCGTCCGGTTCGCTCGTGCGCGACGCGTCCAGGTGATGCCGAGGAGCGTGAAGACCAGCACCATGGCGATCGGGAAGCCGTAGAGCGGGATCGCCATGACCACCGGCCACGGCATCGAACCCTGGGCGGCGGGGGCGGTGAGCCACATGATGATCATCGCGACGAAGCAGAGCAGGCCGAGGATGATGATCCCACCGATCATGAACGCCAGAGCGCGTTCGGTACGATTGAACGTCACCGGGGGTTCTGCGGAGTCCTGCGGGTTCCCGGTTGATCGGGTCGGCTTGGCCATCGACCCAGGATATCCGACGCACCACGGCCGTACCACGACCTCGAGGAGTCCACGCATGCCCACCGGCAAGGTCAAGTTCTACGACGACGACAAGGGCTTCGGCTTCATCACCGGAGACGACGGCGACCAGGTGTTCCTGCACGCGTCCTCGCTGCCCGACGGCGTCGTGACCGTCAAGGCCGGCACGCGGCTCGAGTACGGCGTCGTCCAGGGCAAGAAGGGGTCGCAGGCGTTGTCCGTGCGGCTGCTCGAGCCCCAGCCGTCGCTGTCGCGGATGACCCGTCGCTCCGCGGACGACATGGCCGTGATCGTCGAGGACCTGGTGAAGGAACTCGACCGGATCAGCGGAGACCTCCGCCACGGCCGCTACCCGAAGAACGGCGATCGCATCGCCGCCATCCTGCGGCACGTCGCAGACCAGTTGGAGGCGTGACCCCATGACCGAGTCCGAGACAGCAGGGGCCGAGACGGCTCCTGACGCAGCGTCCGTCGACGCAGCGTCCATCGACGCAGCGTCAGTTGACGCAGCGTCCATCGACGCAGCGTCCATCGACTACACCGACCTGGCGCGCGAGGCGTTGCTCGAGGTCACCCCGGAGTCGACCGTCGGTGCCCCCGTCGGCACGGTGGACGAAGGGGACGGCGTCGTGTCCGTCCTGTTCGCCAACCGGCTGCCCGGCTACCCCGGGTGGCGGTGGACCGTCAGCGTCGCCAAGGTCGGCGACGACGAACCGACCGTGCTCGAGGTCGAGCTGATGCCCGGGGACGGCTCGCTCGTCGCGCCGGAGTGGGTGCCGTGGTCCGAGCGGCTGGCCGAGTACCGGGCCGCGCAGGAGCACGAGGGCGAGGACGGCACCGGGGACGCGTCGGACGAGGACTCGGACGAGGACTACGACGACGAGTCGGATGACGACGAAGACGACGACGAGTCCGACGATGACGATGACGATGAGGACTCGGACGAGGACGAGGACTACGACGACTCGGACGACGACGAGGACGACGACGACTCGGACGAGGACGACGACGACGAGTTCGACGCGGACGAGGACGACCTCGACGAGTCGGACGACGACGACATCGAGGGTGTGGACGTCGATGCGCTCGCCGACGTGAGCGACACCGGCGCCGGCACCGACAGCGCCGCCGCTGCATCGGCAGCCGAGGACGAGGCCCCGCAACCGCCCCGTCGCCGCCGTGCCCGTCGCGTGCAGCCGTTCGAGCCCGACGCCGATCTCGAGGTCGACCAGCTCGACGCCGGCGAGACCGACCCGGGCTTCCACCGCGCCTGATCCACCCGGACCGACGAACGGGCCCGGCACCACCGATCCGGTGGTGCCGGGCCCGTTCTGGTTCCGGCGGGTGTCCCCGGGATCAGCGCAGGGCGTCGATCGTGAAGTCGATCGCGCGCACGAGCTTCGCGACGTCGTCCGGGTCGATCGCGGTGAACGTCGCGACGCGCAGCTGGTTGCGGCCCAGCTTCCGGTACGGCTCGGTGTCGACGATGCCGTTCGCACGCAGGGTCGCGGCCACGGCCTTGGCGTCGATCGAGTCGTCGAGGTCGATCGTGGCGACGACCTGGGACCGAGCGGCGGGGTCGGAGACGAACGGGGTCGCGGAGTCGCTGGCCTCGGCCCAGTCGTAGATGGTCGACGACGAGGTCTTCGTGCGGAGGTCCGCCCACGCCAGGCCGCCGGACTCGTTCATCCACCGCACCTGCTCGTCGAGGAGCAGCAGCGTGGAGATCGCGGGGGTGTTCAGGGTCTGGTCCAGGCGGGAGTTGTCGACGGCGTTCTTGAGCGACAGGAACTCCGGGATGTACCGGTCGGAGGCGGCGATCCGCTCGATCCGCTCGATCGCTGCGGGGGAGAGCAGCGCGAGCCACAGGCCGCCGTCCGAGGCGAAGTTCTTCTGCGGGGCGAAGTAGTAGACGTCGGTGGCGCTGACGTCGAACAGGGCACCGCCGGCGGCGCTGGTCGCGTCGACGACGGTGAGGGCGCCGGCGTCACCGGTCGCGCGGACGACCGGGGCCATGACGCCCGTCGAGGTCTCGTTGTGCGGGTAGGCGTAGACGTCCACGCCCTCCACCGGCTCGAGTGCGGCGAGGGAACCACCGGGTGCCTCGACGACGTGCGGGGCCTCGAGCCACGGGGCGGCTGCGGCCTTGGCGAACTTCGACCCGAACTCGCCGAAGGACAGGTTCTCGGCACGGCGTTCGATCAGGCCGAACGCGGCGGCGTCCCAGAACGCGGTCGAACCGCCGTTGCCGAGGACGACCTCGTAGCCCTCGGGGATCTGGAACAGGTCGGCGAGGCCGGAGCGGACGCTGCCGACCAGGTCCTTCACGGGCTTCTGGCGGTGCGAGGTGCCGAGGATCGTGGCGCCGCGCGTCACGAGGGACTCGAGCTGGGCACCGCGGATCTTCGACGGACCGCAGCCGAAGCGACCGTCGGTGGGGAGGAGTTCGGCCGGGATGACGATGTCTGCCATGCACCGATCCTACCGACGAGGATCCGCCTGCCCGAGCCCGTGTACCGGCCGGACGGGGAGGGTTCGGCCCACCCGACCACCGCGTCGGATGACCCTTTCTCAGGTGCACCCGGGCGCCGGTCGGTGTTCGTCGGTGCGAACAAGTAGTGTGGTCGGCGCTGGGCCCAGACATGAGAGGCGGACCGTGACCGATCTCGTCGACACCACGGAGATGTACCTTCGCACCATCCTCGACCTCGAGGAAGAGGCGATCGTGCCGCTGCGCGCGCGCATCTCCGAGCGCCTCGGACACTCGGGCCCGACGGTCTCGCAGACCATCGCCCGCATGGAGCGCGACGGTCTGGTCGTCGTCTCCGGTGACCGCCACCTGGAGCTCACCGACGAAGGTCGTTCCCGCGCCACCCACGTGATGCGCAAGCACCGCCTGGCCGAACGCCTGCTGGCCGACGTCATCGGACTCGACTGGGCTTTCGTGCACGACGAGGCCTGCCGGTGGGAGCACGTCATGAGCGAGCAGGTCGAGGTCCGCCTGCTCGAGATGCTCGGCAACCCGACCGAGTCGCCGTACGGCAACCCGATCCCCGGACTGGCCGAGATCGGTGGCCCCGCGGCAGCCGGCTTCCTCGACGGCGTCCAGAACATCGTCGCCGCGACCGAGGGCACCGACGCCGTCACGACCGGCGTGGTCCGACGCCTGGGCGAGCCCGTGCAGTTCGAACCGGAGCTCCTGCACCAGCTCCGCACCGCGGGCGTCATGCCCGGACGCATCGCGAGCGTGCAGCGGGCGGGCGCCTACGTCGCGGTCCGCGTCGAGGGCGAGGACTCGGGCATCGAGCTGCCCATCGAGGTCGCGCAGCACGTCTACATCGAGCGCGACTGACGCTTCGCGGGTCCTCCCTGAGAGTCTTTACCGATTCGTTACCCACGGGGCGTTTGGTCTCGACACGGTAACGGTGCCTCCGTACACTCGTCCGAGTCGCCGCGCTGCCCCTGAGCCGGTGACCCGTGGCAGGACGTCTCGAACCCGTCTCCTGCCTCGATCGGAAACGATGACGAACGGATGGGGTTGCACACCGCCGGACACCCACGGCGGCGTGATGACGAGACGTTGGAGACACACCTCTTGACGCAGACCGGTACCGCCGCGGACGACCAGACGCCCGCGAACCCGACGAACACCGAGAACGCAACCACCGCCCCGCTCACCCGGCGGGCCGTACGCGAGACCGAGGGCCGCCCGGTCCGCACGGTCGTGCCGGTGCGCTCCGCCCCGCTGCCCGGTGGTCGCCGTGCCGCGCAGGCCGCCGCAGCCGCGAGCACGGCGAAGGCCAGCTCGTCGTCGCGCAAGCGCAAGTTCCTCGCGCCGGTCGTCCTCACCGTGGCCGCGGGCATGTTCGGCACGGTCGCGGTCGCCCCGGCCTTCGCCGCGACGACCTCCAGCAACTCGACGGCCGTCGCCGACGCCCAGCGGCAGGCCCGTGCCACGCAGAGCCAGGAGCTGTCGGTCTCCGACGCCGTGGCGCTGGCCGACACGAGCCGTGACGGCTACGGCGCGACGTCGACCGCGACGCTCGACGCCGAGAAGGCCGCGAAGCAGGCCGCCGCCGACCAGGCAGCCGCAGCGAAGGAAGCCGCCGAGCAGGCCGAACAGACGGAGACCGCCCGCGCCGCGACCGCGAAGCAGTACTCCTCGTACACCGGGCCCACGGCCGCCGAGTACGCGGCCAGCTCCTCCGCCGCCGACACCCCGTTCTCGCTGCCGGCCGTGGTCGCCACCGGCAAGCAGTACATCGGCACCCCGTACGTCTTCGGTGGCGCGGACCCGTCGGGCTTCGACTGCTCCGGCTTCATCATGTTCGTGTACGCCCAGTACGGCATCAACCTCGCGCACTCCGTGCCGCTGCAGGACCAGGCGGGCACCACGATCCCCGAGTCCGAGGCGCAGCCCGGTGACGTCGTCATCTTCAACAACGAGGCGCACGACGGCTTCTACATGGGGAACGGCATGATCATGGACGCCCCGAAGCCCGGAGGCACGGTGCAGATCCGTCCGATCTGGACCAGCGACTACCACATCGTCCGTTTCGGCATCTAGCGACCACTGCCCCTCCGGCGTGTGAACTTCACCGGAACCGGCCCGCGCACCCTCGTGCCGGGCCGGTTTCTGGGTTAACCTGACGCTGCACCGGTCCGCACCGGCGCGAACAGGAGACCCTCATGTCGATGTTCCGCACGACCCGCACCATGGGTCGGCGCGCGCGCGTCGACATATGGTCGAGCACAGCCTGCGTGCACGAGCACGCCCCTGCATGACGAGAGCACTGCCCATCCGGGTGGTGCTCTTCGTGGTTCCAGGGGTGTGAACAGGTCGTCCTCACCCGTTCGCGTCGTCGGTCCGACGCACCCGCAGCGCCTGGAAGCCGTCCAGGCACGTCGGAAGGGAACCCATGCGCACTCTCGTCCTCAACGCCGGTTACGAGCCACTCGCGGTGATCTCGTTCCGACGAGCCCTCGTGCTGGTCATGAACCAGAAGGCCGCCATCGTCGCCGCCGACGTCGAACACCCGGTCACCGGGTCGACGTCGAGCTACGACCGTCCGTCCGTCATCATCCTCACCCGCTACGTGCGCATCCCGCACTCCAGGCTCGTGCCGGTGTCCCGTCGCGGTGTGCTGCGTCGGGACGGCAACCACTGTGCCTACTGCGGCCGGCACGCCACCACGATCGACCACGTGCAGCCGCGGTCGCGCGGTGGGCAGGACTCGTGGGAGAACCTCGTCGCCTGCTGCCTGGCCTGCAACAACACCAAGGGTGACCGCACCCCGCAGGAGATGGGGTGGCGCCTCCGGTTCCCGCCGAAGGTGCCGCACGGGTCCTCGTGGGTCGTGCGCGGCATCGAGCGCCCGCAGGCGGAGTGGGACGAGTACCTCGTGGCCGCGTAGCGGCCGCAACCGGTGAGCAGAAGACGCCGGGTCGCCGTCTGCCACCCGGCATCTTCTGCTCACGCGACGGACTGGAGGCCCGTGGTGACGCCGCCACGGGCCTCCAGTCCGCCTGTCGGCGGCGCCGACTAGCGTCGCCGGCATGGGCGAGACACCGCACATCGACGACGCGACCATCGACGACCTGCGCGCTCGGCTGCGCGCGACGCGCTGGCCGGACGCGCCCGCCGGGGTCGGCTGGTCGCTCGGCGTGGACCTCGACGTCCTCCGCCCACTCGTCGAGTACTGGGCCGACGGGTTCGACTTCGACGCGCACCGTGCCGAGCTCGCCGCCCTGCCCTCTCGTCGTGTCGTCGTCGACGGCATCGGCATCCACGTGCTGCACGCTCGCGCTTCCCAGCCCGACGCGCTGCCGGTCCTGCTCGCGCACGGCTGGCCGGACTCCGGGTGGCGGTACCGGAAGGTACTGCCGATGCTCGTCGACGCCGGGTTCGACGTCGTCGTGCCGGACATGCCCGGGTACGGCTTCTCTGAGGCACCACCGCAGGTGCTCGACGCCCGGCAGGTGGCCGACATGTGGGCGACACTGATGACGGACCTCGGGTACGAGGGGTTCGCAGTGTCCGGCGGCGACATCGGCACGCACGTCGCCCGCTACCTGGCGCTCGACCACCCCGATCGGGTCGTCGCCGTGCACCGGATCGACGGCGGGCTCGCCTGGCCGGGGCTGGACGTGTCGACGCTGTCGGCAGCGGAGCGGGAGTTCGTCGCCGCGACCGGCCGCTGGCGCACCGCCGAGGGCGCCTACGCGATGCTGCACCGGACCAAGCCGCAGACCGCGGCCGTCGGGCTGAACGACTCACCCGCGGGGCTGGCCGCCTGGATCGTCGAGAAGCTCCGGGCGTGGAGCGACTGCGACGGGGACCTGTGGTCGGTCTACACGCGCGACGAGGTCCTGGCGCTGCTCACCGAGTACTGGGCCACCGCCACGATCGGCTCGGCGATGCGGATGTACCACGCGAACGCGGCGATCCCGGCGGATCAGTTGGAACGACGGGTCGAGGTGCCGTCCGGGTTCTCGATCTTCCCCGGTGACATCGTGCGGGCGCCGCGCGAGTGGCTCGAGCGCACCACGAACCTCGTGTTCCACCACGAACTCGACCGCGGCGGGCACTTCGCGCCGTTCGAGCAACCCGACCTGTTCGTCGACGAACTGCACGCGTTCCTGCAGGGCTTCCGCCGCTAGAGTGGACGGGCCAGCCTCTGTAGCTCAATGGAAGAGCAGTTCCGTCCTAAGGAAACGGTTGGGGGTTCGAGTCCCTCCAGGGGCACTTTGCAGGGGAGTTCTCCACAACCGTCGCGCTGGACGGTAGGGATCCCCGGTCTCCCCGTACGATTGACCCCGTGTCCAAGGTCCTGAGCAGTCTCCCCGTCGGCGAACGAGTCGGCATCGCGTTCTCAGGGGGTCTCGACACCTCCTGCGCCGTTGCCTGGATGCGCGAGAAGGGAGCGATCCCCTGCACGTACACGGCCGACATCGGCCAGTACGACGAGCCGGACATCGACGCCGTCCCGAGCCGCGCCCACGAGTACGGCGCGGAGATCGCGCGACTGGTCGACGCGAAGAGCGCCCTGGTCGAAGAAGGCCTGGTCGCCCTGCAGACCGGCGCGTTCCACATCCGCTCCGGCGGCAAGACCTACTTCAACACGACGCCGCTCGGCCGCGCGGTCACGGGCACGATGCTCGTCCGCGCCATGAAGGAAGACGGCGTCGACATCTGGGGCGACGGCTCCACCTACAAGGGCAACGACATCGAGCGGTTCTACCGCTACGGCCTGATGGCCAACCCGCGTCTGCGCGTCTACAAGCCATGGCTCGACTCCGAGTTCGTCGAGGAGCTCGGCGGCCGCAAGGAGATGAGCGAGTGGCTCGTCGCCCGCGGGTTCCCGTACCGCGACTCCACCGAGAAGGCGTACTCGACCGACGCGAACATCTGGGGTGCGACGCACGAGGCGAAGAGCCTCGAAGAGCTGTCGAGCGGCCTGGACATCGTCGAGCCGATCATGGGCGTCGCCGCCTGGCGTGACGACGTCGAGGTCGCGACCGAGATCGTGAGCGTCCGGTTCGAGGCCGGTCGCCCCGTCGCGATCAACGGTGTCGAGTACACGGATGCCGTCGCCCTGGTCTACGAAGCGAACGCCATCGGTGGCCGCCACGGCCTGGGTGCGTCCGACCAGATCGAGAACCGCATCATCGAGGCGAAGAGCCGCGGCATCTACGAGGCACCCGGCATGGCGCTGCTGCACATCGCCTACGAGCGCCTGCTCAACGCGATCCACAACGAGGACACGGTCGCCTCGTACCACAACGAGGGCCGCCGTCTCGGTCGCCTGATGTACGAGGGCCGCTGGCTCGACCCGCAGTCCCTCATGCTCCGCGAGTCGCTGCAGCGCTGGGTCGCCTCCGCCGTCACCGGCGAGGTCACGCTGCGCCTGCGTCGCGGTGACGACTACACGATCCTCGACACGACGGGTCCGGCGCTGTCCTACCACCCGGACAAGCTGTCGATGGAACGCGTCGGCGACGCCGCGTTCGGCCCGGACGACCGCATCGGCCAGCTCACCATGCGCAACCTCGACATCGCGGACTCCCGTTCGCGGCTCGAGCAGTACGCCGCCTCCGGTCTCATCGGTGGCGCGACGGCCGAGCTCGTCGGTGAGCTCGAGGCTGGCGAGGCCGAGGAGATCCTCGGCGGTGCCATCGTCGCGTCCGACGCTGAGGACGCCATGGGCCGTCGCACCGACCTGGCCTCCGAGGGCGCGGCCTTCGACTCGGGCACCGACTGACCGAGCGGAACCGCGCCGTGGGCGCGACTCCTTGATGACGGGAGGCTCGGCGCCAGCTGGCACCGAGCCTCCCGTCCGCCGTCGGCGGGTGACCCCGTCGGCCGAGAAGCGCACTGCGTTCGACGCCGTGCTCCCCAGCCCCTAGCGTGGAGGAACCGGGTCGGTCATCAGGGATCCGTCGTCACGATGCTCCTCACGTCCTGTGAGGTCTGGCACAGCGGGTCGACCCGGTCGGATCCGAGATGCGCATCATCTCGACGAAGGGCTGGTCGTCATGACCGCCAGAATGCCGATCGACTGGCACCGCCACGGACTCCGTTCGCCCGAAGACCTCGCCGCGCTCGTCGCCGAACGCCTCGAGGGCACGGGCCACCAGCTGATGAGCGTCGGCGACGTCCGCTGGGAGCCGTCCTACGCCGACTTCCTCGGCGAGCAGCTCTGACCGCGAGCAGCTCTGACCGCGAGCAGCTCTGACCGCGAACAGCTCTGACCGCGAACAACGCTGACCCTCGGGTTCCGACCCCAGCTGGTCGTCGCTTCACCATCGGTAGAGTCTGCGCATGCGCACAGCCCGAACCACGGCAGCGGCACTGGCGATCGTCGCGGCGGGACTGCTGACGCTCGTCGGTGTCCAGCCCGCGTCGGCCCACTCGGCCCTGACCAGCAGCACCCCGGCGGACGGGGCGGTCGTCACCGAACCGCTCGAGTCCGTCGATCTCACCTTCTCCGAGGCGCCGCTCGCCGGCCTCGACGCCGGACTCCGGATCCAGGTGACCGACGCTTCCGGCACCGAGGTCGCCACGGGTGACGTGACGGTCTCCGGGACGACCATGCGCCGCGCGGTCGACCTCGACCAGGGGGCCTACACGGTGCTCTGGCGGTACGTGTCGCCCGACGGCCATCCGATCGAGGGCACGCTCGCGTTCGAGTACCGGGCCGCAGCGCCCGTGTCGACCCCGAGCGCGAGCGTCACCCCGACCCCGACGGCGAGCAGCACGCCGACTCCGAGTGCCACCGCGACGGCCACCGGAGCCTCGGACGGTGCTCCGTCCTCGTCGCCGGGGATCGCGCCGGGCGTGTGGATCGGCCTCGGCGCCGGAGCCGTCCTGGTGGCCGGCGCGGTCGTCGTGCTGCTGCTGCGGCACGGCCGCAGCGCGTAGCGCGCGGCGCCAGCCCACTTCATGAGCAGAAGCGGTCGGGTCGCAGGCGCGCACCCGACCGTTCCTGCTCACGAAGCGCGCGCGGCGCACGGAACGCGACCACGGGACGGACGGGAGGCCCGGTGCCGGACCGGCACCGGGCCTCCCGTCCGCACGTGGTCCCTGACGCCGGGGGCGACGCGCCTCACGCCACGGGGGCGGCCTCCGGCTCGGCGTCGGCGCGCGCCGGGCTGCCCTCGGCCAGGCCTCGGGCGATGCGGCCCCGCGTCGCCAGCCAGAGGACGACGGCGGCGACGAACACGACGCCCTCGGTGACGGTGAGTGCCCAGATGATCCCGGCGAGCCCGAACCACACGTTGCCGGCGATCACGATCGGGATGAACAGCACACCCTGCGCCATCGACAGCACCATCGCGGGCATGACCATCCCGGTCGCCTGGAACAGCGAGGTGAGCAGTCCCGTGAACCCGTTGACGACGGCGGCGACGAGCTGTGCCGTCAGGATCGTCATGCCGATCGCGAGCACCGAGTGGTCACCGGAGAAGATCGTGAAGACCTGCTCGCGGAACACGAACACGGTGCCGGAGAAGACGAGCACGATGCCGCCGACGGTCAGGGCCGCGGCGCGCAGTCCGGAGCGCAGTCGGACGGCGTCACCCGCTCCGAACGCGTAGGCCAGCAGCGGCAGCACGCCGACGGTCACCCCCATCACCAGGAACTCCGGCACCTGGGCGATGCGGACCGCGACGCCCATCGCCGCCAGTGGGTCGTCACCGTAGGCAGCGGCGAGGTTGTTGAGGACGAGTGTCGTGACGATGAGGAACGCGGACTGCAGCAGCTCGCCGACGCCGATGCCGAACACGGGCTTCAGGATGTCCGCACGCAGGGTGAACCACTTCGGCGCGAAGCTGACGTTCTCGCTGTTCCGCTGCAGCCAGGTGACCCAGTAGACGATCGAGACCACGTTGGCCAGGCCCACCGCCAGTGCGGCGCCGCCGACGCCCCAGTGCAGCCCCAGGATGAACAGGACGTCGAACACCAGGTTGCCGACCGTGGACAGGACCAGGCCGATCATCGCCTGCCGAGCGGCGCCCTCGGAGCGGACGATCTGCTCGAGCGCGAAGGACGCGGCGAGGACGGGGACGAACGCGAGCATCACGGCGACGTACTCGCTCGTGGCGGGGACCGCTGCCGCGTCGGCACCGAGGACGGCGACGAGCGGGCGGAGCAGCAGGAGTCCGACGACGCCGAGCACGGCACCGGTCACGACCGCTCCCCACAGCGCGAACGAGGCGACGTGCTTGATGTCCCGTGCCTTGTCGGGGTCGTGTTCCGATGCGCCGAGCAACCGGGACATCAAGGCGCTGCCGCCGACGCCGAACACCCCGCCCACGGCCATCACCAATCCGAGCAGCGGCGTGCCGAAGGTGATCGCGGCGAGCAGGGACGTGTCGTGCTGGGCGCCGATGAAGCCCGCGTTGATGACGTTGTACAGGGCGCTGACGACCATCGCGGCGGCCATCGGCACGCACAGGTGCACCAGGGCTCGAGCGATCGGGGCAGTGGAGAGGTACCAGCGGTTCGTCGCCGCAGCGGTGGTGGTGGTGGTGGTGGACATGACGGTTCCCTTCCGGGCATGGCGGTGGGCGCGCCGACGGACGCCGGCACGGCAGGGGGGAGCGCGCGACCGACAGGGTCGCGGGGTCGCGAGGGTGCGGGATCGCGGGGTCGCGAGGGCGCGCCGGCGGATCCGGCCGGGAGGCGCGTGGTGCGTGGAGCGGGTCGGTGCGGTGACGCGGGTGGTGCGGGTTGTGCGGGTTGTGCGGGTGGTCCGGCTAGCGGGTCGGCGGCGCGAGTTCCGCGGTCACCTTCTGCAGCAGTCGCCGCAGGGTGGCGCGTTCGTCCGCGTCGAGTGGTGCGAGCAGGGAGTCGTCGAGGGCGACCATCGCGTCGGTGAACCCGGCGATGAGGTCGATGCCCGCCTGGGTGGCGTGCACCGTCTTCGTCCGCCCGTTCGTGGCGTCCGGTCGTCGTTCGATCAGGCCACGCCGCTCGAGCCCCTGCAGGAGACTCGAGACGCTGGCCGCGCTGGTCCGTGTGGCCTCGGCGATGTCCCGCTGGATGGCGCCAGGGTGTTCCTGCAGGTACCCGAGCACGAACGACTGTTCGTGGGTGAGGTCGCGCTCACGGACCCACTCCTCGGCGCCCTTGCGCTGCGCCCATCCGATCCACCGCATGAGCTGGAGCGGTGTCGTGAAGTCCGGTGCCTGCATGATCAGGACCCTAACTGTTAGCCATCGAACTGTCAACGATCCCGGTCCGAGCGGTGACCGGATCGGGTTCGGGGGTCGCCGGTTCCCGTGGTGATGGGGTCACCGCCGCCCCGGGACCTCCCGGTCGATCGGATGGACGTCTTCGGGAACCCGCCGGTCCACGGAGCCGGATCGGCGCGATACTGGGGTGGTGCGTGAACTCCAAGCCGCCATCGCAGCGGATCTCAACGTCCAGCCGACCATCGACCCGGAGCGGGAGGTCGCCCGTCGTGTCGGGTTCCTGCGCGACTACCTGCTGACGACCGGGGCGAAGGGGTACCTCCTGGCCATCAGCGGCGGGCAGGACTCCACCCTTGCCGGCCGCCTGACCCAGCTCGCGGTCGAGTCGCTCCGCGCCGAGGGGCACCCTGCCGAGTTCACGACCGTCCGCATGCCCTACCGTGTGCAGGCCGACGAGGACGACGCTCAGCTCGCCCTGCAGTTCATCGCGGCCGACCCGGGCATCACCGTGAACATCGAGCACGGGGTCGACGGGGTCATGGAGGACACCGCGGCCTCGGGCGTCGAGCTGAGCGACTTCGTGAAGGGCAACGTCAAGGCGCGCATGCGCATGGTCGCCCAGTACGCGGTCGCCGGGCAGCGCGGCCTGCTGGTGGTCGGCACGGACCACGCGGCCGAAGCCGTCACGGGCTTCTTCACCAAGTACGGCGACGGCGGAGTCGACCTCACCCCGCTCACCGGGCTGTCGAAGAGCCAGGGTCGGCAGCTGCTCGAACACCTCGGTGCACCGGCCCGCCTGTACGAGAAGGCGCCCACCGCTGACCTGCTCGACGAGCTGCCCGGGCAGACCGACGAGGCGAACCTCGGACTCACCTACGCCGAGATCGACGCGTACCTGCAGGGCCACGACGTGCCGGTCGAGGTCGCCGAGGCGATCGAGTCGCGCTACCGCGCGACCGAGCACAAGCGTCAGGTCCCGGCGACGCCCTTCGACGACTGGTGGCGTGCGGCTGCGTAGACGCTGACGCGACCCCGGACGGGAGGCGCGGTGCAGGAGGTCCTGCACCGCGCCTCCCGTCTGTTCTCCCCAACGCCTCCCCGCACGCTCCGGCTGTCCACGTTCGCTCCTAGGATGGGAGTCAACGGAAACAACAGATGCGGAATCCAGGTTGGCGCCTGGTCCTCAAGGGGGAGTCATGGAAGTCCTGTTCGCGCTCGGAGCTGTCCCGCTGATCATCGTGGGGCTCATCGTCCTCGCCGTGATCGCGCTGATCTACGCCAAGGTCGTGTACCGCAACGCCGGTGCCGACGAAGCGCTCATCATCACCGGCAAGCGCTCCCGCAAGGTGAAGAACGCCGACGGCACCGAGACCGTCGAGTCCGGCATCAAGGTCGTGCTCGGCGCCGGCGTGCTCGTCCGCCCCTTCTTCGAGAAGGTCGCGAAGCTGTCGCTCAGCTCGCGTGCGATCGACATCAACGTCAACGCGCAGGACTCTCGCGGCGTCACCATCGACGTCGAGGCCGTCGCGCTCGTCAAGGTCGGCGAGACCGATGCCTCGATCCGGGCGGCCGCACAGCGGTTCCTCGGGCAGGAGAAGAAGATCGACGACTTCGCGCGCGAGGTCCTGTCCGGTTCGCTCCGCGCCTCGATCGGCGCGACCGACGTGTCGACCATCATCCGCAAGCGCGACCAGCTCACCGTCGCCGTGCTCGACGTCGCGAAGGACGCACTGCACAGCCAGGGGCTCGACGTCGACTCGTTCGAGATCAAGGGCATCTCGGACCGCAACGAGTACATCAGCGACCTCGGCCGTGCGGAGCGTGCACGCGTGCGACTCGAAGCCGAGAACGCCGAGGCCCAGGCCGATCGTGAGGCTCGAGAGGCCCGCGCGACCGCAGACCAGGCGATCGCCGAGGCCGAGAACACCCTCGCCATCCGTCGTGCCGCGCTGCAACTCGACGCCGACCGCGCCTCCGCAGAAGCCGCTGCCGCCGGCCCGCTCGCCCAGGCGCGTGCGTCCCAGGGTGTCGTCGAGCAGGAGCAGATCACCGCGCAGAAGCGTGCCGAGCTGCGCCGTGCCGAGCTCGAGTCCGAGGTCTCCGCGGTCGCCGAGGCCCAGGCGCGCAAGACACGCGTCGAGGCCGAAGCCGCTGCTGCGGCCCAGGTCGAGACCGCACGCGCCCAGGCCGAGGCCCGTCGGATCTCCGCGGAGGCCGTCGCGGCCGAGGCGAAGGCCGAGGCGGACGCCCGCAAGCTCGCCGCCGACGCATCACGCGCCGAGGGTGAAGCCGCCGCCGACGCGATCCGTGCGAAGGGTCAGGCCGAGGCCGATGCGACCAAGGCGCAGGCCGACGCGCTCGCGCAGCACTCCGAGGCCGTCCTGCGGGTCAAGGCGATCGAGACCCTGCCGAGCATCGCCCGCGAGCTCGCCGCCCCGATGGGCAACATCGACACGCTCACCGTGGTGTCCTCCGACGGCGCGGGTGCGCTGTCGAAGAGTGTCGTCAGTCAGTTCAGCGAGGTCGATGCGTTGCTCGGTGCCACTGCCGGGTTCACCCTGAGCGACATCGTGAAGAGCACCACGACGGGCCAGGCGGCTGCCCGTGCCGTCGTGCGCGAGCAGTCGGTGCCACAGGTCGAACCGGCCGAGTAGCCGAGCGGGTGCCTGCAGCGGGCGCGTCGGGGGATCAGCCCTCGTCGCGCCCGTTGCCGTTCTGCGGGTCGCGCTGCTGTGCGCCGGCGTCCTCACGCGCGTCCGCGAGCCGCTGCTGCCAGACGACGCTGCGGGCCGCGCCCTCGAGCACGTCGTCGACGCTGCGACCGGTCTGGGCGGCGAGGGCGCCGCTGAGTCCGGCGGTCAGGGTGCCGCCGGCCGAGGCGAGTCGCTCGACGACCTCCTCCTGCCGCGGGGTCAGGGGCTCGTCGACCAGTTCGTCGAGGGTGTCGCGGATGTTCTGCTCGCTCGCGTCCAGTGCCGCCTCGTCGCCGGACTGCAGGGCTGCTGCCTCTCCGACGACGACGAGACCGAGGCGCGCGGCGTCGTCTTCGGGACGCGGGGTGCGGTGCTCATCAGTCATGCGGTGGACCGTACGCTCCGGCGCGCTGCGCTCCCTGGACAGACGCGTCCCCCGCTCGGGCGGGCACGCTGTCACTCGGCCCAGCGCCGGAGCAGCCACTCGGCGGCCGCCACACCCTCGCGCCGCTGGAAGTCGCGGATCGTGGGCATGTTCGGCGGCGCCGGCGGCAGGGCGTGCTCGAAGAACAACCCGGCGAGCCCGGCCAGCACGGCGTCGATCGTGTCGGCCGGTACCTCGGCGAACACCGGGTGCGTGGCGAGGTGACGCTCGACGTCGGCGTCCTCGCCGCGGACGAGCGTGTCGAGCAGGTAGGTCAGCGGGTCGAGCCAGTGCGCGCCCACGCTCGCCCAGGGCCAGTCGACCACCCAGACGAGCCCCGCGTCGTCGACGAGCAGGTTGTCCGCTCGACAGTCGGCGTGCACGAGGTGGTCGCCGTCGACGAGCGCTGCTGCCCCGGAAGCCGCGCGCGCGATCGCGGTGCCGGCGTCGAGGACGTGCGGCGGGATGACCTCTGCGACGCGAGCGGCGTCCGCGTCGTCGGCCAGCATCCGGTCCCAGGCGCCGAACTCGCCGCGCAGGTCCTCGGCGATGCGGGGGAGTGTCGCCAGCCCACCGGTCGCGGGCGGCAGCGTGTGGAGCGCGTCGAGCACGGCCGCCGTGTCCGATCCGTCGAGGTGCCGACCCGGGTGCTGGCCCGCGACGTCGTCGAGCACGAGCGCGACCCAGTCGTCGCCGTCGACCGTGGTGTGCAGTGCGTCGAGCAGCTGCGGCGCCTGCACGGTCGTCGGCAGTTGTGCCATGACCGCGGCTTCGCGACGGTGCAGCTCGAGCGCGTCCTCGTTGCGCGAGCGCGACACCGTCTTCACGAAGGCTCGTCGCCCCGCCGCGGTCGTCACCCGGTCGGCGCTGCCGGGAGACCACCCGCTCGCCTGGGACTCGGCGGTCACGACCGGACCGCCCAGCACCCACGCCACCCGCTGCCGCAGCGTCGTGGGTACGTCGGTCCAGCTGGTTCGCCCCATGCGCCGACGCTACCTGAGAACCCGTACACGAACATGCATGCACGGCAACTTTGCGCTGGCGGCAAAGGTGCTCGCAATGTAAACTTGCATAGCCTGCAAGGTTGCTACCCGTTCGGGGTCCCGACCAGGCCGACGACCACCACGCCACATCCCCTGTGAGGAACCCCGCATGTCCACTGCCACCGCACCCGTCGAGGTGTCGCGCGGACGACAGGACTCCCCGGCGAGCACGCCGGGCAAGCCGATCATGTCGCACCGCCAGATCCTGCTCGTCATCTACGGCCTGATGGCGGGCATGTTCCTGTCGTCCCTCGACCAGACCATCGTCGGCACGGCGATCCGCACGATCGGTGACGACCTGCACGGCCTCGACCAGCAGGCCTGGGTCACGACGGCCTACCTGATCGCGTCGACCATCACCACGCCGATCTACGGCAAGCTCTCCGACGTCTTCGGTCGTCGCCCGCTCTACATCTTCGGCATCGCGGTCTTCATCCTCGGGTCGCTGCTCTCGACCCTGTCGACGTCGATGACCATGCTCGCTGCCTTCCGCGCGTTCCAGGGCATCGGTGCCGGTGCGCTGATGTCGCTGCCGCTCGCGATCATGGGCGACATCCTCGCGCCCCGCGAACGGGCGAAGTACCAGGGCTACTTCCTGGCGGTCTTCGGCATCTCGTCCGTGATCGGCCCGCTGATCGGCGGCCTGTTCGCCGGTGCGAGCTCGATCGTCGGCATCACCGGCTGGCGCTGGGTGTTCCTGATCAACGTGCCGATCGGCGTCGCCGCGCTCCTCATGGTGATCGCGTTCCTGCACCTGCCGAAGTTCGGCGAGGCCAAGGCCAAGCCGCGCATCGACTGGTGGGGCGCGACCTCGGTCATCGTCACGCTCGCGCCGCTGCTCCTCGTCGCGGAGCAGGGCCGCACGTGGGGCTGGGGTTCGGCCAGCGCGATCGCCTGCTACGTCATCGGTGCGCTCGGCCTCGTCGCCTTCCTGGTGATCGAGACCCGCATGCAGGACGACGCGATCATCCCGCTCAAGCTCTTCCGCTCGAGCACGTTCTCGATGGCGACCATCCTGGGCTTCCTGGTCGGCTTTGCGATGTTCGGCGCGATGCTCACCATCCCGCTGTACCTGCAGATCGTCACCGGCCTGACGCCGACCGAGTCCGGCTTCGCGACGCTGCCGATGATCGGTGGCCTGATGGTCGCCTCGATCGCTTCGGGGCAGATCGTGGCCCGCACCGGCCGGTACCGGATCTTCCCGGTCATCGGCACGGCCCTGGTGTCGCTCGGCTACGTCGTCCTGACGTTCATGACGATCGACAAGCCGCTGTGGTTCCTGATGATCGGCATGTTCCTCATCGGCCTCGGGCTCGGCCAGCTCATGCAGAGCATCACCCTGGCCTCCCAGAACTCGGTGCAGCCGCGTGACATGGGTGTGGCGACGTCGTCCGCCACGTTCTTCCGCCAGATCGGTGGCACGCTCGGCACCGCTGTCCTGCTGTCCGTCCTGTTCTCGCTCATGCCGACGAACATCCTGCACGCCACGGCGGACGAGTCGAACCTCAAGCCCGCCCTCAGCGCGGCGCTCGACCCGGAGGTCGCCGGCGCGAAGGCGAACCAGGGCGTCATGGACCAGATCTGGGACCCGATCGTCACCCCGCTCCAGCAGCAGGTGCAGTCCGGTCTCGACACCGCCACCGACCAGGTGACCCAGGCCACCGCCGGGGCTCCCGACGCCGTGCAGCAGCAGGCGCTCACCGCCGCCGCCGACAAGGCGCACGCCAGCGTGCAGGACGGCCGGCTCGTCGTCGACTGGTCGGACTCGGGGCAGCGCACCTACTGGGTGGACCAGCTCGCACCGGAGCTGTCGAAGCAGATCGACACGGGCGCGAACGACCCGAGCGACTCGAACGCCGAGACGAGCGACACGTCGTACCTGAACGGTGCGGACGCCGCCCTGACCCGGCCGTTCATGTCCGGGTTCAACGCCTCGGCCGTGACCGTCTACTGGGTCGGCTTCGCGGTGATCCTGCTCGCGTTCGTCCTGAGCTTCTTCTTCAAGGCGCCGCCGCTCCGCAAGAGCTCGGCCCTGCAGGAGCAGGCGGACGACGCCGGCACCGCCGACGACCTCGAGGCGCAGGCTGTGCGGGCCGCGGACACGATGGGCTCGCCCACCGCCCCGGTCACCGGTTCGATCCCCGTCCAGGGCGGTCGGTCGCAGGTCTGAGTCACGCCGGGCCTCCCCGTCACACGACGCGGAGGCCCGGCGTCGCACGGACCCGAGAGCAGGACGGAGCGCAGCACGTGCACCAGCCCACCACCACCGAGGACCTCGTCGCGACCGACTGCGGACTGCGGGAACGCAAGAAGCAGCAGACCCGGTCCGCCATCCATCGGTCGGCACTCGCACTGGTCACCGACCGCGGGCTCGCCGGGGTGACGGTCGAGCAGATCTGCGCGGACGCCGGCGTCTCCCCGCGGACGTTCTTCAACTACTTCCCGTCGAAGGCCGAAGCGGCGCTCGGACTGCCGGCGACGACGGTCCCGGACACGGCGCGTGCAGCGTTCCTCGGATCCACCGCTCCGCTCGTGTCGGACCTCTGCGACCTCGTCGCGCAGACGGTCACCCTGCCGCAGGACCGGCGGCGCATGAAGGAGCTCGTCCAGGCCCGCCCCGAGATGGTCCCGGCGATGATGCAGTGGATGGCGCACGCGCGCCAGACCGTGCTGGCGGTCGCCGCCGAGCGCGTCGACGAGGACACCGCACGGACCGCGACCACTCTCGTGATGGCGGCTGTGATCGAGTCGGCCCACCGATCGGCGGACGGCTCCCGCGACGAGCTCGCGGCGCGGCTTCGTGCGGTCGTCGCCGAGATGGGGCGGCTCGCCACCGCCTGACCAGCGTGACCATCGCGTCGCCGCCGGCGCGGGGCGACCACGGCCTGGAGGCGCGGTGCGGGTCCGACCCGCACCTCGCCTCCAGGCCGTTGTGCGTCCATGCCGTCGCGCCGTCAGTCATCGGACGGTTGCGCGACCACATCCGCAATGACAGCAAGAACAAGCCTCTTGACGCGCAAGACATCGGATGTTTTGATTGCACCGTTCGGTCGACGGCGACCGGACGGCAGGAGACACAGATGAGCCGCATCACCGGTCTGCACGTGCACGACATCCGGTTCCCGACCTCGCGAGAGCACGACGGGTCCGACGCCATGAACCCTGCGCCCGACTACTCCGCCGCCTACGTCGAGATCACCACCGACGCGCTCGACGGCCTGGTCGGAACCGGCTTCGTCTTCACCATCGGCCGCGGCAACGAGGTGCAGGAATCGGCGATCGCGGCGCTTCGTGGTCACGTCGTCGGTGCCGATGCCGAGGCCGTCCTCGCCGACATGGGCGGCACCTGGCGCGCGATGGTGCACGACTCGCAGCTGCGGTGGCTCGGCCCGGAGAAGGGCGTCATGCACATGGCGATCGGCGCCGTCGTCAACGCCCTGTGGGACCTCCGGGCGAAGCGGACGGGGCAGCCGCTCTGGGCACTGCTCGCCGACCTGAGCCCCGAGGAGCTCGTCGACCTGGTGGACTTCCGCTACCTGACCGATGCGATCACCCCGGCCGAGGCGCTCGACCTGTTCCGCGCCGCCGGACCGATGCGTGCCGAACGCCGGGCCCGCCTAGAGCGCGAGGGATACCGCGCTTACACGACGACTCCGGGTTGGCTCGGCTACGACGACGAGAAGCTCGCGCGGCTGTGCCGGGAAGCCGTGGACGACGGGTTCACCCAGATCAAGCTCAAGGTCGGCGGCGACGTGGACGAGGACGTCCGCCGGATGGGCATTGCCCGCGCCAGCGTCGGCCCGGACGTCCGGATCGCGATCGACGCGAACCAGCGTTGGGACGTCGACGAGGCCGTGGCGTGGATCGACCGGCTCCGCCCCTTCGACGTCGCGTGGGTCGAGGAACCGACGAGCCCGGACGACATCCTCGCCCACGCCGAGATCGCCCGACGCATCGCCCCGATCCCGGTCGCGACGGGGGAGCACATGGCGAACCGGGTGATCGCGAAGCAGCTGATCCAGGCCGGCTCGATGTCGGTGCTGCAGATCGACGCCACCCGGGTCGCCGGGGTGAACGAGAACCTGGCGATCCTGCTCCTCGCCGCCAAGCACGGCGTCCGTGTCTGCCCGCACGCCGGCGGGGTCGGCCTCTGCGAGGCGGTGCAGCACCTGTCGATGTTCGACGCGGTCGCCCTGACCGGGGACCTCGACACCCGGTGCATCGAGTTCGTCGACCACTTGCACGAGCACTTCGTGACCCCGGTCGACGTCCACGACGGCCGCTACTGGCCGCCGACCGCGCCCGGCGCCGGCACCGAGCTGCGTGCCGACACCCTGACCACCCACGCGTTCCCGGACGGCCCGGTCTGGGCCGAGTCCGATCCCGATCGGGTCCCGGACGCCGTCCAGGTCGCCTGAACACCCCACCGCACACCCCATCACCACGACGAAGTGGAGACACCGATGCAACGACGACGCACCGCCGGGCTGGCGGCAGCAGCAGCTGCCGTGCTCGTGCTCACCGGCTGTTCCGCTGGCAGCAGCGCCAGCGACGGCCAGTCGGAGGATTCCCTCACCTGGGCCATGTGGATCGCCGGGAAGGAGGACAAGGCCGCGTGGCAGAAGGTCGCCGACACGGTCAAGACCGACGACGACGTGGACGTCTCGATCCAGGGCTCACCCTTCAACGACTACTGGACCAAGCTCCGCACCCAGTTGTCCACCGGCACCGCACCCTGCATCGTGAGCATCCAGTCGCTCCGCGCCGCGAACTACACCGACGTGCTCGTCCCGATCGACGACATGGCGAAGCAGGCAGACCTCGACCTGAGCGAGTACGACCAGACCGGGCTCGACGGCATGAAGGTCGACGGCAAGCTCTACGGACTGCCGTACGACACCGGCCCCATGGTCATGTTCTACAACAAGGACGTCTTCGAGCAGGCGGGCGTCGACGAGCCGAAGCCGGGCTGGACGGTCGACGAGTTCGAGGACGCCGCGAAGCAGCTCAAGGCCGCGGGCACACCGATCTGGGGCACGAGCGTCGAGGACATCCCCCTCGAGTCGATGATCCTCGGCTACAACGGCGGTCGGGTCATCGACGAGGACGGCACGCTCGACGCCTCGAACGCAGAGTTCGCCGAGGGGCTCGACTGGATCGGCGGTCTGGTGAAGGACGGCTACGCCACACAGGCGAGCACCGACGGCTCCACCGACGACAACGCGTTCGTGTCCGGTGACGTCGCGATGTACAGCGACGGCCCCTGGTCGATCATCAGCCAGAAGGCCAAGGTCAAGTTCGACCTGGGCATCACGACCATCCCCTCGGGCACGGACGGACCCAGCTCCTTCGCCGCGGGGTCGGGCTTCGGCATCTCGAAGCAGTGCGGGTACCCCGAGCAGGCGTTCAAGGCCATCACCACGATGACGAACGAAGCCACGCTCACCTCGCTCGCCGAGCAGGGGCGTGCCTTCCCGGCACGCACCGCGGCGCAGCAGGCCTGGTACGACAACGCCGGCATCGACGGGGTCGAGGACGCCCTGAAGACCGGACTCGAGAACGCCACCCCGTTACCCGGCAACAAGCAGAGCGATCAGCTCAACCAGCTCTTCGCGCAGTACGCCCTGCAGGCGGTGAACGGACAGACCTCCGGCAAGGAGACGATGTCGTCCATCGCGAGCCAGCTCGGCTCGCAGTGACGGGCGTCACCCCCTGACGGACGGGCGCGGCCCGCTTCGAGCGACGCGAAGCGTTGCGCGGGCCGCGCCGACGGAGCCTGCGGAGTCGGAGGTCGACCCCGCCCCGCGCCTCCGGGTCCGTCCCATCCCCTGACCAGGACCGCGCGAACGACGAGGAGGTCGTCGCATGACCACCATCCAGGACCCACCCGCCGAAGCGGCGCTGCCCGCCCCAGCGGTCGCGGTCGCGACCGGCGCGGCCCCGCGCCGGAAGGACAGCGGTACCGACGCCGAGCTCGGCCGCCGCTCCTGGTGGGGCGCCGCCTTCGCCGCTCCGCACTCGATCGGCCTCGTCGTGTTCACGGCCTTCCCGATCCTCGCCTCGCTCGTCGTGAGCTTCATGAACTGGCCGATGCTCGGCGAACGCTCGTGGGCAGGCCTGTCGAACTACGCGCAGCTGTTCTCTGACCCGATCTTCCGCACCGTGACGCTGAACACCGTGCTGTTCGTCGTGCTCTACGTGCCGCTCAACCTGGTCGTGTCGCTCGGGCTCGCCGCCTGGCTCACGCCGAAGATCCGGCACCGGCACGTGTTCCGGGTGCTGTTCTTCATCCCGACCATCACGCCGATCGTCGCGAACGTCGTCGTCTGGCGGATGCTCTACCAGCCCGGGGGCGCGATCGACGCGACCCTGCAGTCGACGGTCGGCGTGAACGCCCCGAACTTCCTGGCGGACGACAACTGGGCCATGCTCGCCGTCGTCGCGATGAGCGTCTGGCAGGGCTTCGGCTACAACATGCTGATCTTCTCGGCCGCGCTCGACTCGGTGCCCGAGAACCAGCTCGAGGCCGCGCAGCTCGACGGCGCAAACGCCTGGCAGATGTTCTGGCGGATCAAGTTCCCGCTCATCTCGCCGTCGATCTTCTTCGCCACGATGATGACGCTCATCACGTCGTTCCAGGTGTTCGTCCAACCGTTCGTCCTGACGAAGGGCGGGCCGGGCACCGCGACCGAGACGCTCGTGCAGTACATCTACAACACCGGCTTCCAGACGCAGCAGCTCGGGCTGGCGTCGGCCGGCGCGTGGGTGCTGTTCGTGATCATCCTCGGCATCACGGCCATCCAGTTCCTCGGACAGAAGCGGTGGGTGCACTATGACTGAGCTGACCTCGTCCAACCGGACGATCAACCCGCGGGCACTGCCTCGCACCTCGGGCGCACCGCACCGGAGCACCGGACGCGTCCGGCACGCGATCGGCTACGTCCTGCTCTGCCTGGTGGCACTGCTGTTCGTCTCGCCGCTCGTCTACATGGTGGCGACGAGCCTGAAGCCCTCGGCCGACGTGTTCACGACGCCGCCAACGCTGTGGGGGGCGTCGATCGAGTGGGGCAACTACGCACAGGCGTTCACGTACCTGCCGTTCGCCCGGTTCATCCTGAACGGCGTCTTCGTCGCCGCGGCCGGCACGGCGATCAACGTCACCGTCGCGGTGCTGTCCGGCTACGCGTTCTCGCGACTGCGCTGGCGCGGCCGGAACACGGTGTTCGTCCTGTTCCTGGCGACGCTCATGATCCCGCAGGACGTCCTGGTCATCCCGATGTACGTGATGATGCAGGGCTTCGGGTGGGTCGACACGTTCCAGGCGCTCATCATCCCGTGGGCGTTCACGGCACTCGGCGCGTTCCTGGTGCGGCAGTTCTTCCTCACCGTGCCGCAGGAGCTCGACGACGCCGCCCGGGTGGACGGAGCCGGAGCGATCCGGACGTTCTTCTCGGTGATGCTCCCGCTGGCCCGACCGACGATGGCGGTCCTCGCCGTGTTCTCGTTCATCGCGTACTGGAACTCGTTCCTCTGGCCGCTCGTCATCGTCAACGACGTCGAGGCCCGGGGCACGATCCCGCTCGGCCTGCAGCAGTTCTTCGGCCAGCAGGGGTCCGAGTGGAACCTGGTGATGGCCGCGTCGGTGATCTCGATGCTGCCGACCGTCGTCCTGCTCGTCCTGCTGCAGAAGCACCTCGTCAAGGGCATCGTCACCAGCGGCCTCGGCGGCCGCTGACCGGCGCCGACCGGCGACGGGCGCCGACCAGGCCACACCGCGCCCTGGTCGCGACCACGCCGTGTCGGAGGCCGCCCCGAACACCCGCACCGTTCCTCCCGTACGAAAGGAAACCCGCCCCATGACCATCACCGCACCTGCAGAGCCGCAGACCGCGACCGACGCGAGCGGCCTGCCCGCCTGGTTCACCCACGACCGGTTCGGCATGTTCATCCACTGGGGCCTGTACGCCCTGCCGGCCCGGCACGAGTGGGTGAAGAACCGCGAGCGGATCACCGACGAGGACTACCAGAAGTACTTCGACCACTTCGACCCGGACCTGTTCGACGCCGCCGACTGGGCCCGACGCGCACGGCAGGCGGGGATGAAGTACGTCGTCCTCACCACCAAGCACCACGAGGGCTTCTGCCTGTGGGACAGCGCGCTCACCGACTACAAGTCCACGAACACCCGCTTCGGTCGCGACGTCGTGCGCGAGTTCGTCAACGCCGTCCGCGCCGAGGGGCTGCGGGTCGGTTTCTACCACTCGCTCATCGACTGGCACCACCCGGACTTCACCGTCGACGGCGTGCACCCGCGCCGTGACGACGGTGAGCAGGCGATCGCGGCGTTCAACGAGGGCCGGGACATGGCCCGGTACCGCGAGTACCTGCACGGCCAGGTCGAAGAACTGCTCACCGACTACGGGCAGATCGACTACCTGTTCTACGACTTCTCGTACCGGGACAACGACCACGAGGACATCTGGGGCGGCAAGGGCCGCGACGACTGGGGGTCCGAGGAACTGCTCGCACTGACGAAGCGCCTGCAACCGGGGATCATCGTCAACGACCGCCTGGACATCCCCGGCGACCTGGTCACCCCCGAGCAGTACCAGCCGGACAAGCCCATGGAGGTCGACGGGGCGCCCGTGCCGTGGGAGGCGTGCCAGACGCTGAACGGGTCGTGGGGCTACGACCGCGACAACGTGAACCTGAAGCCGGTCGACATGCTCGTCCGCATGCTCGTCGACGGGGTCTCGAACAACGGGAACATGCTGCTCAACATCGGGCCGACGGGCCGCGGCGAGTTCGACGGGGTGTCCCGGCAGACGCTCGACGGCATCGGCACGTGGATGCACCAGCACGCCCGCTCGGTGTACGGTGCCGGACCGTCGCAGTTCATCGCGCCGCGGAACACCGTGTACACGCAGCGGGGCGACCGGCTGTACCTGCACCTGTTCGCGTGGCCGTTCGAGCACGTCCACCTGCCCGACCTGGCCGGCCGCGTCGCCTACGCCCAGCTGCTCAACGACGCGTCCGAGATCCACTTCCGCGAGATCCCCCCGGGCACCCGGGCGCAGAACACCGGGCTCGGCGGGCAGCCGGCCGGAACGCTGACCCTGACGCTGCCGATCGTGCGGCCCGACGTCGCCGTGCCGGTCGTCGAGCTGTTCCTGCGCGACTGATGCAGCGGATCCTCTCGCGGACCCGGCTGCGGGCCGGACGGGAGTCCGACTACGAGCGGGCGCACGCGGCCATCCCGCCGACGCTGGCCGACCGGTTGCGGTCCGTCGGGGTGGCCAACTGGAGCATCTGGCGCGACGGGCAGGACCTGGTGCACCTGATCGAGGTCGAGGACTACCGTGCGATGCGCCGCGCACTGGCGGACGACCCGGTCAACGCGGACTGGCAGGCGGTGATCAACCCCCTGCTCGAGGCGGACGACGACTACTCGGGCGACGACGACGGGATCCCGCTCGTCTGGACCCTGGAAGGACAGGCATGACGACCCTCGCCCAGGAGCTCGACCGCGGACCGTTCTGGCTGGGCGGCGCCGGGATCGGCAACCTGCTCCGGCCGGTGTCCGACGACGACGCCCGGGCCACGGTGGACGCAGCGTGGGACGCCGGTGTGCGCGGCTTCGACACGGCACCGCACTACGGCCTCGGGCTGTCCGAGCGGCGGCTCGGGGCGGCGCTCGCCGGGCGCCCGCGGGAGTCATTCCTGGTGTCGACCAAGGTCGGACGGCTGCTCGTGCCGGGTCGTGGCGACGGCGACGACCTGGCCTCCGGCGGCTTCGCGGTGCCGGACGACACCGTGCGGCAGTGGGACCCGTCACCGTCGGGCGTGCGGCGCTCGCTCGACGAGTCGCTCGGCCGCCTCGGGTTCGACCACGTCGACGTCGCCTACCTGCACGACCCGGACGTCTACTCGCTCACGGACGGCCTGACCCAGGCGCTGCCGGCACTCGCCGAGCTGCGGGACGAGGGCGTCGTGCGGGCGGTCGGGGTCGGATCGAACTCGGTCGAGGCGCTGTCGGCAGCCGTCGAGACCGGGCTCTGCGACGTGGTCATGCTCGCCGGCCGGTACACGCTGCTCGAGCAGCCAGCTGCGGCGCTCGTCGACCGGTGCGCGTCGCTGGGCGTCGCGGTCGTGGCGGTCGGGGTCTACAACTCGGGGTTGCTCGGCCAGGAGCGGCCCGCCGTGGGTGCGACGTACGACTACGCCGAGGCCTCCGCGCAGCTGCTCGCCCGAGCCAACGCCGTCGCCGACGTCTGCGAGCGCCACGGAGTCACGCTGCCCGAGGCCGCGCTGGCCTTCCCGCGCCGGGCTGCGGCGGTCGCCGCGATCGCGCTCGGGGCGCAGTCCGCCGACCAGGTGCGCTCGAACGTCGCACGCGCCGCCGCCGACGTGCCGGACGCGCTGTGGGACGACCTGCGCGCGGCGGGTCTGCTCGCGGCCTGAGCCACGGACGACGAAAGTCACCCCGAACCACGTCGTTGCGTGGTTCGGGGTGACTTCCTTGGTGCGCCGGTCGGACCGGCAGCGTGGTGCCTAGCGGCGCGAACCGCGGCCGGCGACTCGCGTGTAGATGAACAGCACGATGATCGCGCCGATGATCGAGCCGATGATGCCGGCCGGCTGGAAGAAGCCGTCCATCGGGTCGTGCTGGAAGATCAGGAACCCGAGGAACCCGCCGACGAACGATCCGACGATGCCCAGGACGATCGTCATGAGGATGCCGATGTTCTGCTTGCCGGGGATGATGAGCCGGGCGAGAGCGCCGGCGATGAGTCCGATGATGATCAAGCTGATGATGAGACCGAGCACGGTGTCCTCCTCGTGGGTGCGGTTGCCGCGGCATGGTTGCCGGAGTCAGGGCCGAGGACCGACACAACTCCGAGGTTCCTGGGAGCATTGCCGGGTTCAGTCGAGGGAGCGCCGCAACCAGCGCTCGACCCCTTCGACGTGCGACACGACGAGGGCCTGCACGAGCTGCGGATCACGGCGCCGGATCGCGTCGACGATGGCGGCGTGCTCGTCGAGGGTCCGCTGCACCGACCCGTTCTGCGTCAGTCCGCGCCACACCCGCACCCGCACCGTCTTGCTCGACAGCGCGTCGAGCAGCCCGGACAGGTACTGGTTGCCGCCGATGCCCGCGATGGTCGAGTGGAACAGCAGGTCGTGGGCGACGAGGTCCTCGACGCCGGTGTCCTCGCCGACGGACTGCATCAGGGTCGCGAGCTCGTCGATCTGCTGTTCCGTGGCGCGGGCCGTCGCCAGGACGGCGGACGCCGGTTCCAGGATGCGGCGCACCTCGAGCAGGTCGACGAGCGACCGGTCGTGGTGCATGTCGACGACGAACGACACCGCCTCGAGCAGGACACCCGGTTCGAGCGACGTCACGTAGGTGCCGTCGCCGCGTCGGACGTCGAGCACGCGGATCAGCTCGAGCGCCTTCACGGCTTCGCGGAGACTGTTGCGGGACAGTCCGAGCGACTCGCTCAGTTCCTTCTCGGGCGGGAGGCGCTGGCCGGGTTGGAGCTCGCCGCTCACGATCATCTGCTGGATGCGTGCGATCGCATCGTCGGTCAACGACGCCACGTCACCACCTCCTGTGGACCCGGCCGCGTGCGCGACGGGACGTCCCGACGATACCCGGGACGGGCCTCCAGGCCGGTGCGGCGGCGCCGCGGGGCGACCATCAGGCCGGCCGCAGCCGGAGCGCCTGCATCCCGCCGTCGACCGCCAGCTCGACGCCCGTCGTCGACCGGGCGAGCGGGCTCGCCAGGTAGGCGACCGCCTCGGCGACCTCCGCCGCCTGGACCAGGCGTCCGTGCGGCTGACGTGCCTCGAGCGCCGCGCGTTCGGCGGCCGGGTCGTCGGCGGACGACAGGAGTCGTGCGACCCACGGGGTGTCGGCGGTACCGGGGTTGACGGCGTTGACGCGGATGCCTTCGCGGATGTGGTCGGCGGCCATCGCGCGGGTGAGTGCGGAGATCGCCCCCTTCGTGGCGGAGTAGAGCGCCCGCTGGGGCAGTCCGGCGGTGGCCGCGACGGAGCACGTGTTGACGATGCTCGCGCTGTCCGACGCTCGGAGGTGGGGGAGTGCGGCGCGGGACAGGCGCACGGCTCCGAGCACGTTGACCTCGTACACGCGGCGCCACTCGTCGTCGGTGTTGTCCTCGACCGTCCCCTGTGCGCCGATGCCGGCGTTGTTGACGAGCACGTCGAGACCGCCGAGCTGGTCGACTGCCGAGGCGATCGCGGCACGGACGGACTCGTCGGACGACACGTCGCAGGTGACGGAGACGAGCCCCTCGGCGGTGGACGGCTGGAGGTCGAGCACGGCGACCGCTGCGCCCCGCTCGTGGAGGGCGGCCGCGATGGCCGCGCCGATGCCGGAGGCGCCGCCGGTGACGATCGCGCGGAGACCCGCGTGGGTGCCGGGCGTTCCGGTCGTGCCGGTCTGGGCTGTCGTGTCGTCCATCATGCGGCTCCCACCGTCTGGCGCTGCGAACCCAGCCCGTCGGCGGTGAGCTCGACCACGTCGCCGGACTGCAGGTACGGCGCGTGCCCGGCGAGGGCGACCCCGGCCGGGGTGCCGGTGCTGATGACGTCGCCCGGGTACAGCACCATGAACTGCGACAGGTACCGGACGATCTCGACGGGTCGGAAGATCATGTCGGCCGTGGTGCCGTCCTGGCGGACCACTCCGTTGACGGTGAGCCGGAGCGCGAGCGCCCCAGGGTCGATCTGCTCGGGGGTGACCAGCCACGGGCCGAGGGGGTTGAACGTCTCGCAGGACTTCCCCTTGTCCCACTGCCCGCCCCGCTCGAGCTGGAACGCCCGTTCGGAGACGTCGTTCGCGATGGCGTACCCGGCGATGCAGGCGCTCGCGGCCTCGTCGGAGTCGCAGTAGCGGGCGGTCCGCCCGATGACGACGGCGAGCTCGATCTCCCAGTCGGTCTTCTCGCTGCCACGGGGGATCAGGACCTCGTCGTCCGGCCCGATCACCGTCATCGGGTCCTTCATGAACACGATCGGTTCGGTCGGGATCTCGGCACCGGTCTCAGCGGCGTGGTCCCGGTAGTTCAAGCCGATGCAGACGACCTTGCCCGGACGGGACACCGGCGCACCGCGGCGGAGGCCCTCGGCGTCGGGCAGTGCCCGGACGTCCCCGGCGCTCCGCGCGTGCCGGACCCGCGCGATCGGGTCGGACGCCAGGAAGGCCCCGCTGATGTCGGTCGTGATCGGACGCAGGTCGAGGACCTCGCCGTCGGTGTCGACCGCGACGGGGATCTCGCCGCCCGCGGGGCCGAGTCGTGCGAACTGCATCGTTCCTCGCTCTCCGGCTGCACCGGCGCAACCAGAGACATCCTATGTCTGCCTCGGGCCTCGGACAAGGTTGCGGGTGCTCAGGGTCCTCCGATGCAGGTACGTGCGCTCCGCCGTACCGCTCAGCACCGACTGCCGTTCGTCCTGGGTCAGGTCGGCCAATGCCTCGGTGGTCCGCCGCACCACGTCGTCGTAGGTCGTGGCGAGCGTCGAGACGGGCCAGTCCGACCCGAACAGTGACCGCTCCGGGCCGAACCGCTCGACCACCGCACGGACGTACCGGTCGACGGGCTGCCGTCGCCACACCGAGCCGGCCTCGGTGAACAGTCCGGACACCTTGCAGGCCACGTTCGGACGCGCGGCGAAGTCGTCGATCCGGCTCACCCACCCGGGATCCCCGCCCGCGATGTCGGGTTTGCCGGCGTGGTCGAGGACGAACGAGCCCTCGGGCACGGCGTCGAGCAGCGCGACGGCAGCGCGGTGCTCACGCGCGCGGACGAGCACGTCGAACACCAGGCCGGCGGCGGCCACCGCACGGACACCGCAGATGACCTCGGGGCGAGCGAGCCAGTCCGGGTCCGGTTCGTCGTGCGCCTGGTGCCGGATACCGACGAGGCGGTTGCCGGCCGACCGGTCGCCACCGGGTCGCGCGATGAGGGCGGCGATCCGATCGACGACGTCCGGGGCGGTCAGGTCCACCCAGCCGACGACCCCGACGACCGGCTCGGGCTGCTCGAGGAGCCAGGCGGTCTCGCCGGAGTCGTGCACGGCCTGCACGACGATCGTCCGGGTGACGTCGGTGCTCCGGGCGGCGGTGCGGAGGTCGTCCACGTCGAACCGGCGGCGGATCGGAGTGACCGAGTCGTCCATCCAGGGGTACGACCGGTCGGCGGGATCCCAGAGGTGGTGGTGAGCGTCGATGATCACGCGATCATGATGCCCGATTCATCCGATGTCCGCCCGGGAGGCGCCGGTGCGGCGAGTTCGCGCGCTCAGCGCCCCCTCACGCGCCACAGTGCCCGTGAGGTGTCGCTGTGTGCGTGGAGTCGCATCGGTGGATGCAGCTCAGACGACGCCGGAGGCCTCGAGCTCGGCCCGCAGCTCGGCGTCCGACGGCTCGACGAAGTGCTTGCCGTTGGGCAGCACCACGACGGGGATGTTCTTCCGGCCGCTGATGGCCTCGGCACGGTCGGCCGCGGACAGGTCCTGCTCCACGTCGACGTACTCGTAGTCCACGCCGAGGGTGTCGAGCAGCGCCTTGGACCGACGGCAGTCGCGGCACCAGTCGGCGCCGAACATGGTCACGCGGTCGGGGGCAGTGGTCGCATCGCTCATGTGCAGAGAGTACGTCGGAGCGCCCCCGGGCATTCCCGACGCCCACGCCGGAGGGCTGCAGGCCTTCGCAGCAGGCGCCTGCCCGGCCTCGCCCTACGATTGGCACATGCCGCCAGCATCCGACCCCGCGACGCTGGCCTGGGCATCGGCGGCCGTGCGGCGGTTCGCCGCGGCGACCAACCTGCTCGTCGCCGCCCGCCGGTTCCGCATCGTTGGCGGCGACCCCCGGGACGCCGCGGCACTGCGGCACCTGCTGACCGCACTCGGTGCGCGCGAGGCCGAGCAGGCGGACCAGCACCAGCCGTCCGACCTCGTCGACCAACTCTGGTGCCTCGGTACCCCCGACGAATCGACCCCCGCGGTCGAGCAGGCCGCCGACCGCCCGCGCGGCACCACCCTGGTCGTCATCGACGCCGGCCGACACCTGCCCGCCGTCGACGAGGACGCCTTCGGCCCCGTCGCACCCGCCCGCCCCGGCGTGCTCGCCGTCCCGATGCTGTCCGACGACGTCTTCCTGGTGTCCACCGGCCGCGACCCCGAGGACGACCCCGCAGCGGACGCCCGCCTGCGCTGGGCACGACGGTCGATGCCGGTCGCCCGGTCGGTCGCCGCGGAACTCCGCGACGGCGGGCTCCTGCGCGGCACACGCATCGGCGTCGCGATGTTCCTCGAGCCCAAGACGGCGGTGCTGAGCCTGCTGCTCCGTGACGCCGGTGCCGAGGTCGTCGTCTACGCCCACGCCGACGAGACCGACGACGCCGTCGCCGACGCACTGCGGTCCGCCGGACTGACGGTCTTCGCGAGCAGCACGGCGACGCTCGCGGAGCAGAAGCAGCTGGCCCTCGCGATGCTCGACACCGCGCCGCACATCCTGCTCGACGACGGCTCGCACGTCATCCGGCTCGCCCACCAGGAGCGCCCCGACCTGCTGCCGACGATGCTCGGGGCCGCCGAGGAGACCACGAGCGGCCTGCGGCCCCTGCGTGTACTGGCAGCGCGCGGCGAGCTCGGCATCCCGGTGATCGCGGTGAACGACGCCCGCACCAAGACGTTCTTCGACAACCGGTACGGCACCGGGCAGTCGACGGTGTTCGCGGTGCTCGACCTGGTCGACGGGCTCGCGTCCGGCACACACCGCGTTGTCTCGGGAGGCGCGGCGGTCGTCGCCGGGTTCGGGCACGTCGGCGAGGGGGTCGCCCTGGTGCTCACCGCCCTCGGGTTCCGGGTGACGGTCGCCGAGACCGATCCGGTCCGCGCCCTGCAGGCGCGCTTCGCCGGGTACACCGTGGCCCCGCTCGTCGAGGCGGTGCGGGACGCCGACCTCGTCATGAGCGCCACCGGGGTGTCGGACACCATCGACCTCGACGTGCTCCGTGCCTGCGCGGACGGCGCGGTCCTCGCCGTCGCCGGTGGGGTCGACCAGGAGATCGCCATCGACGACGCGCTCGCCGCCGGGGCCCGGCGCCGGGACGTGGGGCCGAAGGCCGAGCGGTTCGTGTTCCCCGGGGCCGACGGCGGGCCGATCGTGCTCGACGACGGCGGCTGCATCAACATCACCGCGGCCGAGGGCAACCCGGTCGAGATCATGGACCTGTCGTTCGCCGTGCAGCTCGGCGCCGTCCGGATGCTCCTGGAACGCGGCGACGAGCTGGAGCGTGCCGTCGTGCCGATCGATCCCGCGGTCGACGACGTGACCGCCCGCACGGCGCTCGCCGCCTTCGGGAGCCCAGCCGTTCCTCCCGTCCGCCTTCCCGAGCAGCCTGCGGACCGCGAGCCGGACGTCCGGACGCACCGTTTCGGAGACCCGGCGTGAGCGCCCGACCGCACCCGGTCACGGTGCACTCGGCGCGCGTCGTCGTCCCGATGACGGCGCCGCCGATCGCGGACGGCGCGGTCGCGGTGCAGGACGGCCGCATCCTGCACGTCGGCGACCGGTCGTGGGTCATCGACCAGCTCGCCGGGTCCGGCGCTGCCTTCACCGAGCGGCAGTGGCGTGGCGCGCTCCTGCCCGGACTCGTGAACGCGCACTCGCACCTGCAGTACACCGGGATGGCCGGTGTCGGCCGGCGCCAGTACGACGGGTTCGAGGACTGGGCCGCAGCGTTCAACGTCGACTACGCCGAACCGCACGACTGGCGGGCCGAAGCCGCGGACGGTGCACGTGCGTCGATCCTGGCCGGCGTGACGAGCATCGCGGACATCGTCACCGACATCGAGGCCTCGACCGCGCTGCAGGACGCCGGGCTCGGCGGCATCGCGTACTGGGAGGTGATGGACTGGGAGAACGACGCCTGGCAGTCGCACGGTCGCGACCAGGTGCTCGACGACCTCGACCGGATCCCCACGACACCCGGTGCCGGCCTGTCGCCGCACGCGCCGTACTCGCTCGAGGTCGCCCCGCTGCTGGAGCTTCCCGACATCGTGCGGCAGCGCGGCCTGCGGCTGCACCTGCACCTCGGTGAAGCGGCGTTCGAGGGGGAGCGCACCGCCCTCGGTCCGGTCCCCGGGCTCGACGGGGTCGACGGCGTCGGCCACGGGAACGACTGGCACCTGGCGAACGTGCCGTCGTTCCGCGCGCTGCGAGCCCTTGGCTTCGGTGCGAGCGCGACCGCGTTCGTCGACCGCCTCGGCGTGCTCGGGCCGGACTGCCACATCGCCCACGGCGTGTACATGACCGCCGCCGACCGGGCGCTCCTGCGTGCCCGCGGCACGGCGGTGGCGCTGTGCCCGCGATCCAACGCCGTCATCGGCCTCGACCCGCCGCCCGTCGCCGACTACATGCGCGAGGGGAGCCCGATCGCCATCGGCACCGACTCCCTGTCCTCGTCGCCGTCCCTCGACCTGATGGCCGACGTCACCGCGCTGCACCGGATCGCCCGCGCCCAGGGCTACGGGCACCGCGACCTGCACGAGCGACTGCTCGCCGCGGCGACCCTCGGTGGTGCGCACGCGATGGGGCTGGCCGTCGGACCGGACCGCATCGGGCACCTCGCCGTCGGGGCGCGTGCCGACCTGGCGGTGTTCGACGTCGACGCCCGCACGGTGCCGGACGCGCTCGCCGAGCTCGTCGAGGACGGCGCCGGGCGGGCGGCCGCCACCGTGATCCGCGGGGTCGTCCGCGCCGCGGCGGGCGTCGTCACCGAACCGGCCGAACCGGCAGCACCGTCCACGGCGGTCGCTCCGCCGCCAGTCCCTTCCCAGGAGGAACGATGACCGAGTCCGCACCCCACCCCGGCATGGCCGCACGCCGAACCGTCACCGGTGAGCTGATCGAGTGGCTCGACGTGCCGAAGCGCGCGATCGCCCTCGGCATGGAACCGCACCCGGAGGGCGGCTGGTACGTCCGCACCTGGACCTCGCCGGCGACGGTCACCACCCCTGCGGGGGAGCGTCCCGCCGCCACCCTGATCCACTTCCTGCTGCCCCCGGGCGAGGCCTCCGCCTGGCACCGGGTCACGAGCGACGAGATCTGGATGTGGCACGGGCCGGACACCGTCGACCTGCAGCTCGGCGGCGACGGTGACGTCCCCGAGCCCGGCGCGACGATCACCCTCGGCCCCGACGCCGGCCGCGATCGGGTGAACGACGCGCAGGCGTTCGTGCGCGGCGGGGTGTGGCAGCGGACGATCCCGGGCGACGGCGAGGTGCTGCTGAGCTGCCTGGTGTCGCCGGGCTTCTCGTTCGACGACTTCACGATGGCCGACGACGGGGACGCTGCCGCCGAGTAGCACCGTGACACCGTTTCGCGTTGGTATCCCACCGCGAAGTACACTTCGACCTGCCCGCACCCCCCTCGCACGAAGGCCCGACCGTGACCCGTCACCTCCGCTTCACCCTCGCCGTCGCCACCGCCGCGGTCGCCGCCCTCGCCCTGTCGGCCTGCTCCGCCGGGGGCAGCAGCAACGCCGACGGCACCGTGACCGACGGCAAGCTCACGATCGCCACCGGTGACCCGGCCTACTCGCCCTGGGTCGAGGACAACAAGCCGCAGTCTGGCAAGGGCTTCGAGTCCGCCGTCGCGTACGCGGTCGCGAAGGAGATGGGCTACAGCAAGTCCGACGTCGTCTGGAAGCGAAGCACCTTCGACAGTGCCATCGCGCCGGGCCCGAAGGACTGGGACCTCAACGTCCAGCAGTTCTCGATCGACGCGAAGCGCAAGAAGGCCGTCGACATGTCGAGCGCCTACTACACGACGACACAGGCGGTCGTGACGACGTCCGGGTCGAAGGCCGCCGATGACACCACGATCGCTGCGCTCAAGCAGGACGCGATCGGCGTCGCGACCGGTTCGACGAGCATCGCGAGCGTCAAGGACGTCCTCGGGGTCACGCCGCAGGTGTTCAACTCCAACGACGACGCCGTGCTCGCGCTCAAGTCCGGGCAGATCGACGCGATCGTCACCGACCTGCCGACGGCGTTCTACATGGCCTCGGCCCAGGTCGACGACGGCACCGTGTCCGCGCAGTTCCCGTCCGACGGCAAGGGCGACGAGTTCGGCTTCGTCCTGCCGAAGGACTCGGAACTCACGAGCAAGGTCGACGAGGCCCTGAAGACCCTCGACGACGACGGCACCCTGCAGGACCTGCAGACCAAGTGGCTCTCGTCGGAGACCGGTACGCCGGTCCTGAAGTAACCGGATGACCCTGCCAGCAGGGGCCGGCACCCCGGTCGCCGCACCCGCGCCGAGCCAGGTCGAGCTCGAGCGTCGGCTCTACCGTCGCCAGCGCGGCCGTCGCTCCGTCGTGGTGTCGGTCGTCTCCACGCTGGTCGTGCTCGCCGTCGTGTACTTCGGCGTCGTGAACACCCCCGGGTGGGCGGCGGTGCAGCAGTCGTTCTTCGACCCGCAGACCGCGGTCGACACGTTCCCGGACATCCTGGTGGGCCTCTGGCTGAACGTCCGGATCCTGTTCTTCAGCGCCATCGGCGTCGCCGTGTTCGGCACGCTGCTCGCGGTCGTCCGCGGCCTGCGCAACCCGGTGTTCTTCCCGCTGCGGATGCTCGCGACCGGCTACACGGACCTGTTCCGCGGCCTGCCGCTCATCATCGTGCTCTACCTGGTCGGCTACGGCATCCCCGGGCTCGGGGTGTTCCCGCGGCTCCCCGCCGAGGTCTGGGGCACGATCGCGATCACCCTGACCTACTCGTCGTACATCGCCGAGGTGCTCCGCGCCGGCATGGAGGCCGTGCACCCCTCGCAGCGCCTGGCCGCCCGGTCGCTCGGACTCTCGCACGCCAAGACCCTGCGGCTCGTGGTGCTGCCGCAGGCGATCCGCAAGGTCACCCCGGCGCTCATGAACGACTTCGTGTCGATGCAGAAGGACGTCGGTCTGGTGTCGATCCTCGGGGCCGTCGACGCGGTCCGCTCCGCCCAGATCGCGCAGGCCGAGACCTACAACTTCACGCCGTACTTCGTCGCCGGGCTGCTGTTCGTGGTGATCAGCCTGCCGCTGATCCGCGTCACGGACGCGATCGCGCGTCGCCAGCAGCGGCGCGAGCAGATCGGAGGGACCGTATGAGCGAGGCCGGCCTGGAGGCCCGTGGTGCGTCCGGTGCGGACACCGCGGTCCTCGAACTACGCGGGTTGCGCAAGGCCTTCGGCGAGCACGAGGTCCTGCGCGGGATCGACCTGACGGTCCACCGCCACCAGGTCATCTGCGTCATCGGGGCCTCGGGCTCCGGCAAGTCGACGCTGCTCAAGACGGTCAACCTGCTCGAGGGCATCGACGACGGCGAGATCCTGCTGCAGGGCACGGACATCGCCGACCCGCGCGTCGCCGTCGACGCCGTGCGGGCGCGCATCGGCGTGGTGTTCCAGCAGTTCAACCTGTTCCCGCACATGAGCGTGCTCGACAACGTCACGCTCGCGTCCCGCCAGGTGCACGGCATCGGACGAGCCCAGGCCGAGGAGACCGCGCGCCGGCTGCTCGACCGGATCGGGCTCGCCTCGTTCGCTGATGCGTACCCCGACCGCCTGTCCGGCGGGCAGCAGCAGCGCGTCGCCATCGTCCGGGCGATCGCGTCGGACCCGGAACTCCTGCTGCTCGACGAGGTCACGAGCGCCCTCGACCCGCAGCTCGTCGGCGAGGTGCTCGACCTGGTCACGGAGCTGAAGCGACAGGGTTCGACGATCCTGATGACGACGCACGAGATGCACTTCGCGCGGAACGTCGCCGACCGGATCGTGTTCCTGCACCGCGGCGAGGTCGTCGAGCAGGGTTCCCCCGCCGACGTCCTCGACCACCCGCAGCACCCGGCGCTCGTCGAGTTCCTCGCCCGCGTGCACGCCTAGGGCGTCAGCAGCACCTTGCCGATCACCTCGCCGTCGCGCACGCGGCGGTGGGCCTCCTCGACCTCGGCCAGGGGCAGCACCGAGTCGATGACCGGGCGCACCCGGCCGTCGGCGACGAGCGGCCAGACGTTGTAGCGGACCGCCTCGACGATGGCGGCCTTCTCGGCGAGCGGCCGTGCGCGCAGGGTCGTGCCGCTGATCGTCGCGCGCTTCCGCATCAGCACCCCGAAGTCGAGCTCGGCGGTGCGGCCGCTGCCGGAGGCGATGACCGCGACGTGCCCGTTCGGGGCGAGGGCCTGCAGGTTCCGCTCCAGGTAGGACGGTCCGATGACGTCGAGCACCACGTCGACACCCACGCCGTCGGTGAACGCCAGGACGCGTTCCACGAAGTCTTCCGTGCGGTGGTCGACCACCAGGTCGGCGCCGAGATCACGGGACGCGGCGACCTTGCGGTCGCCGCCGCTCGTCGCGATCACGGTCGCACCGAGGGCCTTCGCCCACAGCACCGCGTGCGACCCCATGCCACCAGTACCGCCGTGCACCAGGAGCGTCTGCCCCGGTCGGAGCCCGGCGAGCATGCCGATGTTGGAATAGACGGTGCAGGCGGCCTCGGGCAGGCCGGCCGCATCGACCAGGTCGACGCCCTCGGGGACCGGCAGCACCTGGGTGACCGGCGCGACCACGAGTGCCGCGTACCCGCCGCCGGAGAGGAGCGCGCACACCCGGTCGCCCACCGCCACGGTCGTGACACCCGCACCGACGGCCCGCACGGTGCCGGAGACCTCGAGCCCGAGGATCGCCGACGCCCCGGGCGGCGGCGGGTAGTTGCCCGCACGCTGCTGCAGGTCGGCGTTGTTGACGCCGGCCGCGGCGACCTCGATCAGGACCTCGTCCGTGCCGGGTTCTGGGTCGGGCAGGTCGGTGACGGACATGGTGGCGTCGTCGAACGTGATGGCTCGCATGCCCTCGACGGTACGCGCCACCCGCCTCCGGCCGCCTGCCGGTCGCCCACAACCACCGCCGGTCTCCCTGTGGATGTTCCCTGTACGCTCGATGACGGATCTGCACCTCATCCGGGGGAGTGCGGACAGATCGAGGGGACTCTCCACCATGCCCAAGAAGCTCATCGCGCTGGCCACCGCCGGCCTCGCACTCACGCTGCTCGCCGGCTGCTCGACCGGGCCGTCCAAGGCCGAGCAGTGCACGCAGTTCGAGAAGACCGTCAAGTCCGCCGCCCAGGGCGTGCAGTCCGAGGCCGCGAACCTGCAGTCCGACCCGGACGCCGCCGTCACGAAGCTCAAGGAGCTCGACGAGAAGATCTCCGACGGCGTCGACGACCTGTCGGACGACGACCTGAAGGCCAAGGGCGACGCCTTCGAAGAGGCGTACGGCGACCTGGTCGACGACATCGAGGACATCGCCGACGACCCGCAGTCGGCCGACGTCTCGGCCCTGACGAAGTCCAGCACCAAGGTGCAGGACGCCGGCAACGCGTTCCAGAAGGAGTGCAACTCCTGATGCGTCGCATCCTCACCGCACTGGCCACCGCCGGCCTGGCACTCACGCTGCTCGCCGGCTGCTCGGGCGGCGACGGCGGTTCCTCCGACGGCGGCTCGTCCGGCCGCGACTCGGGCTCGTCCAGCGCCCCGTCGGCCTCGAAGACCGCCGCTGCGGCACCCGCCCAGACCAAGGGGGAAGCCTGCTCCCTGCTCGAGAACGAACTCGCGTCGTTCCTGAAGGAGCAGGGTTCGAACTCTGCCCCGGCCGAGCCGAAGGCCCGCGCGGCGCTCATCGACGAGTTCGTCCAGCGCATCGACTCGGCGCTGGAGAAGGTCTCGAACGACCAGGTCCACGACACGTTCGAGGACTTCTCCGGCGCGGCGAAGGGCTACAGCTCCGCCATCCGCTCCGGCGCGGCCGAGGACAGCACCGAGGTCACGAAGGCCCAGTCCGAGGTGCAGACCACGCTCGACCAGGTCTCGGCGGTCTGCCCCGCCAAGAGCTGAGCGAGCGCCCGCCCAGCCACGCATGACGACGCCCCGCCGCTCCTGGACCCGGAGCGGCGGGGCGTCGTGCTTCCCCGTCCGGGGGAACGGGCGTCAGACGGCTGCGGGCTGCGAGGCGTCGAGGCGTGCGACGTCCTCCGGCCGGAGCCGCACGGTCGGCGCGGTGATCGAGTTCAGGATCGACTGCGGCCGGGACGCACCGGGGATCGGCACGACGACGTCGCTCTTCTGCAGCTCCCACGCCAGGGCGATGACCTGCGGGGTGACCCCACGGTCGCGAGCGATGTAGGCGAAGTCCTCGAACGCCGTCCCGAGGTCCGCCGCGCTCCCGATGCCACCGAGAGGGCTCCACGGCAGGAACGCGATGCCGAGCTCGTCGCACAGTTCGAGCTCCGGCTCACTCGACCGGAACTTCGGCGAGTACTGGTTCTGCACCGACGCCAGGCGTCCGCCGAGCACCTCGTTCGCGGTGCGGATCTGGTCCGGGTCGGCGTTCGAGATGCCCGCCATCCGGATGACGCCCTCGTCGAGCAGCTCGGCGAGCGCCCCGATCGAGTCGGCGTACGGCACCGCCGGGTCGGGCCGGTGGAACTGGTACAGGCCGATCTGCTCGACGCCGAGCCGCTTCGCCGAGGCCTTCGCCGCCTCCTTCAGGTACTCCGGGTGCCCGTTCTGCGCCCAGTTGCCGGCTTCGGGACGCAGGTGTCCGCCCTTCGTCGCGATGAGCACGTCCGAGGTGTCGTCGTGGTACTCCCGGACGGCCCGCGCGATGAGCTCCTCGTTGTGCCCCACCTCGTCGTGGCCGCCCAGGTGGTATGCGTCGGCGGTGTCGATGAGCGTGACACCGTTCTCGAGCGCTGCGTGGATCGTGGCGATGGACTGACGCTCGTCCGGTCGGCCCTCGATCGACATGGGCATCCCGCCCAGACCGATGGCACTGACGGACACGTCTCCGATGACTCGTTGCTTCATCGGCCCAGCATGCGCCCAGCCCCGGTGCCGACGCCCAGTTCCCGCACCGACGCGCCACGGGCGTCCGTCACCGACGCGCCCACTCCGGCGCGTGTTCCGGCAGCGGGCCGAACGCGATGCCGCGGGCGTAGACGCCCCGGACCGGCGGGACCCAGCGCGCGAGGAGCACCGGCAGCAGCGGTGGTCCGTCCCGCAGGTGCCCGGCGAAGGCGCGCTCGAACACGACCCGGTGCAGCACCGCCTGCGCGGCCTGCACCAGGGCGGCTGGTGGGGTCCGGCGACGCTGGACGGCTGCGAGCACGCGGTCCAGGGCGCCACCGCGGAGCCCCCGCCGGAGCGCCGGCACCAGGATCGTCGCGGTCGCCACCGCGTCCTGCACCGCGAGGTTGATGCCGACGCCACCGGCAGGCGACATCGCGTGTGCGGCGTCACCGATGCAGAGCAGCCCCGGGCGCCACCACCGGCGCAGGCGGTCCATGCGGACGTCGAGCACGTGCACGTCGTCCATCGAGGCGATCGCGTCGACCCGGTCCGCGAAGTCCGGTCGGAGCCGCGCCACACGGGCCCGGAAGGCCGTCACCCCCGCGGCACGCAGGGCCGCGTCCGAACCCTTCGGCGCGAAGTACGCGACCTGGTGGTACTCCGGCCGCGGGAAGCTCAGCAGCACGTCCCGGTCCGAGAACGCGGGGGTGAGGGCGCTCGCCGCGTCCCCGGGGTGCCGGGGCAACCGGAACCACCAGGTGTCGAAGGGCACCCGGAACGCTCGCGGCACGAGCCCGGCGGCGCGACGCAGCACCGAGTTCCGCCCGTCGCAGGCGATCACGACGTCGGCGCGGAGTTCCTCGGGTTCGCCGGTCCCGTCCCGCGGCCGCAGGTGGACCCCGGTCACGACCCCGTTCTCCTCGATGAGCCCGGTCGCCGCCAGGCCCGTCGAGATGCGGAACGACGGCTCCTGACGGGCTGCGGTCACGAGCAGGTCGAGCAGGTCCCACTGCGGCACCATCGCCACGTGGTCGTACGGAGGTGCGAGACGCGAGAAGTCACCGAGCAGCAGCCGGGAGCCGTCCGGCATCGGCAGCGAGAAGTCGTCGAGACGTGACTGCGGCAGCGCCCGGAACGGTGCACCGAGTCCGAGTTCGTCGAGCAGACGGATGGTCGAGGCGTGCACCGTGTCGCCCCGGAAGTCCCGGTTGAAGTCGTCGTGCCGCTCGAGCACGCGCACCTCGACGCCGGCGCGGGCGAGCAGCAGCCCGAGGACGACCCCTGCGGGGCCGCCACCGACCACCGCGACCGTCGTCCGCGACACCGTCACCATGCCCGGGACGCTACCCCGGTCCGGACTGGAGGCGCGTGGCGGCCCCGCCCCGCGCCTCCAGTCCGGAACGCACGCACGTTCTCCACCCCGACACACGTCGGACGACGGTGTCCGGTCGGAAGGGTGGTGTCGGTGCGCCGGTCAGGCGCCGGCGGACACCGACGACGAAGCGGAACCGCTGTCGACGGCGTCCACGAACACGGCCCCGCCCCAGGCGATGACGACGATCGCGAGCACGAAGCCGATCGCCGCGATCCACCACGACGGCTTCCGCCGGATCCACGCGCCGATCGACAGCACGATCGTGGTGACCCCGATGACGAAGGCGCCACCGACCGCGATGGCCGCGCCACCGAAGTACCCGCCGGGCGTGCAGCCCGACGCGGCGTCGCACTCGGCCGTGGCCGAGGCGATCGCGACGATGCCGACGACCGCCGTGATCGCGGTCATGACGGCACCGAACACCAGGAGCAGCACCGTCGAGATCCGGTCGGCGAGCTTCGCCGGCGGGAACAGCGTGGTGCCACCGCGCTCCCACGCCGCGCGCTGCGCGTCCGTGGGGCCGGAGGAGGACTGCGGCGGAGGGCCGGGGACGTTGGACCAGGTCATGCGTGCAGTCCTACCGCGCCTCGACCCCGAACGCCTGTGCGAGCCGCTGGATCTTCTGCGCCCGACCGAGCCGCGGCAGGTCGGAACCGTCGCGGATGACCCGGCCGCGGGCCTCGAAGTCGTCGAGGAAGTCCTGCGCCCAGGCGACGTCGGTCGGCGTGGGGGAGATGACCTCGTTGATGACGGGGAGCTGCTCGGTGTCCAGGCAGAGCTTGCCGGTGAGGCCGAGCGACACGGCCACCTGCGACTGCTCGCGGAGGATCGGGTGCGACGACCCGACCGTGGGGCCGTCGATCGGACCCGGCAGGTCGCCGACGCGCGAGGCGACGACCAGCTTCGACCGCGGGTACGCCATCGCGAGCGTGTCGGCGCTGGTCCCGGTGTCGCGGCGGTAGTCGCCGGAACCGAAGGCCAGGCGGAACGCGCCCTGCGCCCTGGCGATCGACACGGACTCCTCGATGCCCAGGGCCGACTCGACGAGGGCGATCACCGGCGTCTGGCCGCCGAGACGGTGCCAGGTGTCGGTGACCTGGGCGGGGGACTCGGTCTTGGCGAGCATGACGCCCTGCAGCCCGGGCAGGCCCCGGAGCTCCTCGACGTCGTCCGCCCAGAAGTCCGTGGTGACGTCGTTGATCCGCACCCAGGCCTCGCCACCGCCGGCGAGCCAGGCGGCGACGCCCTGCCGGGCCGAGGGCTTCGCGGCGGGGTCGACGGCGTCCTCGATGTCCAGGATGATCTGGTCGGCGCGGGAGCGCTGGGACTTGTCGAACCGGTCGGTGGCGGTGCCGGACACCAGCAGCCACGACCGTGAGATCTCGGCGGGGACCGATCGACGCCGGTTCGGCGTGGGGGCGGACGGAGTGGTGCGGTCGTCGATGGCCATGCCCCGTTGGTACCACACCGGACCGGGCTGCCGTCGGATCGGGCGCGCCGCACGTCGGGTCGGACGGTGGCGCACGTCCGGCCGGACGGCGGTCACGTCCCGCCGGACGGCGGTCAGGTCCGTGCGGAAACCCCGAAACCTCGGTTCATTGCCAGAGAGGCCGTCCGGTTCCGCCTACAGTGTCGGATGTGTGGCGAGCGGACAGGGTGACCGACGGTGAGGACGACGTGAACGACGACGTCCCCGTCGAGGGTGCCCGCGCGCGCCCCGACGACGACCGAGACGAGCAGCAGGACGTGGACCAGGAACGGACCGACGAGCCGGACCGCACGCTCCGCCCGGAGCTGCAGATGACGAGCCCGCAGGCGATCAGCCTCGGCGACCCGCGGCTGCAGGCCGGCAACGCGGCCGAACCGACGTGGGACGGCTGGCGCACCCAGCTGACCGGCGTCGGCGGCACGAGCCCGCTCACGCACTTCAGCGACCACCCGCGCGCCCGCATCGAGCTCTCGACCACCCACCCGGGCGGTCTCGCGCAGTTCATCACCGGCAAGACGACCCTGCTGTCGAGCCTGATCCGCGACGAGGTGGCGCTCCGTGCCGCCCGCGTGGCTGCCGGACACGTCGAGGCGAAGGGCACCGAGCTCGCCACCGTGCGCGGCATCGACGCCGTGAAGCTCGGCATCGGCATGGCCGACTGGCAGCACGGCGACGAGCAGTTCCGCGGCCCGGTGCTCCTGCGCCCCCTCGCGATCCGCCGGCACGGACGCGACTTCGAGGTGCGCCTGCTCGGCGAACCGGTGCTCAACCCGGGTCTCGCCGACGCGCTGCACGAGCAGTTCGGGGTCATCCTCGACGCACAGTCCTTCGTGGCCCTCGCGCAGCAGGACGGCTCGTTCACGCCGAACCCCGTCATCGACCGCCTGCGTGGCCTGACCGCGCACATCCCCGGCTTCTCGGTGCACGCCCGCCTCGTGGTGTCCACCTTCGCCGAGGTCGCCACCGGCATGGTCGAGGACACCGGCGACCTGTCGCACCCCGTGCTCGACGCCCTCGCCGGCAACCCGAGCGCGAAGTGGCAGGTCGAGCAGTCCTACCACCCGGTCGAGCAGACCCCGTCGGACGAGCGCAGCCCGGAGACCGACACGCTCCTGCTCGACGCCGACGACGAGCAGGAGAACGTGATCGCGCAGATCACGGCCGGCAACTCCATCGTCGTGAAGACCCTGCCCGGCACCGGTGGCACCCAGACCATCGTGAACGCCCTGGGCGGCCTGGTCGCCGCGAACAAGCGCGTGCTCGTCGTGAGCCCGCGCCGCGCGACCCTGCGGGGCATCGCCGCCCGCTTCGGTGAGGTCCAGCTGCCCGGGGTCGCGGTCACGCCGTCGACCCTGCGCCGCGACGTCGTCCGCGCCATCGCCCGGAACGAGAAGGCCGCGCGTCCGAACCTCCGCGAGGTCGACGACGCCCTGGTCCGCCTGCGCAAGGTGCTCAAGGACTACCGCGGCTCGCTCACCCGCAAGGACCCCGACTTCGGCGTCTCGGTGCTCGACTGCCTGGTGGAGCTGTCGCGCCTGTCGCTGCTGCCCGTCGCCCCGTCGACCACCGCGCGCCTGTCGAAGCAGTCCGTCGCCTCGATGGTCGAGGGCCGCTCGCGCGTCGCCGAGACGATGGTCAGCGCCGCGAACCTCGGCGAGTTCCGCTACGGCCCCGACGACTCGCCCTGGTACGGCGCGAAGTTCGGTTCGAGCGACGGTGCCCAGCGTGCGCACCGCATCGCGAAGGACCTCGACGCCGACGGCCTGCCGACCCTGCTCCGCCGCGCCCACGACCTGGTGAGCTCGACGCACATGCGCCAGTTCACGACGATCAACGAGCTCGGCATCTACCTGCGCCTGCTCACCGAGATCCGTGACACGCTCGACCGCTTCCTGCCGGTGGTCTTCGACCGCTCGGTGTCCGAGCTCGTGGCCGCCACCGCCCCGCGCGGCGAGGGCGCCCCGATGTCGTCGACCAACCGTCGCCGGCTCAAGAAGCTCGCCCGCGAGTACGTCCGCCCGGGCGTGCACGTGTCCGACCTGCACGAAGCCCTGACCCGCGTCCAGCAGCAGCGGGTGCTCTGGCAGCGCTACGTCGCCGCCGGCGTGAACCCCGAGGTGCCCACGGGCATCGCCGACGTCCAGGTGCTGTTCTCGAACGTCGCCGAGGACCTCGCGCGCCTCGACGAGCCGCTGGGCCGCACCGAGCGTGACCGCCAGCTCGCGAACACCCCGGTCGACCAGCTCGTCCCGACCATCGCCGAGCTGGCCGCCGAGTCCGACGTCCTGCACAACCTGCAGGAGCGCACCGAGCTCATGCAGACCCTGCGCGACCTGCAGCTCGAGCCGCTCATCACCGACCTGGCGAACCGGCACGTGCCGGACGTGCAGGTGCCCGCCGAGCTCGAGCTCGCCTGGTGGCAGTCCGCCCTCGAGACCATGCTCGAGTCCGACCGGGCGCTGCTCGGCGCGAACACCGACATGCTCGACCGGGTCGAGGCCGACTTCCGCCTGGTGGACGACGCCCACGCGGCCGGGGTCTCCCAAGGCCTGGCGTGGCAGCTCGCCGAGAACTGGAAGGTCGGTCTCGTCGACTGGCCGGAAGAAGCGACGGCGCTCAAGACCCAGCTCCGCGACGGCGCGATCACCTCGCGCCTGTTGCAGGACTCCGCACCGCACCTGTCCCGGTCGATCGCACCGGTCTGGCTCGCCAGCCCGTACGAGGTGCCGCAGATCGCCGACACGATGCCCTTCGACACCGTGATCCTGGTCGACGCCGGTGCCGTGACGATCGCCGAGACCGTCGGCGCCGTGCGTCGTGCCCGCCAGACCGTCGTGTTCGGCGACCCGGTGACCCAGACGCCGTCGCCGTTCCGCATCGCCGTGGACCCCGAGCACCGGGCGCTGCAGGTCGACGAGGGCACGCTCGACGCGTTCCACGCCGACTCCGCCCTGGCGAAGCTGTCCACCCTGCTGCCGACCCTGTCGCTGTCGCGGTCGTACCGCGCCGGCGGCGAGGACCTGGCCGAGCTCGTGAACCGTCGCTTCTACGGCGGCAAGATCGAGTCCCTGCCGTGGGCCGGCTCGTTCCTCGGGCACGGCTCGATCGCGCTCGACTACGTCAGCGACGGCAAGGCCGTGCCCGACCCCGAGTCCGGTGCCGTCGAGAGCGTCGACGCCGAGGTCGACCGCGTGGTCCGGCTCGTCATCGACCACGCGCGCACCCGTCCGACAGAGTCGCTCATGGTCATCACCGCGTCGGCGAAGCACGCCGTGCGCGTCGAGCAGGCCGTGCTGACCGCCGCCCAGGGCCACAAGGACCTGACCGAGTTCGTCATCGGTGACCGAGCCGAGCCGTTCATCGTGGCGACGCTCGAGCAGTCGGTGGCGCAGAGCCGCGACCGCGTCGTGTTCTCCATCGGCTACGGCCGCACCCCGCACGGCCGTGTGCTGCGCGACTTCGGTCCGCTCGGCAAGCCCGGCGGCGAGCGGCTGCTGGCGGTCGCGATGACCCGCGCGCGTCGCTCGATGGTCATCGTCACCTGCTTCCAGCCGTCGGACATCGAGGCCGAGCGCATGGGCCACGGCACCGTCGCCCTCGCCGAGATCCTGGCCGAGGTGCGTGCCCGCACCACCGCCGAGTACGTGCCGGACGACTCCGATCCGCTGCTCGTCGACCTGGCCCGGCGCCTCGAGATGCGCGGCATCCCGGTGGCGCTCGGACACCGCGGCAAGCTCGGCCTCGTCGCCGCGCACGGCGGGGTGTGCGTCACGATCGAGACCGATGCGTCGCTGGTCAAGGGATCGCTGCGCGAGTCCCTGCGCCTCCGGCCGGAGGTCCTCCGTCGACTCGGCTGGCACTACGTGCGCGTGCACGCCTTCCAGCTGTTCTCCGACCCGGACCGCGTCGCGAACACCGTCGCCGCGGTGCTCGGTGTCGACCGCGGCGCCACGCAGGAGATCTCGATCCCACCGATCCCCGCCCGCCGGTGAGCCGCCGGGCCTCGCGGCCCGCCGGTCCGGTGACGCCGGAGACGGACCAGCTGGTGGGCACGTGGACGCGGGCCGACGACGCGTCGTCAGCCGCGCCTCCCGTCCGTCCCACCGCTGACGGAGGCGAGACGGACGAGCCGCCTGGAGGCCCGGTGCGGCGCCGCAGACGCGTCACCACCCAGCCGGTGGCGGGCTACGACCCGACGCCGCCGCCGGAACCGGCGCGCCACCGCGACGGTGAGAACGACGACCAGCTCCGGCGCGACGTCCCCCCGCACTGGTAACCGGTAGCCTGGCCCGTGATGACTGACACCGCGCGGCAGCGCCCCGACTGGCAGACCTGGCCGAACCTGATCACGCTGTTCCGCCTCGTGCTGATCCCGGTGTTCATCGGCCTCGTCGTCGCTGGCCACCCGGGGTGGGCGCTCGTCGCCCTCGTCGTGATCGGCGTGAGCGACTGGGCCGACGGCTTCATCGCCCGGAAGTTCGACCAGGGTTCCAAGCTCGGCAAGGCGATCGACCCCGTCGCCGACCGGCTGGCCATCATCGCGATCGTGCTGTCCCTGGTGCTCGTCGGCCTGCTGCCCTGGTGGGTGGTGGCCGTCGTCGTGCTCGTCGACCTGGTGCTCGTCGTCCTGTCGAGCGTGCTGTTCCACGGCAACCCGGACCTCGACGTCACGTGGACGGGCAAGATCCGGTCGGCCCTGTTGTTCGTCGGGCTGCCGGTGCTGCTGTTCTCCGCGGTGCACACCGTCGACGAGAACGCGCCGTGGGTCCGGGTGGTCGCCCTGGTGTTCGTCTACCTCGGCACCGCGGGCCACGTGCTCGCCGGCGTCCAGTACGCCGTCGCGATGTTCGCGAAGCGCCGCGCGGTCCCCGCCGCCTGACGAGGCCCCTCTCCGCAGAGCACCGGTGTCGACGCTGCGCACCGCGGTCCGCGGGTGTGCAGCGCGCGAACACCGGTGTCTCGCGGCGCCGGGGCTAGAACTTCGTCGACCCGCCGATGCCGGGGCCCTCGGGAGCGTTCGACGGGGCGATGTGCGCCCCGGTGCTCGTGGCGCCGCCCGTCTGCGGGCGGAGCAGGTCGCGGATCTCGAGCAGCACCTCGACGTCGGTCGGGGGGACGTCCTGCGGGGTCTGCTGCTCGTCGTTCTTGACGCGCTCGAACGCCACCTTCTTCAGGTGGTTGACGGGCACGACGAGCGCGAAGTAGACGACCGCGGCGACGATGACGAAGTTGAGCACTGCGCCGATGATCGCGCCGAACTGCAGTTCCGCGTCACCGCCGGAGACTGTGGGGATCGCCACGACCAGTGCCTTGTCCAGGCTCGAGGCGTTGAACACCGCACCGATGAGCGGGTTGATCAGGGCGTTGACGATCGTGGTGACGATCGCGGTGAACGCCGCACCGATGACGACTGCGACGGCCAGGTCGATGACGTTGCCGCGGAGCAGGAACTCCTTGAAGCCCTTCATGCGAGGGTCTCCTTCCGGGTCGAGGACGGCCGCCGGGTGGCGACGCGCCCAACCTATCCGGGGAGCGCAGTCCGCGTCAGGACGATGCGGGCTTCGGCGTGCTCGGCTTCGACTCGGCCTTCTTCGCCGGCTCGGCCGTCTTCGGTTCGGACTTCGCGGGGGTGCTCGACGAGCCCTCGGATCCCGGGGTCGGGCGCGAGTCGGTGCGGTAGAAGCCGCCGCCGTTGAAGGTCACGCCGACGGGGGAGAACACCTTGCGCAGGACGCCGCCGCAGACCGGGCACTCCGTCAGGGTGGCGTCGGAGAAGGACTGCTTGATGTCGAACGCGTTGTCGCACTCGGTGCAACGGTACGAGTAGGTGGGCACGTCAGCTCCGGAACGTGATGATGCGCGACGGCGTGATGATGCCGTCGACGGGTTCGTCGTGGGGTTCGCGCGGGACCTCGTCGAGGTACTCCGCGTCGAAGATCACAGCATAGACGGGCGGGCGGTTCGCCATGGACCCGAGGGTCTTGTCGTAGTAGCCGCGCCCCCAGCCCATGCGGACACCGTCGTGCCCGACCGCCGCCGCCGGGGCGAGGATCGCGTCGACGTCGTTGATCGCGAGCGGGGACAGGACCTCGCCGACGACCTCGGGCAGGCCGAGCACGCTCTCGGTCTCGCTCTCGCCGTCGCCCACGGCCCAGTCGAGCAGGCCGTCCTCGCGGGTGACCGGCAGCAGCACGCGGATGCCCTGCCCGAACGCCCAGTTCAGGAACGGCCGGACGTTCGGCTCGTCCGGGGCGGACAGGTACAGGGCGAGGGACGTCACCTGGCGCTCCTCGACGAAGCGCTGCAGGGTCGCGGTCAGGGTCTGGGTGTCCGCGTCGCGTTCGGTCGTGGTCCGGGTGCGCCGCCGCTGCCGGAGTTCGGCTCGCAGGGCGCGCTTCTCGTTCCCGAGATCGGCGATCATGCGCAGGAGTCTACCGAGGGGTACGGTTGCGGCTTCCCGCCGGGAACCCGCGGGGTGCCGTGTCCCCCGGAGCGACGACATGCCCTCGAAAGGGGGATCGGATACGGTCTGACCATGGGCTTCCAGATTTCGAAGGCGGTGATCCCGGCCGCAGGGCTGGGTACCCGCTTCCTCCCCGCGACCAAGGCGATGCCGAAGGAGATGCTCCCCGTCGTCGACAAGCCGGCCATCCAGTACGTGGTGGAAGAGGCTGTCGGCGCCGGGCTGACCGACGTGCTGATGATCACCGGGCGCAACAAGAACGCGCTCGAGAACCACTTCGACCACGTGTCGGAGCTCGAGGAGACCCTCCGCAAGAAGGGCGACCACGAGAAGCTGCAGAAGGTGAACCAGTCGACGGACCTCGCCGACATGCACTACGTGCGACAGGGCGACCCGCTCGGCCTCGGCCACGCGGTGCTCCGTGCCAAGATGCACGTGGGCCGCGAGCCGTTCGCCGTGCTCCTCGGTGACGACATCATCGACGCCCGCGACCCGCTCCTCAAGCGCATGATCGAGGTGCAGGGCGAGAAGAACGCCACCATCGTGGCCCTGCTCGAGGTCCCCGAGTCGCAGACCCATCTGTACGGCATCGCCACGGTCGAGCCGACCGACACCGCCGACGTGGTGAAGATCACCGGGCTCGTCGAGAAGCCCCCGCAGGGCGAGGCACCCTCGAACCTGGCCATCATCGGCCGCTACGTCATCCGTCCCGAGGTCTTCGACGTCCTCGAGAAGCAGGAGCCGGGCAAGGGCGGCGAGATCCAGCTGACCGACGCGCTCATGAAGATGGCGAGCGCCGAGGAGTGGACCGGCGGCGTGTACGGCGTCGTCTTCCGTGGACGCCGGTACGACACCGGTGACAAACTCGACTACATCAAGGCGATCGTGCAGCTCGCCTCGGACCGCGATGACCTCGGCCCCGACCTCAAGTCGTGGCTGAAGGAGTTCAACGCGGGCGAATAGTCGGCCATCCCGCTCGGGTCCGTCACACCACGGACCCGGGCGGGACACCCCGTCCCGCACAGCGGCGGGACCCCGGAGGAACCCAGCGATGACGACGATCCCGACCCTGTCCCACGGGCGGGTCACCATCCGGCCCCTCCGGCTCCGCGACACCCGCGACCTCGACGCGGCACTCGCGACGAACCGCTCGTGGCTCCGCACCTGGGAGGCCACGAACCCCTCCGGACACGTCTCCACCGACGTCCGGGGCAGCATCCGCGCGCTCCAGGCCAACGCCCGCGCGGGACTCGGACTCCCGTTCGCGATGGAGCTCGACGGCCGCTTCGTCGGGCAGCTCAACGTCTCCGGCATCTCCTACGGCTCGCTCGCGAGTGCCTCCATCGGCTACTGGGTCGTCGAGGACGCCGCCGGCCACAACGTGACGCCGATCTCGGTCGCCCTCGCCGTCGACCACTGCTTCCGCTCGCTCGGCGTGCACCGGATCGAGATCTGCATCCGGCCGGAGAACGCTCCGAGCCTGCGCGTCGTCGAGAAGCTCGGCTTCCGGTACGAGGGACTCCGTCGCCGGTACATCCACATCAACGGGGACTGGCGCGACCACTTCTGCTTCGCGCTGGTGGCGGAGGAGGTCCGCGGGGGCGTCCTCGAGCGCTGGGTCCAGGGGCGGGTGCCGCCCGGCGCGGGGACCGTTCCGCTCGCCGCACGCGACGAGGCGGCACTGCCGCTGGACACGACGCCCCGCATCTGACGTCCCGGGTCCGACGGGCCTGGAGGCGCGGCTCGCCTCCCACGGATTCCGCCCCGACATGCGCAACACGCGTCCGGCAATGACGCGGCGCGGGAACCGCCGCCCCTACCGTGTTCGCATGGCAGGAATCGGCTCGTGGGGTGGCGGCATCGTCCTGCTCGTCGCGGCCGTCCTCTGGCTCGTCTACCTGATGCCGTCGTGGGCCGCCCGTCGCCAGTACCTGGCCACCGAGCGGAACGCCATCCGGCTGCAGCAGACCCTCCGGATCCTCGCGCAGACCGCCGAGCTGCCGGACGAGGTCCGCATCGAGATGAACGCGAAGTCCCTCGCTCAGGCGCAGCGCGTCGCCCGGTCCGAAGAGGCCAAGCGCACCGCCATCGTCCGAGCCCACGAGGCCGCGCGGCAGCGTGAGATCACCCGCCGCCTGGCCGAGCAGGCCCCCGTGCTCGAGCGGGCGTCCGCCGTGCCGGCCCTGACCGCGATGCGCATGCGCCGTTCCCGGCTCGGGGCGACCCTGTTCGGCACGCTCGGCATCGTCGTGGCCCTCGTGGTCTTCGTCGCTGCACCGTCGCTCTGGCTCGTCGGTGTCGCCGGACTCGTCGCCGCCGGTGGGTCCGCAGCGGTCCTGGCCCAGCTGCACCAGGTGGCGACGGCGCGGAAGCAGCGTCTCGCGGCCGCCGAGACGGGCGCGACCCGCGCCTCCCGGCCGTCCACCGCATGGACGGACCCGGCACCGCCCCTGTCGACCGAGCAGCCTGCCGAGCCCGCAGCAGACCGCTCGTGGACCCCGAACCACGTGCCCAAGCCCCTCTACGTGGAGCGGCCGACAGCACCGGCCGCGTCGCCCGAATCGTCGGCGGAACTCGCCGCCCGGCTGAAGGAGCGCGTCGCTGCGGCCAAGGCGGAAGCCGAGGCCGAAGCCTCGGCCATCCGCGCCGGCGAGTCCGACCCGTCACTGGCACGGGTGTCGCGGATGCGACCCGAACTCGAAGAGGCTGCGGCGTCGCTGTCCGCGCACGACCAGGGGCGTCTGGCCGAACGGCTCGGGCTCCGTGCTCCCGCAGCCCCGTCCGCGTCGGGCGGCGTTGCTCCCGGCGCTCCTGCTCCAGCAGCTCCTGCTCCTGCTCCCGCTCACGAGCCCGACGAGCCCGCCGGGCCGCCGAGCAAGTGGGCCGGCATGGGTGTCCTCGACGATGACGCCTACCAGCAGGCCGACCTCGACGCGATCATGCGACGGCGCCGCGCGGTCTGACCCGCGGCACGCCCGAAGGGCCACCTGCGATTTCGGCTGGGCCGAACGAGGGTGCTAGTGTGGTCGAGCACTTGGGGCTATGGCGCAGTTGGTAGCGCGTCTCGTTCGCAATGAGAAGGTCAGGGGTTCGAATCCCCTTAGCTCCACCAGGTGGCAACCACGAGAACGGCCCGGAACCCAGGTTCCGGGCCGTTCTCGTTGTCGGCCGTGTCGGGGCGATCGTCCTCCACAGGCCCAGTCGGGTGCACCGTTCGACACAGTTCACGGACAGGGGTGGTGTGTTGTCCGACGCACCGCCCTAGACTCCCCGTGCGCCGGTGGGGCGCGGCCGACCGGTTCGGCCCGATCAGGGGGAGAGCATGTTCCGTATCAGTCGTCTCGTCGCGACCATCGCGACCACGGTGGTGGTGGCCGCCGGCATCGCCGTCGCCGGCCCGTCGTCGGGCGCATCCGCAGCGGTCACGCCGCTGGGTGTCGACATCTCCTGGCCGCAGTGCGGCAGCCAGGTGCCGACCGACCAGGCGTTCGGCATCGTGGGCGTCAACGAGTCCCTCGGCAACACCACGAACCCGTGCCTCGCCGAACAGCTCGCCTGGTCGGCGAAGTCCGTCGGGGGTTCGGCCCAGCCGAAGACGCAGCTGTACGCGCTGTTCGCCAACCCGGGTCTCAAGGCGTCGGTCTGGCCCACGTCGAACCGCTACCAGGGCACGGTGCCCACCAACCCGTTCGGCAAGTGCGTGACCAAGGGCGGCAAGAAGCAGGTCACCCTGGCGTGCTCGTTCATGTACGGCTACGCCCGCGGGTACGACGACGTCCAGAGCCGTGGTGTCCCGAACCCGTCCGCCTACCGCTGGTGGATCGACGTCGAGACGGGTCTGTCGTACCAGCGTGACACCGCCCAGAACCGCGCGGCGATGCAGGGCATGATCGTCGGGCTCAAGACCGCCGGCATCAAGCGGATCGGCCTCTACTCGACCGGTTCGCAGTGGAAGACCATCGCCGGCACGGTCAAGTCGAACAGCCCGCTCTACGGTCGCTCGAACTGGATCGCGCTCGGCCGGAGCACGGTCACCAAGGCGCGGAAGGCCTGCTCCGGCACCCCGCTGCCCGGCGGCACCATCGCGATGGTCCAGGTCGAGGTGCCCTACGGTTCCGGCACCATCGACCGCAACGTCTCCTGCACCTGATCGCTCTGACCTGACCTGACCGACGGACGGGAGGCCCGGTGCCAGCTGGCACCGGGCCTCCCGTCCGTCTTGGGGTCGCGTCGGCCCGTCCCCGAGGTCGACGTGTCAGCCGGCGATGCTCTCCGTCAGCACGCCGGACTGCGCGAAGGTGGTGTGGATCGCGTTCGCGGCCTGCTCGAAGGCACGGTTGCCGCGCGAGATGCCGAGCGCGCCGCCCTTGATCGCGGACTTGCCCGAGCCGCGCAGCAGTCGGGCGACGGTCCGGCCGTCCGGAGCGATCATGATCTGCACGTCCAGCCGGGTGTGGAACGTGCGGTCGTTCGCCATCCCACCGATGAGCAGCGTCAGGCCGAGGCTGCCGCGGGTCGCGCGGAGTGCACCCTGCTCGGCGTCGTCGACGGTGTAGCCCTCGCGGGCCAGGGCCTCGCGCACCTGTGCACGGGCGGTCTCGGGGTCGGTGGCGACGAAGAAGTCGTGGCTCTCGGGCATGTGTGTTCCTTCCGAACGGGTCCGCTGGGACACGGAGGACGCTCGCCCCCGAACACGATCATGCCGTGTCGGAACGACGGAGGTGTCGCTTACGCTGGTCGTGTCATGACTGCCTCGATGAACCGCCGCGCACTCCTGTCCCTCGCCGGCGTCGCCGGGATCGGGCTCGCCGTCGCGGCGTGCTCCTCCGGCAGCGACAAGGGCGGCGACTCGGGCAACGGTGGGGGCGGCGGGCGCGGGAACTCCGGTGGTGGGGACGCAGCGTCCACCCCGACGGCGAAGCCCGTCGCGAAGGCCGTCACTCCGGCTCAGGTCCCACTCGCCGGCGGCGTCACGATCACCGTGACGGGGACCGGACTCGCCGCCGTCAAGGGCGTCACCGTCGGCGGTGTCGCTGCGCGCGACGTCACAGCGACCGCGTCGAAGGTGACCTTCACGGCCCCGCACCAGGCGATGTACACGGCCGGTGACGCCGACGTCGAACTCTTCACCGAGTCGATCGAGCCGAGCCCCTCGGTCAACCGGTCCTCCGACGGCAACGGCAGCGCCGCGAACGACGGGCAGAGCGGCGCCACCCAGGACACCGCGACCACCACGCCGACGCCGACCGCCGCAGCGACGCCCGCTGCGGGCAGCGCGGTCGCCTCGACCACCCTCGCCTACGCGGCACTGACCGACGTCGACCGGCAGCTCGCCTACGCGATGCGGTACTGGAAGGACTACAACCTCGCCGAGTACGGCACGATGAACCCCATCGGTGGCGACTGCGCGAACTACGTCAGCCAGACGCTCATCGCCCGCGGGTGGGAGCAGCGGTCCGACTGGTACAACCGTGCGGCCGGTGCCGAGCACAGTGCGACGTGGACCTACTGCCCGACGATGGACCCGTGGCTCGAGACCAACGCGGCGGAGTTCGGGCTCACCCGGCGGTCGTCCGACGAGCGCGACAAGGTCAGAGTCGGCGACATCGTGTTCTTCGACTGGAACGCCAACGGGTCACCGGACCACACCACCATCGTGTCCGAGGTCTTCACCGAGCCCGACGGCACCATCCGCATCAAGTCGGCGAGCCACAACCAGGACGGCCCCTACCGCGACCTCGACGAGATGATCACGGTGCAGCACCCCGGCGGCTCGGCCTGGTTCCACACCTTCGACGCGGAGCGCTGACGGGGCCCGCAAGACACCGGTGTTCGCGCGTCGCACCGCGGTCTGCGCGTGTTCAACCGGTGAACACCGGTGTCTTGCACAGCCGACTGACCGCACCGCTCACGGGTAGCCGAGGAACCACAGCAGCACGATCGCGACCGGCTGCAGGCACACCCCGACGACCAGCCACGTCACCGCCCGCCGCCGGGTCCCCACGAAGACGTCCGAGCCGAGCAACGGCGCCATCGGCATGAGCAACCGCGGCAACGACTGCTGCGGCAGGAACACCGCCACCAGGTACAGCCCGTAGGAGGCCGTGAACGCGAGCACGTCGGTGCCCAGGGCCCTGGTGCTCCTGCGCGCGAAGAACCACACGGCGCCGGCGAGCACCACCACGACGAGCACGATGCCGAGCGGCCCGAGCCACGTCGACGCCATCGTGAACCACGGCGTCAGCGGCGCGAAGTGCTGGCGGCCGACGAACCCCACCCACCACGACAGCTCGCTGTCCAGGTACGCGTTCGGCCGCCCCGTCACGGCCGTCGCGATGACGGGCCACGCCAGCCCCGCAGCAGCGACGACCAGGCCCGACACCACGATCGCGAACCGGTCGCGCCACGGGAACGCGTCCCGCTGCCGGCACCACGCCACCCACCGCAGGACCAGGTGCACGGCCAACGCCAGCGCCAGCGCGAGGACCCCGGGCTTCGTGAACGCCGCCACGACACCGAGCGGCGCGATCAGCCAGTACCGACGCCGGACCAGGGCGAGCAGGGCGCCGAACAGCAGCACGAGCAGCAGGCTCTCCGCGTAGGCGACCTGCAGCAGGAACCCCGTCGGTGCGAACGCGAACAGTCCGGTCGCCCAGCGGGCCCGGTGCGAGCACCCGACGGCGAGCACCAGCCGGTACAGCAGCACGCAGGCGCCCGCTCCGGCCATCGACGCCACCACGACCCCGGCGACCCAGAACGACGCTCCGGTCAGCGTCATCACGACCCGCACCACGGCGGGGAACACCGGCAGGAACGCCCACGCGTTCGGCAGGACGTGCCCGGAGTCATCGGTCGGCAGTGTCGCCGGGTACCCGTGCTCGGCGATGATCCGGTAGAACGAGGCGTCCCACGAGCCCGAGAACGTGAAGAACGAGGGATCGTGCCGGTACGAGGCGAACGGCCAGCCGTTCGCGGTCGCCAGCAGGTACACGGTCGCCAGCAGCACGGTGCTGACCACCCGCGAGCCCGCCCAGATCAGCAGCGGTGCGGTCCAGGCGCTGCGCCGTCCGGTCAGCAGGCTGCGGAACCCCCGCCTGGAGGCCCGGCTCGCTTCCGCCACGTTCGTCACCCGCCCGATCCTCCCAGACCGCGGGCCGCACCCCGCATCGCGAGTCGCCACCCGCCCGGCGCGAGGCGACCCGAGTGGACCGGGAGCAGCAGTGGTCTGGTCCGTCTGCCGGACCCGACCACTGCTGCTCACGAAGTGCGAGCCTCCCGGCTAGTGCCCCGTGACCGCGCGACGGATCTGCTCGATCGGCACCTTCGGGGACCGGTCCGCGTTGAGCAGGCCGTTCGTCTCCTGCATGGTGTCGGTGAGCTGCGTGTAGCAGGACCCGGCGAGGAACGAGCTCGCACGGATCGCGTCGTACAGCGCGGTGATCCGGGCCACCCAGTCGTCGCCGTCACTGGCCGACGTGTAGCCCCAGCCGTCCTCGCGCTGGACGCCCGGCTGGTAGTTCACACCCCCGAACTCGGTGAGCATGACCGGCTGGCCGAGGTCTTCGGCACCGCCGACGAGGATGCGGCGATCCGCCGGACCGATGCCACCGAGGAGCCGGGTCCGTGCGGTCTCGTCCGCGTAGGTGGCCGCGAGCCGGGGTCCGTCGCCCTCGTAGTCGTGGATCGTGACGATGTCGGAGTTCGTGTGCTCCCACCCGTCGTTGGAGATCACCGGACGCGTCGGGTCCAACGCCCGCGTGACGTCAGCGAGGGCCCGGGCGTAGGCCTGCTGCGCCGGGTCGGTGGCGATGTGCTGCACGCCCCAGCTCTCGTTGGCGGGCACCCAGGTGACGATCGACGGGTGCGAGGCGTCACGCTCGACGGCGTCCATCCACTCGCGCACCAGACGCTGCACGGCGCGGGGGGAGAACGCGTACGCGCCGGGGGCCTCACCCCACACCATGAGTCCGAGTCGGTCGGCCCAGTACAGGAACCGCGGGTCCTCGATCTTCTGGTGGTTGCGGGCCGCGTTGAAGCCGAGCTCCTTGATGAGTTCGACCTCGCGGCGGAGTGCTGGACGGGACGGGGCAGCGATGTGCGACTCGGGCCAGTAGCCCTGGTTGAGGACACTGCGGACGTCGTGGCGTCGGCCGTTGAGCAGGAACGCGCCGCCGTCGACCCCGACCGTCCGGATCCCGAAGTAGCTGGCGACGGCGTCGAGCGCGCCCGTGCTCGCCGTCGTCCCGGAGCCGGAGCCGGAGCGCGGCAGCAGCGTGACCGTGGCGTCGATCAGCCGGGGCGTGTCCGGCGTCCAGTGCAGCTCGTCCTCGGCCTGCCCGTTCGTCTGCCGTGCGATCGGCACGACCACGTCGAACTCGTCGCCGGTCTCGCCGACCGTGGTCTCGATCGTGGCGAGGTGCTCGTCGCGGTCGTCCCATCGGGCCTCGACGCGCAGGCGCTCACCGCCCGTACGGTGTCCGTCGAGCCGGACCGTCAGCCGCATGGTCGCGTGGTCGACGTTCGTCCAGCGCAGGGACGCGATCGAGGCGGTCGGCACGGCCTCGAGCCAGACCGTCTGCCAGATCCCGGTGGTCCGGCGGTACCAGATCGCGTGCGGGTCCTCGTGCCAGTCCTGCTTGCCGCGCGGTTGGGTCAGGTCGTGCGGGTCGTCCTCGGCGCGGACCACCAGGGTGTGCACGGCGTCGGGGTCGGTGGCCAGCGCCTCGGTGACGTCGAAGGAGAACGGGGTGTGGCCGCCCTCGTGTCCGCCGATGAACTGCCCGTCGATCCAGACGCGCGCGCGGTGGTCGACGGCGCCGAAGTGCAGGACGAGCCGGGGCGCGCCGGTGCCGAACCCGGCGGCGTCGAGCTCCGAGCGGGTGATCGCGCGGGAGTACCAGACCACGGGCTGGAAGCCGGGTTCGTCGATGCCCGAGGCCGGGGACTCGGGCGGGAACGGGACCACGATGTCCCGGGCGTCGGTGAAGCCGGTGCGCCAGGCGTCGTCGTCGCCGTCGTTCCGGAACGACCACGTGCCGTCGAGGTCGGCCCAGGCGGTGCGGAGCATCTGCGGCCGGGGGTACGTGCCGTCCTGTCGCGAGGCGAGGGGGAGGCCGGGGGCGGAAGCGGAGTCAGGTGCGGCCACGATGCCGTCGAGCGTGCTCATGCGTCCATGCTCCCGTGCTGGTACATCGTTGTAAAGAGGGCGCCGGGATTGCGCGGAGCAGGTTCCGCTGGCGCTCGTCGAGCGGTCGATCAACCGATCGCGGCGTCGCGGGTCAGGACCATGACGTCCATCCGTCCCTGCTGGACGACCGTGCCGTGCTGGTTCCGCAGGGCCACCGCTCGTTCGACGATCCCGGTCGTGCCCGAACTCGTCAGCCGGGTGCCGAGGACCTCGACGGTGCAGGTCACGGTGTCCCCGATGAACACCGGCTCGGTGAAGCGCCACTGATCGATCCCGAGCAGTGCCACCGCGGACCCCTCGAACACGCCCGTGCGTGCGATGAGCCCGAGGCACAGCGAAGTGCCGAGCAGCCCGTGCACGATCCGCTGCCCGTACCGGGTCCTCCCCGCGAACTCGACGTCCGTGTGCACCTGGTTGTTGTCGTTCGTCCACGAGGCGAACGACACCACGTCCGCCTCGGTGATGGTGCGCCCCGGCGTGGTGAAGGTCTGCCCGGCAGCGAGGTCCTCGAAGTAGTGCGGCACGGCCCGATTCTCGCACCCGGTCAGAGCCGCGCGAGCAGCTTCCGCGATCGGTGCAGCCCCTGCGTGCTGGCCGCTTGCTCGGTCGTCGCCAGGACGCCGTACCCGAACGTGTCCTCACCGTGCTGCGCCGCCACGGCTGCCAGCCGTCGGTACGCATCGGCCGCGTGCGCGGCGTCGAGCGTCTCGCCCAGGGTCTCCTGCACCCGTCGCAGTCGACCGAGCCGGCGTTTCCCGACGTCGGGAAGATCACCGGCCGCCTGCAGGGCGTAGCGCAACCGGCGCGCGGCCTTCCGGACCTCGTGCAGGGTGTCGAGGTCATCGCCGGTGTCACCGAGCAGCCGACCGACGCGTGCCCGCTCGTGCCGGATGCGCCGGGTGACGAACGTCACCCCGTCGTCGTCCGCGTGCGGGCCTGCCGGCGCCCGCAGCAGCAGGTCGTCGAGGGCGTCGAGTGTCCGGAACCAGGCGTCGGAACGCAGCGCTCGCCGCAGCTCGGCCGCAGCGACGCCGCGGCGTTCCGCGGTCTCCGAACCGATGCGGTCGAGGGTCTCCGCGTCCACGTACCCGTCGGGGGCACGTGCCGCCGACCGGGACAGGCCGGCGTGCAGCACCTCGGCGTCGCGAGCGGTTCCGGCGACCCGCCCGGTCTCGGCCAGGGCGGCACGGAGTTGCTCCGTCGCCTGGCGGTCGAGCGCGCCGCGGAACGCCGCGAGCACACTCCGCAGGCGTCGCAGCACCTTCCGCAGGTCGTGCACGGCCTCGGGTTCGTCGGTTCGTACCCGGGGGTCCGCCGCCACGAGGTCACGCCGCAGGGCATCGAGCACCCGCAGGACGAACCCCGCGGCGGTGTCCGGCCGGGGGCGCTTCGCTCGGCCGCGTCGGCGCTCCGGGGCGGGCTCCGGGCCCCGGGGGAGCGGAGCCGACGCGACGTCCACCGGATCGGTCGCAGCGTCGTGCAACGCTCGTCCGGCCGCTCGTGCCGTGGCACCGTCGTGTCCGTCGTCAGTCAGGGCCCACCACCGCGACGACCGCAGCACGGTGGTGTCCGGGTCGCCGTCGTCCACGCGCACGTCGGCGACCTCGGCCCGCACCCGGCCGTCCCTGCCGCGGAGGGTCACGAGCGTCGTGGTGGTGTCACGGACCAGGACCACCCGCAGCGGACGACCACGCAGGAAGACCTCAACGGCGTCCCGTGGGGGACCGTCGGAGGCGCCGTCGAGCGGTTCCGGGCCGACCCCGTCGGCACCCCGGTCGATCGTCCAGGTGCCGTCCGACAAGCGTGTGAGCACGACGCCCTCGGCGGCGAGCACCCGGTCGTCGGAGTCCCACACCGTCTCGCGCACCGTCACCGCTTCATGGCGGCGCACGTCGGCGGCGAACGGCTCGAGTGCGGGGAGCCTGCGGTCGTCGAGGACCCGCCAGGTCCGGCGGGGGTCGGGGAGCGCACGTGCAGCGTCAGCGGCGGGGGGAGGAACGGCAGCGGATCGGGGCATGCCGCAAGTGTCGTCCGATGCACCCGTGTCAGACCGGGGGCAGCGGGGTTCTGTGGACGGAGCGCTCCCCGTCCCGTCCTGTGGGGGACTCGGCACCTCGCCAGGGCACGGCGCGTAGGTTCCGCTGCATGAGCGACGGAGCACCCAGCGCCCCCGACACCCGCGCAGACACCAGCGCAGTCACGAGCGCAGACACCAGCGCAGTCACGAGCGCCCCCGACACCAGCACGCCGAGCGACCGCGACCTCGAGTCCTGGATCGCCGACCGCCGCTGGTACGCCTCGAAGGGCTCCGTGCCACACCTCCGGACGATCTCCACCGACGACGGGACGCGGCTGGTGCTCGACGAGGCCCCCGCGGTCCCCGTCCTCTACCAGTCACCGATCACCAGCGACCGCGACGGCGCGATCGTCGACGCCACCACCGACCTCGCGTGGGTGTCGGCACTCGCCGCACGCATCGACGCGGCACCGGACAGCCTCAGCCCGATCGGCCGGGTCACCGCGGCCCGTGTCCTGACGGGCGAGCAGTCCAACACGTCGGTCATCTGCGACACCGAGTCCGGCGACCGCGTCATCATCAAGGTCTTCCGCGTGCTGCACCACGGCGACAACCCCGACGTGACCACGCAGCTCGCCCTCACGGCGGCGGGCAGCACGCGGGTGCCGCGGGTCTACGGTGCGCTCCGCGCCGACTGGCCCGACGTCGGACGCCCGGACGGCACGGCGACCGGACACCTCGCCTTCGCCCAGGAGTTCCTGCCCGGGCTCGACGACGCCTGGCGCGTCGCCCTGCAGGAGGCGCAGGTCGGCGCCCCGTTCGGTGACCGCGCCGAGCAGCTCGGCACCGCGCTCGCCGACGTGCACCGCACCCTGGCCGGAGCGCTGCCGACGGAACCGGCAGACGCCCCCCGACGGGACGCCGCCGTCGCGACGATGCACGCCCGGCTCGACACCGCCGCCCGCGAGGCCCCGGCCGTCGCCGACCACGCCGACGCCGTCCGTGCGGTCTACGACCGTGCCGCCGATGCCGCGTGGCCGGACCTGCAGCGCATCCACGGTGACCTGCACCTCGGACAGGTCCTGTCGGCACCGGACCCCCGCGGGTGGGTCTTCCTGGACTTCGAGGGCGAACCGCTCCGCCCCCTCGACGAACGCTCGCTGCCGGACGTCACCCTGCGCGACGTCGCGGGCATGCTCCGCTCGTTCGACTACGTCGCGGGTGCGCTGGCGCACGACGCCGAACCGGTCGACGCGGCCGCCTGGGCGGCCGAGGCGCGAGCCCGTTTCCTCGAGGGCTACCAGCAGGGCGCCGGCGCGGACCTCGCCGCCCACAGCGCACTGCTCGACGCCTTCGAGCTCGACAAGGCGGTCTACGAGGTCGTCTACGAGACCCGCAACCGACCCGACTGGGTCGGCATCCCGCTCGCGGCCGTCGCGCGCCTGGTCGGCGACAGCGGGTCCTGAGCGCGACCCACGGACGGACGGGAGGCCCGTGGCGACACCGCCACGGGCCTCCCGTCCGCCATCTGGTGACGTCGTCTAGTTGACGGGACCCGTGTACTTCTCGCCCGGTCCGGCACCGATCGGGTCCGGGATCGCCGACGCCTCGCGGAAGGCGAGCTGCAGCGACCGCAGCCCGTCGCGGAGCGGGCGGGCGTGGTGGTCGCCGATCTCGGTCGCGGCGGCCGTGACCAGTCCGGCCAGCGCGGTGATGAGCTTCCGCGCCTCGTCCAGGTCGGTCTGCTCCTGTGGGTCGTCGGCCAGGCCGACCTTCACGGCCGCGGCACTGAGCAGGTGCACCGCAACGGTGTTGATGAGTTCGACCGCCGGCACCTCCGCGATGTCCCTGGCGGCGTCGATGCCGATGCTGTCCTCGTCGGTCGGGGTGTCGCTCACGGTGCTCCTCTGCTAGGCTTGCCCGCGGCAGATGCTGTCCGTGTGCCCTCAGGTATTCCTGAGAGTGTCCGGACGGTGTCACGAAAGAGGAGTCTCTCCCACCCGCGGCCGCGTTCCACCAGGCTACCGGGTCACCACCGCTCCGCGAGTGCACGAGTTGTGCTCGTCGGTCGGGTCCGACGGACCCGATGCAGGGCGGCTGCCGAACGGGTCGACATCCCGTGCGTCAGATCTCCTCTCTCGTGCTGTCGTCCAGGGCAAACGCCCCGGACGGCCACCACCTGATTGAAGGAGCTCCGCATCACCGATCCCCGTACCAACGACCGAATCCGCGTTCCCGAAGTCCGACTCGTCGGTCCGCAGGGTGAGCAGGTCGGCGTTGTCCCGATCGCCATGGCACTGCGTCTCGCGCAGGAAGCCGAACTGGATCTGGTCGAGGTCGCGCCGAACTCGAAGCCGCCCGTGGCCAAGATCATGGACTACGGCAAGTTCAAGTACGAAGCCGCTCAGAAGGCCAAGGAAGCCCGTCGCAACCAGGTGAACACGGACCTGAAAGAGGTCCGTTTCCGCCTGAAGATCGACGTGCACGACTACGAGACGAAGCGCAAGCGCGCCGAGGGGTTCCTCCTCGGTGGCGACAAGGTGAAGGCGATGATCCTCTTCCGTGGTCGCGAGCAGTCGCGTCCGGAGCAGGGTGTCCGACTCCTCCAGAAGTTCGCGGAAGAGATCGCCGAGTTCGGTGTCGTCGAGTCCCGTCCGACCCAGGACGGCCGCAACATGACGATGATCATCGCTCCGCTCAAGAACAAGTCCGACGTCAAGGGCGAGCAGAACGCCAAGCGTGCTGCGCAGAAGGCCGAGCGTCGTGCCACCGAGCACGCCGCGAAGGGCAAGGACGACGCCGAGGCCGGTTCCACGTCCGAGGCAGCCGCGAAGTCCACGGACGCCGCGGCCGAATAGGTCCCCGGACCGACCCCGCAACGACGCGGCCCCCCATCCATCCCACGGAAAGGCACCACCATGCCCAAGCAGAAGACCCACTCCGGGTCGAAGAAGCGCTTCAAGGTCACCGGTACCGGCAAGATCATGAAGCAGCAGGCCGGTATGCGTCACAACCTCGAGGTCAAGAGCGCCAAGCGCAAGGCCCGCCTGAACGAGGACCAGGTCCTCTCCAAGGCTGACGCGAAGAACGTCAAGAAGCTCCTCGGCCACTGAGCCCCCGGATCGTAAAGGAATAGTGCAATGGCACGAGTAAAGAGAGCGGTCAACGCCGCCAAGAAGCGCCGCGTCATCCTCGAGCGCGCCGAGGGCTACCGCGGCCAGCGTTCGCGCCTGTACCGCAAGGCCAAGGAGCAGGTCACCCACTCCCTCGTCTACGCGTACCGCGACCGTCACGCGAAGAAGGGCGAGTTCCGTCGCCTGTGGATCCAGCGCATCAACGCTGCGTCCCGTGCGAACGGCCTGACCTACAACCGCCTCATCCAGGGTCTCAACCTGGCCGGCGTCGAGGTCGACCGTCGCATCCTCGCCGACCTCGCGGTGAACAACCCCGAGACCTTCACCGCGCTCGTCGAGACCGCGAAGAAGGCCCTCCCGGCCGACACCTCGGCCCCGAAGGCTGCGTAGTCAGTTCTTCTGCTCGCGAAACCCCCGCCGCACGGCGGGGGTTTCGTCGTTCCTAGACTTGGGTCGTGAGCGATCTCCTCGAGAACCCCCGTGCCGGACGCGTGAAGGCCGTGGCGGCCCTGGCCAAGAAGGACGTCCGGGCCGAGACCGGCCTGTTCCTGCTGGAAGGGACCCAAGCGGTCCGCGAAGCGCTGGAGTACGCCCCGGAGCTCCTGCGTGAGCTGTACGTGACCCCGACCGCCGCTGCCCGCTACGGGCTCGACGACGCGCCGGTGGACACCTGGTTCGTGACCGAGCAGGTGCTCGACGCGATGGCCGACACGGTCACGCCGCAGGGCGTGGTCGCGGTGTGCCAGCAGTTCCCGACGTCGGTGAAGGACGTCTTCCCGGACCGCGCTGCGGCTGCCGCCGACCGGGAGGCCCGTGATGCGTCCGACGAGCAGGCCGCGTTGCCCGGACTGGTCGCCATCCTCGAAGAAGTGCGGGACCCGGGGAACGCCGGCACGATCATCCGGGCCGCCGACGCGGCCGGTGCCGACGCGGTGGTGCTGACCGGACGCTCGGTCGACCCGTACAACCCGAAGGTGGTCCGGTCGACGACCGGGTCGCTGTTCCACGTGCCGGTGTCCGTCGGCGTGACCCTGGCCGACACGATCGAGCGGGCGAGGGCCCTCGGGTACACGGTGCTCGCGGCGGACGTCTCCGGCGACGACCTGCCGGTGGTCCGTGCCGAGGGGATGCTCGACGGACCGACCGCGTGGGTCTTCGGCAACGAGGCCCGCGGGCTGACCGCCGAGGACCTCGCCCTCGTCGACCGGGCCGTCAAGGTGCCGATCTACGGACAGGCGGAGTCGATGAACCTCGCCACCGCCGCGTCGGTCTGCCTGTACGAGTCGGCCTTCGCGCTCCGGAACTGACGCTCCTCCACGGACCGGTCGTCGGCGTCGGCCATCCACCGTCCGCTCGGTGCAGGTGGGTGGTATCCCGACGGCCGGTAGGCTTGGGTCTCGTGTCAGAACCTCTCGAGATCAGTGAATCGGCCGTCGCCGACGCGGTGGACGCGGCCCTCGCCGCCGTCCGTGCCACGACGACGGTCGCCGAACTGAAGCAGGCCAGGGCCGAGCACACCGGTGAGCAGTCACCGTTGGCGCGGATGAACGCATCGATGCGCAGTGTGCCGCCGGAGCAGAAGGCCGCGGCGGGCAAGCTCGTCGGGCAGGCCCGTGGGCGGGTGAACGCGGCGATCGCCGAGCAGGAATCCGTGCTCGCGGTGGCCGAGGAGCGCGCACGGCTCGAAGCCGAGCGCGTCGACGTCACCGCGTTGCCGGTCCACCGCGCCGTCGGCTCCCGCCACCCGCTCTCGCTGCTGAACGAAGCCGTCGCCGACATCTTCGTCGGCATGGGGTGGGAAGTGGCGGAAGGCCCCGAGCTCGAGCACGAGTGGTTCAACTTCGACGCGCTCAACTTCGACCAGGACCACCCGGCCCGGGCCATGGCGGACACGATCTTCGTCGAGCCCGTCGACCGGCACCTGGTCATGCGCACCCACACCTCCCCGGTGCAGGTGCGGTCGCTGCTGTCGCGTGACCTCCCGCTGTACGTCATCGCGCCGGGCCGCGTCTACCGTGCCGACGAGCTCGATGCCACGCACCTGCCGGTCTTCACCCAGGTCGAGGGCATCGCGATCGACAAGGGCCTGACGATGGCGCACCTGCGCGGCACGCTCGAGCACTTCGCCCGGCAGATGTTCGGCGCCGAGGCACAGATCCGGCTCCGCCCGAACTACTTCCCGTTCACCGAGCCCAGCGCCGAGATGGACGTCTGGCAGCCGAACGCCAAGGGCGGCGCGCGGTGGGTCGAGTGGGGTGGCTGCGGCATGGTGAACCCCAACGTCCTGCGTGCCGCCGGGATCGACCCGGACGAGTACCAGGGCTTCGCGTTCGGCATGGGCATCGAGCGGACACTGCAGTTCCGCAACGGCCTGAACGACATGCGTGACTTCCTCGAGGGCGACATCCGCTTCTCGCAGCAGTTCGGAACGGTGGTCTGATGCGCGTCCCACTCCGTTGGCTCGGTGAGTCCGTCGACCTCCCCGAGGACGTCACCCTCGAGCACGTCCACGCGGCGCTCGTGTCGGTCGGCTTCGAGGAAGAGGACGTCCACACCTTCGACCTGACCGGTCCCATCGTGGTCGGCCGGGTCCTGGAGCGCGTCCCCGAGCCGCAGAAGAACGGCAAGACCATCAACTGGTGCCAGGTGGACGTCGGTGAAGCCGAGCCGCGCGGCATCGTCTGCGGCGCGCACAACTTCGACGTCGGCGACCTCGTCGTCGTCACGCTGCCCGGCGCAGTCCTGCCCGGGCCGTTCCCGATCGCCGCCCGCAAGACCTACGGACACGTGTCAGACGGCATGATCGCCTCGGCCCGCGAGCTCGGGCTCGGTGACGAGCACGACGGCATCCTGCGGTTCGCCGACCTCGGCATGGACCCCACCGTCGGCGCCGACGCCATCGCGCTCCTCGGCCTCGACGACGCCGCGGTCGAGATCAACGTCACACCGGACCGCGGCTACGTGCTCAGCATGCGCGGGGTCGCCCGTGAGTACGCGCACGCCACCGGAGCCAGCTTCCACGACCCCGTCGACCGCGTCGCGCCGCGTGCGGCCGAGGGCTTCCGGGTCACGATCGACGACCAGGCCCCGATCCGGGGTCGCGTCGGAGCGTCGACGTTCGTCACGCGCGTCGTGCGCGGGATCGATCCGGCCGCGAAGACACCGGCCTGGATGGTTTCGCGCCTCTCGCTTGCCGGGGTGCGCTCCATCTCCCTGCCCGTCGACATCACGAACTACGTCATGTTCGAGCTCGGCCAGCCGCTCCACGGCTACGACCTGCAGACCGTCGCGGGCGGCCTCGGCGTGCGCCGGGCGATCACTGGCGAGACGCTCGAGACCCTCGACGGCACGGTCCGGAAGCTCGACCCGGAAGACCTCGTGATCACCGACGACGACGGCCCGATCGGCCTCGCCGGCGTCATGGGCGGAGCCCGCACCGAGATCTCGGCGAGCACGACCGACGTCCTGATCGAGGCCGCCGGGTTCGACCAGGTCTCCATCGCCCGCACCGCTCGTCGCCACAAGCTCCCCAGCGAGGCATCCCGTCGCTTCGAGCGTGGAGTCGACCCGCAGGTGGCCGAGGCCGCGGCGAACCGTGCCGTCGAGCTCCTCGTCGAGCTCGCCGGCGGCACCGCCGACGCCCTCGGGTCCACGCTCGTCGACACCGAGCCGCGGGCGACCGTGACGATGCGGCTCTCGCGTCCCGCCGACCTCGTCGGCGTCGACTACACCGACGCCGAGGTCATCGACACGCTCCGTGCGATCGGTGCCACGGTCGAGGCCGACGACGAGCAGCTCTCGGTCACCCCGCCCACCTGGCGTCCCGACCTGACCGACGACACCACCCTCGTCGAAGAGGTCGCGCGCATCGTCGGCTACGACCGGATCCCGAGCGTGCTGCCGGTCGCTCCGCCCGGTCGGGGCCTGACCCGGCACCAGCAGGCTCGTCGTCGGGTCGCCGCGGCGCTGGCCGCCGCGGGCCTGACCGAGGTCGTCACGGCACCGTTCGTGTCGGTGGCCACGCAGGACGCTTACCCGGGGATCGACCCGCAGGGCGGACCGAGCGTCGTGCTCGCCAACGCCCTGGACAGCGAGCAGAACCTCCTGCGCCGGAGCGGCGTCCCGGCCCTGGTCGACGCAGCCCGTCGCAACGTGTCGCGCGGGCTCGTCGACGTCGCGCTCTACGAGACGTCCCGGGTGTTCCTGCCGGTGACGGGCGTGACGCTCGGCACCGATGAGGTCCCGGCGGGTGCCGCCCGGCCCGATCGTGCGGCGCTCGAGGCGCTGGACGCCTCGCTGCCCGCCCAGCCCTTCCACGTCGCCGCACTGCTGACCGGCCACCGGGTCGTCAAGCAGCCCGGCACCACGGCGGAACCGTTCGGCATCGCCGACGCGATCGATGCGGCCCGCCAGGTCGCCTGGGCCGTCGGTGTCGAACTCACCGTCGCGCAGACGACCCACCCGTCCCTGCACCCGGGCCGTGCCGCGTCGCTGCTCGTCGACGGCACGGTCGTGGGCCTCGCCGGAGAGCTCCTGCCCGAACTGGCCGAGGCCGCCGTCCTGCCCCGCGTGGTGGCGGTCGTCGAGCTCGACCTCGACGCGCTGGTCGCCGCGGCCCCGGAACTCGTCGCGGTCGCGCCGATCGTCTCGTACCCGGCAGCCACGCAGGACCTCTCGCTCGTCGTCGACGCCGGTGTGCCGGCCGGTGACGTGCTGGATGCGGTGCGCTCTGGCGCCGGAGACCTGTTGGAGTATGCTCGGCTCGTGGATGACTACCGGGGCTCCGGCGTGGACGAGGGACAGAAGTCCCTGACGTTCGCCCTGCGCTTCCGTGCCACGGACCGCACGCTGACCGCTGCCGAGGCCACCGAGGCCCGTGACGGCGCTGTCCGACGTGCCGGCGAGCGATTCGGGGCGACCCTGCGCGACTGACCCACACGGGATCAGCACCGCCCGGGGTCGCCGCCTCCGACTCTCTCGACGACCAGTCCGACCAAAGGTGGAATCCCATGTCCGTATCCGTCGCCGTGGCGGGAGCCTCCGGCTACGCGGGTGGTGAGCTCCTGCGCGTGCTCTCCGCCCATCCCGAGTTCGAGGTCAGGACGGTGACGGCGTTCTCGAACGCCGGGCAGCCCCTGATCGCGACCCAGCCGCACCTCCGTTCGCTGTCGCACCTGACCCTGGCGGAGACGACGGCCGAGACGCTGCGCGGGCACGACGTGGTGTTCCTGGCGCTGCCGCACGGCCAGTCGGGTGCGATCACCGCGGAACTCGGCGATGATGCGCTCGTCGTCGACTGCGGCGCAGACCACCGTCTGACGGACCCGGCGGCGTGGGAGCGGTTCTACGGCGGCGACTACTTCGGTGCGTGGTCCTACGGGCTGCCCGAGCTCCTGCTCGCGGCGCCCACCCCGGGTTCGGCCGATGAATGGCGCGAGGTCGACGACATCGCGTCGCAGGGCAAGCAGCGTTCCGCCCTGGTCGGCACGAAGCGCATCGCGGTCCCCGGCTGCAACGTCACCGCGGTGACGCTCGGCATCCAGCCGGGCGTCCAGGCCGGTCTCGTCGAGTCCGACGACCTCGTCGCCGTGCTCAGCGTCGGTCCGAGTGGCGCCGGCAAGAAGCTCAGCACCACCTACCTGGCCTCCGAGATCATGGGGTCCGCCAGCGCCTACGCCGTCGGTGGCTCGCACCGGCACGTCCCCGAGATCCAGCAGAACCTGCAGGTCGCGGGGGCCGCCGACGTGACGATCTCGTTCACGCCGGTCCTGGTCCCGATGTCGCGGGGGATCCTGGCGACCACCACCGCGAAGCTCTCGCCCGGCGTCAGCGCACGCGACGTCCGGCTCGCGTGGGAACAGGCGTACGCCGACGAACCCTTCGTGCACCTGCTGCCCGAAGGCGAGTTCCCCCGGGTCGCGGACACCATCGGTGCGAACACCGCGCTCGTCGGCATCGCCGTCGACGAGGCCGCCGGCCGCGTCGTCGCGGTGACCGCGCTCGACAACCTCGCCAAGGGCACGGCCGGCGCCGCCGTCCAGTCGGCGAACATCGCCCTCGGTCTCCCCGAGACCACGGGCCTCAGCGTGGACGGAGTCGCACCGTGACCGACGCAGGCACGACCACCCAGACCGAGCCGGGCCTCCAGGGCGTCACCGCGGCAGCGGGCTTCCGCGCCGCCGGTGTCACCGCAGGCCTGAAGACGAGCGGCAAGCCGGACGTGGCCCTCGTCGTCAACGACGGGCCCGACGCAGCCGTGGCCGCCGTCTTCACCAGCAACCGAGCCCAGGCGCACCCCGTCATCTGGTCCCGCCAGGTCGTCGGGGACGGCGTCGCCCGTGCCGTCGTCCTGAACTCCGGCGGCGCGAACTGCTTCACCGGCCCGTTCGGCTTCCAGACCACGCACCTGACGGCCGAAGCCGTGGGCGATGCCCTCGGGATCGGAGCCGGCGACGTCGTCGTCTGCTCCACCGGGCTCATCGGTGTGGGCGACCAGACCTTCCGCGACAACGTGCTCCGCGGCGTGGAGCTGGCGAGTGCGGCACTCAGTGGCGACGGCGGTCCCGACGCGGCGACCGCGATCATGACGACGGACACGAAGGCCAAGCAGTCCGTCGTGACCGAGGACGGCTGGACCGTCGGCGGCATGGCCAAGGGCGCGGGGATGCTCGCCCCGGGTCTCGCAACGATGCTCGTCGTCATCACGACCGACGCCGTGCAGACTCCGGACCAGCTCGACCAGGCGCTCCGCGCCGCCACCCGCATCACGTTCGACCGGGTCGACTCCGACGGCTGCATGTCGACGAACGACACGGTCGTCCTGCTGTCGTCGGGTGCGAGCGGCGTGACGCCCGAGGTCGGTGACTTCCAGGAGGCCCTGACCGCGGTGTGTGCCGACCTGGCCCGCCAGCTGCAGCAGGACGCCGAGGGCGCGAGCCACGACATCGCGATCGAGGTCGTGCACGCCGCGACCGAGGACGACGCCGTGACCGTCGGTCGGAGCGTCGCCCGGAACAACCTGTTCAAGGCGGCCGTCTTCGGCAACGACCCGAACTGGGGCCGGGTGCTCGCAGCGATCGGCACCACCGACGCCGAGTTCGACCCGTACGCGGTGGACGTCAGCATGAACGGCATCCGGGTCTGCCACGCGGGCGCACCCGACGAGCCGAGCGACTCCGTCGACCTGACCCCGCGTGACACCCACGTGCGCATCGACCTCGGTGTCGGCGCGCACTCGGCCACGATCCTGACCAACGACCTCACGCACGACTACGTGCACGAGAACAGCGCGTACTCCAGCTGATGGCGAACGACACCGAAGGGGCCGGGACGCCCCTCACGAAGGAAGAAGAACACGAGTTCGCCGCGGTCAAGGCCGCGACGCTCATCGAGTCGCTGCCCTGGCTGAAGCGCTTCTCGGGCAAGGTCGTCGTGGTCAAGTTCGGCGGCAACGCCATGGTGAACGAGGACCTGAAGCGCGCCTTCGCCGAGGACATGGTCTACCTGCGCTACGCCGGCCTGCACCCCGTCGTCGTGCACGGCGGCGGCCCGCAGATCTCCGCCGCCCTCAAGGAACAGGGCATCGAGTCCGAGTTCCGCGGCGGCTACCGTGTCACGACGACCGAGGCGATCACCGTCGTCCGCGACGTCCTGGCGGGGGAGGTCAACCGCGAGATCGTCGACTTGATGAACGAACACGGCGAGGGTCTGGCCGTCGGCGTGTTCGGCGACGGCGGCTCGCTGTTCACCGGCGAGAAGAAGGGCGTCGTCGTCGACGGCCAGGAGTACGACCTCGGCCACGTCGGGGACATCACCCACGTCGACCCGTCGGGTGTGCTCGCCGCGATCGAGGCCGGCCGGATCCCGGTCGTCTCGAGCATCGCGATCGACGACGCGCACCCCGACCAGGCCCTCAACGTGAACGCGGACGCGGCGGCCGGAGCCCTGGCGATCGCGCTCCGGGCCTCGAAGCTCATGATGCTCACCGACGTGCCCGGTCTGTACCGCAACTGGCCCGACCGTGACTCGATCGTCGACCTCATCGCGGTCGACGAGCTCCGTGCACTCCTGCCGAGTCTCGAGTCGGGGATGATCCCCAAGATGACCGCGTGCCTCGACGCCGTGGTCGGCGGGGTCGGCGGTGCGACCATCATCGACGGCCGGATCCCGCACTCGATCCTGCTCGAGGTCTTCACCCTGCGGGGTGCGGGAACCGAGGTGATCCCGGACCCGAGCCGACGAACCGAGAACCAGATGACCCACGCCGAGATCGGCCGTCGCGTGGCGTCGCCGTCGATCGACAGCAGTACCGGCCAGCACGTGGCGGGTACGGACGAGAAGGGACACCAGCAGTGAGCACCGAGACGCAGACCGAGACCTGGAACGACCGGTTCGGGGCGTCGCTCATGCGATCCCTGACCCCGCCGAAGATCATGCTCGAGCGTGGCCAGGGCTGCCGCGTCTGGGACGTCGACGGCAACGAGTACCTCGACTTCCTCGCAGGCATCGCGGTGAACTCGCTCGGTCACGCGCACCCCGCGCTCGTCGAGGCGATCGCCGACCAGGCCGCGAAGCTCGTGCACGTGTCGAACTACTTCGCCACTCCGCCGCAGCTCGAACTCGCCGAGCGCCTCAAGCGCATCACCGGCGCGGGCGACGCGGGCCGTGTCTACTTCGGCAACTCCGGCGCCGAGGCGAACGAAGCCGCGTTCAAGCTGGCCCGCCTCAACAAGGGTGCGGATGGCACGAAGACCCGGATCATCGCGCTCAAGCAGGGCTTCCACGGCCGCACCATGGGTGCCCTCGCGCTCACCGGCAAGCCCGCGCTGCAGCAGGACTTCCTGCCGATGATCCCGGGCGTCGAGCACATCGACACCTCGATCGAGGCGCTCGAAGCGTCGATCGACGACTCCGTCGCCGCCCTGGTCCTCGAACCCATCAAGGGCGAGGCCGGCGTGGTCGACCTGCCCGAGGGCTTCCTGCTGGCGGCACGCCGACTGACCGCGGAGCACGGCGCACTGCTGATCCTCGACGAGATCCAGACGGGTGTCGGCCGGACCGGCAACTGGTTCGCGTTCCAGGGCCACGGTGTGACGCCGGACGCCATCACCGTCGCCAAGGGGATCGCCGGCGGCTTCCCCATCGGCGCCCTCGTCACGTTCGGCTGGGCGTCCGACCTGTTCTCGGCCGGGCAGCACGGTTCGACCTTCGGCGGCAACCCGCTCGGCACCCGCGTCGCGAACGCGGTGCTCGAGGAGATCGAGCGCGCCGACCTGGTCGCCGGCGCAGTGGTCAAGGGCGAGCGGATCCGAGACGGCATCCGCGCCATCGGTTCCCCGCTGGTGGAAGAGGTCCGAGGCACCGGCCTGCTCATCGGCGTCGGTCTGACCGGTCCGATCGGCCCGGCCGTCAACGCCGCCGCCCTCGAGCGTGGCCTCATCATCAACGCCCCCAACGAGTCGAGCCTGCGCATCGCACCGCCGCTCATCGTGTCCGACGCCGAGATCGACGAGTTCCTGTCGATCCTCGCCCAGAGCCTCGCGGCCGTCGCCGCAGCGCAGGAGCCCACCGCATGACCCGCCACTTCCTCCGTGACGACGACCTGAGCCAGGCCGAGCAGTCCGCGATCCTCGACATCGCCGACCGCATGAAGGCCGACCGCTGGGCGGAGCAGCCGCTGGCCGGTCCGCAGAGCGTCGCCGTGATCTTCGACAAGTCGTCGACCCGCACCCGGGTGTCCTTCCACGTCGGCATCTCCGACCTCGGCGGTAGCCCACTGATCATCTCGACGGCGAACAGCCAGCTCGGCGGCAAGGAGACCCCGTCGGACACCGCCCGCGTGCTCGAGCGCATGGTGTCGGCGATCGTGTGGCGCACCTACGGTCAGGCCGGGCTCGAGGAGATGGCCGCCGGCACGACGGTCCCCGTCGTCAACGCGCTGTCCGACGACTTCCACCCCTGCCAGCTCCTCGCCGACCTGCTCACCATCCGTGAGCACCGCGGTGCCCTCGCCGGGCAGACCGTGGCGTTCATCGGCGACGGTGCGAGCAACATGGCGCAGTCGTACCTGCTCGCCGGGGCGACCGCGGGCATGCACATCCGTGTCGCAGCCCCCGCCGAGTTCTCCCCGTCGGCGCAGGTCGTCACCGACGCCGAGGAACGCGCCGCCGTCACGGGCGGCTCCGTCCTCGTGGTGACCGACCCGGTGGCCGCGGTGGCGGGCGCCGACGTGGTCGTCACCGACACCTGGGTGTCGATGGGCAAGGAGTCCGAGAAGCAGTCGCGTCTCGACACCTTCGCGGGGTACCGCGTCGACGACGCGCTCATGGCGCACGCCGCCGACGACGCAGTCTTCATGCACTGCCTGCCGGCCGACCGTGGGTTCGAGGTGACCGCCGACGTCATCGACGGCCCGCGCAGCATCATCTGGGACGAGGCGGAGAACCGTCTGCACGCCCAGAAGGCGCTGCTGGCCTGGCTGCTCGCCAACGACTAGCCGACGGATCGAACACCAGTGGCTGACCGCGTCGTCCTCGCGTACTCCGGCGGTCTCGACACCTCCGTCGGGATCGGCTGGCTGCGCGACGCCACCGGCAAGGACGTCGTCGCACTCGTTGTCGACGTCGGCCAGGGCGGAGAGGACCTCGGTGCGGTCCGGCAGCGTGCGCTCGACTGCGGCGCCGTCGAATCGCTCGTCGTCGACGCCAAGGACGAGTTCGCCGACGAGTACATCGTGCCGGCGCTCCGGGCCAACGCGCTCTACCAGAAGCGGTACCCGCTCGTCTCGGCGCTGAGCCGTCCGCTCATCGCGAAGCACCTCGCGCTGACGGCGAAGCAACTCGGTGCCGACAGCGTCGCGCACGGCTCCACCGGCAAGGGCAACGACCAGGTCCGCTTCGAAGCAGCGGTCGCGGCGATCGCACCGGACCTGCGAACCGTCGCCCCCGTTCGGGACCTCGCCCTGACCCGCGACCGCGCCCTCGCCTACGCCCAGGAGCACCGGCTGCCGATCCAGCACTCGGAGCGGGAGCCGTGGTCGGTCGACCAGAACGTGTGGGGGCGGGCCGTCGAGACCGGCCTCCTCGAGGACCCGTGGAACGCCCCCGACGCCGACCTCTACGCGACCACGCAGGACCCGGCGCTCCCGCAGCAGCCCGACGAGGTCACGATCACCTTCGACCGCGGTGTCCCGGTCGCCCTCGACGGGCAGCGGTTCAGCGTGCTGCGCATGGTGCAGGAGCTCAACGCGGTCGCCGGCAAGCACGGGGTGGGGCGGATCGACGTCGTCGAGGACCGGGTGGTCGGGATCAAGTCGCGCGAGGTCTACGAGGCGCCGGCCGCGATCGCGCTCATCGCTGCGCACGAGGAACTCGAGAGCCTCACCCTCGAGCGCGACGTCGCCCGGTTCAAACGCGGCGTCGAGTCCGAGTGGGCCGACCTGGTCTACGACGGACTGTGGTTCGGGGGACTCAAGCGCAGCCTCGACGCCTTCGTCGAGCACACTCAGCAGCACGTCTCCGGCGACGTCCGGTTGCGGCTGCAGGGTGGGCGTGCCACGGTGACGGGCCGTCGGTCGGAGCAGAGCCTCTACGACTTCGACCTGGCGACGTCGGACACCGGCGACGCGTTCGACCAGTCCGTGTCCAGGGGGTTCATCGAGCTCTGGTCACTGCCCAGCAAGATCTCCGCCCGCCGCGATGCGGCGAACTGACCGACAGCCGCACCGCACCGACCGACGGCCCGCGGCCCCAGCCGCCCGGCCCGCCCCCAGTACCGACGAAACGACGCAGGACGACATGACCGACGAGAAGACCGACGCCACCAACACCGGTGCCCTCTGGGGCGGCCGCTTCGCCGACGGCCCGAGTGCGGCCCTCGCCGCGCTCTCGAAGTCGACGCACTTCGACTGGCAGCTCGCGCCCTACGACATCGCGGGGTCCCGAGCCCACGCCCGAGCGCTCCACACCGCGGGCTACCTGACCGCCGACGAGCTCGAGCGCATGCTCGCCGGCCTCGACCGGCTCGAAGCGGCGCACGCTGACGGCACACTGCAGCCGGGCGACTCCGACGAGGACGTCCACGGCGCCCTCGAGCGCCTGCTCATCGCCGACCTCGGTCCCGAACTCGGCGGCAAGCTCCGCGCGGGTCGCAGCCGCAACGACCAGATCGCCACCCTCGGCCGTATGCACATGCTCGACCACGGGCGTCGCATCGGCCGGCTCGTGATCGACCTCGTCGACGCGATCACCCAGCAGGCGACCGAGCACCCGGGCGCGATCATGCCGGGGCGCACGCACCTGCAGCACGCGCAGCCCGTGCTCTTGGCCCACCACCTGCTCGCGCACGCCTGGCCGCTGGTCCGCGACCTCGAGCGCCTCCGCGACTGGGCCGGCCGCGCGAGCGTCAGCCCGTACGGTGCCGGTGCGCTGGCGGGCAGTTCGCTCGGCCTCGACCCCGCCGCGATCGCCGCGGAGCTGGGCTTCGACCGCCCGGCGGACAACTCGATCGACGCCACGGCCGCCCGTGACGTCGTTGCCGAGTTCGCGTTCGTCCTCGCGCAGATCGGCATCGACGTCTCGCGGCTGTCGGAAGAGGTCATCCTCTGGAACACGAAGGAGTTCCGTTTCGTCCGGCTCCACGACGCGTTCTCGACCGGCTCGAGCATCATGCCGCAGAAGAAGAACCCGGACATCGCGGAACTCGCCAGGGGCAAGTCGGGGCGTCTGATCGGCAACCTGACCGGGCTCCTCGCGACCCTCAAGGGGCTGCCCCTGGCCTACAACCGCGACCTGCAGGAGGACAAGGAGCCGGTCTTCGACTCCGTCGCCACGCTCGAGGTCCTGCTGCCCGCGTTCACCGGCATGATCGCGACCCTGACCTTCGACACCGACCGGATGGCCGAGCTCGCACCGCAGGGGTTCTCGCTCGCGACGGACGTCGCCGAGTGGCTGGTCCGCCAGGGCGTCCCGTTCCGGGACGCGCACGAGGTCTCCGGCGCGCTCGTCCGGTACTGCGAGGAGCGCGGCATCGAGCTCGACGAACCGACCGACGACGAGTACCGCGCGGTGTCCGAGCACCTCACGCCCGACGTCCGTTCCGTCCTGACCATCGAGGGCAGCGTCGCGTCGCGCTCCGGCGTCGGGGGCACCGCACCCGACCGCGTCGCCGAGCAGCTCGCGTCCGTCACCCGCCGCGTCCGCGACCTGGCCGAGGGCGCACCCTTCTCGCGATGACCGAGGGGATCGCCGCGCTGCTCGCCGAGCCCGCACCGATCGCCGCGCCGGCCCTGCTCGGTGCCACGATCGCCGGGCGCGGCGTGGCGCTCCGCATCACCGAGGTCGAGGCCTACTCCGGCCCCACCGATCCCGGATCACACGGTCACCGGGGGATGACGGAGCGCAACCGACACCTCTTCGGCCCGCCCGGCACGCTGTACGCCTACCGCTCGTACGGCATCCACACCTGTGTCAACGTCGTGAGCGGGCCGGCCGGTACCTCGTCGGGCTCCCTGCTGCGCGCTGCGCAGGTCGTCGAGGGACTGGACGTCGCGCGAGCGCGTCGCGGGTCGAAGGTCGCGGACGTCGCCTTGGCACGCGGGCCCGGCAACCTCGGTGGTGCGCTCGGAGCGGTCCTCGGGCAGGACGACGGCACGTCGCTCCTCGACGGGTCCGGCCCGTTCGTGCTCACCCTGACACCCGGCCTGGAGGCCCGGCTCGCCTCCGCCGGACCGGCCCGCGTGATCGACGAGCTCCTGTCCGAGACCCTGCCCGGTCCGCCCGCGGGCGCTGCGGTCCCGCGCATCTCCCGCGGCCCGCGCACCGGCGTCGGCGGCATCGCCGGCGGGGTGCGGTACCCCTGGCGCTTCTGGCTGACGGGTGACCCCACGGTCTCGACGTACCGACGACACAAGGGCGCCCTCGACTCGTGAACCCGGCCGCGGGCCTCCCGGCTGCCGCGCCTGCCGGACGTCCGTCGCCGCTACGATGGCGGGGTGTCCAGTGATACCGCTCAAGACGTCCTGACGCGCCAGCAGAACGACCCGGCCTTCGACTCGGTGTGGGACGAACTGCAGTGGCGCGGTCTGGTGCAGGTCTCGACCGACGAGACCGCGCTGCAAGAGGCCCTCGACGGTGAGCCGATCACGTACTACTGCGGCTTCGACCCGACGGCGCCGTCGCTGCACTGCGGCAACCTCCTGCAGCTCCTGACCATGCGGCGGCTGCAGCTCGCCGGGCACAAGCCGCTCGCGTTGGTGGGTGGGTCGACCGGTCTCATCGGCGATCCCCGGCCCACGGCCGAGCGCACGCTGAACACCCCGGAGACCGTGGCGGAGTGGGTGTCCCGGCTGCAGGCACAGGTGTCCCGGTTCCTCAGCCCGGCCGGCGACAACGGTGTCCGCCTGGTGAACAACCTCGACTGGACCGCCCCCTTGTCCGCGATCGACTTCCTTCGTGACGTCGGCAAGTACTTCCGCGTCAACTCGATGCTCAAGAAGGACGCGGTGGCCGCGCGGCTGAACTCCGATGCGGGGATCAGCTACACCGAGTTCAGCTACCAGATCCTGCAGGGGCTCGACTACCGCGAGCTCTGGCGCCAGTACGGGTGCACGCTGCAGACCGGCGGCTCGGACCAGTGGGGCAACCTGACCTCCGGCACCGAGCTCATCCGTCGCGCCGAAGGTGCGACGGTGCATGCCCTCGGTACCCCGCTCATCACGAACTCCGACGGCACGAAGTTCGGCAAGAGCGAGGGCAACGCGATCTGGCTCGATGCCGAGATGACCTCGCCGTACGCGCTCTACCAGTTCTGGCTCAACACGGCGGATGCCGACGTGATCGCCCGGCTGCGGCAGTTCACGTTCCTGACGCGTGCCGAGATCGAACGACTCGAGCAGGCCGTCGCCGACGAACCCTTCCGACGAGCGGCCCAGCGGACCCTGGCGTTCGAGGTCACCTCGATCGTGCACGGGGTGGCGGCGACCCAGGCGGCGATCGATGCCGCAGCCGCGTTGTTCGGCAACGGCGAGCTCGGCGCGCTCGACCCGGAGACCCTGCGGTCGGCGATCGCCGCGCTGCCGGGGTCGGTCACGCTCGACTCCGGAGCGGACGTCGCACGTGCACTCGTGGAGACCGAACTCGTGAAGTCCCTCGGCGAAGCCCGCCGCGCGATCGAACAGGGCGGTGTCTACGTGAACAACGTCCGGGCCGACGATCCGGCCGCCCCGCTGTCCGATCTCGCCCTGCCCGGGGGAGTGCTCGTGCTGCGCCGTGGCAAGAAGACCCTCGCCGGCGTGACACTCGCCTGATCCCGGTTGCTCGACCGCCTGTGGTGCCCGGTTCCCCTGTGGAACCGGGCATCGCTGCGTCCGGGCGACGTGTGTTGCACAACGCGACACGCCCGGGATGGGAGCTGGCTTGGCGCACCCGCTCAGGGCTGCGTATAGTTCTTACTCGTCACCCCAAAGGTGCGGCGGAGCGGCTGGAGCGAAAGCCCAGAGCACGTCGGCCCTCAAGCGGGACCATCCTCCACTGAAGTTCAGATCAGGCCTTGCGCCGGATCGCTTCGACGCCTAGGATGACAAGCCCACCGGTTCTCTCCCCTCGGGATGAGCCACTGGACCTTCGGGTCCGACGAACAACCGGTGGCAAGCCAAGAACACAAGCCTTGTGGCTGAAGCTCGAACTCGAGCCGAGGAGCA